>NZ_CP108487.1:6199295-6819225 GCF_036226525.1 Kribbella sp. NBC_01245
CTCCCGAGGAGATCACCCGGCTGCTCGCGGCGATCTGGCGCGACGAGGCGGCTCCGCCCGCGGCGTGCAAGCTCGTCCGGGACTGGATGGGCCACCAGATCTGGCCCCACCGGCTCACCAGTGGCTTTCCCGGCGACGAGATCAAGGTGAGCGGCAAGACCGGCACCCTGCCGCTGGTACGCAATGAGGTCGGCGTCGTCGAGTACCCGGACGGCGGCCGCTATGCCGTCGGTGTCTTCACGCGGGCCGCGGACCCCGCCGCCAACGCCCCACACCTCGACGCGCTGATCGGTTGGGCCGCGGCCCAGGCTGTCGCCCAGCTGCGCGGCGAGCGCTCTGTCCTGCAACAACCCTGACCCCTGGAGCCCACCATGAAACTTCCACCTGCCTGGAAGACAAGCCTGCTGTGCGCCACTGCCCTGCTGCTCGCCGCGTGCACCGGCACTTCCGGTACGACGGCCGGCACGGGAACCGACGGGCGGGTAAGCGATGAACCGAACACCGCCAACACCGCCGAGGTCGGAGCCGGTGGCACGGTGACGTACACGATCACCTATCCGATCTCGAACTGGAACGTGCTCAACTCGGGCGGATCGACGTACTCGGTGCTCGACATCGCGGGCACCCTGCTACCCGGGGTGTTCACGCTCCAGCCCGACGGCACGCCCGCCCTCAATGCCGCACTGATGACCAGCGCGGAGAAGGTCGCGGACTCGCCGCAGACGGTGAAGTACACGATCAACCCGAAGGCGACCTGGTCGGACGGTACCGCGATCTCGGCGGACGACTTCAGCTACACCTGGAAGGCCCTCGACCCGCGGCAGTGCCCGAGGTGCCAGGCGGCCAACACCGCCGGGTACGACCGGATCAAGTCGGTGAGTGGCTCGGATGGCGGCAAGACCGTCACCGTGGTGTTCGACCAGGCGTACGTCGACTGGAAGGCGTTGTTCTCGCCGTTCCTGCCCGCACACGTCGCGGCGACGTACGGGTCGATCGACACCCCGGAAGGGCTGGCGAAGAGCTTCAACGAGGGGCTCGCCAAGACGGCTCCGAAGTTCTCGGCCGGTCCATTCAAGATCGACGAGGTCGCCGGTGACGGATCGGTCGTGATGAGCCGCAACGACAAGTGGTACGGCACCCCCGCGAAGCTGGACAAGCTGATCTTCCGGCTCATCACCGACGTCTCCCAGCAGCCGACCTCGTTGGCGAACCAGGAGGTCGACGTCATCTACCCGAACCCGCAGGTCGACATCGTCCAGCAGGTGGAGGAGTTGCCGTCGGTCCGCTACCAGGTCACGCCGGGCGCGTCGATGCACCTGATCTGGCTGAACCTCAACGCCCCGGTGATGAAGAACGTCGCGCTGCGGAAGGCGATCATCCAGGCGGTCGACGTCCAGCAGATCATCGACAAGACGATCGGGCAGTTCGATGAGACCGCGGAGCCGCTGAAGAACCACATCTTCATCAAGAGCTCGGCCGGCTACACCGATCTCGTGAGCGAGTACGAGTACGGCATCGGTGACGTCGAGAAGGCCAAGAAGACGTTGGCCGACGCGGGTTACCAGGGGATTGGCTCGAAGCTGGTTGCACCGGATGGCAAGGCTCTGCCGCCGCTGCGGTTTGAGGTGAAGGCCGGCGATCAGTTGCGAGCGAGTGAGGCACAGTTGGTGCAGGCAGCGCTCGCGCCGTTGGGTATCGCCGTACAGATCGCCACTGTTGCCAACACGGTCGAAGCGGCGCAGCAGGGTAACTGGGCGCTCGCGGTCGGCACGGTGTCGCAGTCGCCGTACTCGGCTACCAGCAACATCCCGTATTACCTGAGCTGCCCTTCGGGCCAGACGTTCTGCCGGTTCAACCTCAACAACTATGGCAATCCGGAGGTGGACAAGCTGCTCAACTCGGCACTGTCGGCGCCCACTGCCGAGGCGGCGACGCAGATGCTGCAGAAGGCGGGCAAGCTCGTCGCCGCCGACTACGCGGTGATGCCGCTCTACCAGAACAGGTCGTTCCTCGCGTACTCCGCGAAGGTCGGCAACCTCCGCGAGAACAGCCTGGCCTTCCCGACGTACAACACCGAGCAGTGGGGACTCCTCGCCACCTCGTAACCCCACTCTCCTCGCCGTCCCGGATGCCGGTCCGGGACGGCGAGGTCCTGCCGGTCGCGCAGGTCCACACGGTGACTGATTCGTCCCCATTCGGCGAGTTTCGCGCCACCGTGTGGACCTGGGGATCCGGTTAACGACGGGCGGTTAGGGCGGCGCGGCCGCGGCGGGCGGCGGCGGCGAGCTGGTACCAGACGGTGATCAAGGCCAGCAGCTCGTCGATGTCGGCGACCTGCTGCCGGACGGTGAGTTCACCCAGGCGTTCGCTGCCGGGGATGAACGCGAGCAGCTCCGCAGCCTCCGGGATCTGCAGGTCGAGCTCAACGATCAGGTCATCCGGAACGGCCAACGGGCTAAGGGAACTCGCGCTCTGGACCGCCAGCGATGCCCCCTCTTGAATCAGCTCCCGGGCAACGGACGGGCTCACCGAGTTCGTGGCGTTCCAGCCTTCAGCGGTCTTCACCTCCGCCGTGCCGACTCCGGGGATCACCTTCGCCGCCAGCTCACAGATCTGGTCGTCTCCGGTGATCAGCCCAACCGGCACGCCGCGGCTGGCGGCGTACAGGGCGTTGACCTCCGCCTCCGACACCTCCCGCCCGTTGACGCGCATCCGGGCGAACTCCGAGGAGAACGTGTGCGCCAGAACGCCAGGCGCGCCGCCCGGAGCGTGGTATCCCACGAAGAGTGCGACGTCGAAGTCGGGCGTGAGGCCGTGTGCCATGCACTGTGCCCGAGGTGTTCCGAACACCAACCGGGCCCGCGGATCCAGCTCGGCGTGCAGGAGATTGTCCATCCTGCCGTGGCTGTCGCTGACTGTCACTTCCGAAGCGCCGGCCTCGACGGCGCCGAGGATCGCGGCGTTCGTTTCGGCCGTCATCAGCGCTTGTGCGGCCGCGTAGCCCGCTTGCCCCTGAACGATCTGATCGAGGGTGGCGATACCCGCGATCCCTTCCATATCGACCGAGATGTAGACCTTCATCTGCTCCCATTCCTTTCGGCGATTCTTGCGCACGGTAGGGGAGCATTCGCCCGGTTGAAACGTGTGTCCCGACGGCTCTCCTGGTGGGATTTGGTCCGCCGGGACAACACACGTCAGGCCAGAGCGGCTCGGGCTTCGATGAAGGCGGCGACGGCCTGGTCGACGTCCTCGGTGGTGTGGGCGGCGCTGAGCTGGGTGCGGATGCGCGCCTTGCCGTGCGGGACGACCGGGTACGAGAAGCCGATGACGTAGACGCCGAGTTCGAGCAGCTTGTCCGCGAGGCGTCCGGCCTCGGCCGCGTCGCCGATCATGACGGGCGAGATGGGGTGATCGCCGGGGAGTACGTCGAACCCGGCCTCGGTCATCTTCGTCCGGAAGCGCTCGGTGTTCGCCTTGAGCCGGTCGCGCAGCTCGCTCGAACCGCCGATCAGCTCGAGCGCCTTCAGCGAGGCGGCGGTCACGGCCGGCGCGAGGGAGTTCGAGAAGAGGTACGGACGCGACCGCTGGCGAAGGAGTTCGACGATCTCGCGACGCGCCGACACGTAACCACCCGACGCGCCACCGAGGGCCTTGCCGAGCGTGCCGGTGATGACGTCCACTCGGTCGCTGACGCCGAACAGCTCGGGCGTACCGCCGCCGTTCGGCCCGACGAAACCGACGGCGTGCGAGTCATCGACCATCACCAGGGCGTCGTACCGCTCGGCCAGGTCGCAGATCTCGTCCAGCGGCGCGACGTACCCGTCCATGGAGAAGACGCCGTCGGTCGCGATCAGCCGGTACCGGGCGTCGGCCGCGTCCTTGAGCTGGGCCTCCAGGTCGGCCATGTCGCGGTTCTTGTAGCGGTAGCGTTTGGCCTTGCACAGGCGGATGCCATCGATGATGCTGGCGTGGTTCAGCTCGTCGGAGATGACGGCGTCCTCGGGGCCGAGCAGCGTCTCGAACAGACCGCCGTTCGCGTCGAAGCAGGAGCTGTAGAGGATCGAGTCCTCCTGGCCGAGGAAGTTGCTCAAGGCATCTTCCAGCTGCTTGTGGATCGCCTGGGTGCCGCAGATGAACCGGACCGAGGCCATGCCGAAGCCCCACTCGTCCAGCGCGTCCTTGGCCGCCTGGATCACCTCGGGGTGGTCGGCCAGGCCGAGGTAGTTGTTCGCGCAGAAGTTCAGCACCTTATTGCCGTTGGCAACAGAAATCGCCGAGTTCTGGGGTGAGGTGATGACCCGCTCGGACTTGTAAAGGCCCGCCTCCCGGATCTCGCCGATGGTGCCTGCCAGGTCTTCCCGCATCCGGCCGAACATCAGTGCTTCTCCTCCAGGGTTTGATGGGTCCAGTCCAGGATGACCTTGCCGCACTGCCCCTGCCGGGCGGTGTCGAAGGCCTGCTCGAAATCGCCGTACCCGAATCGGTGCGTGATCACCGGCCCGAGGTCCAGGCCGCGTTCGAGCATCACCGACATCGAGTACCAGGTCTCGAACATCTCGCGGCCGTAGATGCCCTTGATCGTGAGCATGTTGAGCACGACCGTGCTCCAGTCGATGGCGATCTCGTCGGACGGCAGCCCGAGCATCGCGATCTTGCCGCCGTGGTTCATGTTGGCCAGCATGTCGCGCAGCGCCTTGGGCTGACCCGACATCTCCATGCCGACGTCGAACCCCTCGCGCATGCCGAGGCTCTGCTGGGCGTCCGCGATCGTCTGCTCGCCGACGTTCAGCGCGTGCGTCACGCCGATCTTGCGAGCCAGGTCCAGCCGGTAGTCGGACAGGTCGGTGATGACCACATTGCGCGCGCCGGCGTGCAGGGCGACGGCCGCGGCCATGATGCCGATCGGGCCCGCGCCGGTGATCAGGACGTCCTCGCCGACGACCGGGAACGACAAAGCGGTGTGTACGGCGTTGCCGAACGGGTCGAAGATCGCGGCCACGTCCAGGTCGACGTGATCGCGATGGACCCAGACGTTGGACGAGGGCAGCGCGACGTACTCCGCGAAAGCGCCGGGCACGTGTACGCCGAGGCCGCGGGTCTTGATGCAGAGGTGCCGGCGGCCGGCCCGGCAGTTCCGGCACTTGCCACAGACCAGATGGCCCTCGCCGCTGACGATGTCGCCGACGGCCACGTCACGGACACCCGCGCCGACCTCGACCACTTCGCCGGAGAACTCGTGGCCGGTGACCATCGGGACGGGCACGTTCTTCTGCGCCCAGGTATCCCAGTTCTGGATGTGCAGGTCGGTGCCGCACAAACCCGTGCGGAGGACCTTGATCAGTACTTCGTCGGCCTCGATGGTGGGCTCGGGCACATCCTGCAACCAGAGTCCGGGCCTGCTCTCGGCCTTGACCAGCGCCTTCACGGCATTCCTCCTGTACGTCATACCGCCTGTCCGCTCATCGTGGTCCCACGCGGCGTACGGCGTCCATCGACACGTCCTACACAGCCTTTGCAGTCGTGTTGAAAGGTCAGGCGATACTGGCCGCATGTCACGGGGTGTGTTGCGCTGGCTCGGGATCGTGTTCCTGGTGGCCGGGTTGGCGGTGCTGGGGTGGGTCGGCTGGCAGTACGTCGGCACCGGCATCACCTCGGGTAAGGCCATGGACGACCTCGAGAACGACCTACGCGAACAGTGGAAGCCTGAGGCGAAACCGGCGGCTAAACCCGGGCTAGGCCAACCGGTGGCGCTGGTGCGGATCCCCAAGTTCGGTGCCGACTGGGAGAAGCCGATCGTCCAGGGGGTGCGTGACGACGATCTGGCCAAGGGTGTCGGGCACTACCCGGATACGCAGCTCCCTGGCGAGCTCGGCAACTTCGCCATCGCAGCGCATCGGGTAACGCACGGATCGCCGTTCCGGAAGCTGCTGCGGTTGAACGTCGGTGATGAGGTCATTGTGGAGACAGGCGACGCTGTCTACACGTACGTCCTGGACACCTCACCGCGCGATCTGACGGTTAAACCGGCCGCTGGCTGGGTCTTGCAACCGGTGCCCGGCAAGCCGGCCGCGAAGCCTGTGAAGGCGTTGATCACCCTCACCACCTGCCAGGACCTCTTCCGCTCACCCGACCGCTCCGTCGCCTTCGGCCACCTGGTGAAGACTCAACCGAAGCGCTGACCACTGCCGCCGATATGCTCCTAGGCCATGACTGTTGAGCGGGATGCGTTGCTGGAGCAGGTCAAGAGCAAGGCGATCGTGCGGGGCCGGGTGACACTGGCCTCGGGCAAGGAGGCCGACTACTACGTCGACCTGCGCCGGATCACGCTCGACGCGGCCGCCGCGCCGCTGATCGGCCCGGTGCTGCTGGAGCTGACCGCGGACCTGGAGTACGACGCGGTGGGCGGTCTCACGCTCGGTGCCGACCCGGTCGCGCTGTCGATGCTGTACGCCGCGAAGGCGCAGGGCCGCGAGCTCGACGCCTTCGTCGTACGCAAGGCCGAGAAGACGCACGGACTGCAGCGCCGGATCGAGGGTCCCGACGTGAAGGGCCGCCGGGTGCTCGCGGTCGAGGACACCTCCACCACTGGCGGTTCCGTGCTCACCGCGGTCGAGGCACTGCGCGAGGCCGGCGCCGAGATCGTGGCGGTCGTCGTGATCGTGGACCGGGCGACCGGGGCGAAGGAGAAGGTCGAGTCCGAGGGCCTGGAGTATCGCTACGCCTTCGGTCTGGACGAGCTCGGGCTCGGCTGATGACGTCCAGCTTCCTTGTCTTTGGCCTCATCTTCGCGGTCATCGCCGGCGGGATCATCTACCTGTCGTACATCCAGGCGAAGAAGCGCCGGGAGGCGTTCGCGGCCTTCGCGGCGATGAACGGCTGGGCCTATACGCCGAGCAACCACGCGCTGGCCCGGCAATGGCGTGGCGATCCGTTCGACAAGGGGGACAACCGGCGGGCGATCAACGCGCTCAACGGGGACTTCCACGGCCGGACGTTCGTCGCGTTCGACTACAGCTACCAGACGCACAGCACCGACTCCAAGGGCAACCGGACCACCACCACCCACGAGTACGGCGTGGTGGTGATGCGGATGGCGGGCGCGCTGCCGCATCTGCAGGTGACGCACGAGGGCATCTTCGGTGGCGCCTTCGCGAACGCGCTGGGATTCCGGGACATCCAGTTCGAGAGCGACCAGTTCAACCGGGCGTTCCGGGTGAAGGCGCACGACGAGCGCTTCGGGCATGCGGTGATCCACCCGCGGATGATGGAGATGCTGCTCGCCCGCGGTGAGATCGGCTGGCGGATGGACGGCGACTCGCTGATCGGCTGGACCCGTGGCGACCACAACCCGCACCAGGTGCTCGGTCGCCTCGACCTGCTCAAGAACGTTATCGACCAGGTTCCGCCGTACGTCTGGCGCGACTACGCCGGCGTCGATCCCCGCTAGCGCTTTCTGGCGGCTCGCTCTGGCGCGGGTCGGTCGCTTTTAGGTGCTGGTGATGCGGGTGTAGAAGGCGCGGGCATCTTGGGTGCGGCCGGTGCCGAGAACGCGTAGGGCCTCGGCGATCTCCGGGTACTGCTCGTCGAGCAGTGTGGCCGCGCCCTCGAGCTCGGCGGCGGATGCCAGCTCTCGGAGCAGGGTCTGGATCGCCGCGACCTGGTCGGCGGGCTCGGCTGTTTGCGCCGACGCTTGGCTTTGGCCGTGGGCCTGGCCTTGGTCGACGGTCAGGGTGGTGCTCTGGGCGGCTCGGACCTCCTCCAGTCGGCGTTGGCGCTCGGTGTCGGGCAATGCCGTCCAGCCGGGCTCGGCGGCCATTGCCTCGAGCTGGAGTAGGCGGGACAACACGGCAGGGTTGCTGATCTTCGCGCGCTGACCCGACATCAACTGGGACAGCATCGGTGCCGATAGCCCTAACGCCCCGGCGAGCTGGGCCTGTGACAGGCTCAGACCGTCGAGGAGCCGCCGGAACCGGTCACCCAGCGGCTCGCCGTACCACCGCATCTGCAGATCGATGTTGCGGGCGAGTGCGTCGGCCATCTCTCTCCAGATTACTGTTTGCAAATTGCATCTGCAAACGCTAGGTTATCGATCATTCGAGCCGGAAGTCCTTGGAGAGGTCATGATACGTCGATTCGCCGCACTCGCAGTGCTGGCCGCCCTGACTGCGGCATTCTCATTCGCGAACGGCATCAGACCCGCGGCGGCGCTGGCGTTGGCGCCCGAGTTGTCGCCCGTGATGGTCGTGCTCGACTCGTCCGGCTCGATGACCGCCCGCGACGCCGGCGGCAGCGGCACCCGGATGGACGCTGCCAAGCGGGCCGTCGGCTCGATGGTCGACGGCCTGCCTGCCGAGGCTCAGGTCGGCCTCACCATCTATGGCGCGGGCACCGGCTCGAGCGGCGCGGAGAAGGCCGCGGGCTGTCGCGATGTGCGCGTCGTTCGCCCGGTCTCGACGGTGAACAAGCCGGCTCTGAAGGCCGCGGTCACCGCGACCAAGGCCAGGGGCTATACGCCGATCGGGCAGGCCTTGCGCGTCGCCGCTGGTCAATTGCCGAAGGAGGGGCAGCGTTCGATCGTGCTGGTCTCCGATGGTGAGGACACCTGTGCCCCACCGCAGCCCTGTCTGGTCGCCAAGGAGCTCGCCCGGCAAGGTGTCGACCTGCACGTGCACGCGATCGGCTTCAAGGTCGACGCGAAGGCGCGCGCCCAGCTCGCCTGTATCGCGCAGAGCACCGGCGGCACGTATCACGACGCCACCGACGCGGATTCGCTGCTCGGAGTGCTCGGCCGGGTGACCGAGCGCGCCCTGCGGCACTACGAGCCGGTCGGCAAGCCCGTCATCGGCAGCAACGACCCGGCGAACGCGCCGGTGATCGAGCCCGGGCAGTACGTCGACACGCTCAGCCCGGTCGAGGAGCGGTTCTACAGCGTCGAGCTCAAGGCCGGCGACACCGCGTACTTCGCCGCCACCGCGATCTTCCCGCGCGGCAATCCCCGCGACATCGAGGTGCTCGACATCCGGATCACCGGCCCGGGCGCCGCGGACTGCAATCACCGTCAGCGCGAGCTGAACACCCGGGCAAGGGCCGACGGCGGCTCACTGACCACGGTGCTCACCTGGAATGGTCTGGCTCCCGGTGGCTCCGGATCAAGGGCCTGCAGCGTGCCCGGGAAGTACACCTTCCGCGTCACGCGGGACGCCAAGGACGGCACGGACCGGGTGCCCATGGAGCTGCTGGTCCGGATCGAGCCGCCGGTTGTCGGTGCGCTCGGTGAGCCCGCTCAGACCAGCCTGGTCGACTTCGCCCAGCCGCCGGCCGGGGGAGTGCGCGCGGTTCGCGGCGGTGGTTCCTTCAACGAGGCGACCACGTTGAGCGGCTCGGGCCGATTCGGCGAGACGATCTACTACGGCGAGGAGCTGTTCTACCGGGTCAAGCTCGATTGGGGTCAGGGCCTTGCCTATCGAGTGACGTACGGCGGCCGGGCGGACGGCGAGACCGCGAATATCCGGACTGGACTCTTCACCCCGGTGCGGGCCGAGCTCAAGTTCGATACGACCGCCTACACGGGCGAGACGAAGACGCTGCCCACCGGCGGTAAGCCGATCGCGACCCCGCGCGTGGTCTACCTCAACCGCAACGCGAACGACTCCAAGCTGCGCAGGTCGAGCGTCGACGGGTGGTACTACATCATCGTCCGACTCGGTGCGTCGGTCGACAGCAACCCGAGCGGCGGCGGCGTGCCCATCACCATCGACCTCGCCACCGCCGGGCAGAAGGTCGCCGGCCCGGAATACGGCGAATCGGGCTCAACCGCAACCAGCCCAACCCCGTCAACCACCCCGACCGAAACGGAAAGCCCCGAGCCCACCCCAACTCCGGCCGGCACAACCTCTGGCGACACAGGCCAACCCGGCGACGCAGCCGACTCGGGTTCGCCGTTGCCCTGGATCATCGGCGGAGGCGTGGTTCTGCTGGCGATAGCGATCATCGCGGCCGCCCTGCTTCGTCGCCGTCCAACCCTGGCTGGTGGACCGCAACACCTGAACCAGCCGCCCTATCCGACCCAGCCGCAGCACCCTGGGCAGGCACAGCCTGGGCAGTACCCGGGGCAGCCCGGTTCCCAGAACTGGCCGAATCAGCCGTAACGGGTCAGCCCTCCGGAAGATGGCAGGAGCTCTGGTCAGGTGGCTCGGATCCAGCGGTACGTGGAGCCGTGCTTACGGCACTCGACGCGGATGCCGTTAGCGGCCGTCTCCAGGGTTCCGGCCTCCTGCCAGCCGCAGGTCGCGCCGAGCTTCACCTCGGGGTCTGGGATCGGGTTCGGGCTGCCTGTCGGGACCGGCGGCGGAGTCGAGCTCAACGACGGGGTTGCCGTCGGCGAGATGGTGGGGGTCGTCGGCGAGGTGGTGGGGGTCGTGCTTCCGCCGGTTGGGCGCAGGTTGTTGCCCGGATCGCCTTGGGTGAGCAGGACCGCGGTCGTGGCGACTGCCGCGACCGCGAGGCTAGCGCCCGCAACCACGAGAACGCGCCGCCGTCGGCCGTCCGCTGCTCGGTCCGACCTCTCACCACCCGACCTTTCGCGACTGGGCCCCTCGCCACTCGGCCATTCGTCGGCGGACGGGTGGCTGTCTGGCGCCTGGCCGTCCGCGCGGCTGGTGGTGGCCTGGTCAATGGGCGGTCGGGCAGCTGGACCGGGACCTTCTCGATGCGCCGCGGGTTGAGTCGGCCCGTGGGTGGGCGCGCTCTGCGCCGTCGGGTGAGGTGACGCAGGGGTCGGCGTGGGTTGTGCCGTGGGGTGAGGTGTCACATGGGTGGTCGCGGGTTGTGGTGTGGGGGCGGTGTTGGTGGCGGTGGGGCGGGAGGGGAGTGGGGGGAGGTGGTCGAAGACTTCGATCAACTCGTTGTCGGCGGTGTGGGCTGGGAGGTGCAGGGGGTCGGCTAGGGCTGGCTTGAGGTTGGTGAGGCTTGTTGTTGCCGAGTCGGCGCGTTTGGTGGGGTCCGGGTGGAGGAGGGCTTCGACGACAGCCCAGAGCGCGGTGGCTGGTGTGCCGGGTGGGCGGTGTGGATGGGGTGCACCAGCGGCGGGCTCTAGGCCGGGGGGTTCGTGGCTGGCGGGCGCTAGGCCGGCGGGCGAGTGGCTGGCGGGTTCTTGGCCGGTGAGGAGTTGGTGGGCGGTGATGCCGGCGGCGTAGAGGTCTTGGCGGATTGACGGTAGGGCGCCGGCGAGGATCTCGGGGGCGAGGTAGCCGGGGGTGCCGACGATCGTGCCTTGTTGGGTTAGGCGGGGTTCGCCTAGGGCTAGGGCGATGCCGAAGTCTGTTAGGCGCAAGGAGGGGGCGCCGGTTCCGGTTGCTTCTAGCAACAAGTTGGCCGGCTTTACGTCGCGGTGGACTACGCCTAGTTCGTGGATGTGCGCGAGCGCCTCGAGCAATTGGCGTAGCAGCTCAGCGACGTACCGCTCGGGGAGTGGGCCGAAGTCTGCGCTGAGGTTGGAGAGTGCGCCGCCGCCGATGAGGTCCATCGCGAGGAGGGCCTGGTCGTCGTCCGCGGCCCAGCCGTACGGGCTGAGGATGTGCGGGTGGTCCAGTCGGCGGCCTTGTTCCCGGACGAACCGCAGCAGTGCCCCGGCATGGCGTTGGCGCAGCACCTTTGCGGCGCAGTAGCGCTCGAGGCGCCGGTCCCACGCGCGCCAGACCGTGCCGGTACCGCCCGTGCCGATCGGGTCGATCAGCTCGAACCGCCCGGCAAATAGGTCCGGCATGACCGACCTCCCTCCGACGAGACCCAGTGACGCCATAGCTTTACGTACGACGCTCGCGAGGTCGAACCAGAAGGAATCAACCTGTGGAAAGTGTGTACGGACTGTTCGTCATCGCCGCCGTCTACGGGTTGGCCACGTACATCAAGCATGTCCGCGACAGCCGGCGCCGGGCCGCCGTGAGCGCGTTCGCGCAATCCCAGGGCTGGGCATTCGCGCTCGCTGAGCCACAGTTGGCTGATCGATGGCGGGGAGCGCCGTTCGGGGAGGGGTACGAGCGCGAGGCCAACTGCGTGGTGACCGGCGAGCGGAATGGGCGCGGGTTCACCGCGTTCGACTACACCTACGTGACGCGCGGTTCGGGCAAGACCGGCCGGTTGATTCGGCGGCGGCACCACTTCGGCATCGTCGCGATGACTCTGCCAGGGGCCTTGCCGTGGCTGACGGTCGAGCCGCAGAACCGATTCATCGCCGCGCTGGGTGGGGCGGATTTCGACTTGGAGAGCGAACGCTTCAACCACAACTTCCGGGTCCGGGCCGACGACGAGCGATTCGGGTACGCCGTACTGCATCCTCAACTGATGGAACTGCTGCTCCAGCGAAGCGAAGTCGACCTCGCCTGGCGCATCCACGACTACACCTTGCTCGGCTGGAGCCACGGCCGTCGCGACCCCGGCGAGCTGATCCCTCGACTGGACCTGCTGGCGGCGATTGTCGAGCAGGTGCCACCGTTCGTCTGGCGCGACTACGCGAACGTCGATCCGCGACAACGGTGAGCGCCCCCGTCCCCGCGACAACGCTGAAACCGCGACTCGCGAGGCTGGTGAGACTCGCGCGACGCGGCGAAGGTGGGCTGGTGCCCAGAGCGGGATCGACCCACCGGGCGACTAGGGTCGATGGCAGCATCACCCATACCTCTCGGGAGCAGGCCAATGACCACCGTCATCGTCATCGTGATCGTCGCGATTGTCGTGATTCTCGCGATCGCGTTGATCACGTCGTACAACCGATTCGTCAAGCAGCGGAACCTGATCCAGGAATCGTGGCGGCAGATCGACGTCGAGTTGCACCGTCGGTACGACCTGATCCCGAACCTGGTCGAGACGGTGCGGGCCTTTGCGGCGCACGAGCGGCACGTTTTCGAGGAGGTCGCCCGGCTGCGTACGCAGGCCCAGGGCATCGAGGGCGCCTCGCCGCAGCAGCGCGCCCAGGCTGAGACGGCGCTGTCCGGTGCGCTCCGCCAGATGATGATCTCGGTCGAGGCCTACCCGCAGCTGCAGTCCAACCAGAACTTCCTGAACCTGCAGCGTGAGCTGACCGACACGGAGGACCGGATCGCGGCCGGCCGCCGGTTCTACAACGCGAACGTGGGCGACTACAACACCCGCATCGAGGCCTTCCCGTCGAACGTGATCGCGAATGGCTTCAAGTTCGAGAAGGCCGGCTACTTCGAGGTCGAGGACGCGGCCGTGCGGTCGGTGCCGCAGGTCTCCTTCGGCACGATCGGCGCCGTCTCGGGTGAGGCTCAGCCGCCCGCCGTCGCACCCGGCCAGCCGCAATCGTCGGGCCAGATCCAGCCCCAGATGCCCGGTTACGAGAACCAGCCGAACCAGCAGGCTCTCCCGTCGTACGGCCCGCCCAACGGCGGCAACGGCGGCAACTACGGCCCGCCCAACGGCGGCAACGGTGGCAATGCCGGTGCCCCGCCCGCCGGTCCAGGCCGTCCGCAGGACGGCCAACCCCCGTTCACCGGCTGACGAGCCACCAGGCCGTTGCCCGATAGGGCACAAAATTCAGGCCCGGGGTGACGAGTAACGCGTCACTCCCGGGCCTGCCCTCCCCCCGGTACCGGCCATCACGATGCCGGATCGGGATACACCGGACATACATCGCGCCGTACATCACGCCGCCGAACACCTTCCGGTCATCGTCACTAGATGTCACCATGGGTCGGTTCGCCGAAGGAGTTGGGGGCACCGCGTGGATAGTCTGAGGTACGAGATCCTCGGACCTTTGCGGCTCCACCACGCCCAGGGTCAGCCGCTGCGTGCGAGTAAACCGCGGCAATTGCTCGCGACCCTGCTGTTGCACCCCAACAGATTCGTCTCCACGGACCTGATCGCGGACGCACTCTGGGAAGGCAGTCCGCCACGCTCTGCAACCGCCAACATCCGTACTTACGTCCGGGCGCTGCGCGGAGTGCTGCAGGAAGCGGGCCTCCCGACCCCGATCGACACGTCCGCCGCCGGGTACAGCATCGAGGTCGGCGTCGACGAGCTCGACGCCAGCCTGTTCGAGTCGCTGCTGGCCGAAGGCGGCCACCTCCGCGACGTGGGCGAGGGCCGCCAGGCGATGCAGCTCTTCTCCCGGGCATACAACCTGTGGCGCGGGCATCCGCTGGAGGATCTGACCGTCGCGTCGGCCTGGGAAGGCTCGATCGCCCGGCTGGACGCGCAGTACCGCGGGCTCGTCGACACCCTGCTGGACCTCAGACTCGAGTACGGCGACGCGACCGGCGCGGCCGTGCTGCTCAGCGGGCGACTGACCGAGGACCCGTACGACGAGCAGCTGTGGACCCGGTTGATCGACGCCTTGCTGGACGCCGGTCGCGCCGGTGAAGCCCGCAACGCCTACCAAAAGGCCGTCCAGACGCTGGCCGAGGAGCTCGAAGTCGAGCCCGGCCCGGAGCTCCAAGCGGCCGGTCAGCGCGCCGAGCGTGGGCCGACGCGTTCCCGCGTTGCCCGCCCGGCCAGCGCCGACGTCGAGCCTGCGGTCCTCCAAGCCGTGCCCCAGCCCGACCCCGAGCCACCGCCCGGGCCGATGGCCGAGCGCGTTGGACCGCGGCAGGTGCCGAGCCAGTTGCCGTTGGACCTGGCCGACTTCAGCGGACGCCAGAACCAGCTCATCCGGCTGCGCGACCTCATTTGCGGACGCGATCCGGTCCGGCCGCCGATCGCGGTGATCTCGGGACCACCCGGCACCGGCAAGAGCTCACTCGCCGTACGGCTTGGTCATCTGGTTCGGGAGTTCTTCCCGGACGGGCAGATCTATCTCGACATGCGGGGTGCGACTCAGCCGCGCGATCCGGCCGGCGCCTTGCACGACCTGCTGCGCAGCCTGGACATCCCGGATTCGGCCGTACCAGCGGACCCGGATCGCCGTTCGGCCGCGTTGCGTTCGGAACTGGCCAGCCGCCGGGTGCTGATCGTGCTCGATGACGTCCGTACGGCGAGCCAGGTGGTGCCGCTGATGCCGGGCACAGGCGCGTCCGCGTTGGTCGTGACCAGCCGTTCGCGGTTGACCGATCTGGCCGGCGCCGACGTCATCGCCCTGGACACGCTCGACCACGATGAGGCGAGCGAACTGCTGCAACGAGTGGCGGGCAAGGACCGGATCGACGCCGATACCGAGGCGGCCGAGCAGATTCTCGCGGCCTGTGGAAATCTGCCGCTGGCCATCCGGATCGCGGCCAGCCGGCTCGCCCAGCGGCCCGACCTCACCCCGGCCGAGCTGGCCCGGCGCCTGCAGGACGAGACCCAGCGCCTCGACGAACTGAGCATCGGCGAACTGGCCGTCCGGACCAGCGCCGACCTCAGCTACGACTCACTCCGGCCCGAGGACGCCCGGCTCTACCGGCTGATCGGCCACCTCGCCGTCGGCGACTTCTCAGCCCGCTCGCTCGAGGCCCTCGCGGCGCCCGCGGCGACCCGGCGCAGCCTGGACCGGCTGATCGAGGCGAACCTCGTGCAGGTGAGTTCGGTCGACCAAGGCGGGCAGCCGCGCTACCGCGTGCACGACCTGGTTCGGTTGCACGCGACCGATATCGGCGATCCGGGCGAGCGCGCGATGGCCGTGGCCGACCTGACGACCGTGCTGCAGGCCTTCCTCGAGCGTTGCCGGTGGGCCGCGCAGGCGATGCCGTTCGAATACTTCGGGGTGCTGGAAAGCCTGCCGCTCAAGCCCGATCCGCTCGGTATGACGGCGACCGAGGCGGTCACCTGGTTCGACGACGAGCGGAACGGCTTCCTGCCCGCGATTCGGGCTGCCGCGCAGAACGGTCTGCACGACCACGCCTGGCGGATCGCTGCCGCCTGGGCGCCGTACCTCGATCTGCGCGCCGGCTTCGACGACTGGCTGGAGTCGCACCGGATCGGCCTCGCGAGCGCCCGTGCCTGTGGCGATCTGCGCGGGCAGGCGATCATGTTGCGCTGCATCGGGCAGACCGCGCTCTACCGCGACGACTGGCCGGTGGCCGAGCGCTCGCTGACCGACGCGATGGCGTTGTTCGAGCAGGTCGGCGACCGGGTCGGGTACGGCGTGGCCTCGGTTGGCTACGGCACCTTCCTGCGCGAGCGGGCCACCCTCGAGGAGGCCTTCGCCCGGTACGAGACGGCCATGACCGCGTTCATCGAAGCCGGTGACGGTAATGGCGAGGCGGTCGCCCGTAGCGCGATCGCGTCGATCTGCCTGCGCCAGAAGGACCCGGTCACGGCGGGCCGCCACCTCGCGCAGGCCTACCTCGTCGGCGTACGGCTGGGCGATCCGCATCGCGAGGCCAAGGTCCGTCGCCGGATCGCCGAACTCCGCGAACAGCAGGGCCGGCACGACCAGGCCGTACGTCAGTTGCGCGCGGCGTTGCGGATCTTCCTCGGCATCGGGGATGACCACTGCGCGGCGTACACCCGGACCGAACTCGGCAAGGCACTCGCCGCACTCGGGGAGGACGCGGCCGCCCGTAAGGCGCTGCTGGACGCGATCGAGGCGGGCCACCGGCTGGGCGACCGTACCGTCGAGGCGCAGGCCGCGTTCCAGCTCGGCCAGTTGCACCAGAACGCGGGCCACGTCGACTCGGCCCGCCGCTACCTCAACCGGGCCGCCAGGGTGTGGCAACTCGTCGGCGCCGACACCCAAGCCGCCGAGGCCCGCCACCAGCTCGCGACCGTCTCCCCGGACTTGGCCGCGGGATAGTCAGCCGCCAATGTACGGCGGATGTATGGCGGGTTGGCAGAGTTAGGGCTGTCGGCGGGGGAAAAGGGGCCGACGTACGGGGTGACCGGAAACGGCGGGGGGATGCGTGGAGCCAAAGGCTATGGAACGAGTGTCCAACCCACGTGATGCCGAAGCCGCTCTAGCGTGGGAACTGGAGCGGATCGGATCGGGGGCGTGGCAGGGCTGGGCACTGAAGTTCCAGCGAATGGCCTTTGGTTACGCGCAGGACAGCGGTTGGCAGGACGAGGCCGACGCCTTGCGTTGGCTGGATCAGCACAACCACTTGCACGAGGGGGAACCACCGAGGGGCGCTCTGGTCTGGTACCAGTCGGGGGAGCGCACTTTGGTGGCGTGCTCGGTCGGAGCGGGCCGGGTCGTCGGCGCCCTACCGTACGGGGAGGTGGGCGTCGCCGAGCTCAGTGAGCTCAGTGCCGACTACGTCTGGTCGGACCCGCACTTCCCTTTCGCACACTGAGCCCGTTCGCCCACTGAGTCTCTTGGAGCTCAGTCCTTCTTGTGGTGCTTTTCAGCGGCCGCGTCGAAGAGCGCGGTCAGCTCCGCCGGCTCGTCGAACCGCTCGTCGCGGCCTTCGTTGCTCGCGGCCTTGAGCACCTTCTCGCGCTTCCGCGCCAGCACGAACTCCACCACCATCGGGATCACCGAGACGATGACGATCAGGATCAGCGCCGTCTCCAGGTTGTCGTGCACGAACTTGATCCGGCCGAGGTAGTAGCCGAGCACGGTCACGCCCGTGCCCCACAGCACCGCGCCGACACCGGTGTAGAAGAAGAACCGGCGCGGGTCCATCCGGCCCGCGCCCGCGGTGACGGTGATGAACGTCCGCACGATGGGCACGAACCGGGCCATCACGATCGCGCGGTTGCCGTACTTGTCGAAGAACGCCGCGGTCTGGTCGAGATACTTCGGTTTCAGGAACCTCGCGTCGGGATTCTTGAACAGTGATGTCCCCAACGCCCTGCCGATGTAATAGCCGGACACGTTGCCGGCAAACGCCGCGGCCGTCAGGATCACGCAGACGAGCCAGAGCGGGACGCCGATCGTGCCCAGCGCGACGAACATGCCGACCGCGAAGAGCAGCGAGTCACCCGGCAGGATCGGGAAGAGCAGACCGCACTCGATGAAGATGATCGCGACGGTTCCCCACAGGGCCCAGTCACCGAGCGCGTGCAGCAGGTACTCGGGATCCATCCAGCTGGGCATCAACATCGCCGCGAGTGCAATCACGCGCACAGGGTAGCGTCTCGACCCATGCCGGAAGCCAATCGCGACGACGTCCGTCCCACCAGCGGACACCCTGAAGGCCATTCCCTGGTCGGCGATCTGGTGGGCGCAGACATGGTCGGGCCGGCCGAGGTCGGGGTCGGACCGTGGCAGGGCGAGCTGCCGGATGACCCCCGGTACGACCCGGAGCTGCTGGCGAACGGCGACAGGCGCAACGTCGTCGACCGCTACCGCTATTGGCGAGTGGACGCGATCGTCGCCGACCTGGACAAGCGCCGGAATCCCTTCCACGTCGCGATCGAGAACTGGCAGCACGACCTGAACATCGGCTCGGTCGTCCGCACGGCGAACGCTTTCCTCGCCGCCGAGGTCCACATCGTCGGCAACCGCAAATGGAACCGCCGTGGCGCCATGGTCACGGACCGCTACCAGCACGTACGACACCACCCACAGCTCGCCGACCTCGCGTCGTACGCCGCCGAACGCGGTCTACCGGTCATCGGCATCGACAACTTGCCCGGCTCGGTCCCCCTAGAGACGTACGACCTGCCGGAAGTTTGTGTGCTGCTCTTCGGTCAAGAAGGCCCGGGCCTCACCGACGAAGCCCACGCCATCTGCACCGCCGTACTCTCCATCGCCCAATACGGCTCAACCCGATCCATCAACGCCAGCGCCGCGGCCGCGATCGCCATGCACGCCTGGATCCGCCGCCACACCTTCCAGCAGTCCCTCTAGACGGGGATCGGGGCGGGCTGGCGGTAGGCGAGCCAAGCTGAGGTGACCATGTCGTGGAGGGTTCGGTTGGCTTGCCAGCCGAGTTCGGCGGTGATGCGGGCCGGGTTGGCAACTACGCAGGCGGGGTCGATCGGGCGGCGGGGTGTGACCTCGTACGGCTCGTGCAGGCCGGTGACGCGGGAAGCTGTTTCCAGTACGTCGAGGACGCTCGCGCCGACGCCGGTCCCCACGTTGTACACGCGCCGGATCCCCTCCGCGCCAAGCGCGTCTACCGCCGCCAGGTGCGCCTCAGCGAGATCCGCGACGTGCAGGTAGTCCCGAACGCAAGTGCCGTCCGGGGTCGGGTGGTCATCCCCGTAGACCTGTGGGCGCACCCCGCGAGTCAACGCCCGCAAGGTCAACTGCAGAAGGTTTGCGACCCCCGGATCGCCTAGTGCGGGATCGCCGGCGCCTGCGATGTTGAAGTACCGGAGGCTGATCCAGGACAAGTTCTGCGCCGCGGCCGCGTCACGGATCAACCACTCGCACACGAGCTTCGTAGCGCCGTACGGGTTGATCGGAGCCGTCGGCGTCTCCTCGGTGACCTCACCCGCCGACGGGATTCCGTAGACCGCAGCGCTCGACGAAAAGACCAGGCGCCGTACGTCGACCGCGCGCATCGCCTCGAGCAGACTGGCCGTTCCGCGTACGTTCTGGTCGTAGTAGTAGAGCGGCTTGTCGACGGATTCCCCGACAGCCTTCTTCGCCGCGAGGTGGATCACCCCGGTCACGTCGTACCGGGTCATCACGGCGGCCAGCGTGGCGGTGTCGAGCACCGAGCACGTCTCCAGCGCGACCCCGGTCGGTAGACGGTCGGCCGAACCGGTGCTGAGGTCGTCGACCACGACGACCTGGCGGCCGGCCCGCAGCATCGTGTCGACCACATGGGCACCGATGTATCCGGCGCCACCGGTGATCAGCCAGGTCGGCCGAGGGCGGATCCACTGCTGCGTGACGGTCATACCCGAAGCCTTTCGCCGCGGCGCCCGGCGCAGAACGTCCGTGCTGACCAGTCCGGGCCGGGTGTCGGGAGGTGGTCCGCGTACTGCAAATGGTGGAGACGGGTCTCGTTCATCGACGCGATCCGCGATCCGCCCGGGCCGGACAGCATGTTGTCTGCCGTGACCTGTCCTGAGCCACGGCGCCCGATCCCCGTGGGAGCAGAAGTGAAGAAAGCCCGTCCGTCCGTACGGCGCCTGGTGGCAGGCGTCGTGCTCGCCCTGGTGGTGACCACCGCGGTCAGCCCGGCGACCAGCTCGGCCGCCGTCACGCCGCGCATCGACCTCAAGGTGCTGGTGGTGAACGACGGCAGCGCGCCGGTCGAGGCCATCGCCAGTGAGCTCAGCGCCGAGGGGGTGCCGTTCACCGAGCTCGACCTCGATTCGGCGACCCGGCCGGCCGTGACCGCGGCGTACCTGTCGGACAAGATCGGTACGACGCCGCGGGCCAAGTTCCAGGCCGTGGTGCTGCCGAACGAGGCGCCGGCCGGTCTGACCGCGGACGAGCTGAACACCCTGCACGCGTTCGAGCGGGCCTTCTCGATCCGCCAGGTCAACGCCTCGACCTGGGCACACCCGGGCGTCGGGCTGAACTACGCCGCCAACCCCGGCTACATCGGAACGCTCGACGGCATCACGGCGACGGCCACCGCCGAGGCGCGGGCGGCCGAGCTCAAGTATCTGGATGGGCCGTTGCCGTTCGAGGACGCGGACCAGGCCATCTCGGAGAGCTACGGGTACTTGGCCACTCCGCTGGCGGGCGCCACCTTCAAGACCCTGGTCGGAGCGCCGATCCCCGGCACCTCGGAGACCGGTTCGCTGATCGGGCAGTACACGGTCGACGGGCGTGAGGAGCTCGTCATCACCTTTGTGTACAACGAATATCAGGAGCAGTTCCAGTTCGTTGCCCATGGCATCATCTCGTGGATGACGCGGGGAATCCACCTCGGGTACGAGCGGAACTACTTCGCGGCGCACATCGACGACGTGTTCCTGGAGGATCTGCGCTGGAGCATCGACGGCAACTGCACGCCGGGTGACGGTTGTCCGGCCGGGGTGCCGGACAACCAGACCATCCGGATGACCGCTGCGGATGCCGACTACCTGAAGGCCTGGCAGACGCGGACGGGTATGCCGCTCGACATGACGTACAACGCAGAGGGTGCCGCGACGACGGTCGGCACCGACGCGCTGACGGACAAACTCCGCACGAACAAGGCGTCGTTCCGCTGGCTGAACCACACCTGGTCGCATCCGTACATGGGCTGCGTGCAGGACTTCAGCGTCGTGCCGTGGAAGTGCGCGACCAACTCTCTCGGCGCGATCCAGTACATGCCCAGGGCAACGATCGCCACCGAGATCAAGAAGAACACCGACTGGGCCACCTCGAACGGCGTCGCACTGGACCGGACCGAGCTGGTCACCGGCGAGCACTCGGGTCTGAAGACGCTGCCGCAGATGGCCGTCGACAACCCGTATCTGGCCGGCGCGCTGAACGACCGGGGCGTCAAGTACATCGCTTCGGACGCCTCCCGAGAGAAGCAGCCGCGCACGATCGGCGGTGCCGTCACCGTGCCGCGCTACCCGATGAACATCTTCTACAACGTGGCCACCGAGGCCGAGGAGATGGACGAGTACAACTGGATCTACACGAGTAGGGCGAATGGCGGCAGCGGGATCTGCGAGGACAACCCGGCCACCACGACCTGCATCCAGCCGCAGAGCCTGACCACCGGCTTCCGCGACTACATCGTGCCGCTGGAGGTCCGGATCGCCTTGCGGCACGTGCTCGGCAACGACCCGCGCCCGCACTACGCCCACCAGTCGAACCTGGCCGAGGACCGCATCCTCTACCCGGTGCTGGACGGCGTACTCGACCAGTTCGGTCAGACCTACGCGGCGAACACCCCGCTGTTGCACCCGACGATGAAGCAGTCGTCCGCCGTTCTGCAGCAGGCCATCGCGTGGAAAACCAACCAGTCCAAGGTCACCGCCTACGTGACCGGGACGACGCTCACCGTGCAGAGCAGTTCGTCCGTCGCCGTACCGGTCACCGTGCCGGAGGGCACTCGCCTGGTCGGCCTGTTCGGTTCGCCCGGCGCCGCCTTCGGTACGGCGTACGCGGGGGAGCGTTCGGACTACAAGAACGTCGGCGGTCTGCTGAGCGGGTCGTTCCAGCTCAAGCTCCCGGCCGGCTACCCGGCACCCGCCACGGCCCCAGCCGCCGCAACGACCACGACGACGACCACGACGAAGAACCAGCCGGCCGAGCCGCGGGAGCTGCGCGAGCCCGCCAAGGTCGGCCCGTTGCGGACCGGCGAGGTGCGGTGGACGTCGCGCTGATCAACGAAGGGACTTATCCCTACGTGAAAGGTGGCGTCAGCCAGTGGTGTGACAAGTTGATCCGCGGTCTGCCCGAGCACCGGTTCCGGCTGCTCACCTTGGTTGCCAATGGCACCGAACGGCAGACCTGGGAGCTACCGGACAACGCCGACGGTGTGCGGCCGTTCCCCCTCTGGGGTCCGGCCGTCACCCCGCGCCGCGGCCGGGACCAGGCCCGGGTGGCCGACGCCGCCCGGGCCGTGCTGGCCGGTTCCGTACTCGACCAGCCGGTGACGTTCGAGTGGGGCCTGCGCGAACTGGCCAAACTCGCCACCAGTAAGGGCTTTTCGCGCTCCCTGCGGGCCTGCGACCTGGTCGGCTACCTCCTGGAGGTTTGGTCGGATCCGCACACCCTCACCGTGCATGACGCGATCGTCGCGGCGGAGCTGGTGGAACGATCGCTGCTGCCGTTGACCGTCGACCTAGGCCCGGGCCTCGACCTGAGCCATGCGGTGGCGAACGGCCTGCCGACGCTCGTCGGGTTGGCGGAGAAGTGGCGACGCGGTACGCCGTTGGTGATGTCCGAGCATGGCGTCCACATTCGCGAGCGCTATCTGGCGTTCCGCGATCTGTCGTACCCGGCCCCGGTGAAGGAGGTCGTGCTCGGGTTCCTCCGCCAGCTCGCCGAACTGGGGTACCGCCATGCCGACTTCATCGTGCCGGTGGCGAAGTTCAACGCCCGCTGGGAATACCGGCTCGGCGCCGATCCGGCCTCGGTGGTGCCGATCTACAATGGCGTCGAGCCCGAGCGCTATACCGAGATCCAGGACGAGCCCGCCGTACCCACGATCAGTTGGGTGGGCCGGGTCGATCCGCTCAAGGACCTCGAGACGCTGATCAGCGCGTACGCCTTGATCCGGGAGCAGTTGCCACAAACCGTGCTGCGGTTGTTCGGGCCGACGCCGGAGGGCAATGAGGACTACGAAAGGCGCTGTCTCGACCTGGCCGACCGGCTCGGGGTCTCCGACGGCATCACCCTCGAAGGACCCGTGCCGTCGAGCCGGATCGCCTTCGAGGCAGGGCATGTGGTCGCCCTCTCGAGTATCTCGGAGGGCATGCCGTACACGGTCATCGAGGCGATGATGTGCGGCCGGGCCACCGTCTCCACCGACGTCGGGGGTACGGCCGAAGCGGTCGCCGACGCTGGCTCGGTGGTACCGCCGCGCGATCCGTCCGCCTTCGCCGAGGCCTGCCTGGACTACCTGCTCGACCCGGACCTGCGCCGCCGGATCGGCCAGGCCGCGCGGCGTCGTTCGCTCGACAACTTCACGCTGGAGAAGTCGATCGACACCTACCGAATGCTCTACACGGCCGTCGCCACCACGGTCGAGCGGACGTCCGCGTGAGTGCCGACTGCGTCCTGCTCCCCGGACTACGGCATCCGCAGGCGGCCGAGCTGGTCGAGACCCCTGGCGCCGCACCGCCCGTCGACGCGTACGAGGTCGCCGCCGCGCTGGAGGCCAGCGGTGTCAGCGATCGAACCGCGCAAGAACGCTACGGGCATCCGGACGTCTTCTCCCTCGGCAAGTCGCTGCTCGCCGGGCTGCGTGCGGAAGCGCCCGTCCTCACGCGGACCGCTGTCGCGGGAAGGATCGACGTACGGCAAACACTTCAACGCGGCCTGGTCTTCGTCCTACCCGCCCTGCTGACCGGTGCCGCCATGGGCGAGCGGACCGCGCCGGCCGAGGTGGTCCTGCTGCTCGTCGCCGTCGCGTACGGATGGGCCGCCGGCCAAGGTGTCGCGTATGCCGGCTACGCGATGACCGGCGCCGGTTCGTATCCCGAGGCCCGTCGCCTGATGCGCGATCTCGCGGCCCTGGCATTCGTGCCTGCCGTCGTAGGTCTGGGCGCCACGGGCTGGTTCAACCCCTCGATCCGGTACGTCGCGGTGGTCGCGATCGGTCAGATCGCGTTCGTCCTGGCCTCGACCATCGGCGTTGTGCTGCACCGGCCTGGGCTGATGCTGCTCGTGCTGATCCCGGGTCTACTCGTCTCACTCCCCGACGTACTGCGTCCGAGTCTGTTGCCGAAGGCAATCGTTCTGCCGGTCATCGCAACTTCCGTCCTCGCCACGGTCGTCGTCGCGTTGGTCCTCTGTCGCGACGGCCGTCGCGCGGCCCGGCCGGTGACCCGTGCCGTTCTCGCCGACTGCCGTCTCTATGTCGGGTACGGCGCGTGCCTCGCGTCCTTGCTGACCCTCGGGTTGCTCGATGGGCTGGTTGTTCCCGGCGGTCGCGTCGGAATCGGGCTGACCCTGATGCCGCTGGTCGGTGGCGTACTGGTGGCCGAGTGGCAACTGGCGCGCTACCGGAGTCGCGCCGAGCTCGCGCTCCGGACCACCAACTCCGCGGACCGGTTCGCCGCCCGGATCCACGCGGCCCTGCTGCGGTGTTTCGGCTGGTACTTGGCCTTGTTGATCGCGTTGATCGCCTTGGCCGCCAGCTCCGTGGATCACCTCGACTTCAACGCGGTCCTGCGATTCGCCGCCACCGGTCTACTCGGCTGGTCCTTCCTCGCGGCGCTGCTCCTGGTGGCCCACCGGCTGGTCGCGCCGGTGCTGCTCGTCACCGGTATCGGCGTCGTGTTCGCCGCCGCCCGCTATCTCGTCCTCGGCCCGCCGTCGGCGTTCGACCTGGCCATCGGCTATCTGGCCGTCTGTGGTTCCCTGGCCATCACCCTGACCGTGCTCGTCTGGCAATGGCTCCCGGCCGTGGAGGTACATCGATGACCCGCCTTGCCATTCCCTGGTACGTGCATCCGGCCGAAGACCCGGGCCAGTGGACGCGCCTCGCCGAACTGGCCGGCCAGCTCGCCTTCGTGGTGGTCAACATCGCCAACGGCCCGGGCGACGCGGACGATCCGTACTACCCGGCCGCCCTGGCTGCCCTGCGTTCGAGTGGTGTCCACTTTTACGGGTACGTCGACACCGCCTACGCGCAGCGCGGCATCGTCCAGGTCGCGGCGGACGTCCGTGCGTGGCTCGAGCGGTACGACGTCGACGGCATCATGTTCGACCAGGTCGCTCCCGGGCCGGACGGCCTTGGGTACAACCGAATGCTGGCCCTGATCGCCCGTCAGGCCGGGGCCCGGTGCATCGTCGCGAATCCGGGCGTCGAGCCGTGTCCCGAGTTGCCTGGGCTGTTCGACGTGACATGCGTGTTCGAGGACGAGTTCGCGGCCCATGGGCGAGGCGGCGTGGCCGAGCGCACGGTTGGGCCCGACCGGCTCTGGCACCTCGTATACGGCGTACCGGCGGACGCGATTGACGCGGTGCTGGAACGGGTCGAGGCGGAGGGCGTCGGTCTGGCGTTCGTCACCGATCGGCCCGGCCCGCATCCATGGACCGGACTGCCTTCGTCCTTGGTCGGAGCGAGCCGGTGCTGAGGGTGATGCTGGCCGTCGTTCTGTTGTTTACGGCGAGCTGTGCGGCGGACCAGCCGGCGGCAGACCCGACCCCGCAGCCGACCGTCAGTCCCACGGCCGCGCCCCGGCCCGAGGCAACACCAACGCCCAGCCCGAGCCCGAGTTCGAGCACAAGCAGGCCGTCGACGCCGACGCCGCGCAGGAGCCCGGCGTCGTACCAGCGGTGGAGTCCGCGACCGGGCACGGCCTGGCAATGGCAGCTCGACGGAACCCTGGACCTCTCGATCGACGTGCCCGTGTACGACGTCGACGGCGAGCGGACGACGAAGGCCCAGGTCGACGAACTGCATCGCCGCGGACGACGCGCGATCTGCTACGTCAACGTCGGCGCGTACGAGAACTTCCGGCCCGACAAGGCCCGCTTCCCCGCGCAGGTCCTCGGCAAGACGATGGACGGCTGGCCGGACGAACGATGGCTCGACATCCGCCGCTGGGATCTGCTCGCGCCGATCATGGCCGCGCGCTTCGGTGCCTGCCGGGCCAAGGGATTCGACGCGATCGAGCCGGACAACGTCGATGCCTATAGCAACGAATCCGGCTTCCCGCTGACCGCGTCCGACCAGCTCCGGTACAACCGTCGGATCGCGATGCTGGCCCATCGGATCGGCCTGTCCGTGGGCTTGAAGAACGACCTGGAGCAGGTCCGCGCGCTGCAGCCGTCGTTCGACTTCGCGGTGAACGAGGAGTGCATGAAGTACGACGAATGCGCGTTGCTGACGCCGTTTCGTCAAGCGGGCAAGGCGGTTCTCCATGTGGAGTACGACCTGGCGCCGGCCGAGTTCTGTGCCCGGGCCAAGCAACTCGGTTTCAGCTCGATGCGTAAACCGTTGATCCTGCGCGCCGAACGGCAACCGTGCTGACGGCCCGCGTGGATATGCCGACGCTGCTGGTCTGCGACTCGCTACGGGTGATCGCCGAGGCCATAGCCGCGTACGTCGATGCGCAGTCGGGCGTCCGCGCGCTCGGTACGGCCTGCCGCCTCGACGAACTCCTGCGGCTCATCGGTATCGAGGCGCCGGACGTCGTCCTGGTCGAACCGCGCGGCCTCGGGCTGTCCGCAGTCGCGGCCGTTCGGCTGGTACACGAGACCGAGCCGCGAACGCGAGTGCTGCTGGTGGCGGACACGGACGACCCGGCGCAAGTGCTGCCCGCCGTACGCGCGGGTGGGTTCGGCTGGGTCTCGGCCTCGGATTCGCTGGCCGACGTCGAGGCCGCTGTCCGGACGGTCGCGGCCGGAGGGATGTGGCTCAGCCCGTCCGTACTGGGGGAGCAGGAGCCGGGCAGCGCGGTGCGATCCGCGGCGGCCGGTCTCGCCGCCGACGAGGCTCGCGCGCTGGTCGGGGCGCTGACCGATCGGGAGCGCGCCGTACTTGCGCATCTGGTCGGCGGGTTCGATCGCAAGGCGCTGGCCCGGCAGCTGGGCATTGCCGACAGCACGGCGCGCACCCACGTCCAGCGCGTCATCGGCAAGCTCGGCGCGCGGAACGCGATCCAGGCGGCGGCGATCGGCCGGCGCGCCGGAATTCCGGGCGTAACGCGGCGGGGTTGAGCGCGTTCTATCTGTGGAAGACGAGTCGAGATGTAGTCGACGACAGACTGTGTTCTGTTGGCAATCTACTGTTCGACTCGATGTTGCTCCTCCCCCGATAGTCGGGGTAGGGACGTACAAGCTAGTCAGTCCTACCCGGGCGGGGAGGGCTCGCACTGTCGCGAGCCTTACCGGGTTACGACGACATGGGGGGAAGACCATGAGCTCAGGGGTGCTCGTCCATGGACGGGATGACCTGTCCGCTGTTGCCGTGGTGCCGGTGGTGCAGCTACCGACGACCCGGCTGCCGACCGATATCTGGCACGACCTGATTCACGAGATGGCCACCGTCCGCGCTCTGACCGCCGCCGCGCTCGCCGCGGGCGACGAGACGGCCAGGATGACGCTGCTCGCGCTGATCGAGACCGAGACCCGCGAGGTCACCGCGCTACTTCGGCAGATTCGCGAGGACCACTATCTGGCCGAGCCCGCCGATGTCTCCGTGGTGCTGGCCGACCTGGTCGGGACTTTGGCCGCCACGACCGAGGTCACGCTGCGGTTGGCGCCCGTGCGGGCCCATCGCGTCGGGATCGACCGCGTCTCGCTGCGCCGGGTCCTGCGCAACCTACTGGAGAACGCGATTCGCGCCGCCGGGCCCGACGGAGTGGTCGAGCTGGCCGCCCGGCAGACCGACGCCGGCCTGGCCATTTCGATCGGCGACTCCGGTCCCGGTTTCGGCCTTGGCCCACCCGGTCTGAGCAGCCGCGGCCTGGTCATCGTGCGACGGCTGATCGAAGCCGTCGGCGGCTCGCTCGACGTCGGCACCTCCCCGCTGGGCGGCGCCCTCGTCACGGTCACCTTCTCCCTTGCCCACCTCAGCTGACCCGACGCTCGGCCCTGCCGACGATCTGTCCGTGGCAGCGGGGGTGCGGGTGATCGTGTGTGATGACCATCGGGTCTTCGCCGAGGCGCTCGCGGCAGTGTTGCGCGGGCACGGCTATCTCGTCGCGGACGTCGTCCAGGATCCGCGGAAAGCCCTGGAACTGCTGGCCGCCGAAACGGTCGACTTGTGCGTGATGGATCTGGGTTTCCCCGACGCGGACGGTATTGAGTTCACCCGCCGGATCGGTGAGACGACCCCGTCGGTCAAGGTCTTCGTGCTCACCGCCCGCACCGGGCCCGACGTACTCCGCCTCGCCATGGCCGCCGGCGCGAGTGGTGTCGCCTCCAAAGAACGCGGGATCGGCGACGTCGTCCGCGCCATCGGCCGGGTCGTGGCGGGTGAGCTCTATTGCGACGACCACCTGCTGCGCGACGCTCTCGGCCTGGGCGCCGACACGGACCGGGCCCACGCCCAGTTCCTCGCCACCTACCTCACCAAACGCGAACGCGAAGTCCTTGACCTGCTGGTCCAGGGGCAGACCACCGATGCCATGGCAGGGCTCCTGCACATCTCGAAGACCACGGTCCGCACCCACATCCAGTCCGTCCTCAGCAAGTTCGGCGCCCACTCCCGCCTAGAAGCCGTCGCCTACGCCATCGCCAACGGCATCGTCCCCCCACCCACCTGACGCCCGCGCCGACCCTTTTCTTGCGACGATCGGACCCGTTTGCCGCTGTAAGGCAGCCTGCACCTGACAGGTAGCAGACGAGCGGCAAAACGGGTCCGATCGTCGCAAGAAAAGGGTTGCCCAGGCTAGTCCCGCGAAAGCACGGTCGTCAGCGCCTCGTGGAGGGTTGCCTCGGCGTCTTCGGGGAGGGCGGGGGAGCGCCACGCGACGTGGGCGTCGGGGCGGATCAGGAGGCAGCCGGAGTCGGGGATCTCGCTAAGGCGCGACCAGTCGCCGTACAGGTCGTCCAAGTCGGCACCCGGTCCGATGACGTACGCGTCCATCGGCACACCGAGGTTCTCCGAGACGACCTGGGCCGCCTTGGTCCACGACTCCCCGCCGATCCCGGTCAGCAGCACGAACCGACCTTTCCCAACGACGTCCAGCGTGCTCACCGTCGAACCACCTTGGTTGAGCCAGCAATGCGGAATTCGCGCCCCCGGCCAAGTCGTCGGGTGGTAAAACAACTCCGGATCGCGCTCATACGCAGGCTCGGCAGTCCCATCCGGCAGGACCGCGTCCGACCGATACCGCTGCCCCAGCTCCACCCCATGCGCGTTGAACTCGTAGTCCTTCAACTCGATCGCCTCGCGCAATTCCGCCCGCTGCGCCTCGCCTTCCGGAGTGTCGTCCTTCCGCGACGCGATCGTCCTCCCGGCAGGCGCGTCCGGAGTCATCCCAAGAGCCTTGAAGATCTGACCGAACTGCGTCCTGCTCTTGTTCGCGCGCTCCACGATCTGCCGCGCCACCGGCACCCGCTCATCGTCGTACGTCGCGAGCAACGCCGGCCCGGCTTGCCCACGGATGACGTGCGCGAGCTTCCACGACAGGTTGTACGCGTCCTGGATCGACGTGTTCGAACCGAGGCCGTTGCTCGGCGGATGCCGGTGGATCGCGTCGCCCATGCAGAAAACGCGACCACGCGAGGCCTGTTCGGCGTACATGTGATTGACGCTCCAGACCGACGTGCCTTTGAGCTTGACGTCGATCGTGTCGTTGCCGACCAGGTTGTGCACGATCTCGGTCGCCATGGCCTCGTCGACCTCCGGCGCGGGTTTGCTGATGTCGTAACCCCAGACGATCAGCCACTCGTTCCACGGCCGCACCATCCGGACCAGCCCGGCGCCGATGCCGCCGATCTGCGCGCCCGGTTGCAACACCCAGTAGAGAACGCTCGGCCGGTGCGCGACGTACTTCGAGAGGTCGGCCTCGAAGACGATGTTCATCGAGCCCTCGATATCCATCGAGCCGGTCATCGGCAGTGCGATGTCCTGCGCGACCTTGCTGCGACCACCGTCGGCGCCGATCAGATAGCGGGCTCTGATGGAGTACGTCGAACCGGTCAGGCGGTCGCGAACCAACGCGGTGACGCCGTCCTCGTCCTGCTCGAGCGAGAGGTACTCCGTCCCGAACCGCACCTGCGCACCCCGGCTCGCGGCCGTGCTGACCAGGATCGGCTCGAACAACGTTTGCGGCAGGTCGACCGGCAGAGTGGGCGAGGCCTCGGTGTAGTCGGCCAGCCGGCGCGGATGCGTGCCCCAAGTGCGAATCCGGCCGATCTCCTCACCGGCAAGCGAAGTGCAGAAGGCGGTCTGGCCCATCAGCTCATGCGTGGTGCCCTTGCCGGTGACCTCCGCCTCGATCCCCATATCGCGCATCAGCTCGATCGTGCGCTGGTTGGTGATGTGGGCGCGCGGGGTGTTCGCGGTCCAGCGGTAGCGGTTCAGCACGATGGTGTCGATCTCGTACGTCGACAGGAACAGCGCGGCGGCACCACCGGCCGGACCACTGCCGACGATCAGCACATCGGTGTCGTATTCGGTCATCGAGCGGACTCCTCGTCGGTGGCGAGTACAAGGTCGTACGTGATCGTGGCGTAGGGCACGTCGAGCTGCCGCCCGTCGGGCGCGACCCCGGCGGGGTGTTCGGCGAAGCCGGCGATCAGCGAGGCTTTTACCCCGAAGACGGCATCGCTATCCAGGTATTCGTCACCGGCCGCGAAGACGTGCGTGATCAACCGCGAATAGCCCGGTGCGGTGACCATGAAGTGGATGTGCGCAGGTCGCATCGGCCCGCGCCCGCCGGCCCGGAGCAACTCGCCGACCGGACCGTCGGCAGGGATCGGATAGGCCACCGGGCGTACCGCCCAGAAGGAAAAGTTGCCCTCGGCATCGGTATGCAGGTGGCCGCGGTTCTGCGGTCCATCGAGGGACTTCTGTACGTCATAGAAGCCTTCCTCGTCGGCCTGCCAAGCCTCGACCAAGGCGTCCGCGATTGGCTCGCGGGCGGTGTTCAGGACGCGGCCGCTAACCAGACACGGCTGTCCGGGTGCGCCGTTCGACATGTCACCGCCGTTCTCGATTTCCGGCGATCCCTCGACGAAGAACGGCCCGAAAACGGTCGCCGCCGTGGCCTCGGGCGGTTTGCGATTGGCCAGACCGACGGTCAGCATGGACAGTCCGAGTACGTCGGACAGCAGCACGAACTCCTGCCGCTTGTCGTCCGAGATCTGGCCGGTCTGGGTCAAGAAGTCGATGCCCTTGAACCACTCCTCCTCGGTCAGCTCGACCTCCGTCGCGAAGGCGTGCAGGTGCCGAACCAAGGCCGCCATGATCGTCTTGTACCGCTCATCCGTGCTGCCGTCGAAGCTCGCCACCACGGCATCGGTGAGCGCCTGGCCGTCCAGGTCGGAGTGATTGGTCACGCTTCGATCACCATCGCCAGGCCCTGGCCGACGCCTATGCACAAGGTGGCGAGGCCGTACCCGCCACCACGTCGTCGGAGTTCGTGCGCGAGGGTCGTGAGCAGGCGGGTGCCGGAGCTGCCGAGCGGATGCCCGAGCGCGATCGCGCCGCCGTTCACGTTGAGCTTGGTCTGATCCAGCTCGGGCCATTCCGCCAAGCAGGACAGGGATTGCGCGGCATACGCCTCGTTCAACTCGATCAACGTCAAGTCCTCCCATCCGATCCCGGCCCGCTGCAAGGCTTTACGGGACGCCTCGACCGGACCTATCCCGTAGTACTGCGGCTCAACCGCATGCACCGCCCTGCTGACGATTCTCGCGAGAGGGGTGATGCCCATACCGCTAACTGTGGACTCATCAGCCAGCAGCAAGGCGGACGCGCCATCGTTGAGCGGCGACGCATTCCCCGCAGTGACGGTCCCGTCGGGCCGGAATACCGGCTTCAACGCCGCCATACTTTCGGGGCTGCCACCCGGGCGGATCGACTCGTCACGAGTCAACGGCGCGGGCGCCTTCTTTCCTTGGGGTAGTACGTCGGCCAGGCGCTTCCAAGGCACCACCTCGGCATCGAACCGGCCCTCGGCCCAAGCCGCGGCCGCTTTCTCGTGACTGGCAAGGGCAAACGCGTCCTGCGACTCGCGGGAAATCCCGTACTTATCCGCGAGCAGTTCGGCCCCCTCGCCAAGCGCCACGGTCCACTCGGCAGGCATGCGCGGGTTGACCATCCGCCAGCCGAGCGACGTCGAGTACGCCGTCATCCCGTCGTGCGGAAACGCCCGATCCGGCTTCGGCATCACCCAGGGCGCACGACTCATCGACTCGACACCACCGGCCACGACCAGGTCGGCATCACCCGTCTCGATCGCTCGCGCGGCCTGGATCGCGGCCTCGAGGCCAGACCCGCACAAGCGGTTGACCGTCGTACCGGGAACGTGTGTAGGCCAGCCCGCCAGCAGCACGGCCATTCGCGCGACGTCACGGTTCTCCTCGCCGGCGCCGTTCGCGTTACCGAGGAACACGTCGTCGATCTGACCGGGATCGATTTGCGCGTTGCGTGCGAGTAGCTCGGCCAGTGTCACCGCCGCAAGGTCGTCGGGTCGGCCGCCCGCGAGCGCGCCGCCGAGCTTGCCGACGGGCGTCCGTACGGCGTCCACCAGGTATGCCGATCGAGTCGTCATCAGTCGTCCTTCGAAGGTCGAACGCCCGCCCAGGCGCGAGCCAGAATCGTTTGAACCAAGGCCTCGCCGGCCGCCGCCTCGCGTGCTTGGTCCTCGGTGAGACCCAGTTCGCGCAAGCTCGTCGGTACGCCAGACGCCTCGAACAGGTCGTACAACTGCGTCGCCAGCTCGCCCTTGCCCAAGGCAACCGATAAGCGAGCGGCCGCTTCGGGGACGGTAGGCGCGAGGACCCGGGTGACCTGCGGCAAGACCGCGGCGTGGGTCTCCGCATGCGGCAGGCCGTACCGACCGCCCAGGAGATGGCAAAGCTTGTGGTGCAACCCGGTCCCGGCCGACGTCAACGCCGAACCGGCCAGCCCAGCGCCGTACAGAAGGTCGCCCCGAGCATCTAAATCACGCGGATCAAGTAATACTTGCCTAAGGCCCTCACTAAGCGCGCGAGTGCCTTCGACAGCGATCACTTCGTTGAATGGATTCGCCTTCGGAGTCCAAACGGCTTCGACACAATGCGCGAGAGCATTCGCGACGCTCGCGGCCGTGACGTCCAGCGGCAAATCCCGGCTCAGCGAAGGGTCGTACACCACGGTCTTCGGCAGTACGACGGGATCGGTCCCCGTCCGCTTCTCCCCATCCGACGTGATGCCCCAAACCGGCGTCATCTCCGAACCGGCGTACGTCGTCGGCACCGCCACGATCGGCAAACCCGACGTCAACGCGACCGCCTTCGCGAGGCCTACCGCCGACCCGCCGCCGATGCTCACCAAGCCAGTCGCGCCGATCGTCTCGGCTGCAAGTCGTGCTTTCGACGCGAGTTCGAGCGGCACATGCTGACGTACGTCGTCCAGCCGGCCAACCGCGCGAGCGCCGAGCAACTCCTGCAAGCGATCGCCAGCGGTCTTGGCCGATCCCGTCACCACCAGAAGCACCCGATCGACGCCGAGCCGCTCAACCTCACCCGGTACGTCGGCCAACTCGCCAAGCACCACGCGCGCCGCGAACTGCTCATATACAAAGGGCTTAGGCATCGACGAACTCCTCACGCCGCTGCAAACGCCGCAACGCGTCAAGCTCCACAAAGGTTGGCGGTGGCACGGTGACGAGCTGGTCCGCCACCTTCAGGTCCCATCCAGTCGCGGCCTTGGCCGTCGCGAGGTCGACGCCCTCGTGCAACCGGGTCAGCGTGAGCTCATTGGTCGACGGATCGGGTTCGAGCACCCCGTGATCCGTGATGACGAGGGTCGGACCCGCGCCGGTCATGCCGTACGCCTCGCGCTCCTGGCCGGTCGGCCCGAACCCGACGGACGAGATGAACTCGACCTTCTCGACGAACGTACGCGTCGACTGCCGGACGATCACGATCACCCGTTTGGCGGCCGACGCGATCTCTGGCGCGCCGCCCGCGCCGGGAAGACGCACGCTCGGTTCGTCGTACGGGCCGATCACGGTGGTGTTGATATTGCCGAACCGGTCGATCTGCGCGGCGCCGAGAAAGCCCACGTCGATCCGTCCGGCGCCGACCCAGTAGTTGAACATCTCGGGCACCGACACCACCGTGGTGGCCGTCGCGGCGAGGTCGTCATCCCCGATCGACAACGGCAGACGACGCGGTTTGGCGTCGATCGCGCCGGATTCGTAGACCAGGCGGCAGTTCGGCGCATGCGTCCGGCGGGCGAGGTTGGCGGCGAGGTTGGGCGGGCCGACGCCCACGAGGCAGACGTCGCCGTCGTGCAATTCGCGAGCAGCGGCGACGTTCATCATCTCGGCACTTGTCCAGTTGGTCATCGGGCCGGCAGTCCGTTCTCCGCGGCCCATTTGAGGAAGGACTCGCGGTCTCGTGAGATGGCGTCCCACTGCTGGTAGAAGGTGTTGTCGCGGGTCGTATAGCCCGCCGCGTACGACGGCCAGGCGCCGCCGGGCACCTCGCAGACCGCCGACAACACCCAGCTCGGCAGGATCACCGCGCCCGTCCGTTCCGGGAAGACGTCCACGACTTCCTCGACGGTGACGATTGCCCGTCGCGCCGCGAGCACGGCCTCGCGCTGGACGCCGGTGATGCCCCAGAGCATGACGTTGCCGTCGCGATCCGCGAGCTGGGCGTGGACGATTGCCACGTCCGGCCGGACCGCCCGAACCGCGGCCAGTTCGTCGCCGGTGAACGGGCAGGTGACCGTTTGCACGATGTCGGTCTGGCGCTCGAGGTCGGTGCCGCGATAGCCGCGCAGTACGCCGAAGGGAAGGTTCGCGGCGCCGGCGGCATACGCGTTCGCGAGACCGGCGTGGCTGTGCTCGTGTACGCCGAGGCGGTGTGGCCAGTGGTTCTCCACGGCATCGCGGAGGCGGTGGAGAGAGCCCACGCCGGGGTTGCCGCCGTACGAGAAGACGATCTCGTCGACGCAGCCCAGACCGATCAGCTGGTCATAGATGAGATCGGGCGTCATCCGGACCAGGGTGAGGTGGCGACGACCCTGGCGCGCGATCTCGTGGGCCGCGGCGAACGGGATGAGGTGCGTGAATCCCTCCATCGCGACCGTGTCCCCGTCCCGCACGTGCGCCGCGATCGCCGCCGGCAAGGAAGTGATCGGCGCCCTCGCCGGGATCGGGCTGGGGCTTGAGTCCGGCACGGTGGACGAACCTCCCGGTTTCTCGTAGGATTTCGCTCAGCGAAAAGAAGTTCTCCTAGCGAAAAGAGGATAGCCGGTGCCCTCAAGTGAGTCCACGGCTCGTTCGGGCTCGTTCCTGCAGGGGTTGGAGCGCGGGCTCGCGGTGATCCGGGCCTTCGGTGCGGACGCGCCGTCGCTGACGCTGAGCGAGGTCGCCCGGGCGGTCGGGCTGACCCCGGCGACGGCCCGGCGGATCCTGCTGACGCTGGAGGAGCTTGGGTACGTCCGGAGCGACGGCCGTCGGTTCTTGTTGACGCCGCGCGTGCTCGCGCTCGGCTGGGCCTATCTGTCGTCGCTGGACCTGGGCGAGATCGCCGGGCCGTTCATGGAGGAGGTGAGCGCCGCGACCCGCGAGTCCTGCTCGATGGCGACGCTCGACCTGCCGGACATCGTGTACGTCGCCCGCGTGCCGACCAGCCGGATCATGACCGTGGCACTCGGCGTCGGCGCGCGCCTGCCGGCCTACGCGACCTCAATGGGCCGGGTCTTACTCGCGGGTCTGCCGGCCGCGGAGCTCGATCGCTACTTGGCCGACCTGGAGCCGGAGGCCCTGACGGATCGCACGCTGACCTCGATCGACTCCCTGCGCGATGCCATCGCCGAGGCGGGCAAGACCGGGTACGCGGTGGTCGACCAGGAGCTCGAACAAGGCCTGCGCTCAATCGCCGTACCGGTTGTCGATGGCCGCGGCAAAACCATCGCCGCCCTCAACGTCTCCGCCCACACCTCGCGAGCGACCGCCGCCGCGCTGCGAACCGACGTCCTCCCGCGCCTCCGCGCCGCCGCCGAAGGCATCGGCACCGCCCTGCACCACCGCGGCCGCGCCTAACCGTCTTTTTCTTTGTCGCGAGTGGTCGCGACAAAGAAAAGGAACCGGCCGCCCACAAACGTGTGGGCGGCCGGTTCTTGAGGACTGCGAGTCAGTCGGTTTGGGTGACCTTGCGGAGGCCGCGGGGGGCGTCGGGGTCGAGGCCGAGTCTGCGGGCGAGGGCCTCGATCGTGAGCTGGGCGGGGATGATCAGGGTCAGCGGCGCCAGCGTCTCGGGCAGGTCCGGGCCGGGCAGCGCGACGTCGCAACGACCGGCGAACGTGCTGTCGCCGCCGATGCCGAGGATCTTGCTGCCCTTCTCGCGAACGGTCCCGGCCAGCTCGATCAGACCGGGCAGCGCCGGACCACTCGGAGCCGCGACCAGGATCGTGACGAGATCCGAGTCGACGACCGCGATCGGCCCGTGCTTCAAGTCGGCGTACGACAGGCCGCGCACCGGCTGCAGGCAGGTCTCCTCGAGCTTGAGCGCCACCTCCAGCGTCGTACCGAAGGTCAGACCGCGACCACTCGCCAGTACGTCGTGGGCGCCCGCGAGTAGTGCCGCGGCCACGTCCACGTCGAGCTCGAGCGCCTTCGCCGCGACCTCGGGAACCCGGGCGATATCGGCATCGAGCGTGCCCGGCTTGTTGGCGAGGGCGTCCACCGCGACCGTGATCGCAGCCAGCTGCGTCGTGTAGGTCTTCGTGGCCGGGACCGCGAGCTCCTTGCCGGCCTGGGTGATCAGCGCGACGTCGGCGGTCGAGACCAGCGGGCTGTCGTCGTGGTTGGTGATACCGACGACCGCGGCGCCGTTGCGCTTGGCCCACTCGGCCGTGTCGACGATCTCCTGGGTCGCGCCGGACTGGCTGACGCACACCACGAGGGTGTTCGACAGGTCCAGGTTGGCGCCGTACAGCGTGGCGACCGAGGGCGCGGCCAGCGAGGCCTGGCGGCCGGCGTGGATCTCGGTCAGGTAGCGGCCGTAGACGCACGCGTTGTCGGACGAACCACGCGCCACGAACAGCACGTGACGGCGGCCGGCGGCCAGCCGGGTGATCTGGTCCCGGAGCGGCAGGACGTGCTCGAACGTCGCCGCCAGCGCGTCCGGCTGCTCGGCGATCTCGATGGACATCTGCGTCCTGGGGGCGGGTACCGACACCACTGCGATCACTGGTCCTATCTGGTCTTAACAGGTATGCTGCGCACGATAGCAGTGAGTGCACCGGGTCGGGCAAGCCCGGAAGCTCACTTCCCGCAAACGCGCAAAATCTGTTCGAATGCGCAGGTCAGGAGGGCGAAAGCCGATGGTGGCGACGAAACGCTCCCAGGTTCGGGCGGTGCTGGAGCGACTCATCGACGTCGACCTGCACCCAGGCGACTCGATCCCGTCCGAACGGGCACTGGTCGACAAGCTGAACGTCTCCCGGGTGACCGTCCGGCAGGCGATCAGCGACCTGGTCGAATCCGGTGCGCTGGAGCGCGTGCATGGCAAGGGGACCTTCGTCACCGGGCCGCAGGTCGACTCGCAGTTGCACCTCACCTCGTTCTCCCGGGAGATGCGGGCCCGTGGTCTGGAGCCCGGCACGGTGGTGCTGTCGGCCACCGAGGTCGAGGCCTCCGACGAGACCGCGCAGGGTCTGCGGATGCCGAAGGGCACGCCGGTGATCCGGGTCGAGCGACTCCGCACCGCGGACGCCTCGCCGATGGCGTACGAGATCGGGTACTACCCGTCCGCGCTGTTCCCGGGCCTGCTCGGGCGCGAGCTCGGCACGCTGTATGACGTGTTCGCCGCGGAGTACGACGTGGTGGTCACCTCGGGCGAGCAGACGGTCCGTGCGGACAACGCCGACGGTCATGTCGCCCGGGTGCTCGGTGTTGCCCGGCGAGCGCCACTGCTGGTGCTCGAACGCACTACTTTCGCTGGTCGCAAGGTGGTCGAGCTGTCCTGGTCGGCGTACCGAGCGGATCGTTACCGGCTGCACATGGCCCTCACTCCGCGCGGTCCGCGCAGCGGCGGCTAGCGTCTTCGTGAGGGAGAACCACATGATCTACAGGTATGCGCACTGGATCGGTCCTCTCCGATCAGTGGTCTGCTCTGTGATCCCTTTCGGGCCGACCGGTCAGGTGTCCCAGTGCTTGGGCCACTTGGCGGCAACGGGTCGTGCACCGCAATACTGAAGCCTCATCCACACGTTCTTTGCTGTGAGGAGTACCGCGAGACATGCCTATTGCCACCCCTGAGGTCTACGCCGAGATGCTGGACAAGGCCAAGCAGAACAGCTTCGCCTACCCGGCCATCAACGTGAGCTCCTCGCAGACGCTGAACGCCGCCCTGCGCGGGTTCGCCGAGGCCGGCTCGGACGGCATCGTCCAGGTCTCCACCGGCGGCGGCGAGTACCTGTCCGGCCCGACCGTGAAGAACATGGTCTCCGGCTCCGTCGCCCTGGCGGCGTACGCGCACGAGGTCGCCAAGAACTACCCGGTCAACATCGCGCTGCACACGGACCACTGCCCGAAGGACAAGCTGGAGGGTTTCGTCCGGCCGCTGCTGGCGATCTCCGCCGAGCGTGTCGCCCGGGGCGAGAACCCGCTGTTCCAGTCGCACATGTGGGACGGTTCCGCGGTGCCGCTGGAGGAGAACCTCGAGATCGCCAAGGAGCTGCTGGCACTCACCAAGGCGGCCCGGATCATCCTCGAGGTCGAGATCGGTGTTGTCGGTGGCGAGGAGGACGGCGTCGCCCACGAGATCAACGAGAAGCTCTACACCACGGTCGAGGACGGTCTGGCCACGGTCGAGGCCCTCGGCACCGGTGAGAACGGCCGCTACCTGACCGCGCTCACCTTCGGCAACGTGCACGGCGTCTACAAGCCGGGTGCGGTCAAGCTGCGTCCGGAGATCCTCAAGGAGATCCAGGACCAGGTCGGCGCCAAGGTCGGCAAGGAGCGTCCGTTCGACCTGGTGTTCCACGGCGGCTCCGGCTCGACCCTGGAAGAGATCCGCGCGGCCGTCGACCACGGTGTGATCAAGATGAACATCGACACGGACACGCAGTACGCGTTCACCCGGCCCGCTGCCGCGCACATGTTCGCCAACTACGACGGTGTGCTCAAGGTGGACGGCGACGTCGGCAACAAGAAGGCCTACGACCCGCGCGCCTGGGGTAAGGCCGCCGAAGAGGGCATGGCCAAGCGCGTCGTCGAAGCGTGCGAGCACCTGCGCTCGACAGGCACCTCGCTGCTCGCCTGAGTCTTCTTTTGGTTCGGCGGCCCGTCCCTCTTGTGGGGACGGGCCGCTTCATTTCTTGCCTGCGTTGATTGGTCTGAATCCGCTCGCCCATCTCTACGGCGTTCACTGTGCCCGCCGACGTAGGCGGGCGTATTCGGACCAATCAACGCTAATCGCCCGCCCCGCACCCCTCTTGTCCACAGCTTCTCGATCCGTTGTTCTGCGGGGGTTCGGCGACGGCATCTTCTCCGCGTGAACCCGCAACTGATCGTGATGACCCAGATCCGTGGCGGGGTGTTCACCCGCGCCGATGCCCGCGCGTGTGGATATCCCGACCGCGATATCGACACCTTGCTGACCACCGGCGGCTGGCGCCGGATCAGCCCGGAGACGTTCGCGCCGGGCGCCCTGATACCCGTCACCGACGAAACGACCCACCTGCGCCGACTGCACCACCTGCTGAGGTACGGCGATCGCGGGCTGGCCGCGAGCCACCAGTCGGCCGTCTGCCTGCACGGTCTGCCGTGCTGGGGCCTCGACCTGTCCCGGGTGCACGTCACCGCCGCGTCAGGCCGTCCAGGGCGGCACCAGGGCGGTCTGACCCTGCACGTGGCGAGCCTGCCCAAGGTCCGCCGCTGGAATGGCCTGCGCGTCGTATCGGTCGCCCGCGCCGTCGCCGAGATCGCCGCCACGGGTCCACTGATACCGGCTCTGGTGGTCGCGGAGGCCGCGTTGTACGGCGGAGCGACCACGCGTTCGGCGATCGGGGCTGCCGCCCGACGATTCGGATCGGCCGAGGCGAGGCGGATCCGCCGGATGCTGGCCCGCGCCTCACCACACTCGGGTTCAGTCGCGGAGACCCGGATCCGGTCTGTGCTGGCCGAGGCGGGTCTGCCCGAGCCGTCGCGTGAACCGCCGCCACCGATGGACGGGTTCCTGCCCGGGGCCGAGGAGGGCGCGGCCGCGCTGTGGTTCCCGGATCAACGCACAGTGCTGGAGTTCGAGCCCTGGCTCAGCTATTGGCGGCCGGAGGAGACCGACGACCTCGCGGCCCGATCGTCGTACCAGCTGTCGTACGACGTGGAGGTGGTGACCGGCGGGCCGGCGCCGGTGGAGTACGGGTGGATCGACTGGGCCGAACTGGACGAGCCGGAGGACCTGGCCGAGCGGATCCGGTCCACGTTCGCCCGGGCGGCAGCGCGATCCGGCGTGCGCGTCTTCGACCCGGCCCGGCCGAGGGCGATCCGACGCCGGCCGCGCTGGCCGACGGCGTACGAGGACACCGACTGCACCTGCTGACCTGATCTGCCCTTCTCGCCCTTCTCGCCCTGAGGACGGCGATTTTGTCCCAGAATGCAGAAAACCCGACCACCGGTCATCCGGAGTCGGGATCAGAGCATGAGCTCAGCGCGCGTGGGTATCCAAGGTTGCCAAAGGAGGGGCATGTTGGCCTCAGCGGGCGTCAGGTTTCCCTTGCGCTCGTTGCAGGAGGCGTGTGCGGCGACAGCATTCAGCCACTCGGTCCCGCCGCCCCGGGACCGGGGTATGACGTGATCCATGGTGTCCGCGTTGTGCTTGCCGCAGTACGCGCAGCGGAACTTGTCCCGCCGGAGCACGCCGTGCTTGCTGTACTTCATCCGGCCGGCGGCGTAGCGCCAATGCGTGACGACATACCGGACGAGCCGTAGCACCCGGGGCACGGGGAATGGACCGATGGTCCGTTCACCATGCGCCTCTTCCACGACGGCGACCTCACGCACCAGCATTCTGATGGCGTGCTGGATCGACACCGTGTGCAACGGCTCGTACGACGCGTTGAGGACGATGACACTCATCGCGACCTCCTGTCCGGTCAGCCCGCAGGATCTCAAGCATCGGTGTCCGATCGATGAACGGTCAACGGATTTCGGCTGATGGTCACCGGTCCGTTGTCCACACGATCGGCACAAATGTGTGCATGAAGTTCAACAATCTGCTGTCGAGTTCATTCGCGAGACTACTCCCGACCTCCCCCACCCCGGCGGAACTCGCCGCGCCGGGCCGCCGAAGCGGGTGCTGAGGCGGGTGCGGAGTGTCTCCCGGACGCCGTTGTTCGGGCGATCAGAGAGGATGTGGGTATGGAGTTCAACAATCTGATGTCAGGTCCACCCGCGACACTTCTCCCGACCGACCCCGCCGCGGCGGAACTCGCGGCCGGGGCTGCCGCGGTCGAGGTCGCCGCCAAGCGTCCGACCTCGTCCCTCGCTTGGTCGTTCCTGGCCGAGGAGGCGCTCGCCGGCGGGCGCACGATCGAGGCGTACGCCTACGCCCGGACCGGCTACCACCGCGGTCTGGACAGCCTGCGCCGCAATGGCTGGAAGGGACACGGCCCGGTTCCGTGGGAGCACGAGCCGAACCGCGGCTTCCTGCGCTGCCTCGCCGTCCTCGGTAAGGCCGCCGCCATCATCGACGAGAAGGACGAGGCCGAGCGCTGCACCACCTTCCTCCGCGACTCGTCCCCAACCGCCGCGGACGAACTCGCCTGACTCCTGCCGCGAGTGGTCACAGCTCACCCCGCCCCGTCGCGGGCGCGAACGCGACCACTCGCGCAGGAGGTGGAGGGACGCGACCACTCGCGCAGGAGGTGGAGGGACGCGACCACTCGCGCAGGAGGTGGAGGGACGCGACCACTCGCGCAGGAGGTGGAGGGACGCGACCACTCGCGCAGGAGGTGGAGGGACGCGACCACTCGCGCAGGAGGTGGAGGGACGCGACCACTCGCGCAGGAGGTGGAGGGACGCGACCACTCGCGCAGGTGACGTCACAACCCGCGCAGGTGGTGGGAATGCGGCCACTCGCCGCAGGTGGCGGACGCGACCACTCGCGGCAGGAGGCGGAGGGATGCGACCACTCGTGCAGGTGACGTGCCCACTCGCGGAGGTTGGGGGGGACGCGGCCACTCGCCGCTGGTGGTGGAGGGACGCGACTACTCGCCGCAGGGGGTGGAGGGATGCGACTGCTCGCGGTAGGGGCGTGCGGTGGGTTAGCGGTAGGCGATGACGGTTTGGGCTTCCGAGCGGGCGCAGGCGGCGGCGTACTCGGCGGGCGTGCTGCCGACGACGTCCTTGAACTCACGAGAGAAGTGGGCCTGGTCGAAATAGCCCAGGTCGACCGATAGCTCGGCCAGTTCGCGAACTTCGCCACGGGCCAGCAGCTCCGCGCCGTCATGCAGGCGGTATCGCCGTAACACCCACTTCGGTCCGACCCCGACATAGCGCCGGAACAGCCGCTGCAACGTCCGCACCGGAATATCGAATCGCTCGGTCACCTGGTCCACCCGGGTCAGACTGCGATCCGCCGACATCGCCCCGACGATCTGCAACACCAACTGGTACGACGGATGGTCGCCGGCGTGCTGTTCGGTCAGGCGCTCGGACAGGAAGGCCTCCACCACTGCGCGGCGTCGTTCGTCGGTGGTCTGGCTGAAGACCAGATCGGCAAGGCGGTCCGCATCGTCGAAGACCTCGGCCAACGGCAACACCTGATCGCGGAACGCGCCGACGTCCCTGCCGGTGAAGGCGCCGAATCCGCCCGCCCAGAACTTCACCCCGAAGGCCCGGCCGTGTTCGACGAGCTCGCGCCTGAACTTCTTCGTATAAACGCCGTTGACGAAGGCGCCGCCGGGTTGCTCGAACGTGACGTTGACGCTCGGATAGGGCAGCACCTCCGCGACGTACGGCTCGGAGAGGTCCCACTCGACCGACCAGTACCACTCGACGAACCGGCCGACGCGAGGTCCGGCGGCCAGGCGGCTCAGCGACCGATGGCGGGCCTGCTCCTGCGGGTGCAGGATGCCGCGCTCGCTGTTGGTGGGGGTGGTCAACGGCTGTCGCTTTCTTCCAAGACCGGTTGGTGCGCTACGCCGAAGACTGAGGGCATGACGAACACGGTAAACCCCATCCCCGACGGTTATCACTCGCTCACCCCGTACCTGGCGGTCAACGACGGGGCCAAGGCCATCGCGTTCTACCAGCAGGCCTTCGGCGCCGAGGTGGTCAGCCGGCAGGACCTGCCGGACGGACGCGTGGCCCAGGCCGAGCTGAAGTTCGGCGATTCGATGTTGCAGCTCAGCGACGAGATGCCGCAGATCGGCCTGCAAGCGCCGAACGGCGAGTGGGTGCACTCGTCGCTGGTGCACTACGTGACCGATGTCGACGCCACCTTCCAGCGCGCGATCGACGCGGGCGCCCGGCAGGTGGAGGCGGTGCAGACCTTCGTGACCGGGGATCGCTTCGGCACGGTGATCGACCCGTTCGGGCATCGCTGGGCGATCCTGACCAAGGTCGAGAACGTCTCGAAGGAAGAGGCCGACCGCCGCGTGATGGAGTGGCTCGAGTCCAACTCGATCGCCTGAAGACAGTCCACCGGACATAAGGCTTGTCCCTCAGGACATAAGACTGTCCCGGACATAAGGAAGCGGCCCGCCGGAACCGTCCCCTGCGGCAGTTTCGGCGGGCCGCTGACTAAGAGTGTGCACGTGATCACGGAAAATGGCAACCCGTCGTATCGAACTGCTTGCGAGCAGTCACGAGTTGCCCGTGGAGCGGTCTGAACGAGCACGTCCGCTAAGCTTTGGCCGCAAGAGCCTGGATGCTGTTGCCACCGGATCACCGGTGTCACCTGCGTCCGGGCTTCACCGTTTTCCACGGCAGTGCAATCGCGGCGATGGCGCCGCACGCCGTACGTGAAGAGGAGGGCTGAGATGCCCGCAATCGTGCTCGTCGGCGCCCAGTGGGGCGATGAGGGCAAGGGCAAGGCGACCGATCTGCTCGGCAACACCGGGGCTGAGATCGACTACGTGGTGAAGTTCAACGGCGGTAACAACGCCGGCCATACCGTGGTCATCGGCAGCGAGAAGTACGCGCTGCACCTGCTGCCGAGCGGCATCCTGACTCCCGGTGTGACACCGGTGATCGGGAATGGCGTGGTGGTCGACTTGAGTGTGCTGTTCGAGGAGCTCGACGCGCTGCAGGTCCGTGGCGTCGACACCTCGAAGTTGGTCGTGAGCGCCAACGCCCACTTGATCCCGCCGTACAACCGGACCCTCGACAAGGTCACCGAGCGGTTCCTCGGCAGTCGCCGGATCGGCACCACCGGGCGCGGTATCGGCCCGACGTACGCCGACAAGATGAACCGGGTCGGCATCCGGGTGCAGGATCTCTACGACGAGAACATCCTGAAGCAGAAGGTCGAGGGCGCGCTCGAGCTCAAGAACCAGCTGCTGGTCAAGGTCTACAACCGCCGCGCTGTCGCCGTCGACGAGGTCGTCGAGGAGCTGCTCTCGTACGCCGAGCGCCTCCGCCCGATGGTCGCGGACACCGCGCTGCTGCTGGGCCAAGCGCTCGACGCGGGCAAGACCGTACTGATGGAGGCGGGCCAGGCGACCCTGCTGGACGTCGACCACGGCACGTACCCGTTCGTCACGTCGTCCAACGCGATCTCGGCCGGCGCCTGCACGGGTTCGGGCATTCCGCCGACCCGGATCGACCGCGTGATGGCCGTGGTGAAGGCGTACACGACACGAGTCGGCGAGGGTCCGTTCCCGACCGAGTTGCTCGACGACGATGGCGAGTGGCTGCGGCAGCAGGGCTTCGAGTTCGGTACGACGACCGGGCGGCCGCGGCGCTGCGGCTGGTACGACGCGGTCATCGCGCGGTACGCCGCCAGGGTCAACGGCGTGACGGATTTCGTGCTCACCAAGCTGGACACGTTGACCGGGCGCGAGAAGATCCCCGTCTGCGTCGGGTACGACGTACGCGGCGTGCGGCACGAGGAAATGCCGATGACGCAGACCGACTTCCACCACGCGAAGCCGGTTTACGAGGAGTTCGACGGCTGGTCGGAGGACATCACCGGCTGCCGCAACTTCGAGGACCTGCCGAAGAACGCGCAGACCTACGTGAAGGCCGTCGAGGCCATGAGCGGCGCGCCGATCTCGGCCGTCGGCGTCGGCCCCGAACGCACGCAAATGGTCATCCTCAACAACCGCATCTGACAAATCCCGTTCATCGGGCCCTTGTGACTCGGCGTGTCGCCGTTCATCGGGCCCGATGAACCACTTTCAGCGGCCGATGAACGGGATGTCGCGGATGCCCGGGAGCTCGCGGACGTCGCCGAGGCTGGGCCGTTCGGGCACGGTGACCGACGGCGTGCCAATGGGCGACCAGTCGGGAGTGCTGCCGCCGGCGACGTTCAGCCAGCAGAGCGCGGCCGCGCCCAGGAGCAGGACCGCCACCAGCGTGCTCAGCCAAGCAGGCCGGAATGCCGAGCGCAGAGCGGCCCGGGCGCCACGGCGCATCGACGTACCGCCGGGACCGACCCACGCGGTGAAGAAGCCCGAAAGCGCACCGATAGCCACACCCGTCGTGGCGAGGTGACCCCAGCTCAAGCCCTGGAACACGGCCGCCACGAGTGTGGCCAGACCGCCGACGGTAAAGCCGACGAATAGCGGCAAAATCAGGCACGGCAGGGTGATCGTGGCAGCCGTCACCAGGTGCACCGGGCTCGCGGCAACCGCCACCAGACCGTCCGAACGCCCTCTGCCACCTCGAACCTCGCGCCGACGCAGCAACGCCGTACTGGAGCGATCGACCAGCCGCGCGATCACCATCAACACGGCCAGCACCACGAATGCCACCACCGGCAGGATCGCGGCCAAACCGACCAACGCCATCAGGATCGCGAACAGCAGGCCCGACCGCGTAGGCAGCAGATGCGGCGGTACGGGTGGCGCGGCTTGCTGCCGACGGGCGAGTGCCTTTTCCTTCTTGGTCATCGGGGCCGGCTGCCCGTACGGCGATACGGCCTGGCCCGGCGCCGGGTAGTTGGAGGTGTGGCCTTGCGGCGGGTAATTGGTCGGCTGCGCAGGCGAGTAGGCCGGTGACTGGTAGGCCAGCGGCAACGAGGCCGGCTGTGCGGACGTCGGCGCCGGCGAGTACGTCGCCGGGTGGCTCGGCATTCCCTGGCCGGGCACGGGCTGGCCCATCAGCGGTTGGCCCATGAACGGTTGGCCCGGTACCGGCTGGCCCGCTGCTGAGGCGAGCGGTGGCGGCGGGGTCGGGGTGGTCGTGGCGCGGATCCGGGCCCGCAGCGGTTCGAAGGCGGACAGCGGCGGGATCACCGACGGCACCAGCTTCGCCACCTCGGCCGGATCCAGTTTGTCCGGTTCTTGTGCGGGCTCATCCGTGATGGCCGGCGTGATCTCGGTCGCGGCGTCGTCGGTCGGCATCACCCGCGTCGTCGACATCACGCGGGTCGATGGAGGGGCCTCGACCTCGGTGGTGACGGTCTTCGTGTTCGGCACCAGCGCGTCGCGGCCTTCGGAATACCGGCTGAGACCGGTCATGATCTCCTCGGCGGTCGGACGCTCGCGCTTGTTCGGGGAGAGCGCGGCGGCGAGCAGCGGCTGCAGGCGCGGATCCACTCCCTCGAGGTCGAACTGCCCGGTGTGGACGCGATGCAGCACCACCTCGAACGGCCCCTTGCCGAACGGCCGCCGCCCGGTCGCCGCGAAAGCGCAGGTCGCGGCCCAACCCCACCAGTCCGCGGATTCGGTGACAGCCTCGCCATCGATCAACTCAGGGGAGAGATATCCGGGCGTCCCGATCACGAGGCCGGTCGCGGTCAGCCGCAGATCGTCAGCGGCCTGGGCGATACCGAAATCGATCACGATGGGCCGGCCGTTCAGCATCAACACGTTGCCCGGCTTCAGATCGCGATGGACGACGCCCGCCCGGTGAATCGCCTGTAGCGCCTCGGCCAGACACCCGGCCAGCGGCAACCAGCGCTGCGGGGTCAACGGCCCGCGGTCCTCAACGTGTTCGTCCAGGGACTTGCCGGGCACATACCTGGTCACCAGGTACGGCCGTTCGCCTTGCAGATCGAAATCGAGCAGTCCCGCGACGCCGGGATGGTCCACCTTCTGCAGGGTCGCGGTCTCACGCTCGAGCCGGGCACGGGCGGTCGAATCGTGCGCCACATGCGAACGCAGCACCTTCAGCGCGACGTCGCGCTCGTCAGCGGCCTGGGCGAGATAGACCACGCCCATACCGCCCTGACCGAGGCGCCGCACCAACCGGTACGGCCCCACCCGCTCTTCCGCCTCCAGCGGCGCGGAAGGTCGACCCCCTGTAGTGACCATGTCCTCTAAGGTACGTCGATCCCGGGTCTGCCCCCATCTCGTCACCCGACGTGACCTCGGCGCTTCGTGCTGCGCTTCGGTCGAGCCATTGGAAGCCTTGCGTCATTAAACTGCCGGTGTGGCAGTTCGAAGCCGGAAGGCCGTGGTCGCCGACGTACACGAGGTGGCGTTGGGGATGCCGCACGTGACGGTCGAGCGGGCCGGCGGGGGAAACCCGGTCTACCAGGTGGGCGGGAAGTCTTTCGTGTTCTTCCGGACACCCCGGCCGGATGCCGTCGACCCGCAGACGGGCGAGCGCTACGACGACGTGATCGTGATCTGGGTAGCGTCCGAGGACGACAAGCTCGCACTGGTTTCGGACGACAAGAGCCCCTTCTTCACGACGCCTCACTTCGACGGCCACCTGTCCGTGCTCGTCCGCGCGAGCCGACTCGGTGAACTCAACCGGCAGGAGCTGACCGAGGTGATCCAGGACGCCTGGCTCTCCCGCGCCTCCAAGCGCCGCGCCACCACCTGGCTCGAGCAACACCACTTGACCTGATAGGCGCCTCCCCTCTGCGTTCATTCGTCGGAATACGGCCTGTATCTAAGGCGTATTCCGACGAATGAACGACAGGTGGGTTGGGGTGTCAGGTCAGGGTGGGGTTGTCAGGTCAGGGGGAGGTCGAAGGCGAGGAGGCCGGTGCCGGTGGCGTTGGTGATCCAGGGGCCTGCGCCGTTGTGGCTCAGGTAGCTGACGCCGGTCGCGCCCGTGGCAGGGCCCGATAGGGTGAGGACGAGCTTGCCGCCGGACTGGTAGGCGACAGACTGGACCGTGGCAGTCGTACCGGCTAGGCGGAAGTTCGCTGCCGAGGCTGCGTCCACCGTGAGTACGTCAGCCGCTCGCAGTTGGACGGTGATCTGGCTGCCATCTCCAGTGACAGAAGCGCTTGCAGGGTTGGGAGCAGCCACTCCCGCGGCCGTCCCGCCGTACCAGTCGCGAGCGATCACTGCGAAGTTGTGGTCGCCCAGTTCCCTATAACCGCCCACCCACGCGTAGTGGCAGCCGTCGTGGCCAGAGAGCCCGTTGGTCGACAAGACCGTCACCCCAAGGCTGTCGCCCATCTTGCGCTGGGCCTCGCGTAGTGCGATCGACGTGCTGTTACCGCAAGGCGAAGTACGCACCTGGTGGACGTAGTACTTGCTACCGCCAGAGACGGCCATACCGAAGTCAGACCGCCAATCCTGCAAGAGCGAGCTGAAGCCGGTCGTGTGGACGGAGGCGTTGTCGTTGTCCGATTCGCCTTGGTAGAAGAGCACGCCCTTCACGTGGTCGATAAGGCCTGCAGACGCTAGACGCTGCCGGAGCCGCCCGTAGTTCGTAGAGAGTTCGTCGGGATTACTGTCGTTGCGCTGGAAGAACGAGATGGGCTGACCGCCGTGAGCGCCGTTGACCAGTGCAACAGGCACCTTGTACCTATCGACGATGCGACGACCCATGCGGATCGCCCACTGCCCCACGGAACCCGACTGGGTTGAAACGTCTCCTGCCGCGTAGTGCCAGGTCCGATCGGCACCCGAGATCTCAGCGTTCGAGGTCGACGTCCCAAAACTCCGCAGGTACGGCGATTCCTCCCCGGACGCATTGCCGTTGAAGCGCGACGCCTCGGCGTTCGACTGGCCTTGGACGACGTACACGTCACCCGATACGACACCCTCGCGCTTCGCGACCACACGGTTGATGCCCTGGCCGATGGCCCGCAGCTCGAACGTGTACTCGTGCAGGCCCGCCGTGATCCGCGGCGTGAACCGGAACGGCCGCGAGGCGGGAGCCGCCAAGGTCTGCGTGCCACTCGGACCAGTTACCCGGAGCTGGACCTGCCGCACCCGCGAGTCCGTCACCCTGCCCGCGACCGGTACGACAGCTCCGCCCCGGCTGTCACGAGGGATGAGCTGACGATCTTGCGGCGCCTCGGTCAACGCCACCATTGCGGGCCGGACGTACGCCGTGAACTTGCGCTTGGAATAGCGGCCCGCGTTGTTGGTGAACGTCCAGTCGGGTTGGCCGTTGGTGTTCGTGCCGATGCCGATCGACAGTGTGCCGGTGGCCGGCTCGGTGAAGGTGTTGACGGCGAACACGGTCTTCGCAGCCAACGCCGAAGGCCGGGTCGCGCCGACTTGGTGAACCTGGAATGACCCGTAGCCGAAGCTGCTGGTCGGGTTGTCATCCGCGTCGAACGTCAGCGCCGAGGCGTTCGCGACCTGGCTGCTGCCGTTGGTTTGGTACTGGTTCGGCCACATCTCGAGGTAGCCGGTCTGGCCGATGCCGTTCGTCACGTCTGGCACATTCGAGCTGACCTCGAGATCGCCGACCGGTTGCCGCACGATGTCGCCCTTCCGGGTAGGCAGGCCGATTCGCCGGGCATCCGTGCTGAACGGCTCCATCGCGGTCCAGACCCATTGCGGTCCGCTCGGTCCATCCAGTTCAAGGCAGTAGCCGACGCGATCGAAGTTGGGCCCGACCTCGGCCGTCTTGTCCAGGCTGTACGGCAGGTCCTGGTCCAGCCAGCCGGCGTTCTGTGGCAAGTCGATCTGCAGCACGGGCGTGAAACCGGCAGCCGCGATGACGGCCGGATCGCAGGGATTCGCCGCCACGGCCGGCCCGGCCGCACCGGCAACAAGGCCGGCCGAACCAAGCAGGGCCACAACCGACAAGGCAGTCAGCCGGCGGACGGAAATTGGGTGGACGGAAACGTCATGAGGCATGGGCGAAACCTCCTGGGGCGGGACGGTCTCCACCATGAGTAGCGAACGCATCACCTTCGGTGCGAGCCCAGATCGCCAAGTGGTCCTATCTTTGCGTCAAGTGGCCGGTTTCTTCCGAACTTCGGCCATCGTCCTACTGGTTCCGGCGACCGCCCGGCGCAAGGGTTGCGGTATGCGAATCGAGATCGTGGTTTTCGACGGCGTGGACGAGATGGACGTAATGGGCCCCTTCGAGGTGTGGGGCAGCGCGGCCCGGAGAGAACGGCTCGAAGTCACCATCGTCGGGCTCAACGGCCCGGTCGAGGTGACCGGGATGAACGGGCTGCAGTTCCGCGCGACCGACGGCCTGGGAAACACCGATCCGGATGCCGTCTTCGTACCTGGCGGCGGCTGGGGCAGCCGGGCTGAGAAGGGTGCCTGGGCCGAGGCCCAGCGGGGCGAGCTACCGGCACGGCTGGCGGAGATGGCGCCGGACCTGAACTGGATCGGCTCGGTCTGCACGGGCTCGATGCTGCTCGCGGCCGCTGGTCTGACCAAAGGCCGGGCGGCCACGACACACCACTCGGTTTGGGAGGAATTCCGTGAAACGGGCGCGGACCTCAAGCAGAACCGTGTTGTGGATGACGGCAACCTGATCACCGCCGGCGGCATCACCTCCGGTATCGACCTCGCCTTCTGGATCGTCGAACGCGAACTTGGCGCGGACCTCGCATCCGACATCGCCGCGGCCATGGAGTACCACCCCGACCGCGACATCTGGAAGCACTGACTCCAGACATCCGATCTTTGGCCTGCCGTGCCGCGATGATCGTCAGGCCTGGAGGATGGCTTTCACGGTGTCGATTACGACCTGGCGGCGTTCGGTTGAGGTCATCTCGCGGACGAGCAGGCTGTACTCGGGGACCATGCCGCTCCACATTGAGGCCTGGTGCAGGACGAGGCCGAGGAGGACGGCTGGCTCGAAATTGGAGGAGAGGGTCCCGTCGGCCTGGGCTTTGGTGATCGACTCCACCTTGTGGCGGTTGCTGTCCAGGATGACCTGTAGCGGCGCATCGGAGTCCGCCCGTTCGAGCCGATACCAGGTCGCGAGTCGAGCCAATTCGGGGTGCTTCTCGTACCGATCGAAGAGTTGGCCCGCGTATTCCGGGAGGTTGGCCGGGTCGATCGGCGTCTCCCGCATGATTTCGGCGATCAGCAGGTTGAAGACCGCGTCGAACAGCCCGTCCTTGCTGTCGAAGTAGTGGTAGATCTGCGCCTTGTTGCAGCCCGCCACCGCCGCGATGCGGTCCACCCGGGCGCCGGCGATACCGAACGCCCCGAACTCCTGCAGCGCGGCATCAAGTAGCCGCTTCTTCGTCGCTTCCGCGTCTCCAACCATGCCTGCCATGCTAACTGACTAACCATCTAGTTGACTCGATTCCACGCGCATGCTTCACTCTAACTAACTAGTCAGTCGAAGGATCACTTGAAAGGAATAGCCGAGATGCCAAAGGTCTTTCTCGTCACCGGAAGCTCGCGAGGCCTGGGCCGCGCCATCGCCGAGGCCGTGCTCGATGCCGGTCACCAGTTGGTCGCCACGGCCCGTCGGCCCGAGCAGCTCTCGGACCTCGTCGACAAGTACGGCGATCAGGTGCGGGCCGTCGCCCTGGATGTGACCGATGTGCAGGGCGCCGAATCCGCCGTACGGGCTGCCGTCGACGCCTTCGGTCGCCTGGACGTCGTCGTGAACAACGCGGGCTATGCCAACCTGGCCTCGGTCGAGGACATCACCGCCGAGGACTTCCGCGCTCAGGTGGACACCAACCTGCTCGGCGTTGTGAACGTCACGAAGGCGGCGCTGCCGGTCCTACGGGAGCAGGGTTCGGGTCACGTCATCCAGGTCTCCTCGGTTGGTGGACGGATGACGAGTCCGGGGCTGTCCGCCTACCAGGCCGCCAAGTGGGCGGTCGGCGGGTTCTCCCTGGCCCTCGCCGCCGAGGTCGCGCCGCTCGGAATCAAGGTCACCGTGCTCGAGCCAGGCGGTATGGCCACCGACTGGGCCGGATCGTCGATGGCCATCCCGCCGATCAGCGCGCCCTATCAGCAGACGGTCGGCGGACTGCGTGACGCGTTGAGCTCCTATCCGCCGGCCAGTGACCCGGCCAAGGTTGCCCAGGCCGTGCTCCACGTGACCGATCTCGAAGTGCCGCCAGTCCGCCTGTTGCTCGGCAGCGACGCAGTGGCCGGAGCGGCAATGGTCGAGCAGGCCCAGGCCGCAGCCGACTCGACGTGGCTGGAATTGAGCCGCTCCACGGATCACGACGACTGGGGCGACCAGCACCTCGAGATCCTCCAGGCCCTCGCCAAGCCAGCGTCCTGACCTGCGCCCGACCGCCGGCGACCGCTCTCGCTGCGGGCGGTCAGTTGGCGGTGAGGGCGGGGTAGAAGGCGGTTAGGTCGCCGGCGAGGCCGGCCTTGGCCTGGCGGCTGGTCTCGTCGGCGAGCACCTCGTGGGCACCGGCCTCGATGCCGTCGAGGGCCTGTTTGGCGATCTCCTGCGGTGAGCTCTTCGGTTCGGTGAGGCCGGCCGTCATATCCGTGTCGACGTAGCCCATGTGCAGACCGGTGACGCCGATGCCGCGACCGAGCAGCTCGAGCCGGATCGCGTTGGACTGGGACCAAAGAGCGGCCTTGGTCGCCGCGTAGGCGCCGTGGCGGGCAACCCAGGAGAGCGCTGAGTGGGCGTTGAGGATGTGGCCACCGCCGTTGCGCTCGATGATCGGCACGAAGGCGCGAGTGACCTCGAGCGGGCCGAAGAAGTTCGCTTCGAAGACCGCGCGGACCTCCTCGATCGAGGCGTCGAGATAGGTCTCCGGCGAACCGGCGCCGGCGTTGTTGATCAGGATCGTGACGTCGGGCGCGGCCTCGGCCAAGGCGGCGATGGACGTCGGGTCGGTTACCTCCAGCGGTAGCGGCACGACGCGCGGGTCGTCGCTCGGCTGCGGGTTGCGCGCCGTGGCGTAGACCTTCTTCGCGCCGCGAGTGAGCAGATCCTCCACCAATGCCTTGCCGATACCGCGATTGCCACCCGTGACCAGAACGACGGCGCCTTCGATTGCGGTCATGCTCTCCAACTCCTCTATGGGATCTCTGCGATGCTGTGGACTCAAGCTTGAAACCGATCAGTTTCCACAGACTGTAAACCGATCGGTTTTCAAAGACAAGTTGAGTCGGTAAGCTCGCTGCATGAGCACATCGACGGCCGACGCGTCCTCTCGCGAGCGCTTGCTGGGGGCCGCGGCCGACCTCTTCTACCGCGACGGCGTCAATGTCGGCATTGAGATCGTCTGCCGGACGGCGCACGTCTCGAAGCGGTCGATGTACCAGATGTACCGGACGAAGGACGAGGTCATCGCGGAGAGCCTGGAGTTCCGCGCCCCTTGGTATGCGAGCCTCTTCCGGCCCGAGTCGGAGGGCGGCACACCGCGGGAGCGGATCCTGACCGTCTTCGAGCGGCTGGAGGCGGCGACGGAAGACGACGACTACATGGGCTGCCCGTTCATCAATACGGCCGTCGAGCTGAAAAATCCCGATCACCTCGCGAGCCTGGTCGCCCGCAAACACAAACAGGCGCTGACGGACTATCTGCTCGCCGAGGCTCGCAAGGGTGGCGCGGCCGACCCGCAAACCCTGGCCGACCAGCTCACGATCGTCTTCGACGGCGCCAACGCCCGAGCCGTCGTCCGAGCCGAGCCTCTAGGCGGCGTGGCCCTCACCATGGCCACTGCACTCCTCGACGCAGCCGGCCTCGAATAGCGCCACAAAGGCGCGCGCCGACGTGAGCCCCGGCTCAAGCCCCAAGCGAGCCACCCCGCGACCAGCGAAGTGCCTGCCGAATGGCCACCTCATCACCCGCAGCGAGATCGACGCCGCTATAGGCCTCCGCGCGGTAACGCTGTCCCTCCGCAACTGCGGCAAACGCCCGCTCGTGGTCCACGGTCATCCCGCAATCGCCGTGCTCGACCGGGCCCGGCGCCCGTTCCCGATCACCGTCACCCGCGAAACCCCGGATGGCCCGCCAGAGACGTTGCAGCTCAAACCAGGCCAGACCCTCATCGCCGTACTGACCTGGCGAAACACCGTCACTGACGACGACTCGATCCTGCCGATGCAGGCCGCCTACCTCCGCGTCGCCGCCGGCCAAGGCAACCCCACCACCCTCATGCGGCGGGCGATTTCGCCTTGTGTCATGGGGATTTCGAGCCTCGCAGCGGCGTTCGGCAAGGATGACGTCGAGCGTGTGAAGCAGTTCCTCCAGGCGTACCAGCAGGCAGGCGGCTCGATCCTGGTCGCACCGGAAGACCTCATGCTGCATCGCGTCGCGGCCGAGCTGAGCAAGATCACCGAGCAGATCCGGGCCGTTCTCGGTGACCAGGATGGCCCGATCCCAGGCTGGATCGACCTCGATAAAGCCGACGACCGGATAACCGTCGGGCTGAACCGGTTTTCCGAGGTGGGGCAAGGAATGCGGGCCCCTGGTCTTTCGCGGTGAAAGACCAGGGGCCGGGCTCAGACCGCGAGCGGCGCTAACTCGGTGGCGGCGAGCAGGAACGCGCCCACGCCGAAGTCTGCCGTGGTGTTCGTATTGATGGGCTGGCTGGATTCCGGGCGATCGCCGACACCTTGGACGTAGCCGAGAAAGCCGTTCGCGTGGACGGCTGTCGCCACCATCCCGTTCCAGGCTCGCGCCGCCATCGGCAGATACGTTGCTGATGGCAACAACCCGGCGGAGACGGCATAGGCCCCGCCATAGGCGAAGAACGACGTACCGCTGGTCTCCGGTCCGGGCAGATGTTGTGGATCGCCCAGGTTGACGTTCCAGAAGCCATCCGAACGCTGGATCGGGAGCAGCGCTGTGACCAACCGGGACAGGGTTTCGCGATACTCCGGCACGTTGCGGGCCGTGGACGGCAACGCCTTAAGGGTTTTGACATGCGCGCCGGTGACCCAGCCGTTGCCGCGAGACCAGAACACCGGCTTGCCGTTCGGCGACAGAATTCCTCCCGGTGTGAAGCGGTCGTCGCGATACCAGAGGCCGGAACTGCTTGCGTACAAGCCGCTTCCGCCTTGGATGCGCTTCGTGTGGTTGTACAACTTGTAGCCCTTGTCCGAGAACGCCAGATCGTTGCGGATGCGCCCGATCCGCGCGAAGGCGGGTAAGGCCATGTGCAGGGCGTCGTCCCACCACCAGTCATCGTTCTTGTTCGGCTGGTTGGTGATCATCCGCCGCAAAGTGTCGGTGGCGGCTGCGATCTTGTTCGCAGACGGTTCGATCTCGTAGAGGTCGACGTAGGCCTGGATCGCATTGTGGTTATCGGCATGCCGGGTGGTCACGCCACTGCGGATGCCGTAGGCGTGCTTCTCGGCCCAGGCGCGGGCGTAGTTGAGATAGCGAGGTTCACGAGTGAGGCGATAGAGGGCCATCAGGCCGCTGAAGAAGGTGGCACGGGCCCAGCCGTTGTCACCGGAATTGCTGTGCGAGGAGATCCACTGGTCGGCCACCCGGCGGGCGACGGCAACGATTTCCGCGCGTGGAGGCAACTGATTGGAGGGTGCCGCAAAGGCCTTGTGGGTGGTGAAAGCGGGTAATGCGGGGGCGGCCGCAACAAGTGCGGAGCGGGTCAGAAACTGGCGTCTGTCCATGGGACAAAACCTTTCTTTGTTCCACATCCGATTTGCTATAGCCCTGGATATTGACGCGGTTACGCCCGGTCGTCAAACTTCCGAAAAGACACTGCAAATCCGGCCGGAGCTTGCCGTTCACCGCCCCGAACGACGATCGAAGGATGCTGTCCTATGCGCCCCAAAGTGCTCTATCGCGCGGTGGCCACAGCGCTCACCGCGCTGCTCGCCGCCACCGCCGGCGGGCCCGCGTCCGCCGTACCAGTTCCAGAAGGAGATCAAGCCGAAGCGGCCGTGCTCGCGCCCGCGACATTCGTCCACCCGGGGGTCGGCTCCAGCCGGGCCCAGCTCGACTTCATGCGCTCGAAGGTGCTCGCGAACGCGCAGCCCTGGAAGGCGGCGTATGACCAGATGATGGCGTCGAAGTACGCCCAGCTGAGCCGGGTGCCGAGGCCGCGCGCCGTGGTCGAATGCGGTCCGTACTCGAACCCGAACAACGGTTGTACCGACGAGCGCGAGGACGCCATCGCGGCGTACACGCTCTCGCTGGCCTGGTATGTGACGCGCGACAATCGCTATGCCAGCAAGGCGATCGAGCTCATGGATGCCTGGTCCAACACGATCAGGGATCACACCAACAGCAACGCGCCGCTGCAGACTGCGTGGTCGGCCTCGTCCTGGCCGAAGGCTGCCGAGATCATGAAGCACGTGTACGGCAACTGGCCGAACTCTGGCAGGTTCGGGACGATGCTGCGCAACGTGTATGTGCCGGAGATCTTCAACGGCTCCAACTCCAACGGCAACTGGGAGTTGAGCATGATCGAGGCCTTGCAGGGCATCGGTGTGTTCCTGGAGGACAAGCCGATCTACGACAAGGCCATTGCGCTGTACCGCAACAGGGTTCCCGCATTCGTCTACCTGTCGTCCGACGGCGCCCTGCCGCGTACGAAGCCGGGGGACGGCCGCGACACCCGTGACGAGATCATTGGCTACTGGCATGGGCAGACGACGTTCGTGACAGGTCTAACTCAGGAGACCTGTCGCGACTTCACCCACACCGGTTACGGCATCTCCGCGATCTCGCATGTGCTGGAGACGTCCCGGATTCAGGGCATCGACCTCTACCCGGAGTTCGGTGAGCGGTTGCGCCAGGCCCTCGGGTTCCAGTCCCGCTGGGAGCGCAACCTGGAGCCGGTTCCGTCCTGGCTGTGCAAGGGCACGTTGCATCGCGGATTGGGCCCGATCACCGAGGTCGGCTTCAACGCGATGTCGTTCCGGCTCGGCCATGCGATGGCCAACACGCAGGCGTTGACCGAATCCCGCCGACCGGCTGGATCGAACAACCTCTTCGTGGCTTGGGAGACGCTCACCCACGCCAGCAACCCGAGCTAAAGAACCGTCTTCAGGAGCCCTGCCTTGCACTTGCACAAGGCGGGGCTCCTAGAGGCGTCAGATCTGGGCTTCGCCGCGCTTCCAGTAACCCTGGAAGGAGATCGCCGACTTCGGCAGGCCGACCGCGTTCACCAGATGGCGACGGGCCGCCTTGATCATGCCGGACTCGCCCGCGACCCAGGCATAGTCCACGTCGAACGGAACCTGCGCCGCCTTGAGCGCCTCCATCACGCTGCGAGGCGCATCGTCCGGTCCACCGGTCTGCGCGGCCCAGGTGATGTCGGTCCGGCCCGGGCTCGGCAGCGCGCGGATATCGCGAATGTCCGGCACCTCGACGAAGACAGTCGCCTGTACGTCGCTGGGCAGCTCCTCGAGAATCCCCGCCAACGCCGGCAGGGCAGTCTCGTCCGCGATCAGTAGGCGTCGCTTGCTCGTCGGCGGCGGCACGTAGTCAACGCCGGACTGCAGCAGGCCCTTGGTGCTGGTGGTGTCGACCGCGAACGGAATGATCAGGCCGATCGACTGGCCGACGGTCACGTCCGACACCCAGGCCGAGGCCGGGCCGTTGACGCCGTGCAGCACGAACTCGATGTCCATCTCGGAGACCGCCGGGCGCAGCGCGCGCACGGTATACGTCCGCATGATGAAACGCGCTTCTGGCTCGGTGGCACACCACTCGGCGTACCACTCGGGGCCGGACGGCAGCCGCAGCTCGCTGCCGTCGGGCGGGGAGAGCAGGATCTTGATGCGCTGGTCCGGGCCCGCCGTCACGGCCTCGGTGATCCGCGGCGCGACGAAGGTCACGCGGCGCAGGTGGGGGCTCAGGTCCTCGATCGCCGCCACGGTCGCGAGAACCGAGTCGAACGCGATCGGGCGTTCGAGCACTGTGGTCATGCCTGATCTCCGAACAGGTCGCAGGGGTGCAGAGGGCAGCGTCGCGGGACGGCGCTATGCTGACTGCCTCAGGTTAGCCTTACCTAAGAGGATATAGGAACCCCATGCCATCGCCGACCGCCCCGCCGATAGCCGCTGCGGCCATCCGGCCTGACGCCGACCGCCCGCGCCGGACCCGGCGTGGTTCCACGTTGGCGCTGCTGCTGCTCGGTGTCGCCGTCGTACTGCTCGTCGTGGTGGCGCTCAGCATCGCGATCGGCTCGCGCGGGATTCCGCTCGGCACGGTGTTCGACGCGTTCCGGCACTTCGACCCGGAGAACACCGATCACGTGATCGTGCGATCCGTCCGCATGCCGAGAACGATCGTCGGCCTGCTGGTCGGCATCGCGCTCGGTCTGGCCGGTGCGCTGATGCAGGGCGTGACCCGCAACCCGCTGGCCGATCCCGGCATCCTCGGCGTCAACGGTGGTGCCGCGCTCTTTGTTGTCATCGGCATCTACTTCTTCGGTCTGACCAGCCTGAAGTCCTATGTCTGGCTGGCCTTTCTCGGCGCGGCCGTCGCCGCGGTGGCGGTCTACCTGCTCGGTTCGCTCGGCCGCGAGGGCGCGACGCCGGTCAAACTCGCGCTCGCCGGCGCTGCGCTGACCGCGATGTTCGGGTCGCTCACGACGGCGATGCTGATCGGCGACGTGCAGACGTTCGACCAGTTCCGGTTCTGGCAGGTCGGCTCGCTGTCCAATCGCGACTACGCGATCGCGGCCCAGGTGGCGCCGTTCATCCTGGTCGGTATCCCGCTCGCGCTGATCACCGGCCGGGTGCTGAACGCGCTCTCCCTCGGTGATGACGTCGCCCGCTCGCTCGGTCAGCGCGTCGGTATGGCCCGGGCCTTCACCGCACTCACCGTGGTGCTGCTCTGTGGCGCGGCGACCGCGGCGGCCGGGCCGATCGGCTTCATCGGCTTGACCATTCCGCACATCGCGCGCCTGATCACCGGGCCGGACTATCGCTGGATCCTGCCGTACTCGATGCTGCTCGGGCCGATCCTGCTGCTCGGCGCGGACGTCGTCGGCCGGGTCATCGCCCAGCCGACCGAGCTCCAGGTCGGCATCACCACGGCCGTGATCGGGGCGCCGTTCTTCATCGCGCTGGTCCGTCGCCGGAAGCTGGCCGAGCTCTGATGGCCGCACAACTCACCGCCGGGTCCGGTACGGCGTACCAGGTCATCGCGCGCTCCCGCCGGATCGCCCGCGTGCGCGGATTGCTCGTCGGGTCGATCCTGGCCGCGCTCGTGTTCGTGGTGTTCTGCGTCTCGCTGTCGGTCGGGGACTTCCCGGTGCCGGTGTCGAAGGTGGTGCCGTCGATCTTCGGCCAGGGCGACCGCGCGACCGAGTTCATCATCAACCGGCTTCGGCTGCCGCGTGCGCTCACGGGTCTGCTCGTCGGCGCCGCCCTCGGCATGTCCGGCGCGGTCTTCCAGAGCATCGCGCGCAACCCGTTGGCCAGTCCGGACATCATCGGTATCACCGCCGGCGCGAGTGTCTCGGCCGTGTTCGCGATCCTCATCGTCGGCGTGACGGGCTGGGCGGTCTCCGGATTCGCCCTGGTCGGCGCGATCCTCACCGCGCTCGGCATTTACGTCTTGGCGTGGCGCCAGGGCGTTTCGTCGTACCGGCTGGTCCTGGTCGGTATCGGCGTCGGCTCGGTCGCGGTCAGCGCCACGTCGTACCTGCTGACTCGCTCGAAGGTTGAGGTTGCGCAGCAGGCCCTGCTCTGGATCACCGGCAGCCTCAACGCGCGCGATTGGACGCATGTGCGCTCGCTCTCGCTGGCGTTGGTGGTGCTCGTGCCTTTGCTGTCGATCCTGGTACGGCGCTTGCGCGTGCTGCAGCTCGGGGATGACACGGCCGCCGGTCTGGGCTTGCCGGTGGAGAAGTCCCGGCTCGCGGTCATCCTGGTGGGCGTGGCTCTCGCGGCGATCGCGACGGCTGCCGCTGGACCGATCGGGTTCGTCGCGTTCGTGGCGCCGCCGATCGCGCGCTGGCTTTGCCGTTCGCCCGGGCCTTCTGTGATTCCTGCGGCGTTGGTCGGGGCGTTGGTGGTGAGCGTGTCCGATTTTGTCGGCCAGCACCTGATCGGGGATACGCCGATGCCGGTGGGCGTGATCACGGGCGTGGTCGGTGCGCCGTACCTGCTGTTCCTGCTGGCTAGAGTCAATCGAGTGGGTCGTGGAGGATAGTCGAATGTCCGAAGAGCACACTCTGTCGGCGACGGGGCTGAAGGTCGCGTACGACCAGCGGGAGATCATCGAGAACCTGTCGGTCGAGATCCCGGCCGGCAAGATCACCGTCATCGTCGGCGCGAACGCCTGCGGCAAGTCGACGCTGCTGCGAACGCTCGCGCGACTGCTCAAGGCCAAGGCGGGCACGGTCCACCTCGACGGCAAGGACATCCAGCAGATCCCGACTCGCGAGGTCGCGACCAAGCTCGGGTTGTTGCCGCAGTCGCCGAGTGCGCCGGAGGGCATCACCGTCGCGGACCTCGTTGGTCGCGGGCGTTATCCCCGGCAGAGCTGGGTCCGGCAGTGGAGCCGCGCGGACGACGAGGCCGTCGCGGGCGCGATGACGGCGACCAACGTGCTGGATCTGGCCGATCGTCCGATCGACGAGTTGTCCGGCGGTCAGAGGCAGCGGGTTTGGATCGCGATGGCGCTCGCGCAGGAGACCGGCATCCTGTTGCTGGACGAGCCGACAACGTTCCTTGACCTGACGCATCAGTTCGAGGTGCTCGATCTGCTGGTCGATCTGAATCGCCGTGACGGGCGAACCATCGTGTTGGTGCTGCACGATCTCAACCAGGCCTGCCGGTACGCCGATCACCTGATCGCGATGAAGAAGGGCGACATCGTGGTCGAGGGACGGCCGGCCGAGGTCATTACCGAGGCGGTTGTCGAGGACGTCTTCAACCTCGCGGTCAAGATCGTGCCCGACCCGGTCGCCGGTACGCCGATGGTCGTTCCGATCGGCCGCCATACCTCCTCGCCCGATTCCCACTCGCCGGACGACATCCGTCCATCTATCGCTACGGGCACTCTGCCGAACAGCACTGCCGCTAGCGCCCTGGCGGCTAGCGCTTTGGCCAACGGCGTCTGCCGGCCTCAGGATCAGTAGGTTCCCTTGCTCACACTTCACGCCTGAGAACTCCCAGGAGTGAGGGGACTCACTCGGGAGAGGGAGGTGCGGGCGGCCGCGCCGGGAGCACTGTGGTGATGTGACCACAACGGTGGAGCCAGGCCGACAGACCGTACTACGTTCAGCTGATCGTGCGCTCGCCATTCGACAACGTACCCGGATCCGGGATGTGCTGGCGGTCGGGCGGCCGGCGTTCTGGGCAGTGTCGGTAGTCCCTTACTACGTTGGGGTTCTGCTCGCCACGCACCGGCTGATCCCGGTGCCCCAGGACTGGCCGCGGCTGCTTGTCGGAGCCCTGGTGATGGGGCCGATGCTCTGGTTGTCGGTGCTCGCGATCAACGATGCGTACGACCTGCCGGGCGATCTCCTGAACCCGAGGAAGTCGAAGTCCCCACTGCTCGATGGACGCGTCTCGGTCCGGACGGCCAAGTGGATAGCGGCGATCGCCGGAATCGCTTCGCTGGCGGCCGGGCTCGCGGTCGGAGCGGTCTTCGCGCTCGGGGTGCTGCTCGCCGTCGTACTCGGTTATGCCTACAGCGTCCCGCCTGTGCGCCTGAAGACGCGGGCCGGATTCGACGTTGCCGTGAATTCCCTTGCCCTGGGCACCTTCGGGCCGCTCGCGGGCTGGGCGGCGGTGACGTCTGACCTCAGTGGATTCCCTTGGTTGATGGCGTTGCAGGGCACATTGGTTGCCGTCGGCCTCTATCTGCCGACCACGCTGGCCGACCTCGAAGCGGATCGGGCCGCCCGGTATCGGACGATCGCGGTTCGGCTTGGCGCGAGCACGACGTACCGGCTGGGGTTCGCGGCGTGGATCGCGGCCGCCGGGTTGTCCGTCGTACTGGCAGCCACGGACACGATCATCCCGCGCAGCATGCTCGTCCTGGAAGTCGTGATGGTTCCGGTGCTCGTCGCGGCGTACCGACGGCTGATCGGCCCTGGTCAGACCTTCAAGGGCGTCATCGTCCTCGCCTTCCTCTTCCTCTGCCCGTGCGCCACGTTCGCCCTCACGTACGTTGGGATCATCTAGCCCTCACACCATCGCGGCTGGACGCGTTCTACCGGTATGGACTTCGACTGGAAACAGCTGACGGCAGAACTCGACTCGGTCGGATGCGCCTTGACGCCACCATTGCTCACGCCGGCGCAATGCGGTGAGATCTCCGAGCTGTACGACGAGGTTGAGCGGTTCCGGGCGACGATCGACATGCAGCGCTACCGGTTCGGGTCGGGCCAGTACCGGTACTTCGACCACCCGCTTCCCGAACTGGTCGCCGAACTCCGGGAGGCGTTCTATCCGCATCTGCTGCCGATCGCGCGCGAGTGGGCGGATCGGCTGGGACGGCCCGCGCCTTGGCCGGACACGTTGGCCGAGTGGCTCGACGACTGCCATCGCGCCGGCCAGACCCGGCCGACGCCGATCCTGCTCAAGTACCAGGCGGGTGACTGGAACGCGCTTCATCGCGATCTGTACGGCGATCTGGTGTTTCCGCTGCAGGTGGTGATCGGTCTGGACCGGCCCGGTGTGGACCATGCCGGCGGCGAGTTCCTGCTGGTGGAGCAGCGGCCGCGGGCACAGTCTCGCGGCACGGTGACGCTGCTGCCACAGGGTCAGGGGCTGATCTTCACGACGCGAGACCGCCCGGTGGAGTCCGCGCGAGGCTGGTCGGCGGCACCGGTACGCCACGGTGTCAGCACGGTTCGCGCCGGCCTTCGTCACACGCTTGGCCTGGTATTCCACGACGCCGCCTGATCGCTGACGCACACTGGGGGTATGGCCCGAAGGACACCGCGGCAGCGTCGCATCGGCTACGTCATCCTCATGGGCACGTGCTTCATCCTGATCGCGACGGCCTGGCTCCTAGTCCGCCACTTCTCCGTAACCGCCGCCATCGCCATGAGCGCCGTCGCCGCCTTCCTCCCACCCATAGCCGCCATGTACGGCAACGACCCGCGCGAGTAACCCCGTTTGCGAATCGTCTGGGAGGTCGTATACTGAGTGTGTCCGGGGCAGTAGCCCCAGGGAAGTGGACCCGGCAGTCATCCGGACGGTTGGCGAGCCGGGTTTCGCGCGTCTAGACCTCTTTTAGGCAGCAGTACGTCGCCACGGAGTGGCGCCAGTCGCCCCCCTTGGCCCACGCCCACGCAATTGCGTCCGGGATCCAGAGCATTGGGTCCAACCGCGGTGCCAGCAGTTCGTATTGCAGTGTGTCCGTGCATCCGTGCTTGCGCGCCGCTGCGAAGAGGGTCTGGCGATCGAAGTCGACAGTGCTCTCGTCACGCTCGACTACCAACCGCTCTGCGGTATTCGCGATATCAGCAACGACCGCTTCGAGGCACGCACGTCGTCCAACTGCGTTGTCGCGGTCTGCTCTGTAGAGCCTTACTGTCAGGTCGAATTCCGCCAGGACATCGAGGATCTTACGCTGTCGGGGTGTTGATTCCTTCGTGAAGTGGATACGGCGCTGCCGCGGTAGTAGCAGCTGAGCCATTGCTCGGCGGTAGGTGTTGACGGAGGTGGCCTCACATTCGGCCGCTGCGACCAATAGGCCTCGAGTCTTGCTCTCGTCGACGAAAACATGGGCAGGCATAATTGCGACAAGCGTAGATCGTCGGAACCGCTGAAACTCCTTTATCCACAGGGCAAATCGGGGCAGGCTAGGGATTCTTCGGGCGGTTCAACTGGGCGACGGTGAGGCCGGCTAGGAGGGCGCCTAGGGTGCCGAAGGCCAGGTCGCCGAGGGTGTCGGTGTAGGCGGTTTGGAGTTCGGGGGAGTGGCGAACGAAGGCGACGAATTCGCCGAGTTCCCAGACGAGGGCGGCGGTGGTGCCGAAGCCGAGGGCGACCATGGTGGTCAGACCGCGGGAGGCGTTGCGGAGCGGGAAGGCGACCAGTACGCCGGCGGTGAGGAAACCCCAGAGGACGAAGTGCATCGCGTCGTCCCACCAGCCGACGGTGTCGAAGAGGTCGAGGCGGTTACCGGCCAGGTCGACCAACCACGGCAGGGTGAGCAGCAGATCCGCGACCCACGGGAAGGCCCGCGCCCCGAGGCCGTCGTACGACGCATTGCGGGCGGTGTGCGAGCGGAGGCGGCGGACGGCGTACCAGATGATGGGGAGGGCCATCGCGCCCAGCGGGTAGACGATCAGGCGGGCGGTGGAGGCTTTGCCTTTGATGCCGCTCAGGTCTGGCCAGATGAGGGCTGAGAGCAACAATCCGGCCAGCAGCAGCTTCGCGGTGATCGAGGCGATCATCGCCCAGCGGGGCCTGGCATCCGTCAACGGCAGCGTCATCGTCGTCATGCGTCCATTCAGCCGGATTCGCCGGGCGGAGGCATGAGTAGTGCTACTCGATCGGCCGCACCACTAAGAGGCGCGGCCGATCGAGAAGGAGGAACGAGGTCAGGCCACCGAGACCAGGTCGACGACGAAGATCAGCGTCTCGCCGGGCTTGATCGCGCCACCCGCGCCACGGTCGCCGTACGCCAGGTGCGGCGGGATGACCAGCTTGCGCCGGCCGCCGACCCGCATGCCCTGGATACCGGTGTCCCAGCCCTGGATGACCTGGCCGACGCCGAGCTGGAAGGCCAGCGGCGCGCCCCGGTTGTACGAGGCGTCGAACTCCTCGCCGGTGGAGTGGGCCACGCCCACGTAGTGTGCGTTGATCCGCGACCCGGCGGTCGCCTCGGCGCCGTCGCCCACGGTGATGTCGGTGATCTCCAGTTCGGTCGGCGGCTCGCCTTCCGGGAAGTCGATCTCAGGCTTTTCAGTCATGCCCCCAGCTAACCAGATCACCCCGGCGGATCACCGGGAGGCCAGCACCTCACGCAGCGTGGCGGCGAACTCGACCGGTTTGCCGGGCATCCCGTACTCGTCGCCGAGGAATCCGCCGTGGTTGCTCGGGAACGTCACCGGCGTGGTGCCGAGCCGCTCGGCGACCGCTTCCCCGCCCCGATGGGCGAGCTCGTTCGCGGATTCCTCGCCGACGCCGATGACGATCCGGTCCGAAGCCTTGGCGAGGGCGTCGAAGTCCGGCTGGTACGACGTACAGCCGCGCAGGTTCTGCCCGAGCAGCGCGTCGTCGCGCGAGCCATCGTCCTCGCTCGGCAGGCCGAACTGCGCGGGATCCGGCGCGGGCCGCGACGTGTAATCGGCCGGGAACTCGCCCTGGAAACCGACGATCGTGATGAACTTGGCCATCGCCGGGCCCATCCCATCACGCTGGTACGTCTGGTAGATGTCCTCGCATGCGGCGAGCGCGTTCTCCCGGTCCGGCAGCAGCCCGGCCAGCGGCGGCTCGTGCGCGATCAGGGTCTTGACCAAGTCGGGCCGCTGAGCCATCAGGGCCAACGCGTTCACCGCGCCGCCACTGCTCGCGAAGAGGTCGACCGGCCCGGCGTCGAGCGCCTCGATCAGGGCCACCAGGTCGGCGGCGTGGTCGTCCGGCGACAACTCGCCGGCGCCGTCCGAGCGCACGCTGCGTTCCACCCCGCGCGGGTCGTACGTCACCACCGTCCGGTCGGTAAAAGCAGACGCCAGCGTCGGGAAACCGCTCGCGCCCATCGGCGAACCGATCAGCAGCAACACCGGCTGCTCGCGATCGGCGAGATCGCCGCGGACGTCGTACGTCAAAGTGGCACCCGGCACGCCGAGCGTACGAGTAGTGAGGTCCGGCATGGCAACTCCTCAGGGGATCGACGTGCTTTCCCGGGAGCTTAAACGCCGCCGGGGACAGTTTTCGTCAGTACGGCGGGACGCTGGCCAGGAAGTTGTCGAGAGAGGCGAGGAAGTCCTCCGGCGATTGGCCCAGGTCGCGGACCCGGGCCGCGAGGTACTCGGGGGAGCGGAGGATCGGCATCGCGTCGCGGATCACCTTGGCGGCTTCCACGCGCCGGTTCACCGTGAGGTAGGCCTGGACGAGTTCGGTGGCGGCTTTCGCTTGTTCCAGGAAGGTGCCGACGTCCGTACGATCACCGGTCAGCGCGACGAGGAGGCGATAGATGGCCGCCGCGTCGTCGACCTGGCCGGCATCGACCACCCGGCACAGAGCGTCGTACCCGAGTTGTGCGCACGAATGGACCACGTCTCGGGACAACCCAGGCCGGGTCATGGCCTGACCGAGAGCTCGCAGGGCGGCATCTCGGCCATTCGCGTCGCCTTGGATGATCCGGTCGATCGCGACGGATAAGCCCAGCCGGGGCAGGTTTCGTTCGATGTCGGCACCTTGTGTCGGCACGGGTGCCGCGGCCAGGACCGCGATCACCAGGTCGCCTCTACGACGTACGACGTTGGCGGGGCCGACCGTGTTGACGAGGACGATCAGGGACGCCGCGAGTTGCCAGGACTTGACGTCTGACCCGACCCGGCTCGCGACCGCCGGTCCCAAGGCGTCCAGGCCTGCCTCGGCCACCTCCAGCGCCTCGGCGGTGCGGCCCAGACTGCGGTACCGCCAGCCGAGGTTGTTGCAGATCGCGCCGGCCATGACGAAGCGCTGCTCCTCGTCGGTCAGGTGCGGCAAGTGGATCCGGGCCTCGGCTAAGCACGCCACGGACTCCTCGGTATGCCCGGCCCGTTCCTCGAGACGGGCTCGCGTGAGCAGCGCCTCGAGCAGGGTGAAGCAGGCCGTCGGGTCGAGCGTGTGCAAGAGCCGGCCGGCCTCGACGACATCCTTCGCGAGCCGGGCGGCCTCCACGCCGTCCTGCGCCTGCTCAGTGAATCGCGCCCACTCGAGCAGGTTCTGCGTCACGGCGGTCAACAGGGGTGAGCCGGCGAGCTGCGTCTCGGGAACGCGCGCGGTTCGGTAGAGGTCGACGATCTCTCGCAGCGAATCGAGGAGTTCGCGGATGGGGACGTTGCCGACCTCCACGGCGGCCGCCCGGATCAGTAGGGCTGCGGCCTTCTCCGTGACGAACGCGCCGCCGGACATGGACGACAACGAGCCCATGGTGTCGGCAGCCGATCGAGCTCGTTGCAGGAACTGCTCTCCCGACTCGAAGTGTCGTGAACGCCTGGCCAGTCTGTTGAGCACGGCAGAGTGCAACTGGAGAAAGCGGTCCGGGTCGGTGTCGACGAGCTCCTGGCTGAGTTCGGCCAACTCGGTGAGCTCGGTGATGGCGAGGCCGTCGTCTTCGAGGAGGTCGGCCAGGTACATCCGGGTGGTCAGCAGCGGCAGGCGGAGGCTGTCCGGATCGAGTGCGGGGTTGGCATAACCGACGGGTTCATCCGGCTGGGCTCCGAGTTCTGTGAGGCGGCCGGCCGCCGCGTAGGTCGCCACCAGGAGCGCGTCCTCGGTGGATAGCGCTATACGCATGCCGGTGTCTCGCACGTACCAAAGTGGGTCTTCGCGCAGAGCCTCGAACTGCTCGCGCGCTACCTCGAACTCGGCTCGGGCCTCCGTCGATCTGCCCGCCCGCGCAAGGCGTTCGCCCAGCACCACGTGCGCTCTCGCGACTTGTACGCAAGGCGTTTGGAGGTGGGTGAAGAGCTCGGCATGGAGGAGGTCGCGGGCGGTGGCGACGGCTGCGTCGTGGTCGCCGTTCTGGGCCTGGCAACGCGACAGCACTCGCAAGGCCTCGGGCACACGCTGGGCGACCTCGTGCGTAAGAGTCGGGTCTTCCAGGGCAAGGGCGACGGCCTCTTGTGCGATCGGGAGCGCTTGTTGCGGAGCGCCGACCTCCAGCAGAGCCTCGGCCCGCTTGGTCAGCAGGCCGACGTTGGCGGCGGCGTCTTCAGTCTCGAGCGTTGGAGCCACGCCGACGAGCCGCTCGAAGAGCGCGTCGGCGAAGAACCGAAGTGCGACGCTGTCGGGCGGCAGCAACGCCTGCGCGATCCGGAGCCCATCCACGTCGAGGCCGGGAACCAGCTCCGCCAGTACGTCGGCCATCGGCTGCCCGGTTTCCACGGCCGCCCGGATCGCGGGTTGCAGGGACGCAGGCAGACCACGTCGTACGGCCTCCGCAACTGCGGGCTTGTGGGTGGGGTCCCGTTGGGCGAGTCGCGTCAGCACGGTCAGCGCGTGACTCGTCTGTTCCTTAGTGAACTGCATCGAAGATGGCCAGTAGTCCGGGATCGTCGGCCAGCGCCTGGGCGACGAGATGTTCACCGACGAGATCGGGCTGGACCCCTTCGAGCCAATTCGGACCCGGGTATAGCCGGTGGAAGAGCTCTGCGACATCGTCCAGTACGGCGTTGGGCTGATCGGCCAGCAATGGGCAATTCCGCAGCAGCTCGACTGCTTGCGTTGACGTCGACACCTGCCCCGCGAGCGTCACTAGCGCGGCGGCTTGGCGCAGCGGACGGCCGATGAGCCAGGGCACGCTGATGGCCCGGGCGCCGTCGTCCCACAACGCCTGCTCGCGCCGAAGCGCGGCGTCGAGCAGGCCCTGAGCCGACTCGTCGCCGCCGCCCATCGCGGCCTGCAACGCCGCCAGGTGAAGGAAGAGCACTCGCTCGAAATCAGCGGCCGCGAATGACTGGTCCGTTGGCGTCGGCTCGGTCCCGACCAGTTCCGCGAAGCGTTGTGCGGCCGCTGCCACGACTTCCGGCCGATCGGCCGGCTGCGGCACCAACGGGCCGAGTCGGTTGACGGTGGTGGCTGGGCCGGTGAGCAGGTCTCCGACCGTGCCGTGCGTACGGCAGATCTCGTCCCACCACTCGCCGCGAGCGCGGGCGAGTAGCACCAACCGGACACGGCCTTGCCGCCCTTTCACCGCTTCGGCGAGCAGGTCGACCACGTCCTGGCGGCGGGTCTCGGCATAGTCGATGACGACGAGCAGATCACCCTGCCGTCGAGCGAGATCGATAGGCCAGCTCTCGGGTCGCCCGTTCGGCGCGACCAGGAAACCGGCGTACCAGCTCTCCAACCGGGCTTGAAGTGACGCCTCGATGAGTAGCCGCGTCTTGCCCATCCCACCCGGTCCCGTGACCAGCCGGACCTGCAGCGGTTCATCGGAACGGCGCCAGCGGTTGAGCTCGTCTAGCTCGGACTCGCGTCCGTGGAAGGGCACAACCCGGTACGCCGCCCGCAACAGGGCACTAGGCGGATGTAGCACCGGGGTCCACGTTGGCGTTTGAAGGGTCAGCAGTTGTACGACGGGCGTGGTGTCGCCCTCGCCAGCAGGGTCGCCGTCTAGCCGTGCCAACACCTCTTGCCGGAATGCGACGTCTAGACCGGGTAGAAGTGCCTGGTCCGCGACTAGCAAGCGGTAGACCCGTATGACGGCTTGTCGGCAGACCTGTTCCTCGGCCTCGCTCAACGTGTTCAAGCTCGCGCTCTTCAGTACGACCGCCGCGGCCCGATCGCCGTCCATGTCCTCGCGCACGATGCCGCGAATGCTCAGCCCATAGGTGGCAAGCGCGTCGGCAGCCGCGATCAGCCCGACCCGCAGGTCCTCCGCCGGGATCCGCTCGCCGAGCGCCCATGCCTCGAGCGAGGCGCTTACCTGGGACACGGCGCGTTCGTACGGCGAAACCGCCCGCTTCGGAAAGCGCGCCGCCACCGTCTCGATCGCCGTACTCGCCGCAACACCCACACCCCCGACAGGCCCGGTGAGCACAGTCGTCACGGCCGTCTTCGCGAGGGCGGCAACAAGATCGCGAACGTTCTTGACCTCCGCCATACGGTCCTCCCCCAAGAGTCGTCCAACGAGCATCGTTTCCCCCACCCCCACCGTCAACACCAACGGTGCGTCGTGGACGAAGGCTCGTCTCCGCGGCCCGCTACGAGTCGTCCGGTGCGTCCAGCATCCGCCTGCTGTTCCATGGAGCGACCTCCCGGTAGCGGCGATGCTCGATAGCTCAGGAGTTCTTGAGCAGTGGGGCGTTGACTTCCTTGACCTCGTCGGCGAGTTCAGGGAGCTCGACGACCTCGAGGCCGGCGGCTTGCAGTAGTTCCACACCCTCGCAGTCGACGAAGATCGCGGGTTCGCGCCAGGCGAGGACGACGCGACCGATCCCCGCCGAGATGATCAGCTCGGTGCACGTGCGGGGTCTTGACGCTCTCTTGCTGCAAGGTTCGAGGGTGCTGTAGATCGTCGCGGCGCCGAGACGGGGATCGTCGGCGGGCACCTTGCTGATCGCAATCTCTTCCGCGTGATCGTGCGGATCTCCCTCACGGGAATAGCCGGTCGATATCACCTCTCCGTTGGCTCCGACGATGATTGCTCCGACGGAGAATGCTGTGGCCGACGGAGGACAGGAGCGCGAGAGCTCGATCGCCTCGCGGAGCCAATACAGGTCGTCGTGGTCAGTCATTGGTGGCCGATCTCGGCAGGTATCGGAGGAGAACCACGTCACCGATCTGTTGCACCTCGACCAGCTCCATCCGGTTTGCGGAGTTCTGAGGAAAGGTGCCTGGGCCGACGAACGCGGGAGCACTTCTGTCACCGACGAAGAATGGTGCGACGACCAGATGGATCTCGTCTACCAGGCCAGCGGACAGGAACTGGGTGTGCATTGTTGTACCGCCCTCGACCATGAGCCGACGTACGCCGCGCTTTGCCAGGTCATCCAGCACGAGACCGAGGTCGAGTGGCTCGCCGGCATCCACGACCGCAGCGACCTCACCGACGGTCTCCGCCGCCTTCTGAAGGGAGGATGTTGGCACGTAGACGACCTTGTCGATATCGCCTTCGGTGAAGAACTTCGACGCCGGCTCGAGGTCGCCGCTGGCGCTGATCGTGACCTTGATCGGAGATTCGACGAGGCCGGCCGCAACGCGACGATCGCGCCGATCCTGTGACCGGACCAGTAGGCGGGGATTGTCTTGGCGGATGGTGTTCGCACCCACGAGGATGGCGTCGACGCTCGCACGAACGTCGTCGACCCGGTCGAAGTCCTCGTCATTGGACAGCAGCAGTCGCTGATCGGTGGTGTCGTCGATGTATCCGTCGATGGAGGCTGCGACAGAGAGCAGGACGTACGGACGGTCAGTCACGCAGGGGCTCTCGATTCTTGTGGTAGGAGAAATTACGAGATGTGTGGTGCGTCTAGTACTTGCGTTAGTACCTTCCTGGCATCAGCGCCATAGACCGCAGCCTCGGCGAGGTGGCCGAAGACTCGTTCATAGGCGCCGATCTCGTCGGCTTGGGTGACGTTGAGTACGGCGGTGAAGAGTTCGACCAATACGAGTTCTTTGTCGTAGAGGTAGAAGCCGTGGATCGGGCCGACCGGCAAAGGCGCATCGAATGGGATGATCCCGATCCGGATCGCCGGCAGGGTCGTCATGGAGATGAGATGGCCGAGCTGTGCGGTCATCACGTCCGGCGGGCAGACGAGGTAGCGCAGGACGGCTTCGGTCATCACGAAGTGGAACTTCTTGTCGCCACGGTGCAGGACCTGCTGCCGTTCCATCCGTGCCGCAATCGCTTCGTCCACTTCGGCTTCATCCTTGGGGACACCTCGTTCGGTGTCGCCGGCATCGCCCTCGGTGAAGCGATAGCGCGCGTACTCGGCGGTCTGGAGAAGGCCGGGCACGAAGCAGGGTTCGAAATTCCGCGTCAGCTCGGTCTTGGCTTCGATTTCGCCGATCGAGCGCTGCCTCGATGGCAGGCCAGTGCGGAACATCCGCCGGAACTCGACGTACTGCTGCTCCAAGGACCGCAACGATGCGACAAGCTCGGGAACGGCTGCAGGTTGCCCACAGATGCGGGCCCAGTTCTTCAGGTCGCTGTCAGAAGGAGTCTGTCGGCCTGCTTCGAGCTTGGACACCTTTGACGGCGCCCATTTGGCGGCCTTCGCCAGTTCGCGGCCGTTGAGGTGGGCGTCCAGCCTCATCTCACGAAGGCGATAACCGAGCGCCTCACGCGCTCGCTGGAAGCTGGACACCCACACTCACTTACTTGTTGATGTAGTCGGCTCGCGGTGTTGCGTAGTGCCGAGCGATCTCTCGGTAGTGGCAATGCTCGACAACTGTCGCCGGATCGGTGATGACTTCCGCGCCCAACAGAACGTCGTTCTCGTCGTGCCGCAGGATGCACATCTTATGGGCGTCGATCAGCCAGTAGTCGTATTTCGGGAGGCCTAGCTCGTCTGCGCGTCCGCGCTCCAGATAGCGGATATCTTCACCAGCGGCGGTGTTGAGCCGCGAGAGGTGTAGACCGAATCGGGTGTAGTCCGACCATGGTTCAGACACGACGCGGACACGCTCGATGTGCTGTCCCTCCAGCGTGCGCCGCAGGATCATGCCGAGCCAGTCCTCCATCCACGAGTCGTCGTCCGGTTCGCTGTTCAGGAATCGGCGCACGTGGACGGCTTCCTCGGTGTCGGCGTAGTTGTCGCGCACTTCCAGGCGGAAAGCGGTGTGCTGGTAGCTGCGGGCGAAACGGACGAAGTCGGGACCGGTGACGAAGGTGTCCGTAGTAGCTGACGTCACTGTGCGGTGCCGGTGTGCTGGGCCACGATCATGTCGGCGAGATCGCGGGTGATGATCACGGCATCCTCGCCGTCGGGAAAGTTCACCAGCTGTGCTCGGGCCTCGGCGCTGGTGAGTTTGTAGCCCTGGACGATGTATCGGCCGTCGTCGGTGGCGTAGAACGACGGGCTGCCGTCCTTGCCGGTGTCGGGGGTGCCGAGGTGGGTGAGGCGCTTCGGCTGGTGCATCGGGGTTCTCCCTCGAAGAGGTGACTGTGACGCCAATGCTCGGCTCTCTGTGTTGACTCAGTCAAGGGGTTGAGAGAAATTTCGAGAAATTTCCTTCACTCGACTAGTGGTTACGCATAGCTTTGATCTCACTCCGCTGAGAGACCATCCATCGACCGAAGGAAGTTGAGGCTGTGAGTGATTCCATGTGGCTTCTGACCCTGGGCACAACAGCGCTGTACGTCGTCATGGTGCGCGACCTCATCCGCGATCTGGGTGACCGATCATGACCGCCGGAACTGAGCTAGCGGAACCACGGCATCGGGTGCAGGTGTGGTTCGGCAGCCACCAGATCGCGGTCTACGTCGCTCCACCTGTCATAGCAGCGCGCTACGAAGCCGCTATGCGTCGCCGATTCGCCGGGCTCCGCGTAACGAATGAGCCGCTGCCGCCTCGTCGTTCCTGAAGTCCGCACTGATCGGACGGGATCGGACTCCTCCGCCCGACGCGCTCCTCACGCAGTGGCGCCGATCCCGTCTCCATAGCTGAAGCCCCTGGCCCGGTGATCCCGGAACACCTCACACCGTCCCGGGCCGAAGGCTTCTTCAAGCCGGTCGGCGGGCGTACTGGTTCCCTGCGACCTGCGCTCGTCGGCCGTTCCACAACAGAAACGTCCGGAGAACCCCAGGTGCGGGGTTCTCCGGACGTTGGTGGTCAGAAGGGTCCGATGAACGGAATTACTTCTTGACGGTGGAGTTGTATTTTTCGATTTCGGGTTGGATGGCCTTGGCGGCGTCGGTCATGGCCTGTTTCGGGTCGGTGCCGAGGACGGCTTTTTCGAGACCGTCTTCGGCGGCCTTGCGGGCCTGGGGCATTACGCCGAGGATGCAGCCGGCCGACGGGGTCGAGGGCTTGGTGTTGTGCAGCTGGGTGATGGCGGTGGTGAACTGCGGGTACTGGGCAACCCAGGCCTTGTCCTCGGGGAGGTCGAGGGCCTTGCTGTTGATCGGGAAGTAGCCCGTGCCGGTGTGCCAGGTGGCCTGCTGCTCGGGGGTCGCGGCGAACTTCACGAACTCCCAGGCGGCGCGCTTCTCGGCGTCACTGTGGCCGGAGCCGTTGACCCAGAGCGAGGCACCACCGATGATCGGGCCGCCGGTGTCGGTCGAGCTGAGCTTCGGGAACGGCGCGGTGGCGAGGGTGAACTTGCCCTTCGCGGCTTCGAGGTAACCACGCAGCGAACCGGTCGACTCCAGGTGCATCGCCGAGGTGCCGGACTTGAAGACGGCCTGCGCGTCATCGGTCTTCTTACCGGTGTTCGGCATGTAGCCGAGCTTGATCATCTGCTGGTACCAGGTGGCGACCTTGACGCCCGGGTCCTCATCGAACTGCACCTTGGTGGCGAGGTCCTTGCGGCCGTTCTCGTTGTCGCAGTAGGTCGTCCCGGACTGGGCGATCAGCTGCTCGACGAACCATCCGTAGATGGCGGCGTTGAAGCCGTACTGGACGGTCTTGCCACCTTGCTTGATGGTGAGCTTCTTCGACGCCTCCATGATCTCGTCGAGCGAGGCCGGCGGCTTGTTCGGGTCGAGCCCGGCCTTGGTGAAGGCCTCTTTGTTGATATACAGCAAGGGCATCGACGTGTTGAACGGCATCGAGTTCATCTTGCCGTCGATGGAGTAGTAGTTCGCGATGTTCGGCTCGATGTCCGTCAGCGAGTAGCTGTCTCTTTCAGCGAACTTGTAGATCGGCACCGTCTGCTTCGAGTCGATCATGAAGCGCGAGCCGATGTCGTAGATCTGTACGACCGAGGGCGTGTTGCCCTGCTGCACCGACGTCTTGTACTTCGTGATCGTGTCGTCGTAGTCGCCCTGGTAGACGGCCTGGACCTCGATCTTGCCGCTGTTCTTGGTGTTGAAGGCCTTCACCAGCTTGTCGACGGCCTCACCGTTGGCACCCTTCATGCCGTGCCAGAACGTCACCTTGGTGACGCCGGAGGCATTCGCCAGGGCGTCGGCCCCGGGCGCGTCCTGCGCACCCGCGCCGTCACCGTCGCCGTCGGGGCCACCACCACAGCCGGCGGCCACCAGGGCCACCGCCGTCAGCAGCACCGCCGCGGTCGTCGTACGCCGTTGTCCGACTGATCGCATGTGCACAGCCTTTCTGAAGAAGCAGATACTCATCGGATCGCGCCCGCGGTGAGACCACGGACGATGAAGCGCTGGCCGAAGATCACAATGGCCAGGGTCGGGAGGATCGACAGAGTGACACCGGCCAGGATCAGGCCCGGGTCGGCCGCCTCCGCGTCGTTCAGCTGGCTGATCCCGATCTGCAACGTGCGCCGATTCGGGTCGTCGCCGATCAGTAGTGGCCAGAAGAACTGGTTCCACGCCGAGAGGAACACGTACAGCCCTACGGCCATCAGTGCGGGCTTGCTCAGTGGCAGCAGGATGCGCCGGATGAACCGCCAGTGCCCGCAGCCGTCGATCACCGCGGCGTCACGCAGTTCCGTCGGGAACTGGAGGAACGACTGCCGTAGCAGGAATACCCCGAAGGCGTTCGCCAGGAACGGCAGTACCAGCGCGATCATCGTGCCGGCGTACGTCGCGGTCAGGCGCTGACCGCCGAGCTCCCAGCTGGTGATCGTCAGGTAGTTCGGCAGCACGATCGACTCCCACGGCACCATCAGTGTCGCCAGGAACAGCCCGAACATCGCAGCGCGGCCCCACATCTTCATGAAGACGAAGGCGTACGCCGCGAGCACACTGGTGACCAGCTGGCTCAACGTGATGACTGACGTCTGCAGGATCGAGTTCAGGTACTGCCGACCAATGGCGGTGCTGGAGGTTGCGCCCTCGTAGTTGCCCGTGAAGATCTCTCTCGGGAACAAGTCCGGCGGGTACGACGAGATCTGGCCCGGCGACATGATCGAACCGGCGATCACGTAGTACACCGGGAAGATCACGGCCAGAGCGGCCAGAATGAGCACGGCATAGGTGACAAGCCGTCCAAAGGTCAGATGCCTCACTTGTAATGCACCCGCCTCTCCAGAACGCCGAACTGGATCGCGGTACACGCCAGCAGGATGATCAGCAGCACGATGGCCTGCGCGGACGCGAAGCCGAAGTCACTCGCGTTGTTCGCGAAGGCCGAGTGGTAGATCGCGTAGACGAGCGTTTTGGTCGACTGCTCCGGACCGCCCTCAGGGGTGAGGATCTTGATCTGGCCGAAGCCCTGCAGCGCGTGGATCGTCGAGATGACGACCAGGAAGAACAGTTGCGGGCCGAGCATCGGGATGGTGATGTGCCAGGCCGCGCGCCAACCGCCCGCGCCGTCCAGGGTGGCGGCCTCGTTGATCTCGGTCGGGATGGCGCCGATACCGGCCGACAGCACCAGCACGTTGTAGCCGATGCTCATCCAGACGGTGGTGATGGAAACGCTCAGCAGCGCCCAGGACGGGTCCGTCAGCCAGCCGATCCGGTCGACCCCGAACTGGCCGAGCAAACCGTTGGCCAGACCGATCGCCGGGTTGTAGATGGTCGCGAAGATCACCGAGGCGCTCGCGACCGAAAAAGCGAACGGCAGCGCGAACGCGGTCCGGAAGATCCGGATGCCCTTGATCTGCTGTTCGAGCAGCAACACGATCGCGAGCGCGCCGAGCACACCCGGGATCACGGTCAGCAGTACGAAGGCCAGCGTCACCAGCAGGGTGTGCCGGAAGTCGGCCGAGCCGAGCATGTCGCGGTAGTGCTCGAGCCCGACGAAGACGTCCGGCCGGCCGAAGAGGTCCGAACCGTGCATCGACAGATACACCGACCTGCCCAGCGGCCAGACGATGAACAGCGCGAACACGACCAAGGCGGGCAGCAGGAGAAGCCACGACGTCAGCCCCGAAAGGGTCGGCAGACGACGGGCTTGTGGTGGTGTAGTCAATCCATTACCTCCAGTCAGGCCGCAGTCTTGCACTAGCCCGGTTCGCGAACCGATAGGCTCCTGGCCTGTGAAGGTTCTTGTCATCGGTACGGGTGGTCGTGAGCACGCGCTGGTCTGGGCACTGAGCCAGGACCCGAATGTGGAGCAGGTGGTCGCGGCTCCGGGCAATCCCGGTATCGCCGCCCTCAAGCCCGAGGCGGGCCAATCGATCGAGTGCCGCCCGGTCGACGTCGCGGATCACGCGGCCGTCGTCGCGCTGGCCCAAGAGCTCGGCGTGGACCTGGTCGTGGTCGGGCCCGAGGCGCCGTTGGTCGCCGGGTTGGCCGACCCGCTTCGCGATGCGGGGATCGCCGTGTTCGGGCCGTCCAAGGACGCCGCCCAGATCGAGGGTTCGAAGGCCTTCGCGAAGGACGTGATGGCCGCCGCGAGCGTGCCGACCGGTCGCGCCTACGTCTGTACGACGCCCGCGCAGGCCGCCGAGGCGATCGACGCGTTCGGTCCGCCGTACGTGGTGAAGGACGACGGGCTCGCCGCCGGTAAGGGCGTGGTGGTGACGTCCGACCGCGAGGAGGCGCTTGCGCACGCAGCCGCCTGCGAGCAGGTGCTGATCGAGGAGTTCCTGGACGGCCCCGAGGTGTCGTTGTTCGCGATCTCCGACGGCCTGACGGTGCTGCCGATGCAGCCGGCCCAGGACTTCAAGCGGCTCGGCGACGGCGACGAGGGCCCGAACACGGGTGGCATGGGCGCGTATACGCCGCTGCCCTGGGCCCCGGAGAAGCTGGTCGAAGAGGTCACCGAGAAGGTGCTCCAGCCGACCGTGGACGAGTTGCGCCGCCGCGGTACGCCGTTCGTCGGCCTGCTGTACGCCGGGCTCGCGCTGACCTCGCGGGGTATCCGGGTGATCGAGTTCAACTGCCGCTTCGGTGATCCCGAGACGCAGGCGTTGCTGCCGCTGTTGAAGACGCCCATCGGTGGCGTGTTCCTGGCTGCGGCGACGGGCAAGCTGGCCGACTGCACGCTGAGCTGGCGCGCCGGCTCGTCCGTGGCTGTGGTGATCGCCGCCAAGAAGTACCCGGAGAAGCCGCGCAGCGGGGACGTCATCACGGGTATCGCCCAGGCCGAGGCGGACGGCGTTCAGGTCTTCCACGCTGGTACGGCGGTCGAAGGCGACGACGTGGTCACCGCCGGAGGTCGAGTGCTGGCCGTTTCGGCGACCGGGAAGGACCTGGACGACGCTCGCCGGCAGGCCTACGCCGGAATCGGCCAGATCCGGATCAAGGGCAGCCAGCACCGTACCGATATCGCCCTCAAAGCGGCTCGCGGAGAAATTTCCATCTAAGGAGCAACCTTCCGCCCCCTGACCCCCGTCATTTGTACGACGGAGGGTGAGAGGGGGGTGATGACGTCCGACCGGGACCGCGAGTTCGCGGAGTTCGTGGCCGTGTCGTCCGTGGCGCTACAGCGGACGGCGTTCCTGGTGTGCGCGGATCGGGACCACGCGGCGGATGCGGTTCAGGAGGCGCTGTACCGGTTGTACGTGTCGTGGCCCAAGTTTCAGCGGGCCTCGAACCCGATGGCGTATGCCCGTCGCGCGGTGGTGAACGCGGCGGTCGATGCCGGTCGGCGGCCCTGGCGACGGGAGCGGGTGGTCGGCGAACTGCCCGAAAGCCCGTCCGAGGACAGCACCGGACGGCATGCGGTCCGCGACGAGCTGCTCAGCGCGCTGCGGGCGTTACCACCGCGCCGCCGGGCCTGCGTTGCCCTGCGGTACTACGAGGACCTGACGATCGAGGAGACCGCCGACATCCTCGGTTGCTCGATCGGCACGGTGAAGAGCCAGACCGCCCGTGGACTGGAGACATTGCGAAAGACCTTGATCGCCCAACGGACCCAAGAGTTACAGCCCACACCGATCGCACCGAACAGATGACAGGAGGGAGATCGTGAGCGACACCGACGACGAAATCCGCACTCTGCTGCGGCAGATGGCCGACGACGAGGAGTTCGAGCCGGTTCCCCTCGTGCCGCTGATGACCCGCGGCCGGCGCGGGCTGCTCCGGCGCCGCGTCTTCTCCGCGGTCGTGGCCGGCGCCGCCGTGGCCGCGATCGTGATGGCGGCGGCCACCCTGCCGAATCTGGCCGTCCGGCAGGAGCCGCCCGCGGCCGCGTCGACCCGCCTGGCCGGTACGGCGCCAGGGGATGCCGCGCTCGAGCCGGTCTCGATGACCGAGGCGTTGCGCCGCTGCCGGCTGCAGTGGACCGCGATCTCCGGCCGCGATGTCGGCACCATCACCATGTGGAAACCTTCGAATGCCAGCCAGGTCGTTGGTCAGGTGCAACCCGGCCGGGTGAAGACCGTCGTCGACTCGCAGATGCAGACCTTCTCCTGTCTCGTGCCCGGTGACTACGACCCCCCGGCGGCCGAGCTCGCGGTGGCTTCCCGTGATAGCGCTTTGCCGACCGACGACGCAGGGCTACTGCGGCGCTGCTCGACCTCTTTCTGGCATGACCTGACCGGCTGGAGGGTGGTCGCCCGCAAGGTCGACGCCAACACGCTCGCCCAGGCCGTGGCCATCTCGCCGTCGCAGCGATACGTGGCGCACTGCACGGTCGGGGGGCCGGCCGTTCGCGAAGCGGTGTTCAACGAGCCGGCGGAGCGACCGGCGATCGAGTCCGTCCTCGTCAATCAGTCGACCATGAAGGACCCTCGCACTTTTGCGGCCTCCGCCCTGGCCGGCATGGTCTTCGGCATCCAGGCCGGCTCAGGCTGTGCCGCCGGAGCCCGGTCGCCGTGCAGCTCCTGGGTGTTCTACGGCTCCGGCCGGACGTCCGCGCAGGTCGCCCGGATGCAGCTCCAGACGGGTGCCAAGGTGGAGTCGATCGAGGTGACCGACGGCTGGTTCGCCGTGGCCTTCGAGCTCGCCGTGACCGATCGCAGCGGTCGCCCGGGCAAGATCGGCCCGCTCACCGCCTTCGACAGCAAGGGCGTCCCGATCAGCGCGGTCACCTACATCTCGGTCCTGACCGGGTAGTCCGGCGCGGATTCCAACCTGCGGGCCGTCGGCGTCGTCCTAAGGAGTGTGAAGACCGCAGGAGGTGGCGATGGCCCGCCGTGATGACAGCGCGTACGTCGACTTCGTCAACGCGGCGAGCCGGTCCCTGCGTCGTACGGCCTATCTGGTCTGCGGCGACTGGGGCCTCGCCGAGGACCTGGTCCAGGACGCGCTGCTCAAGTTGTACGTCGCCTGGCCGCGAGTGGCGAACTCGGAAGGCGTTCACGGTTATGCCCGGCGGACCGTCGTGAACGTGGCGATCGACGCGGGCCGGAAGAGCTCGAAACTCGGCCGTACCTCGGGGGAGATCCCCGAACTGCCCGACGGCCACGACGCGGTCGGCGCGTTCGACACCCGCACGGTGGTGATGGCGGGACTGCGCGAGCTGCCGCCGAAGGCTCGCGCGTGCGTCGTACTGCGGTATTTCGACGACCTGTCGGTGGAGGAGACCGCCCGCATCCTCGGCGTCACCGCCGGCACGGTGAAGAGCCAGACTTCGCGCGGCCTGGAGCTGCTGCGGACAACACTCGAGCGTGGTGGGGTCGCTCTCGAACCGGTGGGAGACGGCAGATGAGCCCCGATATCCGCGAGCTGTTCGATACCGCGGCCGACGATTCCGGCCGCGATGACTTCGACGCGAACGCCCTGGTCAGTCGTGGCCGCCACAAGGTCCGCACCCGGCAGGCCGTCGCAACCGTGGGCGCGGCCGCCGTACTCGTAGCCGCGATTGTCGGTGCGAGCCAGCTGCCACACCTCTCGGCCGACGGCCCGGTGCCACCTGCCGACACCCCGTCCGTGCCGGTGCCCGTGCAACCTACGACCACGCCGCCGGGCACTCCGTCGACCAAGCCGACGGGCATCAGCTCGGCTACCGGTGCCGTCGTACTCAAGAAGCTCTCGTATGCCGAGGGCGTCCGCCGCTGCAAGATCCGGATGGGCGCGGAGTACGGCGACCAGGGCGCCAAGCCGAACCCGGGCGAGCCGATCGACAACAGCACCGGGGTGCAGTTCGGGATGTACGTCACGGACCTGCTGCGGATGAAGCTCACCGACGGCAGCGAGGCCTATTGCTCGGTGCCGGGCACGACCACGCCTGGTTACGAGGGTGAGCCCAAGACCGAGCCGCGATTCGCCTGCGGCATGCTCACCTGGCTCGAGCTCTCGAGCTGGAAGTTCGCCTGGCAGCGCGACGGACAAGGTGGTTTCACCGCGACGCTGATCTCGCCGGATCGCAAGGCCGTGCTGCTCTGCGATCAGGACGGCGAGGGCGCGACCCGCGAGAAGTCGACCGCTTTCCCCAACGCGTACGTGTGCACGTTGTACGGCCCGGCCTCGGGGCAACGAGTCGGTTCCGCGCCCAACGGCGTGGTCGGTTGTGCCATCGACGGCACGCCGATCCGCTCGCTGGGCGCGGTCAAGGCCGGGCGCCCGTTCTGGGGTGGCGGCGGTGTCGCGGCCGAGGGCGCCGTTCGGTACGTGCTGCTAGCGGGCAACCGGCAGCTGGCCGAGGTCCCGGTGACCAACGGCGTCTACGCGATGCGGGTCTGGCTGCCCAAGGGCGTCAGCGAAGCGAGCGAAGTTCGCGCCTACAACGCCGCCGGCCAGGTGGTAGACACGTACATGCCGTTCTAAGACCCGATGCAACCTCGGTCGCGCCCGTCTCCGTATTGAGGGAGACAGAGGAGAGTGGAGGCGCGATGCCGGATCGAGACCGGGAGTACGTCGAGTTCGTCGAGGCGGTGGGTGGCACGCTGCGGCGCACGGCGTTTCTCGTCTGCGGTGACTGGCATCGCGCCGACGACATCGTCCAGGACGCGCTCTACAAGCTGTACCTGTCCTGGCAGAAGGTGGACCGGCGGGGCAACGTCCTCGCCTACGCCCGCCGGACGGTCGTCAACGCGGCGATAGACAACGGTCGGCGCCCCTGGCGCCGGGAGGTGCCGACCGAACAACTGCCGGACCGGGTCGCGGTCCACAGCGATCCGGCCGTGGCCCAGGCCGCACGCGGTGAGTTGCTCGCCGCCCTCGCCGCGCTGGGGCCGCGCCAGCGGGCCTGCGTGGTGCTGCGGTACTACGAGGATCTCTCGATCGAGGAGACCGCCGGGATCCTCGGCTGCTCGCAGGGCACGGTGAAGAGCCAGACCGCTCGCGGGCTCGACGCCCTCCGTCACGCCATTTCCCAGACCCGGCCGATCGGCCGGACCTCGTGAAGGAGACGCAGATGTACGACGACAAGGAGCTCGGCGCCGAACTCCAACGCCTGGCAGGCGAAGACCCGCTCGCGCCGATCGACTCGCAGCAACTGCTCACCCGTGGCCGGCGCGGCCGCCAGCGTCGCCGGGTGCTGGGGAGTGCGGGACTGGCCGCCACCGTGGCCGTCGCCGTGGTGGGCGCGAGCCTGGTGCCGGACATCGGCCAGGCTGGTCGCGACGGTGATCCGATCGCCGGCAATTCCGCGACGCCCAGCGCCGGGCCGGACTTCACCCCCGTGCCAGGCGTGCCGAGGGGTGACGCCGCCATCGAAATGACGAAGAAGGAAGCCGAGCGGCGGTGTGGTATCCGGACCGGCGTCACCAGGGAACTGGCCAACTACGCGCCCCCGTTCAAGGTCGGCGAGACGGTCGGCAACGCAGTGGCGGGAGACCCGGCGCCTGGTCCGTACGAGTGCACCGTGCCCGGCGACTCCCGGCCATCAGCCGCGGTCATCGCGAAGGCGGTCAACGACCCGACGCCCGCCGACAAGGCCGGCCAGCTGCGGAACTGCTCGGTGCTGTTCTGGCACGACATGTCCGACTGGAATGTCGTCACGACGGAGACCCTGAAGGGCCAGGGGACCGTTCTGGTAGCGCTGTCGCCGTCCGGCCGGCACGTGGCGCTGTGTGAGCTCGGGCCCAAGTTCGATCCGAAGAACGGCTGGCCGGTGGGCTCAGGTCCGGCCATCTTCCGCACCTCGCTGTACGCGCGGAACAAGCTGCAGTACTTCGGCGAGGCCGGACACCGCGGTGATGCCGGGGGCTGCACCGCGAATTGCGTCGGCTGGGTCTACAAGGACTCTGGCCGGGTGACGTCCAACATCGTCCGGATCCGGCTGACCGCTCCGAACGGGCGGACGCACGACATCAAGGTCGTCGACGGGTGGTACGCGCTCTCCTGGGCGAACGGCGACCCGCAGGCCCGGAACGGTGGCACGGTGAAGGCGTACGACAAGAATGGCAACGTAGTGCTGGCCCGTTGACGGTGACGGCCCGGACTCGAGGAGCCCGGGCCGTCGGCCTGTCGGGGGCGGTGAGGGACAATGGGGTACGTGCCGACTTCGAGTAAGCCTCAGATCCCGAACGTGCTCGCCTCGCGGTATGCGAGTTTGACGATGGCCGAGCTGTGGTCGCCGGAGCACAAGATCGTGCTCGAGCGGCAGCTTTGGCTGGCGGTGCTGAGCGCCCAGAAGGACTTCGGGGTGGCGGTGCCGGACGGCGTGATCGAGGACTACCAGCGGGTGCTGAACGAGGTCGACCTGGAGTCGATCGCCGCCCGCGAGCGGGTCACCCGGCACGACGTGAAGGCCCGGATCGAGGAGTTCAACGCGCTCGCCGGGCACGAGCACGTGCACAAGGGCATGACCAGCCGGGATCTCACCGAGAACGTCGAGCAGTTGCAGATCCGCGCGAGCCTGGCGCTGGTCCGGGACCGCGCCGTCGCGACCGCCGTACGGCTCGCGCAGAAGGCGGCGGACCACGCGGCGCTGGTGATGACGGGCCGCTCGCACAACGTGGCCGCGCAGGCGACCACCCTGGGCAAGCGGTTCGCGTCCGCGGCGGATGAGCTGCTGATCGCGATCGCCCGGGTGGACGAGCTGCTCGAGCGGTATCCGTTGCGCGGTATCAAGGGCCCGGTCGGTACGTCGCAGGACATGCTCGACCTGTTCGGCGGCCAGGAGAAGAAGCTGGCGGGCCTGGAGTCCGAGGTCGCGCAGCACCTCGGCTTCCGGCGGACGATGACCAGCGTCGGCCAGGTCTATCCGCGTTCGCTCGACTTCGAGGTCGTCTCGGCGCTGGTCCAGCTCTCGGCCGGCCCGTCCAGCCTCGCCACCACGATCCGGTTGATGGCCGGGCACGAGCTGGTCACCGAGGGCTTCAAGGAGGGCCAGGTCGGGTCGTCGGCGATGCCGCACAAGATGAACACCCGGTCCTGCGAGCGGGTGAACGGTCTCGCCGTCATCCTGCGCGGATACGCCTCGATGGCCGGCGAGATGGCCGGTAACCAGTGGAACGAGGGTGACGTCTTCTGCTCGGTGATCCGCCGGGTCGCGCTGCCCGACGGGTTCTTCGCGCTGGACGGTCTGTTCGAGACGTTCCTGACCGTGCTGGACGAGTTCGGCGTCTACCCGGCCGTGATCGAGCGTGAGCTCGAGCGGTATCTGCCGTTCCTGACCAGCACGAAGATCCTGATGGCCGCGGTGAAGAACGGGGTCGGCCGGGAGACCGCGCACGAGGTGATCAAGAAGCACGCCGTGCAGATGGCCCTCGATCTGCGCCAGGGATCCGACGAGAACGACCTGTTCCGGCGCCTCGGCGAGGACGGCGGCCTCGGCCTGACCGAACAGCAGATCGTCGACATCGTCGGTGAGCCGCTGTCGTTCACCGGTGCGGCCGTCGCGCAGGTCAACGAGGTCGTCCGCCGGGTCGACCAGCTGGCCAAGCGTTACCCCGAAGCAGCGGCGTACAACCCGGGCGACATCTTGTAGTCTGCCAACCCTCGATCTGAGGGGGCGGCGTTGATCCAGCGAAACGCACGATTCATCGCAATGGCCGTCGCCCTGCTCAGCCTGGGCCTCTTCGCGCTGGTGATCCGGGGCCTCGATCGCGGCTGGCTGAACAACACCGCGGCGATCCTCGCCCTGGTCTTCGCGTTCGCGGCCGCCTCGATCCAGCTGCTCAGCCTGCGCCGGATGAGCCACGCCGAAACGACGTCGACGCTGGAACGCGTCTACCTCGCTGAGGTCATCCGCCGCTTCGGCCCCAACACCCGTACGTCGAACCGGCGGCCGGTCGAGCTCGAAGTGCGCGGCACGGGCGAGCCCCTCACGGAGGGGGCACTGGCCGCTCGACTCGTCGCGCCCGGCGTCCGTGTGGCCGTACTGGTCGCACCGCGCGGCGGCGGCAAGACCTCGCTGCTGCGGCACTTGGTCGCCGTGCTGGCCGCTGACCGTCAGCACGGTACGGCGGGGAGCCGGCTGCCGATGTTGGTCTGGACCCGGGACTGGTCGATCGAGGGCCAGACCTTGACGGAATTCCTCGCGCGGGAGTCCGGCGTACCGGCCGACGTCATCGAGCGCTGGGCCGCGAACGGGTCCTTGCTGGTGATGGTCGACGGTCTGGACGAGCTGGAACCGATCGAGCGTAGTGCGGCGATGCGCCAGGTGTTGCGGTTCCGCGAGACCTATCCGGATGCGAAGGTGCTGCTGAGTGATCAACGGCCGGTGAACCTTCAGCCGGATTTGGTGGTGGAGATCAAGGCGATCAGTCCGGCCGAGGTCGAGGACTGGCTGACGAACCTCGCGCCCGGCACCGTCCAGCAATGGCCGGGCGTGGCTGTCGGCGGGCCGCTGAGGATGCCGACAGACGATGAGGAAGCGGACGAGTCGCCCTATTCGCCGCAGGAGATCCAGTACGAGGCGGCCTATCGGCGGGCCCCGTTGCTGCCGCCTGGCAGAGATCTAGAGCTCTTACTGGCTGTTGGCGACGGCCAAGGCGTCGTCGATCGGTTCGAGCGCTGGCTGGCGGGGCGTTCGCCCGAGATGGTTGTTGCGCTCGCTCGGCAACTGATACCGGTTCTACTGGAGCGTGGTGACGTCTCTGCGGCCGCGAAGGTTCAGCATCTGGCCATGGGCATCTTCAAGGAGCCCTCGGAGCAGACGCAGCTACCGACGGTCGACGACCTCTCTGCCGACGAGAAGCGCGTGTACGCCGTACTGAGGGTCTCTGTCGCGCAGGACCTCGCACAGGTCGCCAGTGGGGCTGGTCTGCGTCCGTCTGCCACTGATCGGGCACTTCAGTCTCTTGTCCAAGCAGGTCTCGCCACTGTCAGTGGAGACCGCTACCGGCTGACACTCGAGTCGGGACGCTGACTTGTCCGCCGCTTGGCCCTGGGTGGCCGCACTGCTGTCTGCCGGCGTGGCATTCCTCGAGCTACACGTCCAGAAGCGCAAGCCGCTCTCTTGGCGCGCGACGCACTGGATCCTGCTCCGCCTGGCCGCAGACGGTGTAGCCGGGTACCTCGCCTACACGTTGCTGGAGTTCGCCTTCGGTGACCTGGACTGGTTCGGCAGCATCTGGTCCGCGCTGGTCGCAGGACTGGTCGGTCCGGCGCTACTGCGGTCGCAGCTCAGTCTGATCGGCTCTGGCGACGAGACCTCCGCAGGACCGGCCGTGGTCTTCCGCCGACTTCAGAGATACGCCGACGAGGCAGTCGACGACATTGGCGCGAATGCCCAGTCCAAGTGGATCCACAGCAAGGTCCTCCCAGTGCTGGACCGCCCCGGCAGCCTGGACTACCTGGTACAACGTGCCGACGACTACCTGGCCCAACTCGATCGACTCGACCAGGTCGTCCGGGACGCCAAACGCGAGCAGATCCGGCAGGCGGCGGCCGACGACACCAACGACGCCCTGAAGAGCCGGGTCATCGTGCAGATCCTGCTGGACCTCAAATGCCAGCGAGCCGTCCGCAGCATCGTGGCCGACCTCCGCAAAGCACCCGCCATGGCGGGGAGGGGCTAAGCTCCGTTTCGCCATGAACGATGTTCTCTCGATGACGATCGTCATCCTCGCGGTGCTCGCGGCGGTTTTCGCCCTGGTGCTGGCGGCCCTGAACCGCCGGATCAACTGGTGGCTGCTCGGCTTCCTCGGCGTGGTCGAGTTGGCGCTGGTGGTCCAGTTCGTCGTCGGGACGGTCCAGCTGATCCGGACCGACCAGGACATCTCCGGCATCATCTTCGTCGGCTACCTGATCGGCACGCTCGCGGTGCTGCCGCTCGGCGCGCTGTGGGCCCTGGCCGAGAAGAGCCGATGGGGTGCGGGTGCACTCGCTGTCGCCTGTCTGGTCGTACCGGTCCTGATCCTGCGACTCAACCAGATCTGGATCGCTGGATGACGTCCACTCGCAGTGGGCCCGGCCGGGTGCTGATCCTGGTGTACGGCGTCTTCGCCGTCTCCGCGACCGCCCGGGCCGGCGTACAGATCGCCACCGACTTCGGTAAGGCCCCAGTGGCGTATCTGCTGTCGGCGTTCGCGGCGGTCGTCTATTGCGTCGCCACCTTCGGGTTGGCCCGGTCGACGTCGGTGTCACGCCGGCTCGCGTTGGTGGCGATCCTGATCGAGTTGGCCGGCGTGGTCGGTATCGGCGCGTTCAGCTACGCCGTACCGGAGGATTTCCCGGACGCGACGGTGTGGTCCCACTTCGGCCAGGGCTACGGCTATGTGCCGCTGGTGCTGCCGATTCTCGGGCTGTTCTGGCTACGGAGAAGTACTCCCAGCTAACTGCCAGGCGCATCGATGGGCCGGTTCAGGTTGAGCCGACAGCATCGGTGCCATGCAGATTCCAGCTCATCCCCGGGTCGAGATCGTCGTACCCGTTCGCAATGAGGAGACTGATCTCGGCCCGAATATCCGGCGGCTGCGAGCCTTTCTGGACAGCTCGTTCCCGTTCCCGGCCGTGGTCTGTATCGCCGATAACGGCAGCACCGATGGCACCTGGTCGATCGCCTCGGACTTGACGGCCGAACTGGCCGGCGTTCGCGCGGTCCGGATCGACCAGCCCGGTCGGGGCCGCGCCTTGAACGAGGTCTGGTCCGCCAGTGACGCGGACATCCTCGCCTATATGGACGTCGACCTGTCGACGCATCTCAACGCGCTGCTGCCGTTGATCGCACCCCTTGCCGCCGGCCACAGTGATGTTGCCATCGGCACCCGTCTGGCCCGTGGTTCGCGCGTCGTACGACAGCCGAAGCGCGAGGTCATCTCTCGTGGCTACAACCTCTTGTTACATGGAGCATTGGGCACGCACTTCTCGGATGCGCAGTGCGGGTTCAAGGCGATCCGGGCCGATGTCGCCAAGCATCTGTTGCCGTTGGTCCAGGACACCAGTTGGTTCTTCGACACCGAGCTGCTGGTGCTGGCGGAACGAGCCGGTCTGCGCATCCACGAGGTCCCGGTCGACTGGATCGACGATCTCGACTCGCGGGTGGCGATCGCCAAGACCGTCTCCGAGGACCTGCGCGGTATCGCCCGGGTCGGCACCGACTTGGCCCGCAGTCGGATCCCGCTGGAGTCATTGCGGGAAACCTTCGGCCGGGCCGATCTGGTCGACCCGGCCGCAGCGAAGGCCGGTCTGCTCGGGCGGTTGGTGCGGTTCGGCTTTGTCGGTGTGCTCAGCACGATCGCGTACGCCCTGCTGTATCTGGTGTTGCGCGGAGTCGTGCCGGCGCAGACCGCGAACGTGCTGGCCTTGCTGGTCACGGCGATCGGCAACACCGCACTCAACCGGCGCCTCACGTTCGGCGTCAGCGGCAGATCCGGCCGGCTCAAGCACCAGCTGCGCGGATTGGTTGCCTTCGGCATCGGTTGGAGTCTGACCGCGTCCTCGTTGTGGTTGCTCCATGCCGTTGTGCCCGTGCCCGAACGCTGGCTGGAGATCGGCATCCTCACGCTGGCGAACCTGGTCGCGACGGTGGTCCGGTTCAGCCTCTTCCAGGCCTGGGTGTTCTCGTCCGGGCCGGCCATTCCTGTTACAGACAAACCTGTTCTCGTCGAAACCCGGAGTACGTTATGAGCACCCTGACCGATCCAGCCGCCATCCCGCAGGGCGCGGCACCACCAGCGAAACGGACACTCGCTCTGCCGTACGTCGCGGGCCGCGCCGGAGCGGCGTACGTCGGACTGCTGGTCCTCACCGCTTTCGCCTATCTGTGGACACTTTCCCGCAACGGCTATGGCAACGAGTACTACGCGGCCGCCGTACAAGCCGCCTCGACCAGTTGGAAGGCCTGGTTCTTCGGGTCGTTCGACGCGTCCAGCTTCATCACGGTGGACAAGACGCCCGCATCCCTTTGGGTGATGGGTTTGTCCGGCCGGATCTTCGGGTTCAGCAGTTGGAGCATGTTGGTCCCGCAGGCGTTGATGGGGGTTGCGACCGTCGCCTTGGTGTACGCCGCGGTCCGCCGCTGGTTCAACCCGAACGCGGCACTGATCGCCGGAATCGCGATGGCCGTGTCACCGGTCGCCGTACTGATGTTCCGCTTCAACAATCCGGACGCGTTGCTGGTGCTCCTGCTGGTCGCCGGGGCGTACGCCGTGATGCGGGCGATCGACTCGGCCAAGCGCTCGGTCTGGTGGATGACGCTCGCGGGGGTGCTGGTCGGACTCGGCTTCCTCACGAAGATGCTGCAAGCCTTCCTGGTGCTACCCGCCTTCGGACTGGCGTACCTGATCGCGGGACAGCCCAAGCTGTTGACGCGGATCTGGCACAGCCTGGCGGCGGTCGGCGCGATGATCGCCGGCGGTGGTTGGTGGATCGCGATCGTGGAACTGCTCCCGGCCTCGGCTCGTCCGTACATCGGTGGTTCGCAGAACAACAGCATCATCGAATTGACCCTTGGCTACAACGGCCTCGGCCGGTTGACCGGTAACGAGACTGGCTCGGTCGGCGGCGGCACGGGTACCGGCGGTTGGGGTGGTGCGACCGGTCTGCAGCGGTTGTTCGGTGGCGAGTTCGGCAGCCAGATCGCGTGGTTGTTGCCTGCGGCCCTTATCGCCACGATCGTGCTGGTGGCCGCCGCTGGACGCGCGCCGCGCACCGACAAGACCCGGGCGTTCGTCATCCTCTGGGGTGGCTGGCTGCTCGTTACTGGTCTGACGTTCAGCTACATGCAGGGGATCATCCACAACTACTACATGATCGCGCTGTCCCCGGCGATCGCCGCGTTGGTCGGACCGGCTTCGGTCATCCTCTGGCGGCGTCGCTCCGAATGGTTGCCGCGAGCAACCTTGGCCGGAACGGTCTTGCTGACGGCGGGTTGGGCGTTCAGTCTGTTGGCTCAGGCGTCCACTTGGAACCCGTGGCTTCGGTACGTCGTACTCGCCGCCGGGCTGATCGGGGCGTCCCTCGTGCTGCTGCTTCCCGAACTGGAGAAGAAGGAGTCCCGGTCCAAGCTGGTACGACGTGGCGCCTTGCTGACTGTCGCGTTGATCGCGATCAGCGCGTTGTCCGGGCCGACGGCGTACTCCGTTCAGACGATCGGTTCCGCTCATGCCGGGGCGATTCCGACTGCCGGACCGTCGACCGGAATGGGTCGGGGCGGCGGCATGCGGATCTTCCGCGAAGGCCCGCCGCCTGGTGCTACCGGTACGACTGGCGCGCCTGGCACGACCGCGCGTGATGGTGGTGGCACCGGACGTACTAGTGGGTTCCTTGGTGGCGGCGGGACCAGCAACGTGTCGAGTGAGCTGGTCACGTTTTTGCAGCAAGGCGCCAACGGCTACACCTGGGCGGCCGCGGCCGTGACCTCCAATGCCGCGGCACCTCTCCAGCTCGCCTCCGGCGTACCGGTGATGTCGCTCGGCGGCTTCAACGGAACCGACCCGGCGCCGACGCTGGCGCAGTTCCAGGAACTGGTTGCCCAGGGCAAGGTGCACTACTTCGTCGGCTCGGCCGGCGGGATGGGCGGCGGCATGGGCGGCGGGCGCGGCACCTCGAGCGAGATCTCGACCTGGGTCACGGAGAACTTCACCGCCCAGACCGTCGGCGGCATGACCGTCTACGACCTGACCAAATGAGTAAGGAGCATTCAGTGAGCGTCCAGCGACCCCCGGCCCGCGACGAGTCGGTCAACCCGGCCCGGCCCGAGATGATCTACGGCCCGACCCAGGAACCCCAGCCAGAGGCACAGGCAAACCCGCAGCAAGCCCAGGCCGCGCCGCAGCCGCCGTCGGCCTCGCCGCCGCCGCAGGAGCCCAAGGCTGAGCGGAACAACCTGGCCATCGCGGGCGCCGGCGGCATCCTCGCCATCCTCGCCTTCGTGGCAGGCACCGCCGTCGGCCACGCCTGGGAACCCACCCCCGCAACCCAAACGGGCGGCCCCGGCGGAATCCAGATCGGCCCCGGCGGCGTCCCACCCAACGGCGTCCCACCCAACGGCGTCCAGCCCAACGGCGGCCAGCAAAACGGCGGCCAACCGAATGGCCAGCAAAACGGCGGCCAGCCGAACCAAGGCCCCGGGCAGTAACCCCGTCCGCGAGTGGTCACATCTGGTCCACCCAGTCGGCTCCTGCCGAATCGCCGCTGGGACCAGAAGAGACCACTCGCGGACGGGGTTATCCACAGGGGCGGGGGATGAGGATGTTGCTCTTATCCCCTAATTCGGGTGGGGGCCAAGGGGTGGTGGGCGTTAGATAGGCAACACGCTTCGGCATTCTGCCGTTCGGAGGTGTACGGCAAGATGCTGCTGGTGGACTGGTCGAATGTGACCTGGTTGCTGACCGGCCTCGGGGCAGTGGTCGTGCTGCTCACAAGGGTCAGACTCGGCGGCGGCGCAGAGCGTCGTCGCAGCAGTGGCGTGGCCGGTGTCGCCTCGGGCCTGGTCGGTATGCACACGACCTTCGGCGTTCTGGCCCTCGTGCTGTGGGTCGCCGCCCTGGTCACCACACGGGACCTGATCGTGTACGCCGCGCTGGCCGCCTGGTGGATCGTCGTCGTCATCGGCCTGCTCCTACTCGCCCGCTGGCTGCCATCCGCGGGCCGCCATGCCGAAGGGACCGCCGCCGATGCCTGGGGCTCAGGCGCCGGCCTGTCCGCACTCGGCCATATCGGCATGCTTGTCGGCGTCTGCTATTTCACCTTCGTAGCCCTCACAGACCGCCTCTGACCTGCACCTTTAAGCGGTAAGGCCGACCAGCAGTGCGGTGATCGCCGCCCGCGTAGCCGACTCGAAGTCCGCCTGCGGCACGGTCGAACCAGCCCCGGCCACCCGGTCGTACATCAGCCCGTCGAGCATCGCCGCCACCGGCCAGGCCACGGCCTCCGCGTTCGGCACACCGTCGGCTTTGAGCAGCTCAGCCAACCCCGAACGAAGTCGGCTGCCACCCTCGATCAAGACGGCCTGGAACGCCGGCTGACGGTTCGCCTCCAGGGACATCTCGTACCGCGCGAGCAGCTCCTCCCGCCGATTGCCGATGAGATCCAGCACCATGCCGACCAGCAGGTCGACCGTAGAAGTCCCGGCCGGCACAGCCGTCTGCGCGGCCAGATCGCGCTCGAGCATCCGGTTCACGCACGCGCCGAGCAACGCCTCCCGCGTCCGCAGGTAGTACGACGTGGAACCCGGCGGCAGACCGGCCTCGGCATCAACGGCGCGATGCGTCAGCCCCTTCAGCCCTCGCGTCGCCACCAGGTGAATCGCCGCATCCGCGATGACATCCCGCCGCTCCGCACCCAACGGCACCCGCTCTTTGTGAGCCACGGAACGAACTCTATCCCACCACCCTCTACGGATGTAGAGTCCAAGTATGAGCGAGCGGACAGCGGTAGTGGTCGGGGCGGGGATCGGCGGCGTGACGGCCGCTGCGGCGTTGGGTCAGCTGGGTTGGCGCGTCACCCTGCTGGAGCGGGCGCCCGAGTTGGGCGAGGTGGGCGCGGGAATCTCGGTCTGGCCGAACGCGATCAAGGTGCTCGACGGCCTCGGCGCCACGAAGTACCTCGGCGACGCCGGGATCGACGCGATTCAGGGCGGTCTGCGCCGGCCGGACGGGAAGTGGTTGGTCCGCGTCAGTGGCGCGGTGATGGAGGCGCCGATGATGGTCCACCGTGCCCGCCTGCATGACGCGATCACGGCCACCTTCGGCCCGACCGTCGAGACCCGGACCGGCGTGACCGTCGCCCGGGTGGCGCAGACGCCGTACGCCGCGACGGTGGTGAGCGAGGCGGGGGAGGAGTTCACGGCAGACCTGGTGGTCGCGGCCGACGGCTTGCGCAGTGTCGTCCGTACGGCGCTCAACCCCGCGCATCCCGGCCCGCGCTACTCCGGCTACACCGCCTTCCGCGGCATCTCCGAGGTCGATCGCCCGGACGACGGGGGTGAGACGTGGGGGCGCGGATACCGCTTCGGGTACCTGCCGCTCGTCGACGGACGCGTCTATTGGTACGCAACGGCGACGGCACCCGAGCAAGCGTCACTGGCGCCCGTGACCGAGCTCTTCCAGGACTGGCATGACCCGATCCCGGCGATCATCGGCAAGACGCCGCCGGAGGCCGTTCTGCGCAATGACGTGTACGACCTGGCGCTGCCGTTGCCGCCGTTCGTCCAAGGCCGCGTGGTGCTGCTCGGCGACGCCGCCCACGCGATGACGCCGAACCTCGGCCAAGGCGCCTGCGCCGCCATCCAGGACGCCGGCGTACTCGCGGAGGTGCTCGAGCGGTACGGCGACCAGGCCGTCGCGCTCGCGTCGTACGACCGGATCAGGCGAGCCGCGACGACGAAGCTGATCCGCCGCTCACGCCAAATGGGCGTACTCGGCCAACTCAGCAACCCGTTCGCCACCCGCTCCCGCGACGCCGTACTCACCCTTGTCGGCCAAGCCCTGCGCCTGAAGCGGACCTAGGCCTCCCCTTCTTTGTGTTCATTCGTCGGAATCCGCCCTCCAGGCAGCCGGACCCGCACAGGACGGCGGCGAGGAGAGGGCGGATTCCGACAAATGAACACAAAGAAAGCGCGTTAGAAGGCGGCGATGCCGATGGCGATGAGGACGAAGCGGGCGGCGCGGCCTACGAAGACGGCGACGCCGAAGCCGACGACGCGCATTCGGCTGGCACCGGCGAGCAGGGATACGGCGTACAGGGGTGGCAGTCCGGTGAAGGAGCTGAGCAGGGTCACGGGCAGGCCGTACCGGGCGTCGCTCAGGGCGTCGAGCAGACGTTTACTGGCCGACCGATAGCTCTGCACCAGCCGTCCCCAGCGGCTGTCGAGGTTGACGCCCTTCGGTTCCTTGCGGGAGCGACGGCTGGTGTAACCGGGTCGATAGCGGACCGCGAGGAACATGCCGATCTTGCCGATGGTCTGCCCGACCGAGATGCCGATCGCGGCGGTGATCGGGTCGAGGGCACCCGAAACACCAGCGCCGAGAATGTACGCCTCGGCGCTGAGAACGGGGATGACGGCGGACGCGATCCCGAACCCGGTCGCGAGTAACGCCTGCCAAAGCCAGTCGGCCATGGGAACCAGTGTGCGGTAAGAAGTTTGTTGCATCAGGCACCGGGCCGGATAACCCGGGGCGATTCAGGGTCAGAAGGCGGAGACCCCTAGGGCCAAAAGGGCGAATCGCCCGACCCGGCCGACCAGCACGGTGATGGCGAAAACGAGTACGCGCATCCGGCTCGCGCCGGCGATCAGCGCCACGGCGTACAGCGGGGGGAAGCCCGCGAACGCGCTCAACGCGACCACCGGTACGCCGTACTTGGCGTCCCCGATCAGGTCGAGCAACTTCTTCGCGGCACGCGTCGACTTGTCCCTGAATCGGCCCCACCTGGTGGTGAGGTTCGGCTCCTTGGGCGCCTTGGACTTGTGCTTGGCGGCCCAGTCCGGGCGATACCGGACGGCGAGGAAGAGCACCACCTTGCCCATGCCCTGGCCGACGCCCACGCCGATCGCCGCGACGACCGGATCGAGCGCGTGCGAGACACCGACGCCGACGATGTACGCCTCGGCGTTGAGGACGGGGATGACGGCCGAACCGATCCCGAATCCGATCGAGAGCAGCAGCTCCCAGATCCACCCCAGCGCGTCCCCCATTCGGCCGAGGCTACCCGGCTAAGGGAGCGATCCCCGGCGAATCGTCAGCGCTGGAAGATCTTGCCGCCGCCCGGGGCCGGCTGGATCGCGCCGGTCAGGATCCGGATCAGCCGAACGAGCGAGACGATCTTCAGGATCACGATCAGCCCGGCGATGGTGTACGGGATGACCATCAGGTCCCAGCGGTAGCCGACGATCAGCGTGATGATGACCCCGGCGGTGTTGACGGCCTTGCCCGCGCGCGACCAGTTCCACAGGTAGATCGGGCGATCGACCTTGTAGAAGTAGTTCGGGCTGAGCGTCGACGGCCAGAGCAGGAAGGCCAGTGACAGCATCGTGTCGAGCACCGCGAACTGGATCAAGTAGACCGTCAGGGGCCCGACGACCTCGGGATAGGTCGCGATGAACGCCCCGGCCAGCAGCAGCGTGCTCGCCCGGTCGCAGACGATGTCGAAGACGGCACCCAGCAGGCTCTCCTGCTTGCGCCAGCGGGCCCACTCGCCATCCAGGGAGTCGCCCGCCCAGTACACGACATACCCTACGACGAGCCACTGCCAAGTGCCGGAGTGGAACGCCCAGGCCGCCACCACCATCGCGATGATCGTGCGCACCACGGTGATCAGGTTCGGCGCGGCCAGCACCAGGTTGAGCGGCACATGCGCCAACTCCGGCTTCAGCACCAGTGGCGTCGTCGCCTGCTCGTCCGGACTCGGCTCCGGGCGCGTCGTACCCACCATTGCGCCTCCAATCAGCCGGGTCCGTCGCCCAGACGGTACCTCCTAGTAGGTCCGCGACCCTAACCGCGGGCGGTCTGCCACTTCGTGCAATCGGGTTGCTCGTTCCTGCAAAAAAGCTGCGCGAAAGCCGGTCGCGGAATCACTCTGACGACTACCGGAAACGGTTTCCGGGATCGGCGTTGGGAGTTCGGATGACGGTACGAAATGGGAGGCGCTGGCGGGCATTGGCCGCGCTGGCGATCGCGGGTACTTTGGCCGGTACGACCGGTCTTGCCACCGCAACCGGGGCGGAGGTTCGGACCGACTCGGAGGCGGTCAGCACCCCGCAGAGCGCTACTACGTTCATGGCCGATCGGCGCGGTGATCTCGAAGGTGGGACACGTACGGCAGCGGCGGCGTACTGGGTTCAGTTCGCGCCGTTGGTCTATCTGGCCGCCGGTGACAAGAACTACCCGATGTCCGCGGAGAGCTTCATCAACCTCGCGGCGCTGCGCTGGTCCCACGATGACGGCTGTTCGGACGACCAGCTCGTCCGCTCGGGCAGTATCAACTCGGCCACTCTGCGCAGTGGCGGCTACAAGCATCAGGGCAAGGGTGGTTCGCCCGGGTGCAGGCACGGCGGTACGGTTTACAACAGCGCCGGCCGGGTCCGTCCGTACGACCTCGCGAACAACTCCAACGAGGGCATGTTCCTCGAGATCGCCAACGCCCACCGTGGTGGTTCGGGCGTACGGTCACCGATCTACGTGGACTACGTCGCGCGGTCTCACATCACCTACTGGTTCTTCTACGGCAACAACGACAGCCCGGCGCCGAAGATCGCTGACCACGAAGGCGACTGGGAGCGGATCGTGCTCAGGCTGAACTCGAGCAACCTCCCGGATCGGGTGGCCTTCTACAAGCACAACGGCACTTGCTGGCTGTCGTGGCGCTCGGTCCAGCGGACTGGCACGCATCCCATCATCTACTCGGCCAAGGGAACGCACGCGAGCTACTGGAAGGTCAAGAACAACTGGCCGTTGCCGTTCGGCGCGGTGGACGTGACCAGTAAGGGCTACCAGTGGAAGACCTGGGCGGTCTCCAGCTACGCGGTCCGCTCCCGCCCCTGGTACGGCTACGGCGGCGGCTGGGGCGAGGTCGGCGCCAACCGCGACAGCACCGGCCCAGTCGGCCCGAGCGTCTACAAGGGCCACGAGCCCAACTGGAACAACATCCCCGCCTGCGCCTGACCTGAGCGGTGGGCGGGCCACTGCGGGCCCCGCCCACCGTCTGGACTACACCGATGTGGGGGTGGTAGAGGGAGATCGGTAGGATTCGGCGTGTCTGTTCGTGTCAGCGGTCGAACCCAGGAGTAGTCAGTGGCCCGCGTTGTCGTCGACGTCATGCTCAAATCAGAGATCCTCGACCCCCAGGGCAAGGCGGTGCACGGCGCATTCGGCCGGCTCGGCTTCGAGGGTGTCGCCGATGTCCGTCAGGGCAAGCGGTTCGAGATCACCCTGGACGGTGAGGTCACCGAGGACAGGGTGGCCGAGATCCGCAAGGCGGCGGAGACGCTGCTCGCCAACCCCGTGATCGAGGACTTCGAGGTCCACGTCGAGGCGGACCAGTGAAGATCGGCGTAGTCACTTTCCCGGGCTCGCTGGACGACGCCGACGCCCGCCGCGCGGTCGCGCTGGCCGGTGGCGAGGCCGTCGCGCTGTGGCACGCGGACGCCGACCTGCACGGGGTCGACGCCGTCGTACTGCCAGGTGGTTTCTCGTACGGCGACTACCTGCGCGCCGGCGCCATCTCCCGCTTCGCGCCGGTGATGACCACGATCATCGAGAAGGCCGGTCAGGGGATGCCCGTGCTGGGCATCTGCAACGGCTTCCAGGTGCTCTGCGAGTCGCACCTGCTGCCCGGCGCCCTGATCAAGAACAATCACCGCAAGTTCATCTGCAAGGACCAGGTTCTGCGGATCGAGAACAACCAGACCGCCTGGACCACCGGCTACGACGCCGGCCAGGAGATCACCATCGTGCTGAAGAACCAGGACGGCGGTTTTGTCGCCGACGAGACCACCCTGGACCGGCTCGAGGGTGAAGGCCGGGTGCTCGCGCGCTACGTCGGTGACAACCCGAACGGGTCGTACCGCTCCATCGCCGGGATCACCAACGAGCGCGGCAACGTGGTCGGCCTGATGCCGCACCCGGAGCACGCGATCGAGCCGCTGACCGGTCCGGGCACGGATGGCCTGGCCTTCTTCACCTCGGTGCTGAAGGCCGTCGTCGCCTCCTGATGACCTTGTTCTCGCGTCCGAGTCACCGGCGCCCTTTGCTTTGGGCACTGGTGCTCGGCGCTTTGGCTCTCGCCATTCCCCAGACGGCCACAGCGGCCGACCCGGAGAAGCTGGTCGTCATCGGCGTCTCCGGGCTCCGGTGGTACGACGTCGAGGCCTCGCCGGAACTGACCGGCCTGATCGACGACGCGGACGTGGCGTCGATCTCTGTGAAGTCGTCCACCCAGCAGACCTGCCCCTTCGACGGCTGGCTGACCATCAGCGCCGGCACCCGCGCTTGGGGTACGTCGAAGGGCGAGAGCTGTCCCGCGTTGCCCGCGCCGGTCGACGGCAGACTTCCCGACTGGCAGAAGTACGTCGATACGCAGATCGAGCACAGCACCAGCGCGCAGCTCGGCAAACTCGGCACCTACTCCAGCATTTGCGGCTTCGGCCCCGGCGCTGCGCTGGCAGTTGCCGATAGCAAGGGCCTGGTCGACAACTGGCAGCCCACCTTCGTCCCGTCGGACTTGGCCAATTGCCAGTCGGCCATCATCGACGGCGGCATCATGCCGCTGCGCGAAGGCCGGGACGAGGCCCGCACCAAGCTCGCCGTACTGGTTGAGCAGATTCGGGCGACCGGCGCGCAGGTGCTGCTGATCGGTGTCTCCGAGGAGCAGGCCGGTGCGCATCGCGCCGTCCAGGTCGCGCTGCGGATCCCGGCCGCGGGCGACGACCCCCGCTGGCTGACGAGTGGTTCGACCCGTCGGCCCGGCCTGATCCAGCTCGCGGACATCACCGAGACCCTGTTGCGGACGTCGACGGCCACTATCAAGGAACCGCCGGACGGTGGCGTACTGACGGTCACCGGCTCGACGCACAACGACGCTGCCGCGGTGATCGAGGATCGCCTGGACACGAACCAGCGGTTCGACCAGCCGCGCAAGATCCTGACGCTGGTCGGCATTTCGCTCGTGCTGCTGCAACTGGCCGCGATCGCCTGGTTCAAGTTCCGCCCGTCGCGGACCTCCCGCGCGGTGCTGGTCGGTTCGTTGCTCACCCAGTGCGGGTTCTTCTCCGCCGTCTTCCTCGCCACCGTCACGAACTGGTGGCGTTTCCCCGAGGCCGGTCTCGCGTTGTACGTCGCCGTGATCGGGATAGCCGCCGGCCTCGTCGGTCTGAGTTTCGCGGCGCTACGGCGTAATCTCGCGCTCGGTCTCGCGCTCGCGGCGTACCTCACTCTGGTTGTCGATGGCGTGCTCGGTACGCCGATGCAGGTCGGCAGCATGTTCGCCGACGGCCCGGTCATCGGCGGCCGGTACTACGGTTTCGGCAACTCGACCTTCGCCGCCTTCGCGGTCGCCACCCTCGTACTCGCCTATGCGGCCGGCCGGCGTTTGCTGGCCAAGAGTCGCACGCAGGCTGCCGCGGCGGTGCTCGCGATCGGAGGCCTCGCGATCATCGTCGAGGGCGTGCCGGCCTGGGGTGCCGACTTCGGCGGGGTGATCGCGCTGACGCCCGCCGTACTGCTGCTGACCTGGATCACCTGGCGCGGCAGCATCTCGTGGCGTGCCCTGCTCGGTCTCGGTCTGACCGGGTTCGTCGCGGTGGCGGCCTTCGCGCTCGCCGACTACGCGCGTCCGGCCGATGAGCGCAGCCACTTCGGCTCGTTCGTGGCTCGCCTGCTCGACGGCGACGCCGGGGACGTATTCGTCCGGAAGATCCGGATGGCTCTCGGCCCGCTGCACACCGTCGGCGGCTGGATCATGCTGCTGGCGGTCGTACTCGCACTGATCGCCTGCCTCGCGCCACAGAAGGTGCCCTCGGCAACCTTCCGCGCGTACGTCGAGAACGATCAACTGGTCCGGCCCACCCTGCTCGCGCTCGCCGTCTGCGGTTTCGTCGGCATGGTGCTGAACGACGCGGGTGTCACCGTGCCGGCCATCATGATCGGTTTCGCCCTCCCTCTGGCCATAGCCCACCTAGTTGCCCAAGGCAATGGAATAGCGAAGGACACTGCCCCGTGAGTACCGACACCGTCAGCAATGCGACCAGTACGCCGGACGTCGAGCAGCCGTGGGCCGAGCTCGGGCTCAAGCCGGACGAGTACCAGCGCATCCGCGACATCCTGGACCGGCGGCCGACCAGCTGCGAACTGGCGATGTACTCGGTGATGTGGAGCGAGCACTGCTCCTACAAGTCGTCCAAGGTGCACCTGAAGAAGTTCGGCGACATCCCGCAGGAGACGCCGGCCGGCAAGATGCTCGCGGGGATCGGTGAGAACGCGGGCGTGATCGACATCGGCGAGGGCTACGCCGTCACGTTCAAGGTCGAGTCGCACAACCACCCGTCGTACGTCGAGCCCTACCAGGGTGCGGCGACCGGCGTCGGCGGCATCGTCCGCGACATCCTGGCGATGGGCGCGCGCCCGGTCGCGGTGATGGACCCGCTGCGCTTCGGCCCGCTGGACGCGCCGGACACCAAGCGCGTGCTGCCCGGCATCGTCTCGGGCGTCGGCGGTTACGGCAACAGCCTCGGCCTGCCGAACATCGGTGGCGAGGTCGTTTTCGACTCGACGTACCTCGGCAACCCGCTGGTCAACGCGCTCTGCGTCGGCGTCATGCGGCACGAGGACCTGCACCTCGCCAACGCGACGGGTATCGGCAACCAGATCATCCTGTACGGCGCCAAGACCGGTGGTGACGGTATCGGCGGTGTGTCCGTGCTGGCCAGCGAGACCTTCGCCGACGGCGGTCCGACCAAGCGCCCGGCGGTGCAGGTCGGCGACCCGTTCATGGAGAAGCTGCTGATCGAGTGCACGCTCGAGCTGTTCGCCGCGGGCGTCGTCGAGGGCATCCAGGACCTCGGCGGTGCGGGTCTGTCCTGCGCGACGTCCGAGCTGGCAAGCGCCGGTGACGGCGGCATGCACGTCAACCTCGACAAGGTGCCGCTGCGGGATGCCTCGCTCGCGCCCGAAGAGATCCTGATGAGCGAGTCGCAGGAACGCATGATGGCGGTCGTGACGCCGGCCAACGTCGAGCAATTCCTCAAGATCTGCGAGAAGTGGGATGTCCAGGCCGACGTCATCGGCGAGGTCACCGACACCGGTCTGCTGCAGATCGACTGGCACGGCGAGCGCGTGGTCGACGTACCGCCGCGCACCGTCGCGCACGAGGGCCCGGTCTACAACCGCCCGTTCGCCCGGCCGGTCTGGCAGGACGCGCTGCAGGCCGACGGCGCCGAGAAGTTGCCGCGAGCAACGACCTCGGACGAGCTGCGGGACACGCTGCTCCAGCTGATCGCCTCGCCGAACCTGTGCGACAAGTCCTGGGTCACCGACCAGTACGACCGGTACGTGCTCGGCAACTCGGTGCTCGCGCAGCCCGAGGACAGCGGCATGATCCGCGTCGACGAGACCACCGGCCTCGGTGTGGCCGTCTCGACCGACTGCAACGGCCGCTTCGCCAAGCTCGACCCGTACACAGGCGCCAAGCTCGCGCTCGCCGAGTCGTACCGGAACGTCGCCACCACGGGTGCGCGTCCGGCCGCGGTGACGGACTGCCTGAACTTCGGTTCGCCGGAGGACTCGGGCGTGATGTGGCAGTTCACCGAGGCCATCCGTGGTCTGGTCGACGGCTGCATCGAGCTCGGCATCCCCGTCACTGGTGGCAACGTGTCGTTCTACAACCAGACGGGTGAGACGCCGATCCTGCCGACGCCTGTCGTTGGCGTGCTCGGTGTGATCGACGACGTGACCCGGCGTACGCCGATCGGCTTCACGGCCGAGATGGAAGGCCACCAGATCTACCTGCTCGGCGAGACGCGCGAGGAGCTCTCGGGTTCGGAGTGGGCCAACGTCGTCCACGGGCACCTCGGTGGGCTGCCGCCTGTCGTTGATCTGAAGGTCGAGCAGCAGTTGGCCGACATCCTGATCAACGCCTCGCGCGACGGCCTGATCGACGCGGCGCACGACGTCAGCGATGGCGGTGTCGCGCAGGTGCTGGTCGAGTCCGCGCTGCGCGGTGGTGTCGGGGCTCGCGTTTGGGCGCCGGACGGGCTGGACACGTTCCTCTTCCTGTTCGCGGAATCGGCCGGCCGCGCGGTCGTCGCCGTGCCTCGGACCGAAGAGGTCCGGTTCACCGACATGTGCACGGCTCGTCGCTTCCCGCACGCGAAGATCGGCGTGGTCACGGGTGACTCGCTCGACCTGCAGGACCACTTCTCGCTCTCGCTAACGGAGCTGCGCTCGGTGTGGAGCGCGACGCTGCCGGCCGCTCTCGCCTGATCGTTCCCCGGGCTTTCTCCCCTGCGGCCTGGCAAACTGCAGGGGAGGCTTGGTGGACGTGAGGCGGAGGTGGCAATGGGGGACAAAAAGCCCGTACGACAAGTGGCGGACTTGGCCGGGAAGGCGGCGGCCACTGGGCGAGAGGCCCGGGTCATCGCGGAGCAACGGAAGAAGCGGGCGATGCGCCTGACCGACGCCGAACGCGAGCTCTGCGTCGAACAACTAGCCGAGCAGTATGCCCTTGGCCGCCTCCAACGCGACGAGTGGGAAGAACGGCACGACCAGCTCACCCGCGTCGTCGTACACGCCGATGTCCCAGCCGTCTTCCAGGGCCTGCCGATGCCCGCCCTCTACGAACGCGAACGGGACAAACCCGCCCGCTGGCCCTGGGCCGTCGGTGTCGCTGTCGGCAGCCTGTCCGGCCCGTTCATCCTGGTCGGCCTGGTCCTCCTCGTCCTCGGCCGCGAAATCGGCGCCGCCATCTTCATCCTCCCGGCCCTGATCTGGATCCTCCTCACCGCCCGCTGGGCCTCCCGCCGCAGCCGCCGCCACCTCCCACCCAAACGCAAACCCCGCTGACGTTGAAGCCGGCCATCATGGCTCGCGCTCTCTCTTTCCTTTGCCTTGCCTTCCTTTGCCGCGAGTGGTCGCGTCTGAACCCGTCGGGTCTGGCGTTCCGCTCCGTTCACCAGCGCAGCCACCCCATCCGGCCTCGTTGAAGCGCTTCACCCCGACGCCCAGGCGGTGGGCTAGCCACGCTGACCTCTAACGAGCCGACGACGCGATCAGATGGGACCACTCGCGGAGAGGAAGGGACGGGCCTCGTAATCTGGGCGGGTGGCGACCACAGCAGATCAACGATCAGTCCCGGTTCTGCGGCTCGCGACGGCGGCCGATGCGGACGCCGTCGCCGAGCTGATGCGGGTTTCTACGCTCGAGCTCTTCCCGGCGTACTACGACGAGCAGCAGACGGCCAGCGCCGCGGTGCACATCGCGGTACTCGATCTGGCGCTGATTGACGACGGCACGTACTACGTGCACGAGGTCGACGGCGAGATCGTGGCCTGTGGCGGCTGGAGCCGGCGCAACAAGTTGTTCAACGCCACCACGGCCGGCGACAACTCGCGGCTGCTCGACCCGGCGACCGAGCCGGCCCGGATCCGGGCGATGTTCGTGCGCGCGGACTGGACCCGGCGCGGGCTCGGCCGGGCGATCCTCATCGCGTGCGTGGACGCTGCCCGAGCCGAGGGCTTCACCCAGTTGGCGTTGATGGCGACGCTGCCTGGCGTACCGCTGTACAAGTCGTTCGGCTTCACCGAGGTCGAACCGGTCGAACCGGTCGACCTGCCGATGCCCGACGGCGTCGTGCTCGGCGGCGTCGCGATGGAACGGCCCATCTCCTTGCCGCAAGACCGATGACCGCCGCTGAACTGAAGAACGAGGAGAACCGATGACCGCTGGTACGACGGTGGAGGCACCCGACGGTACGAAGGTGGTGCTGGGCGAGATCGGCACCCGGGTGGTGTTCGAGAACAGCCGGGTACGCGTCTGGGAGGTCGCCCTCGATCCCGGCGATTCCCAGCCTTGGCACCTTCACCACAACCCGTACGTCGTGTTGTGCCTCAGCACCTCGCCCTGCCATATGGACTGGCTCGACGGCAGTCCCGCGCGACAGCTGAGCGAGACGGTCGGCGGCTCGGTCTATCGCCCGGTCTCCCCGGTTCACATGCTCACGAACGACGGCGACGCGCCTTACCGGAACCGGCTGATCGAGGTCCTCGACCTGGGCGAAGAAGCCAGCGGCGAACCCCACCTCCGGGCTGAGGGCGATGGGGCTTTTACGGAGTCGGTCGTTCCGGCGAAGGTGACGCTCGAGGAGGACGACGTCCGCGTGCGGCACGTCATCGCCGAGCCGGAAACGTCGTACACCTGGAACACCGGCGCGACGCCGTCGCTCGTCATCGACCTCGATCTCGCGACCGAAGCGACGGCTGGGGTGCGCTACGTCGAGCCGGGGGAGTCGTACGCCTTGCCGGCCAAGTCCACTCGCACGTCCGGCTACAACGTCGTCGAACTCCTCTACTACGGCCGCGCCTAGGTGTGGACTACCTGGGGACATCCTGTGGATAACTCCGAAAAGCCAGAAGTTATCCACAGGTCCTGAGTCTGGGAGTGTCCACACCTTGTCCACAGGCCGACTTGCGATCCCCTCGCCGGAGGCTGCAGGTTCCTGCGGATCGCTCGGATAGGCCCTCACCGTCGGTTACCCTTCGAACACATTCTGGGGCGAGGGGGATTCGATCGCCAGGAGAGTGCAGATCGCTGCTGCCGCGATGGCGGCTATCGGGCTGCTGTTCGTGGGCTGGATCTACGTGCCGCGGCACCACGGCGGCCCGTTAGGGGACGGGGCCGGCGATCGACTCTGCTTCCCTGCCAACCAAGAACCCGAGAGTGGGCTGGGCTGGTTGATCCTCAGGAACGCTGGTGGGGCGGATGTCAGGCGGTGCCGTGATACCACCGGACGAGGAGTCGCCGCAGACGACCTGGAACGTGCTGGTCCGGGCCCGCCGATCGGACCTGCGAGCGCCGGGACGTACCAACGGGTTTGAGATCGACTACGTGTCACGTGGCATCCGCTACCGGTCTGAGCTAGGCATCCACCACATTCTTTCACCGGCGACCGATTGCAAAGCCTACTGATCGGTCAGGCCCCCCTCAGCCAGGCGACCGAGGCGGCGCGGACGGCTCCGGCGCTCGGCAGGGCTAGCAGTGCCGAGGTGTTGATGGTGGTGAGATCGCTCTGGCGGAGGCCGGCCTTCACCGCCGGGATCTGAGGACCGATCGCGCTCAGCTCGCGCACCCCCAGGGCGGCCAGCAAGACCGCGGCGGCCGGATCGCTGGCCAGGTCGCCGCACACCGCCACCTCGACGCCGTTCGGGACGTTGCGGACGACTCGATCGATGAGTTGCAGTACGGCGGGGTCCAGGCCGTCGGCCAACTCCGCGACGGCACCGTTGCCGCGGTCGGCAGCCGTGGCGTACTGGGTGAGGTCGTTAGTCCCGATGCTGACGAAGTCCAGCCCCCCGACCAACGAGCTGATGCGCAACGCGGCGGCCGGCACCTCGACCATGATGCCCACGGTCAGCCCGTGCGGCCGTGGCCCGAGCGCGTCCAGCTCGGCAAGGGCCCAGCCGACCTCGTCGATCGTCGTCACCATCGGGAACATCACCCGGGTCTGAGTGTGCTCGGCCACCGCGCGGACGGCCCGCAGTTGGTCGCGGAACAGCTCGGGTCTGCGCCGGAAGACTCGCAGACCGCGTTCGCCCAGGAAGGGGTTGGCCTCGGTCGGCAGGGGCAGGAAGGGCAGCGGCTTGTCGCCGCCGACATCCCAGGTCCGGATCGTGATGGGCCGCCCGTCGAGCGCCCGCGCGATCTCGCCGTACACCGCGACCTGTTCGTCAACACTCGGCGCCTCACGGCGATCCCCGAAGAGCACCTCGGTCCGGATCAGACCCGAGCCGTCCGCACCGAATGCCGCCCGAGCATCCTCGATCGACCCGACATTGGCCATCACATGCACCGTCTGACCGTCGATCGTCACCGCAGGCAGGTCGGCCTCGGCGAGCGCGCTGTCCCGCTCGGCGATCCGCGCTTCGTAGGTCTTCGCGAACGAAGCTCGAGCCGCCTCATCCGGATCGACCAGGAACATGCGGGTGCGCGCATCGAACGCCACCACGGCCCCAGGCGACACGTCCACCGCGCCAATGCCCGCGATCAGCGGAATCCCCCGCGACCGCGCCACGATCACCCCGTGCCCGGTCATTCCGGCCGCGCGTACCGCAATACCCCCAACCCGCCCCGCATCCACCGATGCCGCCGTCGCAGCATCCAACTCCGCCACCACCAACACCTCCGCCGCCCCGACCGCATTCACCAGTTGGCTGTCAGAACGATCCGCCGATCGGCTCTCGTTCAACGGGTCGTCGGGGCGGTTCGCGAGGTTGGTGAGGATGCGGTCGCGGACGCTGCGGACGTCCTGGGCGCGCTCGCGTTGGTAGGCGTCGTCCAGCGCGGCGAAGGTCGCGGCCAGTTCGTCGTACGTCGCTCGCCAGGCCTCCGGCGCCGACGTCCCGGCCGCGATGGACTGGGCGACGGTCGCGAGCACGGCCGGGTCGTCCAGCAGTGCGAGGTGTGCGTCGAAGATCGAGGCCTCCGCTGCTCCGACCTGCTCGGCCGTACGTTTTCGCAGGTCACGAAGGTCCTCGGCCGCTTTCGCGCGGGTTTGTTCGGACCGCTCGCGCTCAGTCGCGGCATCACCTGGCTCGTACTCGGTGAGATCGACCTCGGCATCAACCAGCAACGCCGAGCCGATCGCCAGGTCCAGACCCGAACCGTTCGCCGCCAGTCCTGGCTCCCTCGGGGCGGTGCCCCCGGGAGTCTCGTCAAAGCCGCGGGCGGCCAGTTCGCGGACGGCGGCCAGTACGTCGGAGGCCTGCGGGCCGGAGGCGTCGAAGCGGAGGTGATGCCCTTGGCGGGCGTTGAGCGTCGCGACCAGGCTGAGGCTGCCGGCGTCGACCGGACCCTTGCCGGTCTCCACGTTCGTCACCACGACCTGGGCCTCGAACGACCGCACCAACCCGACGAGCTTGGCCGCCGGCCGCGCGTGCAAACCATGGGGAATATCCAGCAACACCTGAGCCGAAATTCCGCCCACCAGCCCCGAAGGACCCTCCTGACCTGCGGAAACATCACCAGAAACCCCGGCGGACGAGGTATCGCTCGGGCCGGTGTCGCCGAGGTGGTCTTGCTTGCCGGCCAGGCCGTTCGACGCTTCGGCGGCGACGTCTGCCAAGGAGGCGCCGGTTGAGGCCAGCACGATCGCGGCGACCAAACCCTCCACCAATGGCGCGCTCGAGATGACGACTCGCTCGGCCAGTTCGGGGTCGACGAATTCCAGCGCCATCTCGGCACTCAGCACCGCACTACCGAGATCCAGCAGCACCAGCACACCGTCCGGGCTGTCGGCCGCCTCCAACGCCGCCGCGACGGCCGTCGCATCCGTACCGAAGGTCGTCTCGTCGAGCCCGGCCGCCACCGCGATCACCGGCCGCTCGGCCGCGGGCACCATCTCCCCGGCCAACGCCACCGCCGCCTCAGCCAACCCGCGACTATGCGAAACCACCACCAACCCGATCACGCGCCCACCACCAGTCCGCTCACGCGACCCACTACCGACCGCGGGCCGACAGATACGCCGGTCGGAGTGGTCATGAGAGGGTTCGGGCGGCCGACTCCAGCAACATGGTCGAACTGGTCGCGCCCGGATCCTGATGGCCCGCGCTGCGTTCACCGAGATAGCTCGCGCGACCCTTACGCGCCACCAGCGGGATCGTCGCGTCGCGGCCCTGCGCGGCGGCATCGGCCGCGGCCTTGAGAGCCTCCGCTAAACCACCTCCACCCGCGACGGCCGCGTCGTACGCATCGAGCGCCGGCGCCAACGCGTCGTACATCGTCTTGTCGCCCAGCTCGGCCTTGCCCCGCGCGAGAACCCCACCGATTCCGGCCCGCAACGCCTCGCCGAGCGAAGCCGGCGTCACCTCACCGGTCAAGGCCGTCCCGAAGCGCAGCAGGAAGGTCCCATACAGCGGGCCGCTCGCGCCGCCGACCTTGCTGACCAGCGTCATCCCGGCCTTCTTGAGCAGCTCACCCGGCGTCTCGAACGTCTCGGCGTCAAGCTGGGCGACGACCGCCTGCATACCGCGATCGAGGTTGCTGCCGTGGTCGGCGTCACCGATGGCCGAGTCGAGCTCCGTCAGATAGGCCGCGTTCTCCCGGATGACGCCGGCGTAGTCGCGCATCCACGCCGTGAAGGCCTCGACCTTGGCCATCAGGCGCCCCACCGCAGGCCAGGCGTATTGACCGGGGCATCCCAGAGCCGGACCAGCTCGTCGTCGACCTTGAGCAGGGTGATCGAGCAGCCCGCCATCTCCAGCGAGGTGATGTAGTTGCCGACCAGCGACCGCGCGACGGAAATGCCGGCCCGGTCGAGCAGTTGGTGGATCTCGTTGTACATAACGTAGAGCTCGATCAGCGGCGTGCCACCCATCCCGTTCACGAAGGCGATCACCGAGTCGCCAACGCCGTACGGCAGGTCGCTGAGCACGGGATCGAGCAGCATCGCGGCGATTTCCTTGGCCGGAGCCAGCGGCAGCCGTTGCCGCCCTGGCTCGCCGTGAATACCGATGCCGAGCTCCATCTCGCTCTCCGCGAGCTCGAACGTCGGTTTCCCGGCGGCCGGCACCGTGCAAGAGGTCAGCGCCATGCCCATGCTGCGGCCCTGATCGTTCACCCGGCGAGCCAGATCGGCGACCTCGGTCAGCGAACGACCCTCCTCGGCGGCGGCGCCGACGATCTTTTCCAGCAGCACGGTCACGCCGACACCGCGGCGGCCCGCCGTATAGAGGCTGTCCTGGACCGCGACATCGTCGTTGGTCACGACCGAGACGACTTCAACACCATCGGCGGCGGCCAACTCGGCTGCCATCTCGAAGTTCATCACGTCGCCGGTGTAGTTCTTCACAATGTGCAGAACGCCGGCGCCGGCGTCCACCGCCTTGGTCGCGGCCATCATCTGGTCCGGCACGGGTGAGGTGAACACCTCCCCGGCGCAGGCGGCATCCAGCATGCCGAGCCCGACGAACCCGCCGTGCATCGGCTCGTGCCCGGACCCGCCGCCGGACACCAGCCCGACCTTGCCCGGTCTCGGTGGCTCCCTGCGCAGCACGATCCGATTCGGATGGTCGACGCGAACATGGTCCGGATGCGCGGCCTCGAGCCCGAGCAGCGCCTCGCTCACGACATCGGCCGGGTCGTTGATGAGCTTCTTCATCGGTAATCCGGCGTGGAAACCCCGTCCTTCAGGGCGGGGAGGAAACGCCGGTCCCTCCCTTCGGGGTTTGTCGGGGGAGTCGGGTACGTTGTGTGCTGCTGGTCTGCGAGAACCAAGCGACCAGCACCAGCATCACTGTAAGACTCAGCAGTGACCGCGGCCGGACGGGTCGTGGCAGCGCGGTAAGCCTTCTTGCGCAGTCGGGCACGGCGATGATCCGCGAACCTCATCTCGCTACCTCCGGGTAGTGGGATGGAATCCCCCGCCTTCAGGCGGAGGAGGACGTCAAGCAGCCCATCTGAGCACAAACCGGCCCTGTGCCGCGAGTGGTCACATCCGGTCTGCGCGGCGATCCGGCAGCCGCCTGCCGCGCAGACCAGGGGTGCCCAGTCGCGGTGGAAATCCGGGTCAGTCTTTGGGGCGGAGCATGGGGCGGACGACCTCGCGGGCGTCGTGGATGCGGGACTTGATCGTGCCCAGCGGTGCGCCGACCTCGGCCGCGATCTCCTCGTACGTCAGGCCGTACACATCGCGCAGTACCAGCGGCGTGACCATCTGCGGGCGGTCGCGCTCGAGCGCCTCCAGGGCCTCCAGCAGGTCCAGCCGGGTGCCGGCGATGACGCTGGTGGTCCGCGGGTCCGGCTTCTCCATCTGCTCTGGGCTGTGCGCCGCCTGGGCGCTGCGCTTGAGCTTGCGATAGGTCGAGCGGGCGGAGTTGGCCGCGACGGAGTGCATCCAGGTGCTGAAGCTGCTCCGGCCCGAGTAGGTGTGGATCTTGGTGGCGACGTTCAGCATCGCCTCCTGGGCCGCGTCCTCGGCGTCAGCGCTGTACGGCAGGACGCTCTTGCAGATCCGCAGCACCCGCGGCCGGATCGCCCGGAGTAGGTCGTCCATGGCCGCCGTGTCGCCCTTGGCGGCCCGTTCGGCCAGGGCGCCGAGGTCCTCAGGCGTGGTGCCGCTGTCGCTCATCTGATCCTTCGTAGTCGTCCCGCCCACAGGTTATGGGCCTCCAATACTCCATAATGCCCTGCATGGGGGTTCCGATCAGGCTTGGCCGGTACGCCGTGCGACGCCGCCTGGGCTCAGGCGGGTTCGCCACGGTGTGGCTGGCCTATGACGAACAGCTGGACGCCGAGGTCGCGGTCAAGGTCCTGGCGGACAACTGGGCCCACGATGAGACCGTCCGGCGGCGCTTCCTGGAGGAGGGCCGGTTCCTGCGCCGGGTCGAGTCCGAGCACGTCATGCAGGTCCACGACGTGGGTGAGCTGGAGGACGGCCGCCCCTTCCTGGTCCTCACGTACGCCGACCGCGGCACGCTGGCCGAGCGCCTCAAGCAGGCGCCGCTCGGCCCCGAGGCGGCCGTAGGCGTCATCGTCCAGGTCGGCCGGGGCCTGCAGGCGCTGCACCGACGAGGCCTACTGCACCGTGACGTGAAACCCGCGAACGTTTTGTTCCGCAGTACGGACGACGGCGAGCGAGCTGTGCTCTCCGACCTGGGCCTCGGCAAGGCACTCGACGAGGTCTCCCGAATCACCATGCCCGGCGGCACCCCGTCGTACGTCGCGCCCGAGCAGGCCATGGGCGAGCGCCTCGACGAGCGCGCCGACCAGTACTCCCTCGGCGCCGTCGCGTATGCCGCGCTGACCGGCCGCTCGCCGCACCAGGTCGACGGCCTCGGCGCCGCCGGCCGGGTCGACGCGCCCGAGCCGCCGAGCAGCCTCGGCATCGCCGTACCGGACCGGATCGACGACGCCATCGTGCGCGCCCTCGACCCGAACCGGGAGAAGCGCTGGCCCGATATCGAGACCTTCACCCGCGAACTCGTCGGCGGCCTCAACGAGACCACCCGCCACTTCGTGCCCGGCGCGGTGGCCGCCGCCCCGACCATCGGGGGCGACGACCCGCACACCCTCGCCTCGCCCACCGTGGCCGGCGGCTCGACCTCTGCCAAGAAGGCCGCCGAAGCCCCTCCGGTTGAAACCGCAGAGGCCGAGGTCGTCGAGGCTGTGGACAAACCGGCGGCTTTGGTGGACGCGAAAGCCGGTGAGGTCGAGAAGAAGGCCAGCTGGCCGGACGAACTGGTCGAGCGCCGGGATCGCCGCCGGCGCCGTCGTCGCTGGATCATCGCGGCCCTGCTGCTCTGGCTGGTCAGCGCCGCCGCCGGGTTCACCGCCCAGCGCCTCAGCAGCGCCGACGCCCCGCACGACGTACGTCAGCCCAGCTCCATCGCCCTCCACGCCTGACGCTCACCAGGGCGTTTAGCCGGCCAGCGCGACGGTCTTCGTGGCCTTGGTGACGAGTGCTTGCAGACCCGCCTTGTCCTTGGTACCACCAGCCGCGGTGATCTCGATGTACGCGTGGTTCGCCGCCCCCTGCTCGTACGGCGCGACGTACCGCGTGGTGACCAACCGCGTCCCGCGAGCGCCATCGGTATAGCTGTAGGTCAGCGTCGTGACCGCCATCACCGAGTGGTCCGGCAGATCCGAACGTACCTTGGCCGACACGCGCGAGATGACCTTCAGCCCAGGCGTTCCGCGCAGGGCCCGCTGCTTGGCGAGAGCGGCCGCGGAGGTGGACTTGGTACCGGGCAGGTTGCCGTCGATCCGCAACATCCACGTGCGCGAGCTGTCGTCGAAGCGCGCGTGATACGTCGACAGCTTGGTTAGCTTCCACGCCTTCGGCACCACGGCCGAGACCTCACAACCGTGCCCCGGACTCGGCTTCACACCCCAGCACTTGCGGTGATAGGCCAACTTGCCCGCGTCCAACGACCCCTTGCCAACAGCAACAACCTTGCTCGCGTCGTCGCTCGTGACGCCGGTCGGCGCGGCCGCCGCTGTAACCGCGAACCCTCCAGCGATCAGCAATGCCCCGGCAAGTGCAACCAAACTCGTCCTGCGGTTCATGATGGATCCTCCCCGATCGGTAAGCCCGGCCAAAACGACCGCGCACACCTTGGATGCCCCCACCCCACCAAAAGGTTGACTCCGAATTCAGTTGCTCCGCACAACAGTCTTCGTGGCCCGATCCAACACGCCCGTCAACGCCTTCTCATCCTTGGGCATCCCGGACACGGCCATCATCACCGCCACGTTCGGGTTGCCCTCGAACGCCACGTACCGGTAGATCACCAGCTTGAGGCCCTGGCTCTGCGAGATGAACGTGTAGCGGAAACTCTGGAACAGCCGCTTCTCTCCGTCCGTGCCGATAATTGCCCCAGCAACCACAGGGTCAACCTTCGGATCGTTCTCATACGTCAAGGTGTCGGCTACGTTCTTGCGCTCCCTGGCCGCCCTACTGAGTGGCGTCTCGACCATGGAAAAGCCGGCCACCACGCGGATAAAGCGAGGGTCAGGCCCCTGTTTGGTGAAACGCACCTCGTCCCCGCCGGGCTGCAGCGTGTCTCGCCAACCCCGGGGAACCTCCAGCTTGACGTCCGACTCGACCTCACCGGTCAGCTCGAGATTGCGCTCGACAAAGACGATGTCGTCCAGATCCAGTGCGGGCATCTTGCCGCCCACGACGGGGTAGCGAGTCCGCGGACTACTCGGCGTATGGCTGGGCGTGACCGATGGGGTCTGCTCAGGTTGGGCCCGGGAGTCATCGCGCTCCTGCCCGGCGATGTGCCCGGCCGCATACCCACTACCGCCGCCCAGCACCATGATGCCGAGCACGGCCGCGACCGTCCGCAGAACTCCCAACGCACACCTCCCATCCCCGTCCGTTCGCCACTTTTGACACCGTAACGCTCCGATAAGTTCGGAATTGGCTTTGATCAGTTGGGGAGGTTGGAGCGGACGACCGTGCGGGTGGCTTCTTCGAGGATGGCGGTGAGGGCTTTGGTGTCTTGGGGGAGGCCGTTGACGGTCATTTCGACGGCGGCCTTTTCGCCGTTGAGGGCGATCCAGCGGACGGTCACGTAGCGCAGGGTCTTGGAGGGGACGTACGTGTAGACCAGCGTCGAGACCTTGCGGGAGTTGCCGTTGACGTCCACGACCGTGTCGTTCTCTCGGGAGATGACGCGGAGGTCGTTTTCCGGCGGCTGGCTGCTGACCAGCTCCGCGATGTGGCTGTTCATCATCTCGATGGTGCCGCGCAGCGGGGCGAAGCCCGACTCGATCCGGAGTGCGCGCTCGCCGGTCGGGTCGATGTAGCGGACCTGCCACGGTTCCTTGGGGTACGAGCGGTAGGTCCAGCCGCGCGGCACGTGCAGGCCCACCGTGACCGCGGGGTTCGGCTTGGTGCGCAGGTCGAAGTCCACCGCGCGGTAGTCCAGCTCCCTCGCGACCAGCCCCGGCAGGTTGTTCGGGATCGGCTGCTTGCGGATCAGGTTGATATCCGGGCTAGGCGTGCCGGTGCCGTCCGGGTCCGGCGCCGCGCTCTCGCCGGGAAAGGCCGGCAACGCCTCGGACGCGACGTAGCCCGAATAGACGCCGAAGACGATCACGGCGATGGCCGCCACGGAGATCGGCAGCACCTTGGCCAGGAAGAACCTCATCCGTGTACCAGATCCCAGAAGGCCACTTCGAACCGTGCCACCCGCCCGAACGCCACATCCAGCTCACGGGTCAGCTCCAGCTGGTCGACCAGGCCCGCCAGGTCCTCGACGTACGCCGCGAAGTCGGGAGAGGACCAATTCGCGATAAACCTCGCGTACGGCGTACCGGCTGGCGTGGTGTCGCGGACCGAGGCCCACGCGTCGTAGTAGGCCTTCTCCACGCCGTACAGCACAGTGATGCCGACGGGCCAGCCGTCCCGAACGGAGGCCAGCAGGTACGACGAATAGCCGAGGTTGATCGGGGAGGGCTCGACGTCGAGGTCCAACCCACGAGCGGCGGCCTCGGTCTCGAACAGCGCCAGCTCGGGCTCGAGCGCGGCCAGGCCACCCGCGAGCACGGCACGGGCCTCGTCGGACGGCGCGACCGCAGTCAGCTCGGAGAGGAAGTCCCGGAAAGCCCGGACGAAGTAGTGGTCCTCGACCAGCCAGCGGTCGAAGGTGGCCGCGGGCAGCGTGCCGGCCGAGGTCTCGGTGACGAACGGGTGCACCAGGATCTGCCGCCACAGCGTGGACTGGGCGGTCAGGAGGGCACGGCTCGTGGTCTCGGGCACCCGGGCATTGTCCCAGGTGCTTCCGACAACGGGCAGTGCCCTCCTATTCCAGTTCAATCCCGAGTCAGGAACCAGCGCCCCAGACCTCGACCCGGTCCATGCTGATCACGGTGGCACTGGAGTTCGGATTGCGCTCGCCGGTGACGCGGATCCGGAGCGTGTGCGGCCCCGGCGGCAGTACCGGGCTGAGGTAGTTGAGCTCCTCGCCGACCCGGATGTCGCTGTGGAAGTCGACCCGCTGTTCGGGACCACCGTCGATCGAGATGGCGGCGATGCCGTTACCGCGATCGCGGACGCTGAGCAGGCCGACCTGGGTGCCGTCGAACCGGATCGTCGCGGTCGCGTTGGTCACGCCACTCCAGTGGTCGTTACCCCAGAAACACTGGACGCCACAGCCCGAACCGGACGACCACGCACCGGCGTACTCCACCTGCCACGGGCCCGTGCCGATATCGGTGTCGTTGATCCAGCGCGTCGCGGCGCCGGGATCACCCGCGGGCAGGTTCTGCGTGGCGCCCGCGGCGAGGGGACGGCCGAAGTTCGGCGTGCCGTCCGCGTTCCAGGTGAAGCGCTGGGCTCGGGTGGTGCGGAAGGCGTACGTGTAGGCGCTGGTGTTCTTGCCGTGGTACGCGATCCAGTCCTCGGTGCCGTCCGGCGACTTGAAGAACGAGTGGTGCCCGGGTCCCCACACGCCCGTCGCGTCGTTGCGGGAGAACACCGGTCCGGCGTGCTGCGTCCAGTTGGCCGCGACCATCGGGTCCGCGCCGTTCGCGATGCTCTTCATCCACAACTGGTAGTCGGGCTTGCCGGTGTCGCAAGTCGAGTACGTCAGGAACGTCCGGCCATTGCGGTACAGAGGCGTCGGGCCCTCGCGTACCTCGGTACAGCCGCCACTGGCCGGTATGGCCACTCGCGAGCCGGTAGTCGTCCAGGCGTTACTCATCCGGGCTATGTAGAGCTGTGCCGGTCCACCCTGGCCACGGCCGGGCCCTGTCCACACGAAGTACGTCTGGCCGTTGTGCGTGATGGGCTCGCCGTCGATCGCGTACTCCCCGAAGTCGGCGATCTTGGCCTTGAACGAGTACGGGCCCATCGGGTCGTCCCCGGCAGACTCCAGCACGTACATCCTGTGGTTCGCGTCGACGCCGTCTGAGGCGGTGTAGTAGATGTACCAACGTGAGCCGACGTGGCGGAACGCCGGCGCCCACATCTGCGTATTGCGGCTCGGGTCGCTGTCGCGCCACACAACCTCTTCTGGCGCGTTGAGCAGCGTTGCGAGGCTGGGCGAACGCCAGATGCCGATGCGGTCTCCCCGCGTCGTGGCGACGTAGTAGCTGCCCTGGTGGTACATGACCGACGGATCCGCGCTGGGGTTCAGCGGATTGCGGAAGTTGTGCACGACGGCCTCGGTCGAATCTGGCATGGGTACGGCGTTACTGGTGGCGGGCGTGGCCAGGAGCAGCACTGTCAGCGCTGCGGCCAGCCGACGGAATCGGGACATGGGGGCGGTCCTCTCACCGATACGGAGAAACTAGTTCTACAACGTTGCAATCCGACACGCCAGGCCCTACGACGCAGATCGAATGGCTGGAACCAGCGGCCGGAGCGTGGCGTCGTAGATCGCATGAAGCTCAAGGTGCGAGTGGTGCACTACCGCCGCCAGGGACTGGAACGCTGGTATGCGGACATCGACGACGCCGATGACCGTCAGCCCGACGACCCCACTGGTACGCCGACGGATACGCCAGCCAGTGCGACGCCCTCGCCGCCGCCTGTGCCCGGCTACTCGAACTAGACCAGGCCTTGGCGGCAGGAGTCTCCCCCCACCGCCTCAGCCAACTCAGTCACGCAGCTTAGTGTCCCGTGTCCGAGGTTCCTTGGCGCTTGCGGCGCCCAGGCACGCACCTCGCGGCACTGGAGAACCATCCACGATGCTCCGCATCGAGGACGCTCCTCCAGCACCGCGATGCACGCACCTGAACACCGCAATCACTCAAGCAACCTCGGACACGGGACACTAGGGATAGCTAGGCAGGTAGTTCACCTGGTTCGCGGTGTTCGAAGTGCCGCCGGTGTTGTTGATGATCCGGTTGATCGTGCCGACGCCGCCGAGTGAGACCGTGACCAGATTGGTGAAGCGCACGCCTGGCCGGTCGGGTACCTCGAAGGCCCGGCTGGCGACGATCGACGGATTCGTCTGGAAGAACGAGTAGACGCCAACGCCCCAGGCCTGATGCGTGGTCACGTTGTCCGCCACCTTGTACGCCGCCCAGCCGAGAGTGCCCGGGCCGCTACTCCACCCCGCCTGCTCCGGAACGTCGTACGGCATCTCGTTCTGGTAGAAGTACGTCCGGCCGCCATTGCCGTTCCAGAGCGTCTCGTACTGCTGGTAGTGCTCGACGAACAACCCGTACATGGTCACGTCGTTGCCGTTGACAACAAGTCCGTTGGCCGCGGTGTTCACGTCCCAGCCGACGGCGTTGCCGTGGTCGGCCCGCCACAGCCAGAGGTGGTCGCCGATGACGTTGTTGCTGTTCACCCGCAGGCTCACGCTCGCCTTGCCGACCTGCGGTCCACCGCCGATCCGGACGAAGACGTCATGCAGTGAAGTCGGGTTGGCCGCGTGGCTCGCGGTGGAACCGGCCGGCCCGACCTCGATCAGTACGGGCGAGTTGACCGGCCCGGCGTCGACCAGGAATCCGGCCAGCTTGACCCCGTCGACGTCTGCGACCGTCAGAGCCGCCTTGCCGGTGTCAGGCTGCAGTGTGGCCAGACCGAGGCCCAGTACGACAGTGTTGGCGCGAGTCACTCGAATCGTGTCGTCGAGGTGGTAGATGCCAGGAGTGAACAGAAGGTGTTTCCCCTGCTCTAGCGCGGCATTGATCGTCGTGACCGCGGCACCGGGCTTGACCACGTAGAAGTCGCTCAGCGAGATCGACGTACCTGCAGCGGGCCCGTTCGCCCAGCTCGTCCCTGAGGTGTTCTGCCGCAATGCGGGCACGAAAACGCTATAGCTGCCGGCGTTGTCGATGTAGAGGAACGGCTTCTCCCTGACGACAGGCGTCTGACCGACAACCGTGTGGGAGGGGTTCGGGAAGTGTGGCGGCGGTGCGCCGTTCACCCCGAGGAACACCATGTTCCAAACGGATCCGGCCCAGCTGCCGAACTCCGAGTTCCGCGAGAACCACTGCTGCTGCGAGCCGGAGACGACCCGGCCGTCGATCTTGGTGTCCGCGAAGAGACCGCCACTGGCCCAGCCGTCACCACCGTTCCAGAGCTGGATCTCCGGCGCGCCCTTCAGGTGCATGCGACGGTACGGCGCGGCCTGGGAGACGGCCCATCGCTCGATCTGTCCGGGTGGTGTGGTCACCGCCAGGTTCTCCGCCGAACGCCAGAAGTTCTGGGTGGCATTGCCGAGGTTGTTCGGGTCGTCGCCTTGCTGCAGCCAGTCGGCCTCTACCCGCACATGGCCGTTGAGGTTGACGTCGTCCGGGGAGAGACCGAGGCCGGCGACCTGGGTGAAGAAGCCGAGGTTCACGTCCGCGTTGTACGTGCCGGGCTTGAAGAGGGTGGCGTAGCGCTCGGGCCCGAACTGGTTGGTGTGCTGCTGGGCCGCGATGACGTTCAGCCGGTTCTGCAGCTCGGCCTGCGGCGTACTCGGGCCGAACACGAAGACGTTCGGCCCGAAGTCCGGGTTGCGCGGGTCTGTCGGCGGTACGACTGGCCCGGTCCCGCCGTCGGTCGTACGCACGGCGACCTCCCAGAGTGAGTAGCCCCAGCCGGTAGCACGTTGCGTGCCGTGGATCCGCAGGTAGCGGCCGCTGCCGGTGACGTCCAGCGCCTGTGTGCCGCCAGTGCCGGTTGTAGTCGAGTAGATCGGGCTCCAGCTTGTGCCGTTGTCCGAGACCTGTAGCTCAAACGCCCGGCCGTACGCCGTCTCCCAGGTGAGCGCTACCTGGCAGATGGACTGGGTAGAACCTAGATCGATCTGGAGCCACTGCGGGTCGGCGAAGGCGCTTGCCCATCTAGTGCCGGGATTACCGTCCACTGCGGCCGTGGCCGGCGTACCGCCGTTCTCGACGGATGAGGAGGTCGCTGGTTTGTTCTGCGCGATGTTCGTGGTTCCACAGGCCTGTGCGGCCGCTTGGGCGTTATCGCCGCCAGGAGCGACAACGAAGGCGGACGCGAGTAGCAGGGCCGTTGGTATCGGGAGCAAGCGTCTGAATCTAGACATGGCGGGGCCAATCAGGAGAGGACGGTGAGCCGGGTTGGGGCACCTTTTCCTGCAGGATCAGAGAGCGCTCTCTGAGAGATTCGCGGCTGGTTCACCCGCTGTCAAGGGAACGTTCCCCCAGCGTGGTTCCGGAACTTGGTCAGCGGTAAGCCCTTGCGGGAAAAGTGAGAAGCTGTCACTTTATTCGTGACCACTGTTCCACGGAGAGTGACGACGGAGGGTCCCGAGATGGTTGCCAGGGTTGTGGGTTGTCTGGTCTTGATCGCGGCTCTATTACTCGGATCGTCCGCACCTGCGGCGGCCGGCCCGCCACCGTTGTCGGCTGACTTCCTGTGGGGTGTGGCCAGTTCCGGGTTCCAGTCCGAGGGCGCCGGCCCGGACAGCAACTGGCGGCGGTATGCCGCGGGCAAGGAGCCGTACCGCAACGGCGTCGACTTCCGGCATCGCTACGGCGAGGACATCACCAGGGCCGCCGAGATGGGCCTGAAGGTCTTCCGGTTCAGCATCGAGTGGGCCCGAGTCCAGCCGACTCCCACCAGCTGGGACGCGACCGAGCTGGCCTACTACGACGACGTCGTACGGCGGATCCAGGCGGCCGGGATGCGCCCGATGATCACGTTGGACCACTGGGTCTATCCCGGCTGGATCGCCGACCGTGGCGGTTGGGCGAACGCGTCGATCGTCGACCAGTGGATGGCTTACGCGAGCGCGATGGTCGAGCGCTACCGCGGCCGGCAGGCGTACTGGATCACCTTCAACGAGCCCACGATTTACCTGCAGCAGGAAATCGGTAATGGCGGCATCAATCCGTTCCTCGCGCCGGTGATGCTCGACCGGCTGGTCCGGGCACATCGGCGAGCGTTCGACCTGATCCACCAGCGCGACCCGGGTGCGCCGGTATCGAGCAATGTCGCGTTCGTTCCGGCCGCGGAATTCCTGATGGGGCTCGCATTCTGGGATCGAGTGGCCGACAAACTCGACTTCATCGGGATCGACTATTACTACGGGCTCAGCCTCGACAATCTGACCGCGGTCAATGCCGTCAATGGTGAACTCTGGAAGATCGATCCGCAGCCGGACGGGATCTATCACGCGCTGCGGTATTACCACGCCAAGCGCCCCGGGCTGCCGCTCTACATCATCGAAAACGGCATGCCGACGGACAACGGAAAAGCCCGCGCCGATGGGTACACCCGGTCCGATCATCTGCGTGACCACATCTACTGGCTGCAACGCGCACGCGCCGACGGCATGAACGTGATCGGCTACAACTACTGGAGCATCACCGACAACTACGAGTGGGGCAGTTACCGGCCGCGGTTCGGCCTCTACACCGTGGACGCCGCGACCGATCCGACGCTGGCCAGGCGAGCGACCGACGCCGTCGCGACGTACCGGCAGATCGCCACGAGCGGCGGCGTGCCAAGTGGCTACGTCCCGGTCAAACGGCAGTCGATCTGCTCACTGGTCAACCTGCTCACCAGTTGCCTCTCCCCACCGCAAAGGCCCTAGCTGGCCAGTTGGGGGCTGAGGAAGCGAGTGTGGAGGTCGGTCAGGGCTTGGCTCAGGTCGGCTACGTGGATTGCGATTGCTGCCGGGTCGAGGCGTTTGCTTTCGCCCGCGAGTTCGAAGTCGGCCGCGGCTTGCGAGACGAGTGCGAGCAAGGCGGTGTTGCTTCGCATCGTCAAGCGTTGCAGGGCGATTCGTTGCGCCGCCGCACTCGCCACGCCGAGCAGGAGGCGGTCGGCGACGACGACTTCGGCCCAGGCGAGGGCGAGGCGTGCGGACAGGCCGTTCTCGCCGATCCACGGCGCGGCCGCGGCGTCCAGCTGCTGATGGAACGACGCGACCCAGGGCGAGCAGTTCCAGACCGGCCCGACCCGGAACAACGCGGGCGTCGTACCGTCCGCCGTGATCGTGCTGAGCACCGCGACGGCATCCCGTACCGAGGCGAATCGTGGCGCATGGCCGAACAGGTCGAGGTCGTACTCGATCAGCACATCGAGCCGGCGCAGCGTCTGTACGGCGACCAGCAGCTCGCGCGGATCGGCCCCGGTGAGGTGCAACCGGACCCGCAGCAAGCCGTCGTCGCGCAACCGCCGGAAGGTGAGCGCGTCGACGTCGGTGGGCAGGCACTCGGTGGTCCAGAGCACGTGCCCGAGCAGCCCGTCCAGCCGCAGGCGCTCGACGATGTCGACGCCGTACGGCAGCCCTGGCTCGGCCCGCGCCGGTGCCAGTCGCATGATCGTTGCCCCATACAAGGACTCGCCGGACTGCGTGGACACAGCCGTGCCCGCCCCGGCGTACTGCTCCGGATTCATGGTCCCCCCACGATGCCGATCGCCTGTTGCCAAGGTCTTCCCGCACGCCCCGGAAGTCAAGACATCAACGCCGTTCCAGACAACGTGTCCCGATCGTGACTAACGCAGAGTGACGTTTTGGAGATGTAGCCCCAAAGAGGGGGAACTCGCCACCCGGCTGGCCCGCACCACCCGCACCCGACTGGCGCCCAGCGCGCGGCTGGCGGCCCGATCCGGCCTGGCCGCCGGCGCCGTCGGGCTGGAAATTCTGGCTCAACGAAAGGGGTGCGCGCAGTCTCGGCCCAGCCGGCCTGTACGGATCGGTCAGTCGCGGGCGGCTCGCGGCCGGCCTCGGCGTGGCCGCCTTGGTGCTGATGGGCGGCTGTACGGCGGTCGTCGGTGGCGCGGGCGGTACGACGGGAGGCAAGGCCGCTCCTGCACCGACGGTGACAGTCGAACGGACCGTGCCGGCTCGAGTTGTCGAGGCGGTGCCGACGTCGACGGTGACCGTGACGGCGGAGCCTCAGCCTGCTCCCACCGTGACCGTCAGCCTGCCACGCGCGACGGTGACGGTGACCGCGCCATTGGTGCGCAAAACGACTACCCGGCCGGAGACGACCGAGCCGACTACTGAGCCTGAATCGGCTTATTACGCGAACTGTTCGGAGGCGCGAGCGGCTGGGGTGGCGCCGCTTTATACCGGAGAGCCGGGCTATAGCCGCAAGCTCGATCGGGATGGTGATGGCGTGGCCTGTGAGTAGTTGTGGGACGACTGGGTGTGGCGGGGTGTTTGCGTTTAAGGTTCCTGTGGCGGTCCGCCCCCCGGCCGCCTCAGTGAGGAGACAAAAGCACATATGCGTATTGCCCGGATCGCCCGGCTATTACTTGTCTCGGCGATCGGTTTCGCCGTTCTGCCCGCCAACGCCAATCCCATAAGAGAATCCGCGCCCGCCAACGCCGTACAGGCTGAGCAGGTTGAACCCTTCGAAGGTCCCGTAGCGACGTACGAGGTCCCGAGCAAACCGGCCGAGCCGGCGCCGGCCAGCGCAGAGCCGGAATTCGCTGCGCCCGGGTACGCCGTACCGCAGGCTGTGCCGGCCGCGACGGCGGTCGCGCGGCCGTTGAAGGTGATGCCGTTGGGGGACTCGATCACGTATGGGGTCGGGAGCAGCATCCACGTCGGTTATCGGCTCGACCTGTGGAAGCGCCTCTATACGGTCGGATTCGCGCCGAACTTCATCGGAAGTCTGCGGAGCGGGCATATGGGCGACAACAACCACGAGGGCCATATCGGCTGGCGGATCGACCAGGTGTCGGCCAACGTCACCCGCTTCATGGCGTTGTACCAACCGGATGTCGTGCTGCTGCACATCGGTACGAACGATCTCGCGCAGAACTACGACATGGCGCACGCGCCGCAGCGGTTGTCCCTGCTGATCGACAAGATCCGGCGGGCCCGGCCGACCGCGCGGATCTACGTGGCGAGTCTGATCGCGATGAAGTCGTCGCAGGCGGGTGTCTCGACGAAGCGGACGGCGTTCAACAACGCGATCCCGGGGATTGTGCAGAAGAAGGGGCCGATGGTCCGGTTCGTGCCGCAGCACCTGGTACCGGCGAAGGACCTCTCGGATCAGGCGCATCCGAACAACTGCGGCTACGCCAAGATGGCCTACATCTGGTACTACGCCCTCGGCCGTTCCTCACTGAACCAGTCGGGCAAAGCCTGGCCGACCGGCTACTACCCCTTCGGCAGCGCGAAGGGCCCCTGCAACCCCTGAGCCTCGGGCCGCCAAGTGCTACGGCGAACCGGCGAGGTTTCACCGAGGCAAGCCGTGACCAGCCCGTCCCCTTCTGCCGCGAGTGGTCGCGTCGGACCACTCGCGGAGGTTCAGATGTGACCACTCGCGGCAGAAGGGGAGTCGGGGCTGGGCGTCCGCTGGTGCGGCCGAGTCGCGTCTTTCGCGTCTGGCCGTGGGGGACCGCATCGGCAAACCAGGAGACAAGGAAGTCGAAGGAAAACTCATCGGTTGACCGATGAGTTTTCGGCGTTGCCGTCGTTTCACGGGTCAAGAGTGTCGGTCAGACTGAGACCGACCCGACTGCGGAGGCCACTCATGGACTGGAAGCTCGAACTCGTCATCATCCCGGTAACGGATGTGGACCGGGCGAAGAAGTTCTACACCGAACAACTCGGCTTCCACGTGGATGTCGATCATCGGGCGGGTGACGCCTTCCGGGTGGTGCAGTTGACGCCGCCGGGGTCGGAGTGCTCGATCACGATCGGCGTCGGCGTGACCAAGGCGATGCCCGGGTCGTACCAGGGCACGCATCTGGTGGTGAACGACATCGAGGCCGCGCGGGCTGAGCTGGTCGAGCGGGGTGTCGCCGTCAGCGAGCCGTTCCACTTCACCGCCGAGGGGCAGCAGCCGGGGCTGGAACCGAACCGGGTCAAGTACGGAACGTTCTTGTCGTTCGAGGACCCGGACGGCAACGGGTGGACGGTTCAGGAGGTCCCGGACGCCAACCCCGACCGGCCGTGAACACGTCGGTCGAAGGCGCGATCGAGGCGGCGGCGTTCGCGGGCGATGAGGCCGCGTTCGCCGACCTCGCCGGCCGGTATCGGCGCGAACTGCACGTGCACTGTTACCGGATGCTGGCGTCCTTCGACGATGCCGAGGACGCCGTGCAGGAGACGCTGCTGCGGGCCTGGCGCGGCCGCGAGGGGTACGACGGACGGACGTTCTTCCGCGCCTGGCTCTATCGCATCGCGACCAACGTGTGCCTGGACGTGTCCCGGCGGCACGCCAGGCGGCAGGCCGCCTCGGCCGTGGAGGCGATCTGGCTGCAGCCGTACCCGGACCGGCTGCTGGACGAGATCGCGCCACCCGCCGATCAGCCGGACGCGGTGGTGGTTGATCGGGAGACGATCGAGCTGGCCTTTCTGGTCGCGCTGCAGTCGTTGCCGCCCCGGCAGCGGGCCGCGTTGATCGCCCGGGACGTGCTCGGCTGGCCGGCCGGGGAGACCGCGGCGCTGCTCGAGACCAGTGTCGCGGCGGCGAACAGCGCGTTGCAGCGAGCCCGTACGACGATGCAGCAGCGCCTGCCGGCCCGTCGTACGGACTGGAATGCGCCGCGGCCGACCGCCGAGGAGCGAGAGCTGCTGGATCGATTCATCGACGCGCATGAGCGGTGCGATGCGGCGGCAGCGATCGCGATCGCAGCCGAGGACATCCGGATCTCCATGCCGCCGAATCAGCAGATCTTCGAGGGGCTCGAGGCGATGCGCCCACTGCTGGAGCGGGGTTTCGGGCCGGACCGGGACGGCGACTGGCGACTGGTGCCGACGTCGGCCAACCGGCTGCCGGCCGCGGCGAGCTATTTGTGCCGACCGGGAGACACGGTGTTCCGGGCGTTCAAGCTCGACGTCCTGCGGATCAGCAACGGCGCCATCAGCGAGATCACCACCTTCGGCTACTCGCGCTTCCCAGCATTCGGACTGCCGCCGACGCTTTGACCTGCAAGATCGTGATTTCTGCTGTCTCAGTAATCGAAACCTCTTGTGCACGCTCGAGATCTGATCGAGATTTGACCGTGACCTTACATAGGGCTGGTCGTTGATCAGTCAGTCGGAACAGATCACTGGATCTCGGGGGAGATCTCGAAAGGCGCCCGCCCGTGCATAAATTCAACTCACCGCCCAGCTGGCCGGTGCCGTCCACCGAGCGCTGGCGACCGCCGGTCGGCTGGTCGCCGGATCCGGCGTGGCCGCCCGCTCCGGACGGCTGGGAGTTCTGGATCAACAACCGGGGCCTGCCTGCCAGTGGCCCGATCGGCGCCTTCGGTGCGGTCGAGGGCGGCCGGCTCGAAGTGGTCACGGCCGACGCCTCCCAACTCCTGATGACCGTCTAGTTCTGATGTTGAGATTTGTGCTTACTTGCTCGGGAAATGTGTGATTGCATTTCGGGCATGAGTCTCAGCATCGGTCTGGTCGGCGCCGGCCAATTCGCCCCTTCGTTCCTGCGCCTGTGGCAGGCACATCCCGACGTGACCGATGTCCGGCTCACCGACGTACTGCCCGATCGGCTCGCCGCGATGGCCGAGCAGCAGGGCATCTCCACGACGTACCAGTCGTTCGAGGAGATGCTCGCCTCGGATGTCGACGCGATCGCGATCTTCACCCAGCGCTGGTTGCACGGCGAGATGGCGATCCAGGCTCTCGAAGCCGGCAAGCACGTGTATTCGACCGTGCCGATGGCGATCGAGGCCGACCAGATCGCGCGCATCATCGAGCTGGTTCGCGAGACCGGGCTGACGTACATGATGGGCGAGACGAGCTTCTACTACCCCTCCTCGGTGTACTGCCGGGAGAAGCTGGCCAAGGGCGAGTTCGGCCGGGTCTTCTACTCCGAGGGCGATTACGTGCACGACATGGACCTCGGCTTCTACTCCGCCTACCAGTACAGCGGTGGCGAGAAGTGGAAGGAGGTCGCGAGCTTCCCGCCGATGCTCTACCCGACCCACGCCGTCGGCAACGTGCTTTCGGTGACCGGGCAGCACGCCACGCACGTCTCGTGCATTGGCGTGAAGGATGACCGTGGCGATGGCGTGTTCGACAAAGAGGTCAGCCAGTTCGACAACGACTTCTCCAACGCGACGGCCTTGTTCAAGCTGGCGGATGGCGGCGTGATGCGGACGAACGAGATGCGCCGGGTCGGTTATCCCTCGCACATCCGGGAGTCGCGCCTGCGTGTCTTCGGTACGGAGGGCAGCTTCGAGCAGCTCGCCGAGACCAGCGTTTGGCAGACCAAGGAAGGCGTCGAGGACGTCACCGATCTGCTGAAGTCGGCGCCCAGCGGCAGCCTCGACGACGAGGACATCCTGCACGTCGACCCGGCCCTGCGTGATGCGTTCCTGTCCGGGCTGGCGCCGGTGCATGATCAGAGTCGACTGCCGGCCGAGTTCACCGGCCTGCACAACGGGCACGACGGCTCGCACCACTTCCTGGCCGACGACTTCGTCCGTGCGGTCGCCGACAAGACCGTGCCCCCGGTCAACGCGTGGGTAGCCGCCCGCTACACCCTGCCCGGCATCATCGCCCACCAGTCCGCCCTGCAAGGCGGCGTCCAGCTCGAGATCCCCGACCACGGCGACGCGCCCGCCTGACCAGCTGGGGACAACTCTTCCGCGAAGCGCCTCGTTGTGCGCTCTACCGAAACCACCAACCCGGCGCGCCACTAGCCGGTGCAGTCCGCTCCCTATTCCGGGTGTCGGCACGCGGAATGGGGGGTCGGCCTACCTAATTTCGCGAGTCCGCCCCCCATTCCGAGGGTCGACACTCGGAATAGGGGCGGCCGGTGGCGCTAGGCGTTGTAGACCTTGCGGAGGCGTTGGGCCATTGAGGTGTCGAGGTGGCGTTGCATGGCTTGTTCGGCCGCATCCGGGTCGCCGGAGGTGATGGCTTCGACGATTTGGCGGTGTTCGACGAGGACTTCGGGGCCGGTGGCGCGGTCGTAGTGCAGGCGGAAGATGTGCAGGTGGCAGTGGGTGCGCTGGAAGGCGAGGCGCACTTGGTCGCTACCGGACAGGCCGGCCACCAGCGAGTGGAACCGGCTGTCGTGCGCGGTCAACGACTTGTAGCCCGCGTAGTCCGCTGATGTGGGCTCGACCGCCGTGGCCAGCTCGGCCCGCAGTTGCGAGGCGCCCGAGGCGTCAATCAGTTCGGCCGCGCGACGGGCTGCCCACGGCTCGATCAACCGGCGGAACGCGTACAGGTCGTCGAACTCCTCGAGCGTCAGCAGCGGGGTCGCGCGATAGCCCTTGAGTGGTTCCTTGTCGGCTAGGCCCTCGGACTCGAGTCGGGCCAGCGCCTCGCGCACCGGCGTGGACGAGACCTGGAAGTCGCGCGCGAGACCGTCGATGGAGATCCGCGCGCCCGGCTTGATCGTGTGGTCCATCAACATCGCCTTGATCGCCTCATAGACGTCATCGGCGAGCATCTGGCGTCGCGACAACCGCCGATCCACCGAAACCTCGGCAGTCGCCGATGCGGGTAATGGGCTGATATCGGTCATCTCGTCCTCGCACCTTGACCCGTCGGGCCACATCAGGAAGGGTAAATCATGCATGATGCATGATTCCAGCGGAAGCACCATGAGGAGACGAATGCGATTCGACGAGGTCGGCGTGCTGCCCGAGCCGGGCGACAACGTGGCGATCGCCTCCCGCCGCCTGGACCCCGGCACCGTGATCGACTTCGGCGACTCCGAGGTGACCCTGAAGCACACCGTGCTCGAAGGCCACCGCTTCGTCGCGAGCCCCGTCACCAAGGGCGAGCCGCTGCTGTCCTGGTCGACCCCTTTCGCCAAGGCGACCCGGGATCTCGCCAGAGGTGACTACGTCTGTACGCCGACCAGCCTGGCGAGCGTCGCGAACAGAGGCGTGGCGGGCCTCCCCAAAGAGGCCTCCGCGGATAACGTCCCGCTCGACCCGTACCGCCTGGACGAGACGGCCCTCCGCCTCGGCGACCAGGTCTCGCCAGTCGAGCGGCCCGCCACCTTCCTCGGCTATCCGCGCGCCAACGGCCCGGCCGGCACCAGGAACCACGTCGTACTCGTGGCCGCCAGCTCCCGCAGCAGCGCCTTCGTCACCGAACTCGCGATCCGCCTCAAAAATGAGCTCGTCGTACCGGTCGCGCACACCGAAGGCGGCGAGTCGAACCGGCCGAACAACCTGCATTTCTTGCTCGCCACGTTGAGCGGGTTCCTGCTGAATCCGAACGTCGGCGCCGTGCTCGTGGTCGATACCGAGGACGACGTGGTCAACGGCCAGGCCATTCGCGATTTCATGACCGAGCACGCCTATCCCGCGCTGACCGTGCCGCATGCCTTCTTCACCAGGACCAGTGGGTTCGAGAAGGACCTGGCCAAGGCGGCGAAGACGGTCGAGCCGTGGATCGACGTTGTCGCGTCCCAGCAGCGGGTCGAGGTGCCGCTAAAAGACCTGAAGATCGGCCTGCAGTGCGGCGGGTCGGACGCGTTCTCGGGGATCAGCGCGAACCCGTTGTCCGGGGCCGTCGCGCGCGAGGTGATCCGCCACGGCGGCACCGCCGTACTGGCTGAAACGGATGAGCTGATCGGCGCCGAGGGTTACGTGCTGAAGAACGTGCGGGATTTGCCGACGGCCCGGCGCTTTCTGAAAACCGTGCAGTCGTTCAAGGAACGCGTCGGCTGGCACGGTCACACCGCCGAGGGAAACCCGAGCGGCGGCAACGTTTACCGAGGGCTTTACAACATCGTGCTGAAGTCGGTCGGCGCCGCGCGCAAGCTCGACCGGGACGTTCGGCTCGACCACGTCATCGACTACGCCGAGCCGTTGCCGGGGCCGGGTTTCGTCTTCATGGACAGCCCGGGCAACGACCTCGAATCCGTCGCGGGCCAGGTCGGCAGCGGCTGCAACCTGATCTTCTTCACCACTGGGAACGGGTCGATCACCAACTTCCCGTTCGTACCGACGATCAAGTTCGTCACCACCACCGCGCGGTACGAGCGGCTGCACCACGAGATGGACGTCGACGCCGGCCGCTACCTCACCGGTACGTCGATGGACGCGTTGACCGCGGAGACGTTCGACCTCACCGTCCGGGTGGCATCCGGCGAGCCGAGCGCGGGCGAACGGGCCGGCCACAGCCAGGTCTCGATCTGGCGCGACTGGAAGCAGACCGGCCCTCGCGAAGGCATCTCGGTCGGCCCGCTGCAACGCCGCTTGACCGACCTGCCGGCCGAGGATCGCGACGCGCCGCTCGACGGCATGCCGTTGCAGACCACGCCGACGACTTCGCTGCAGGCCGTGCTCCGGCAGGACTTCACCCAGCTGTGGACCGTCAGCGGGATGGAGCCGCCGGTGGTCGACCTACTGGCCGCCGACGGCCGCCGGGTACCGGAACAGGTCGGGCTGATCCTGCCGACGAGCCTTTGCTCCGGGCAGATCGCCGTACGACTTGCCACCCGGGCCGAGGAGGAGCGCTGGGCCGGGGATGCGGTCACGCGGATGGTGGCGCTGCCGCATACCGAGGGCTGTGGTTCGAGTGGTGGGTCGTCGGAGGAGACGTTCGCCCGGACGCTGGTCGGATACCTGTTGCATCCGAACGTACGAATGGCCCTGCTGCTGGAGCATGGCTGCGAGAAGACCCATAACGACTACTTCCGGTCGCGTTTGGTCGAGGCCGGCGTTGATCCGTCGCGGTTCGGGTTCGCGAGCATCCAGGGTGATGGCGGGCTGGACGCCGTCGCGGATCGCGTCCGCTCGTGGTTCGGCGAGCTCGAGCTGTCCGCGCCGACTCCGTCAGCCGGCGGGATCGGCGATCTGACCGTCGCGTTGGAGGCCCGCGGCGAGCTGACTCGCGAGACGGCGGAGGCGTTCGCCCTGGCGGGATCGGCCATCGTCAGCGCGGGCGGCACGGTCTTCCTCTCCTCCCGGGGACAGCTCCTCGCGGATCTGGCTTTCCGCCGCCTGGCCTTCGGGAGCGAGAGCCCGGTTGAGCCGACGATCGCCCACGGCCAGCGGAACGTCGAACCCGGCTGGCACGTGATGCGGATGCCGGGCACGGACTGGATGGAGACGGCCACCGGGTTCGGCGCGGGTGGTGCGCAACAGGTGCTGGCGCATGTCGCGGGCGGCACGTTGTCGGGCCAGCGGTTCGTGCCGGTGGTGCAGCTCAGCTCGGACCCGTCGACCGTGCACCGGCATGGGGATGACCTCGACGCCGTCGTCTCGGGAGATCGCCGGGACCAGGCGCAGATCGTCCTGGACACGTTGGCCGCGGTCGCGAGTCGCCGGCTGGTTCCGAAGGCCGTTGCCTCGGGCAACATCGGCTTCCAGATCACGCGGGGTCTGCTCGGTACTTCGATGTGATTTCCCTTGAAAAGAAAGGCAATCCATGCATCTGGTCCGCTATCAACTCGCAGGCTCTGACCCCCAGGTCGGCGTACTGAGTGGCGGCAAAGTGGCCGCGATCGAAGGCAATACGACGATGGCCGAGCTACTGCGCCTCTCGCTGGACGATCTGCGGGCGGCCGTTGGCAAGGTCGCGGACGAGGTCGACGTACAGACCGTGCGGCTACTGCCGCCGTTGGACGGGCGGTCCGAGGTGTGGTGCGCCGGCGTGACGTACGAGAGGTCGCGCGGCGCCCGGATGGAGGAGAGCACCGAGCAATCCGTCTACGACCGGGTCTATTCGGCCGAGCGGCCCGAGCTGTTCCCGAAGTCCGTCGCGTGGCGCCTGGTCACGGATGGCGAGCCGATCGGTATCCGGGTCGACTCCGGCCACGACGTACCGGAACCTGAACTCGCCATCGTCGCCAACAGCACCGGCGAGATCGTCGGCTTCACCGTCTGCAATGACGTCAGCTCCCGGTCGATCGAAGGCGTCAACCCGCTCTACATTCCGCAGGCCAAGGTCTTCGCCGGCGGCTGCGCGCTGGCCGTCGGCATCCGGCCCGTCTGGGAGATCGAGGACCCGGCCGACCTCACCATCGACCTGAGCATCACCCGGAACGGCGCCGAGGTCTTCGCCGGTACGACGTCCACCGCCAAGCTGGTCCGCCCGTTGACCGAGCTCATCGACGTCCTCTTCGTACCGAACGAATTCCCCGACGGCGTCGTGCTCGCCACGGGCACCGGGATCGTGCCCGAGCTGGACTTCGCGCTCCAGGCCGGGGACGTAGTGGCCATTTCGATCGAAGACGTCGGAACCCTGACGAATACGGTGGCCATTGGCAAGGAGGCGTTCGCCGTACTCGCCACTGGAACCGCTCGCCCCGAACTGAAGGACGCAGAATGACCGACACGACCGCTGCCGAACTCGACCAGATCCTCGCTGCCGCCTCGGCCGCCGCGCCGTTCCTCGCCGGATCTGAGCCGGCCGAGCGCGCGGGCTGGATCCGCGCCGCGGCGGACGCCCTCGACGCGGCCGCCGACGAGCTGGTACCGATCGCGATGCGCGAGTCGTCCCTGCCCGAGGCCCGGCTGCGTGGCGAGGTGGCGCGGAGCAGCGGCCAGCTGCGGATGTTCGCGGACGCGCTGCAGGAAGGCTCGCTGCTGGACGTCGTGATCGACACGGCCGATCCGGCGGCCAAGCCCGTGCCCCGGCCGGACCTGCGCCGGGTGCTGGTGCCGCTCGGCCCGGTGCTGGTGTTCGCCGCGAGTAACTTCCCGTTCGCGTTCAGTGTGCCCGGTGGCGACACCGCTTCGGCGCTGGCCGCGGGATGCCCGGTCGTGGTCAAGGCGCATCCCGGTCACCCCGAGCTCTCCCGTCGTACCGCGGCTGTGCTGGCCGAGGCGCTGCACAAGGCCGGTGCGCCTGAGGGCACGCTCGCCGTGATCGAGGGGTACGACGTCGGCGTGACCGCGTTGAAGGACCCGCGCATCACCGCCGCCGGGTTCACCGGCTCGGTTCCGGCCGGCCTGGCGCTGCACGAGATCGCGGCGACCCGGCCGACGCCGATCCCGTTCTACGGCGAGCTCGGCAGCCTCAACCCGGTCGTCGTCACGCAGGCCGCGATCGAGGCACGCGGTGCCGAGATCGCCAAGGGGTACGTCGGTTCGTTCACGCTGGGCGTTGGGCAGTTCTGCACCAAGCCGGGCATTCTGCTGCTGCCGAGCGGTCACGGGCTCGAGGATCAGTTGATCGAGGCGACGGGTGGCGTGGCCGAGGCGCCGATGCTGAACGACCGGATCGCGACGGGGTTCGCGAGTGGGCTCGACCGGCTCCGCAAGGTCGTGCGGGTGGTGAGCGACGGCCCGGGCGCGACGCTGCTGCAGACCACGGTGCCGGAGCTGCTGGCTCGGCGGGACGAGATCCTCGAGGAGTGCTTCGGGCCGGTTTCGGTCATCATCGAGTACGCGTCGGCTGATGAGCTGAAGGCCGCTATCGAAGCGTTCGAGGGCAACCTGACGGCGACTCTCCACGCCGAGACGTCGGACGCCGACCTGGCTGCGGATCTCGTGCCCCTCTTGACCGCAAGGGCCGGGCGGGTGCTTTGGAACGGCTGGCCGACTGGGGTCGCGGTTTCCTGGGCGCAGCACCACGGCGGCCCGTTCCCGTCGAGCGTCGGTTCGATCCACACCAGTGTCGGGGTCACGGCAGCCCGGCGATTCCAGCGGCCGCTCGCGTTCCAGGATGCGCCGGACGCGCTGCTGCCCGCCGTACTGCAGGACGCCAATCCGCTTGGGGTGACCCGTCGGATCAACGGAGTTGTCGGGATCGCGGAGGTACATCGATGAGTGACTCGGGTTCGGGAGAGCCCACGCCGGAGAAGACCGGACGGCCGGTAGGGGAGGAGCCGGGGCGGCCGGAGGGGCACATCGGGCGCCGGAGCTTCGACCACTGGTTCGGGGAGAAGGACCGGAACGGGTTCATCCACCGGTCGTGGATGCGCGCGCAGGGGTTCTCGGACGAGGTGTTCGACGGCCGTCCGGTGATCGGGATCTGCAACACCTGGTCCGAGTTGACGCCTTGTAACGCACACCTGCGCCGGCTGGCCGAGTCGGTCAAACGTGGGGTGTGGCAGGCCGGCGGCTTCCCGTTGGAGTTCCCGGTGATGTCGCTCGGCGAGACGATGCTCCGGCCGACGGCGATGCTCTTCCGCAACCTGCTCAGTATGGACGTCGAGGAGTCGTTGCGCGGTAACCCGATCGACGGCACGGTCCTGCTGACGGGCTGCGACAAGACCACGCCGGGCTCGATCATGGGCGCCGCGAGTGTCGACCTGCCGACGCTGGTGGTTACCGGCGGGCCGATGCTGAACGGCAAGTTCCGGGGCTGCGACATCGGCTCGGGTACGGCGGTCTGGCGGTTCACCCAGGACGTGAACGCGGGCCGGATGACGCAAGAGGACTACGCGGCCGCCGAGTCGGGCATGTCCCGCAGCAACGGCCACTGCATGACCATGGGCACGGCCTCGACCATGGCGTGTATGGCCGAAGCCCTCGGTCTGCAGCTGCCTGGGTCCGCCGCGATCCCGGCCGTCGACTCCCGGCGCTACGCGATCGCCCAGCAGGCCGGTCAGCGGATCGTCCAGATGGTCGAGGAAGACCTCAAGCCGAGCGACATCCTGACCCGGGAGGCCTTCGCGAACGCCGTACGCGCCAACGCGGCGATCGGCGGTTCGACCAACGCGGTGATCCACCTGCTCGCGATCGCGGGGCGCGTCGGGGTCAACCTGACGCTCGACGACATGGACGAATGGGCCCGCGGCGTGCCGTGGCTCGTGGACCTCCAGCCGTCCGGGCGCTACCTGATGGAGGACTTCTACTACGCGGGCGGCCTCCCCGCCGTACTGCGGGAGATCCTGCCGTTGCTGAAGGCCGAAGCGATCACCGTGACCGGCAAGACCATCGGCGAGAACGTCGCGAACGCCGAACGCACCGTCGACACCGACGTCATCCGCGCGGTCGGCGATCCGCTCGGCAGCGGTGCCGGAACCGCCGTACTGAAGGGCAATCTCGCGCCGGATGGTGCCGTGGTGAAGCAGTCGGCCGCGTCCGAGCGATTGCTGCAGCATCGCGGTCGGGCGTTGGTGTTCAGCAGCATCGAGGAGTACGACCTGGCCGTTGACGACCCGGACCTCGACGTCGACGCGGACACCGTGCTCGTCCTGCAGAACGCTGGGCCGCGCGGCTATCCGGGTATGCCCGAGGTCGGCAATATGACGATTCCGCGGAAGCTGGCCGAGCAGGGCATCGACGATATGGTCCGGATTTCCGACGCCCGGATGAGCGGTACGGCGTACGGCACGGTGGTGCTGCACGTCGCGCCCGAGGCGGCCGTCGGTGGGCCGCTGGCCTTGGTGCGGACGGGCGACTGGATCGAGCTGGACGTGCCTGGGCGGACGTTGCACCTTGACGTGTCCGAGGAGGAGTTGGAGAAGCGGCGGGCCGATTGGCAGGCGCCTATCCCCGTTGGCGATCGTGGTTGGGCGCGGCTCTACACCGATCACGTGATGCAGGCGAATGAAGGGTGTGATCTGGACTTCCTGGTTGGCCGGAGTGGTTCGGCTGTTGGCCGGCAGAGTCACTGATGTCCGACTTCTTCGAGGCTGTGCGTGGCCTGCGGCCGGAAGGCCCGGTGCCGTTGGTGACGCCGGTTCGCGTGCCGCTCGGGGAGTTGCCGGTTGAGCGGGACCCGTACGGCGCTGCGCGGGCGGCCCTTGGTCCGTTGTCATCGGCCGTTGCGCCAGGCGCGAGGATTGCCGTGACGGCTGGGAGTCGGGGGATTCGCGATCTGACGCTCGTATTGCGGGCGGCCGTTGACTGGTTGCGGGAGGCCGGGGCGTCGCCGTTCATCGTGCCTGCGATGGGATCACATGGTGGCGCGACGGCCGAGGGGCAGCGGGAGATGCTCGCGGGGTTGGGCGTGACTCCCGAGTCGATGGGGTGCCCGATCGAGGCGACCATGGAGACGGTGGTGCTCGGCACGCTGTCGGACGGTACGCCGGTGCATCACGACGCGATCGCGGCGAAGGCGGATGGCGTGCTGCTGGTCAATCGGATCAAGCCGCATACGGATTTCCATGGGCCGGTCGAGAGTGGTCTGGCCAAGATCGCGGCGATCGGTCTCGGCAATCATCGTGGTGCGGCGACCTTGCATGCGGGCGGAATTCCCTTGCTGGGTTCGGCAATCGGCGAGGCGGCCCGGATGGTCGTTGCTCATGGCAAGGTCATTGGCGGGCTGGCGATTTTGGAGAACGCCCGGGATCAGACGGCCTTCGTCTCATTGGTGATGCCTTCGGGTATCGCCGCTGAAGCAGAGACCGCCTTGCTTGGTGAGGCGTCTGGCCTGTTGGGGCGGTTGCCGTTCGACGCGTTGGACGTGCTCGTCGTTGATGAGATGGGGAAGGACAAGTCGGGCACCGGGATGGACACCAACGTCATCGGTCGTTGCTGGGTGCACGGAATTCCCGAGTTCGAGAGCCCGTCGATCGCGGCGATCACGGTGCACCGGTTGAGCGAGGCCTCGCACGGTAACGCGTCCGGCCTCGGCTTGGCGGATGTCATCCCGTTGCGACTACTCGCTTCGGTTGACCTGCATGCGTCGTACGTGAACGCGTTGACGTCCGGTGCGGGTGGCGCACGGCGTTCGCGATTGCCGATGGTGCTGGCGGATGACGCGGCGGCGATCGTGGCCGCGGCGGCGATGAGCGGGCGGCGGGATCTCGCGGACCTGCGGCTGGCGCGGATCCGCGACACGCTGAACCCGCACGAGCTGATGGTCACGCGGCCACTGCTTAGCCTGGACTTCGAGGTGCTCGGACCCGAGCGCCCGATCACGAACGACGTGGGCGATCTGGAGGATTGGTGAACCTTCGCGAAGCGCGCGAACTCCTTGCCGAGCAGGGATATCCGGTCCTGTTCGCCTTGCCGTCGGCGCCCGGGCGATTCGAGGGTGGTGCGTCGTACCGGATCGAGATTCCGTCCTGCGAAGGCCCGGAGGTGTTCAAGGCCGTGCTCGACGAGGCGGTCGAGCGTGACGTGCCGGTTCACCGGGTCTCGCAGGGCAGTGGCGTGATGATGCTGACCGACGCGGAGATCTCCGAGATGGTTGAACTCGGCACCGATTATGGCGTCGAGGTCTGCCTGTTCTTGGGACCGCGCGCGGCTTGGGATATCGGCGCGCAGGCCAAGGTTTCGGCGGCTGTCGCATCGGTTGCGCGGGGCAACGAGATGGTTGCCGCGTCGCTCTGTGATGCGTTTCGCGCGGTGGAGTTGGGGATTCGCAGTCTGCTCGTGGGTGATCTGGGCGTCCTGCAACTGCTTGGTGACTTGAAGAAGTCCGGCTACTTGCCCGACGACCTGGTGCTGAAGACGTCCGTGTTGATGCCGTTGACGAATGGGCCGACGGCCGCGCTCTACCAGGCCGCGGGCGCGACGAGTCTGAACGTCTCGACCGACCTGCCGTTGTCAGCGCTGGCGGAGATCCGGGCGTCCGTGAGCGTGCCGATCGACCTGTACGTCGAGGCGCCGGATGACCAAGGTGGCGCGGTCCGGTTCTACGACGTGCCCCAGGTGATCCGGGTCGCCGCGCCGGTCTATCTCAAGATGGGCCTGCGCAACTCCCCGAACATCTACCCCGTCGGGGCACACCTCGCCGCGACCGCCCAGGCCCTCGGCCGGGAACGCGTGCGCCGGGCCGAGTTGGTGCTCCGCCTGCTCGCGGAACAAGATGAAGTATGACCGCCGACCAGCTCGTCGACCGCCTCCGCAGTTCGCTGGGGGAGAAGGCCGTCGTCACCGATCCCGACATCCTGAATAGTCATCGCAACGACCACGCCGCGTTCTGCACAGCCGGTACGCCGCTGCTGCTAGCCCGTCCGGCCTCGACCGCCGAGGTGTCCGAGGTGCTGCGCGCTGCCGGCGATGCGGGTGTCCCGGTGGTGACGCAAGGCGCTCGCACGGGGTTGTCCGGAGCGGCGAACGCCATTGACGGATGCGTGCTGCTGTCGACGTCCCGGTTGAACCAGATCCTCGAGATCGACGTCGAGGACCAGGTTGCCGTCGTACAGCCCGGTGTGATCAACGCGGAGTTGTCCCGGGCGGTGCTGGCGAAGGGCCTGTTCTATCCGCCGGACCCGTCGTCGTGGGAGATGTCGACCATCGGCGGGAACATCGCGACCAACGCGGGCGGTTTGTGCTGCGTGAAGTACGGCGTGACGGGCGATTTCGTCCGCGGGCTTGAGGTTGTGCTGGCGTCGGGCGAGGTGGTCCGCACGGGTCGCCGTACGGCCAAGGGTGTTGCGGGGTACGACCTGACCCGGTTGATCGTCGGCTCCGAAGGAACGCTCGGCGTGGTCACCGAGGCAACCCTCACGCTTCGTCCCGAGCCCGAGGCGGCGCTTACTGCCGCAGCCACGTTCACGTCTGCCGAACAGGGCCTCGCCGCGGCCGCCGCGATCATGGCCTCGGGGCTTAGGCCTTCGCTGCTGGAGTTCCTCGACGGACCAACGGCGCGCGCCATCCAGAACTACCGCGACATGGGCCTGCCGTCCAACGTGGGCAGCCTCCTGATCGCCCAGTCGGACCGAGGGCCTCGCGCGGCGGACGACGTCGCCGAAATGGCCCGCATCTGCACCGAGGCCGGCGCGATCGAGGTGGCCGAGGCCTCCGACGCCGAGGAATCCCGCATGCTGCTGGAAGCCCGCCGCCTGGTCAATCCAGCCCTCGAACCACTCGGCGCCACCCTGGTCGACGACGTCGCCGTACCCCGCAAGCGCCTAGTCGACCTACTCGACGGCATCACCGCCATCGCCACCAAGTACGACGTACAGATCTTCTGCCCGGGCCACGTCGGCGACGGCAACATGCACCCCACGGTCATCTTCGACCGCGACAACCCGGCCGCCGAAGAACGCGCCCTCCAAGCCTTCGGCGCGGTGATGGAGCTCGGCCTCTCCCTCGGCGGAACCATCACCGGCGAACACGGCATCGGCAAACTCAAACGCCAATGGCTCGAGCAGGAGCTGGGCCCGGTCAGCCTCACCCTCCACCGCCGCCTCAAAGCCGCCTTCGACCCCACCAACCTCCTAAACCCCGACAAACTCCTCCTCCCGCACTAACGCCACACGCCAACACGCCGGGTGCCCGCGCCCTCCTACGCGCGGCCACCCGGCGTGTCGGTATTCCGTTCATCGGGCCCTTGTGACGCGGCGTGTCGGCGTTCATCGGTCCCTTGTAACCAACTGATTTGCACTCGTTCGTCGGAATACGGCCGGTATCTAAGCCGTATCCCGACGAATGAACGAGAAGGAGTGGTGGGGTCACTCCTCGACGGTGATGACGCGGACCCAGTCGGAGCAGTCGCTCTCGCACCAGACGTGGTCGCCGCGGTGGGCGATCCGGTCGCGCTGGACGTGCCCGCAGGCAAGGCGGACCCGGCGCATCGCGTGTCCTTGCCGCACGGGTGCGCCCGTCCTCCCGGCGGGGGTCTTCCTGTTAGTCCTGAGATCGGCCATGGCCGGTCCTCCTTTCGTTGGTTGTTAGGTTTGCAACGCAAACTAGTTGACGAGATCCAGGGTTTGGAGCTGCGGTTTGCAGCACCAACTAGTTTGAGGAGCTGTCATGGATAGGAAGCAGCTGGAAGGCGCGGGGGCGGCGTACACCTATCTGCGCGGCCTAATCGGCATCCCGGCGGGCCTGATGATGGTGCTCGCTGCGTTAGGCAACTGGCGGATTCCGCCGCTGGACATCGATGCGGTCTTCCTGGCCGTGTTGCTGGCCATCGCACTGACGACCCTGCCGATCCTGCGGTACTACAACGAGCACTACGGCCGGGTCCGCCCGACCGCCAAACAAGACCGGTTGACGGTGCTGCTCACCGTGCTCGCGGTGCCCGTGGTCCTCGGCGGATCGCTGCTGCTGAGAAGCCGCGCGTCCTGGTCACTCGATCTACCGGTCAATCCCGTGGCCATCGGGATCGCGTTGATGGGCCTGATCTCGTACGCGATCGGACTTGGTTTGAAGGGGCATCACGTGATCATCTGGGGCGGACTGCTCGTCATCGGTGCACTCCCGGTGTGGAAGGGTGCCGATCCGAGCAACATCGGCCTTTTGCTGGCAGGCTTGGTCGTCATCCTGAACGGCGCTTTGGACCACCGGCTGTTCGTTCGTATCTTCGGCCCGGCCGGAGCCCTGGAATCCGAGGACAGCGATGCCGGAGCGTAATGCGGATCTCAACCTCGACCGGTTGATCCACGAACCAGGCCGGCTGGCCATCCTGACCGTGCTCTCGTCGGTCACGGACGCCGACTTCCTCTTCTTGCAACGGACGACCGGCCTGACCAAGGGCAATCTGTCCAGCCACCTGACGAAGTTGGAAGACGCCGGGCTGGTCCAGATCGTCAAGAGTTTCGTCCGCAAGAAGCCGAACACCAACGTCGCGTTGACCGCTCTCGGGAAAGAACGCATCGCGCACCACTGGGCACAACTCGAGCGGCTGAAGAACCTCTCGGACCCGGGCGAAGAGTCCTGATGCGCGGACCGGCCGTCGTACCCCCTGTGTACGACGGACGGTTCGCCCGCGTCATCCCTTCACACAGATCACCTGCTTGAGGTGAGCGACCACCTCGACCAGGTCGGACTGAGCCGCGATGACCGACTCAATGTCCTTGTAGGCGGCCGGCAATTCGTCCAGCACGCCCGCGTCCTTCCGCGACTCGACCCCGGCGGTCTGTGCGACGAGGTCGTCGACGGTGAACCGGCGCTTGGCCTCGTTCCGGCTCATCCGCCGCCCGGCGCCATGCGACGCCGAGTAGAACGACTGCGCCGACCCCAGCCCGCGTACGACGTACGAGCCCGTGCCCATCGAACCCGGGATCAGCCCGAGGTCGCCGAGGCCGGCCCGGATCGCGCCCTTGCGGGTGACGAGCAGGTCGAGACCGTCGATCGTCTCCTCGGCCACGTAGTTGTGGTGGCACGAGATCGGCTGCTCGAACGTGACACCCGCGGTCGGGAACGACTCGCGGATGACCTGGCAGAGCAGGCCGAGCATGATGGCCCGGTTGCGGGCGGCGTACTCCTGGGCCCAGGTCAGGTCGCGGCGGTAGGCGTCCATCTCCACGGTGCCACTCAGGAATACGGCGAGATCGCGATCCGGCAGATCGGCGTTGTGCGGCATCGCCTTGGCGATTCGCATGTGCCGCTCGGCCAGTTCCTTGCCGATGTTCCGGCTGCCCGAGTGCAACATCAGCCAGACGCGGCCCACTTCATCGAGGCAGACCTCGATGAAGTGGTTACCGCCTCCGAGTGTGCCCATCTGCAACATGGCCTTACGTTCCCGGTCCTGCACACCCTCGTGCAGGCTGGTGAACTTGGCCCAGAAGTTCTTCCAGCTCCAGTCGTCACCACCACCTGGGAGCTTGCGCGGCGTGACGGCCGACTCGTGTGCCTTGAAGCCGACCGGTACGGCGTCCTCGATCCGGCCGCGGATCGCCGACAGGTCGTCGGGCAGATCCGCCGCCGTGAGCGACGTGAGTACGCCTTCCATGCCACAGCCGATGTCCACCCCGACCGCCGCGGGCGAGACCGCCTGCCGCATCGCGATGACCGAGCCGACCGTGGCGCCCTTGCCGAGATGCACATCCGGCATCACCCGGACGCCATGCACCCACGGCAGGGCCGCGATGTTACGCAACTGCGTCAGCGCCGCGGCGCCGACCTCGTGTTCGTGTGCCCACATCAGAGTGGAGCTCTTCGCACCGCTCAGTGGGACCGGGAAGTTCATCTCCACTCCTTCTTTCGCTGGGTTGTCTTGGTTTTACACATAGCGCTGTCAGGGCAGGGCTCGAACCTGCGGGACCTCGGGTCAGAACCGAGGGTGGGACACCGTCGCCCACCTGGCACTGCTGGGTTGGTCAGATGGAGAGCTCGGCCCGGGAGGGGATCCAGGGCTGCCAGAGCAAGGGCATACCGGCCTCGTCGGGCGTACGGTTGCCCTTCTTCTCGTTGCAGGTCGCGTGCGCGGCGACAGCGTTCAGCCACTCACCGCGTCCACCACGGGAGCGCGGTACGACGTGGTCCATCGTGGTCGCGCCAGGGCGGCCGCAATACGCGCAGTGGAACTTGTCGCGCCGGAGCACGCCGGCGCGGGTGTACTGCAGGCGGCCGGTGGCGTAGCGCCACTTGGTCACGACGTACCGGACGAGGCGCAGCACGCGCGGTAGAGGGAATGGCCCGATGCGGGCGTCGTCGTGCGCTTCCTCGACCACCGCGACCTCCCGGACGAGCATCCGGATGGCATGCGGGATGGAGACGACGTGCAGTTGCTCATACGAAGCGTTGAGCACGATCACACCGCTCATGGCCTTTCCTCCTCTCTCCAGTGTGCCAAACGACCCCATCCCGGGGCCGATCCGTCGGTGCGGCTCCAGGGATTCGAACCCCGAACCTTCCGGTCCTGAACCGGACGCCTCTACCAGTTGGGCCAGAGCCGCAAATCGTTCCGGCCGGGGGCTTTCCCAGCTCGGCTTGTTGTCCCGCCGGGGCTCTCCCGGCTGGGCGTGATGTCCCGCCGGGCTCTCCGGCTGGGCTTGTCCGGCCGGGTATCCGGCTGGTCAGGGTGTCCGGCGGGGCTCGAACCCGCTTCCTCCGGGGCCACATCCCGGCGCATCGCCCACTTCTGCCTCGGACACAGCACGCCCGGCAGGACTCGAACCTGCAATCTGCTGCTTCGTAGGCAGCTGCCCTCTCCGATTGGGCCACGGGCGTTCGGCGGGCCCCCGGCCGGCGCCTCCGCCTGGCCGGGGACCACGGCCTTTTCGTTTGGCGCCCCTGCGGCCGGTAGCTGAACCTGAGGGCGCCCGGTCGAGCTGGAGAGATTCGAACTCCCGATCCCCTCATCCCAAATGAGGTGGCCTACCACTGGCCCACAGCTCGTCCATTCATTGCGTATTCGTTTGTCATTCTTCAATTCGCCGCCCGTGGGCACCGAAAAGCACCGATGGAAGGAATCGAACCCTCAGGAAACAGGTTTGGAATCTGTTCCGCTGCCACAGCTCATCGGTAAAGTCTCGAGTATTCGACATGATCCGGACGTGATTCGGACATGAAAAAAGGGCCGCCCCGGTCGGTCGAACCCGACGGGCGGCCCCTGGCCTGATCATCAACGATCAAGCAGGTGGACCACCCACGCTCGGGTTGAACCCTTTGCCACTAAGCAGTTCTCGCAGATCATGCCGGCACGCCGAGGGCCAGGATCGCAGGCAGGCCAAGCCGGCAACGCGCACAATGCGCCCGCCCCGCTCCACCATCTCCCGCTGTCCAGTCACGATCGTCCCTCTCTCAATCCCACGGCCATCTGCCGAGCAATAGTTTGACCTCTCCCACACTGCAACGTCAACCCATTTCCCCCAATTCCCCAAAACCCACATTCCCCCACGCCATTTCCCGCCCGCCTTCTCCCATCCGCCCCGTCCCCACATTGCGCCGTACGACACCCGCGCCATTCCCCACAACACGTCGTACGCCGCCCCGCGACCGTCGTACGACGCGGCGGAGTCTTCCCGCGAGTGGTCGCGTCCGGACCCATCGCCAAGTTCGCCCAGCCGTGGTCCACTGGTCACGCCGACCGTCCTGGGGGTATCCGATTCGGAATCAGCCGGGCCTGCCGCTACACTCTTGCATCGGCCCTAGGGTCACGCCGCCTTAGCTCAGTCGGCAGAGCGTCTCACTCGTAATGAGAAGGTCATCGGTTCGATTCCGATAGGCGGCTCCATCAAGGCCCCTCTGACCAGGCAAAACGCCTGAATCGGAGGGGCCTTCCCCATGTCCTGGGCGCGGCAGGTACGCACAAAAGTACGCACAGTCTCCGAAACGGGTACGTGTGGCCTGGTGGAACGCGGAGCTGAGGGCGTCCTGGCGTCGGTCCAGGGCCGGGTCCGGCGAGGAGCGACCGGTGCCGGACAGCTTCGGGAACGGCGCATCTCGGGCTTCCCTGGAGGCCTCGCTGAGAGGGGATGGAAAGCGACTCGACGCGGTTCGGCCTGGTAGCAACTCCGCTGGTCAGGCAAGGGTCATGCGGTGGGCAGTTGCGGTAGCAGGTCCCCTCAGTTGGTGAGTCTCGCACGCGCGTGCCGCCTGCGGATCTGCCGCCGGGCCCGGCACGGCAGTTGCTGCTCCTCGTAGCTGCTGGGCGTGTCTGGACCCGGATGGCGCGGTACGGCGTGAGCAGGTGGTCGGCCTGGTGGATGTCTCTTGTTTCGGAGTTGACGAGCGGCCGTGGCTCGTTCCGGCAAGTCGGGCAGGGACCGGATTTGGCGGCCCGGCAGCTGTGAACCGATCGATAGCGCCGGCTGTCGACGGCGACGAGACAGGCGAGGTGAAGCCGTCGGTGGGACCGGACAGGGACCCGTGTCAGTCCTGGTCCTGGGGTGGTCTCGTGGTAGACGCTGGACGGACCCCGCACTGACCATTCGAAGCCGCCGCGGAACAGCGTACGAGCATCAGAATCGTCGGTGGTCCCGGAATGACCCGCCAGCGGCCATTTGGAGAGCCGAGGGAAGCCGTCAGCAAGACCGCGCAGAGCCCAGGACCAGTCCTGCTCCTCACGTGGTCTCGCGGGAGACCTTGAGGAGACCCGGCAAGCTACACCTCGAGCCGCAGCGGTACCGCTTACCCGGCCCAGATCCCCCGATGCGTCAGTCAGGTCGACCTGCCAGCAAAGACGGCCGCGCTTGTGCCATACCCAGCGTCGCAGGTCATGAGATCGACTGCTGTACGGCCTGATGGCTGTTGCAGGTTCGGCCGCAGCTTGGATCGGCTGCGCTCGGCAATCGATGCTGCGACTTACAGGGCCGAGCAGGGTACTACGCGATGCAGAGCGTCCTGCGCGGACGTGGCCAGGGATGGGCGCCGTCTTTCCGGCCCGCCATGACGCGTGACTTGCTCAGCTCGACCCTCAGCTACTCGGACTGGCCACGCGACCGGTAGACGACTCCGCCAGATCTCGGCGAGCGGCAGTCCGCGAGGACGCCGCTCTCCGAGCCTAGGACCTCTATGGATGCGCAGCTTTACAATCGTGCATCCCGGAGTAGCCACGCAGTACTACGCCGATCGAGCTATCGTTTGTGCGTGGTCATGTGGGAGCAGGCGCTGACGGCCGCGACCAAACTGCAGGAGCGGTGGATGGGTCCGCTGCGGGCCCCGGGGCGCTTGAGTCCGTCGAGCGTGTCATTGGCGCTGCTGCTGTACGCGCTCGCGGGGGAACGGTCGTGTGAACCAGCGGCTGTGTCGGCGGGCTGGCTTCGGTATCGGTGTAGCGATCCCCGTGCCTGCCTGACTTGGCTGCGTGCTCAGCTGCAGCGGATGGGTCATCAAGTGGGCCCGCCTGTGAGCGTCAAGGAGGAACGTTTCCGCTCGCAAAACCAGGCGTCCCGGCGCGGCCTGGCCCCCGACCGCGGCGGACCTCGGCTCGATGACGCCCCAAGCCAGCCCGCCACAGATGGGCGACTTCGCAACGACCCGGTGGCCTTCGCCTGGTGGCGTAGCTCGATGTTCACGCCGTCGTCGGACTGGCTCGACGAACCATCTCAGTCCGACACCGAGACCTGCCAGCTGGTGTCTGCGCTGCCCCGGTTCGTCGACCATCTCGACCTTGAACTGCTGGCCGACCACGGTGGCCGGCTTGCGGGAGAGCGGGTGTCGTTGCTGACGATCGCGCCGTTCACGCTTCCACGGGACACAGACCGCAACGTGCACGGTGTGCATCCGCACCGGGCGGTCGTTCAGGGACCGTGGTGGGAGATGGACCATGTCGGGCACACCGTGGCGCCGGGCCCGCCGGCCGGCTATCACGTGACCTACCGCAGCCTGGCCACCGGTGACCCCGTGACCAGCGCCAAGGACCTTGTTGTGGCCGGCGATCTGGACACTGACACCGCCGCATGGGAAACCGTCGCCGACGAAGTCGTCGCCGTACCGGACGCCCTCATCGCCATCCCGGCGAGCCAGAACGGGGATCCAGAGTCACACGCTAAAGACTCGCTCGAGGCCGAGCTGCAGAACCTGGCTCATGAACAGGCGATGCTCATCGATCTACCGGATCCGCCTGCTGGCCTGACGAACCCGGCTGCCAAGTACCGGGCCGCCGCACTAGACACCCTCTGGGTGCTGCGCGACCGTGAACTGCGACTCGTCGGCGATTCCACACCGCTGCGGGTCGCTGAGCGCATCGTCAACGACCCGACCTACCCGCGCCCGAACCATCCGCCGTTGCTTGCCGACCTGATCACCGAAGAGCTTGTTGCCAAGACGAACCGGGCACACGGTCTCGGGTCTCGCCCCCTTGCACCGAGTGCGCCTCGCGACCGGCACCTTGTGACCGGCCGCCGCCGCGAATTCCTGCAGCAGTGGCTGCGAGAGGTGTCCGGATCGCTGATTACCGAGCGCAGCAGCCAGGCGCTGGATGGATTCAACGAGTCCACCACAATCACCTACGCCCGGGCCCTGCTCGTCGCCGAAGGCTTCGTCCAGATCGCCGACTTGCACGGCAATGCCGATCCAGCGGTCACCGTTGCCGGCCTCGCCGCTGGCCGCTATGGCGAAATGGCGGCGCTGGCCGCCAGCAGTACAGACCCCGAGTATGTCGGGCCAGGCACGGTTGACCTGGTCTACGCCCACCCTGTCGACGGATACATTGCGACAGTTCACGCCTTTGCCTTCGGCAACGACCAGCCCCGCCTGGTCGAGGTCCGGCTGTGGTTCACGGTCTTGCCATTGGACTACGCCCTGTTCAACGCCCTGACGCCCGACGGCGCCTACGCCATCGGGACTAATCGGCGTCGGACCGGCCTGTTCCATGGCGACGTTTCAGTCGCTCCCCGCCACCGCCGGCGTCGTGGGAGTCTGCGGGTTGTCCTGGCCGGACTCCGGGCCTTCACTGTTCCGGCCTGGACCCTGGACCGGCTCTGGCTGGGCTCCGACGGCTCCGACCAGGTCGCGCTACACCACGAGCTGTGCGAACAGGCTCCGGCGTGGGCACTGCGTCTTATCCCCGCTCGGAGCTGAGTGTCGGCGCCGGGCATCCCGAAGTCCGGCCGGACTCGCAGGGGGCAAGCGTCCGAGCTGGGCGAGCACTAGGTATCAGTTTCGGTTCAGGCCGTGGCTGCGGGTGTCGAGGGCGAACTTGAAGTGGCTCTCGGCGGCGTCGATCTGACGGGTGGGTGTTGCCGGATCGAACACTCGCAAGAGCGAGAACCGGAAGCTCGTCGGGTCGAGGTTGCGCAGTTCGGTGTTACCGCCATGACCGTTGGTTGCATAGGCACTCCAGCGCTGGCGAATGCTCTCCGCGCCGTCGGCCTTGCCAACGTACTGACGCCCGTCGCGGGTGTCGGTGATCAGGTAGACGCCTATCACTGACGCCAGGGCAGTGCGCCACGAGGCGTAGCGGTGCTCGCGCATTACGGCCTGGAGCTTGACGTGGTCCAGCACGAGGCGGTCAAAGCCGGGGAATGGCACGGGCTCGGCGTCGGCGATCTCCATCACCGGGTAGCCGGCCGCGGTCGCGGCGTTGATCCTCCAGGTGCGCGGCGATCTCCAGCCGATCACCAGCCGGTTTCTGAGGTCCGCCATCTGCTCGGATGTGACGACATCGAACGTGCGCAGCGTGCCATCGTTCGAAGTCTCGCCGCGGTTCTCCAGCACCGACCACAGGCGCGCCCGGTCGCCACCTTCGCGAATGAATACGATCCAGATGCGGGGCGGAGCAGTCGGGAAGATGCGTGGTCTCGTGGAGTGCTTGCTCGTGTACTGAAGGATCTCTGCGTCGGTGGAGTCAGCGTGGAGGCCCGGCAGACCGCTGTCTTCATGTTCGCGCACGTAGGCGTGGCGGATCACAAGAGCCTCGTCGGGGTCGATGCCGGCGCTGTGCAGGATCGAAGCGAACGTAAGCGTCACCGTTATGTTGCCTCTCCGTGGTTCTCCCTCGCGGCAGTGGACTTTCGAGAGGCCGGGAGATCCGCGGACCACGCCCCGGCTGGTGAGGGCGCCGAGCGCGGATCGAAGAGGAGGGACTCCAGCTGCTTTGTTGTTGTCGTCGGATCGGTGGTGTGAAGTACCGTGCGGATCCCCAGCAGCTCAGCAGGCGGCAAGTTCGTATGCATGTCGTCGACGTAGACGCACTGTGGACCTGGCAGGTCCAGAGCGGTCAGGGCACGCTGGTAGATGAGCGGGGACGGCTTCCGCACGCCTTCCAGTTCGGACACTACTACCGCATCGAAGAAGTCGGTCCACAGTCCCTTGTCCTCGTACGGGTTGTACGGGTCAAGGCCAAAACTGTTGCTCAGTAAAGCGATCTTGATGCCGGCTGCACGGGCGCGCTTCGCCAGCGCAACGATCAGCGGCTCCGGCTGCAGATTGGCAAGGGCCCGCCGCATCAGGTCGGTCGGGTCGATCCTGAGAATGCCGCCGATCACCCGGTTCCAGTCCGACTGCGTAGCCTCACCGACCTCAAGCGCCGCATAGATCGCGACACCGTCCGGATGCTTCTCGAGTGCTGCAACGTACGCGCCCGGCTCGAGTCCCTCCGACCGTTCGAATGCTTGACTGTTCAGCCGCATCTGAGTTGTTAGTACACCGCCAAAGTCGAGAATCAGGCCGCGATACCGATCTGCCACACATACCCTCCCTTGCCACTCAAGCTGATCTGCTCACCTGCGAGCCGATATCCTTCCCAGCCGATCGGCGACCCCAACACGGCTTGGCGAGGATCCCACGAAACACCGACGGCGGGGCCCTACCCGGCGCGTTGCGGCATCGCGTCGATGGCGCCAGCTGGTCAACCGCGACTTCGAATTCAGGCCGCCTCCGGCCGCGCGTCGACATCGCACAGCCATGATCACCAGGCCCACCAGTCATCGGGCAAGCGGCCATCGTCGATCTTGTTCGCTGGCGGCAGACCGGTGTATGTGCGAAGGGCGTGGCCCATCTCCGGAAGCCGTGCCGCCGGCAGTAGGTGCTCCAGCGACAACCCCGGGAACTGGTGGTAGTTCAGCGCGCCTGGGTGGTCGGCCAGGGCGCGCAGAAAGGTCCGGCGGCCGGGCGACAAATCGCCGAAGGCCGGTGCCGGACTGGTGCCCTGCACGTCGAAGACCTTCTCCACGGTGGCCCCGGCGACCGTGTCGCACTGCCGGATGGTGACGTGCTGTAGGCACCCCGCCACGGCCACCAGCACCTCGTCGATCGATATCGCGTGATCGGGTGCATCGTCGATGAACAGCAGTAGCGAGCGCCCCGTGTAGGCGTACAGGTTCCCGTCGTTGTGGTCCGTGTGCTGTTTCAGGCGCGGGCCATTTGCTACGTCGGCCAGCGTGCTGAACGCCCGCGCGGCCAAGGCCCGGTCCATGCCGTGAACGACGCGGAGCCTGGCTAGCGCCGTCGCCGCGGCCCAGCGCAACAACGGTTCTGGCGAGTCCAGCAGCACGCTGACCGGTTCGATCTGCTCGATCGATCCGAGTAGCCCGATCCCCACCACGACCGTTGCCAGGATCTCTGGGACGAACTCGCGGTCCAGCCGGGCGACCAGAGCCGGCACGATCGAGGCGGCATCTTCGGGAAACCACGACACCAAGTAGGCGGCCTGCTGCCGCACCGGAAAATCGGGATCGTCCAGCAGATCCAGCACGAGCGGAAGCTCTCGGCGCACGGCATCGTAGGCGCGCAAGCTCTCCGACCCGCCGTCGATGGAACGCCCAGCCGCAACGAGCTCTCGAACACTCAGCAGCCAATCCCGCTTGCTCTGGCTCGTCTCGGCGGCGATCTCTTCGTCGAGCTCCCGCAGTTCGACCTCGGGCGGGGCGACGGAGGCGCGCCAGTCCGCCGCGTTGATTCCCATCGGCAGTTCGTTCTCGTCGTCCCAGGCCACCGCTAAGAACGTCAGCAGCGGCAGCGCATGCACCCGAGCCCACGGTGTGCCGGCCACAGCGATGCGCGCCAAGAACGGGACCACGAACGGAGTCGCCGGGTATCGACTGCCCTGATGCCCGATGTTGTTCGCCAATCGTCCGAAGGCCTCGGACATGGCCGCGAGGTCATCGCCACAGATCGCGCGCAGATCAGCTGGGACATCCGTGGCCGGGCCGTAGGCATGATCGAGCTCGGCCCAGCCGACGTCGTCAAGCCCGGAGAGAACACCGATCGAGTCCGTCATGTGCTGACCCTTCCATTTCGTAACGACAGAACCAGAGTCGTGGCTGCTGCGACGACGTCCGAGTGGCCGGTGGCTATCCGACAGGCGGACGCAGCACATGTCAGGCGGGCGAGGTTGACCACCGGTTCGAGGCATGCCTTATAGCTTCGGCGTCGAGGGCTGGGCCTGCTGGTCTTAGTTGCTGCAGGCACAGGTTTGGGCGAGTTCGGGCAGGCCGCTGTCGCTGGCGATGAGGGCGGACTTGTTGAACGCATCGGTCGCGAGCGTCAGTGCTTGTGCGCCGCTTCGGGTTTTGCAGGCTTTCCGGATGGGGGCGGCGACGTCGTCGATGCGGGTATTGCAGGCTGGTCGCGGGCGGGCGACCAGCGCGAACCACCGCAGGGTGTCGGGGTGGTCCGTCCTGGAGGTCTATTGCCAGGTGATGGCGAGCTGGTTGTTGGGTTCGTCGAAGACGAACTGTCCGGTGAGTGCGGTGCCGTGTGGTGCGATGGCGAACTCGACGTCGTGGCCGCGGTAGTCCTGGCTCCAGGTCTTGATCTGTGCCGCGACCTGATCGGCTTGCTGGGCGCCTCCGGGGCCGTGGCCGATCACGCCGATCTCGTGCACTCGTTGGCCGTCGATCTCGGTGGGGCGCAGGGTGAGGTAAGCGAGGTTGCCTTCGCTGGCGGTGGCCCAGGAGCCCCAGCCGAACTGGGGACGGACGATCCCGGCTCGGGCGGCCTCAGGGTGGACTGGCATGCGGCTGAAGGCGCCCGGCAGGGTGCAGGTGAGCCAGAGGTCGAGATATTCAAAGGATTCTTGGCCGGCCATGGTCACGCCGGTCCACACTTCGCGGGCCGGGGTGTCGAGGACGCCGGCGAGGCGGTCGGTGTCGGTGGTTTGTTCCTGATTGAGCTGGAGCTGGACGGAGCCGTCGCTGGTGAGGTGGACGACGCGTCGGGGGTCGTCGGCGATGCCGCCGCGTAACGGCATGAAGGTCGACATCTGGCTGTTGGTGCTGCGCAGGATGTCGCCGTCGCGGCGGAACACGATGGAGCGGGAGACGCTGCCTCGGAGCCGCAGCGGTACGACGAGGCGTCCGTCGGGCGCGAGCTGCTGGACCCAGGCGGCGGGCAGGTCCCAGGCGCCGACGGTGGCGATGATCTGGTCGTAGGGCGCGTTGTCGGGGTAGCCGACGGCTCCGTCGCCGAGGATAACGTCGACGTTGGCGTGGCCGGTGGCGAGCAGGCGGCTGCGTGCGCCGTCGACGATGTCTTGGTCGACGTCGATGGTGGTGATGCGTCCGAACGGTCCGACGAGGGTGGCCAAGAGGGCTGCGTTGTAGCCGGTGCCGGCGCCGAGTTCGAGAATCGATTGGCCGGACTGGGCCTGGAGTTGCTCGAGCATCATCGCGACGATGGTGGGCTGCGATGCGGCACTGATTGAGACGCCGTTGGCGTCTTGCTTCGTGTAGACGGCGTCGTCTTTGTAGGCCTCGGCCAGGTCGAAGTCGGGGACGAACAGGTGCCGCGGTGTGGCGCGCAGGGCGGCTTCGATGGCCGGGGTGCGGACGGTGCCGTTGGCGACGAGCTGGTCGACGAGGGCCTCGCGCAGCTGCTTGGCGGTGTCGTTGGTCTTGGTGGGGGTCATGGGGTGGTTCACCTCGGTGACAGTAGTGGTGGCGACCGACAGAACCGGGGACGGTTCGTCGTCTTCGGGGTCGTGCATGACTGCGGCGGTGGCGAGCCGCGACAGGGCATTTTGGTCGGTGGCGGTGAGGCCGAGCCGGTTCCAGGCGAACAGGATGTGATGGGTGAGAACGGCGCGCAGGCCGCGCTGCAGCTGGCCAGCGGTGTTGAGGCCGGCGAGTGCTTGCCCGGCCGCGTGGAACGCGGTCAGCCAGTCGTCGGCCGGCGAAAGGACCTGACCGGCTGCAGTGAGCCGGGTGATGTCGGCGCCGAGCAGCATCCTGGTCTTCTCGCGCTGTTCGGGCCCGACACTGGGCGGGCTCTTGAGCGGTCGCAACTGGGCGACTTTGGCCCAGACGTCGCCTCGTTCGAACCACTCGAGGTGTGCGCCGCGCAGGAGCGCCGCGGCGAGCAGCAGGGCGATCTCACGCCGTCCCACATTGGCGTGCACGTCGGCTAGTGCGCTGCCGACGCCGAGGTAGTCGAGGGCGTGGACGCTGTCGGCGTGGGCGAGGCGGTGGGCGATCGCGATTCCTCCGGGGCCGCCGAAGGCGAGGGTTTCGGGTTCGTAGATCCCGCGCTTCCAGCCGACGGCATGGCCGGCGGCGGTGGCATCGGCGAGCAGGCGCTCCACAGCTTTGGTGGCCGAACCAGGCGTGTGTGGCGGGAGGCGGATCCGCCAGGCAGGGTGCTTGCGCAGGAACCACCACTGGTCGACGGCTGCTTCACGCAGTCCGGGTGCGAGCACGGTGGTGCCTGCGTGCTCGGCGCCGGTGCGGTCGGCGAAAGTGATCAGGTACTGCGGCCATTCGTCGGTATCCACAGAGGTCGTCTTTCGTCGTCAGATTGATGCGTTGATCAGGAGGCTGCTGTCCCAGCTGGTTCTTGGCGCTGCCTGGAGCAGGTGGGCGCGGAGTGCGAGCGCGGTCCCGGCGGTGCCTTCGAGGAACCCTTGAGGTGTGTCGAGTGGTGCTGTGGTGTCCGGGCGTGGTGTTCTTCGCCGGTCGGCCGCGGCCGCGAGCTGGTCGGCGACACGTGCGAGCTGGGGTGAGGTGCTGTCGGCGGCGGCGAGGCGGGCAATGTAGGCGGCGCCTGCCAGGCCGTGGCACAGCGAGTTGTCGGTGAGCAGCGCGACTTGGTGGGAGTCGGTGAGTGCGTCGACGAGTGCAGTTTCGGCGGCGTGCTTCCAGGCGGCGTCCCTGGTCGCGATGGCAGCAAGTTGCTGAGCGCGGCCCAAACCAGGAGTGCCGTAGCACCAGGACGGCCGCTGCGGGCCGCGTTGCTGGAGGCGGCCGGTGCGCAATTCGGTGCGGGTGATCCAGTAGGGCCACCAGGTGCTGGTGGTCTCTGTGCGGTTCCAGCAGGGGCCCGTGTCGGTGGTCTGCTGCCAGCGGTCGAGCCAGTCCCGGATGCGGGCGATGGCTTCGTGGTGGCCGGGAACGGTGAAGCCGCGGTTGGCGGCGAGTGCGAGCAGGGCGAGGGGCCCGCCGATGCCGTGCGCCATGCCGGTGTTGGCGTGGCCGCCGGGGTAGTCCGGGGACGGGTTGCCGCCGGGGTCGAGGTGGGTCCACCAGCCGGGGAGTTCGTCGCCGTCATCGTGGATGGGCTGGGTGAGCCGGACCAGGTAGGCGAGGACATCGCGCAGCAGCGGCTGTCGGTGGTCGCGGCGCAGGAGGTGAGCGCCGAGGCCGGCGAGACCGCGGATGGTGTCGAACTCGCTGAGAGCCGGCAGCTGGCGGGCGTCGATGCGGGCGTGTGCGGCCGCCAGCCGGGCTTGGACGATGGTGGAGACCATCTCGTCGAGCATCGCGAGGGCGTCGCGGTAGCTGCCGGGATGGTGCTGATGTGCTCCGGTGATGGCGAAAGCGAACGCGGGAGCACCGTAATACAGGTGGGTTTGCTGGGTCGAGGTGATCCCTCCGGAGCTGGCCACCGCGAGCGCCTGGTGAGCGGTTTGCCAGGTGCCGTGGCCGGTTGCTGCGCGCTCGATGTCGAGTAGCGCGGCACCGACGGCGCCGCCGGCCAGTGACTGCCGTGTCTGGCCAGTCGAGGTGGGACGGGGCGTGAGTTGTCGCAGCTGGCCGGTCATGGCTGGGTCTTCCGCCGTGCTGTCCAGGCGAGGGCAGCGGCACGGGCGAGGCGCAGGCAGTGGGATTCGTCGGTGCGGTCGATCCCGATCGCGCGGATGTGATGGACGTGCAGCAGCGACATCAGCACCTCGTCGAGATTGAGCTCGGTGTGCTCGAGTGCGGTCCGGTAGCTACGTACGGCGTGATCCCGGCTGGTCCAGCTGTCGACGATCGCGAGCCCGGGGCCGGTGGCGCTCAGGCCTGCCCAGTCGTTGGTGGGGTCGGCGATCCGGACGGCGGTGGTGAGGACGTCGCGCGGCGGTGCCTGGTCGAGTTCGGCGTTGGCGTGGTCGGTGAGCCATTGCATGGCGGCCTCTGTGCTGCCGGTGAACGCGGCGGCGATTGCAACGAAGTTCGCGGCCGTGACCGCCTGTCGCGCAGGGGCAGTCGGCTGACTGAGCTGGGTCAGGAGTGCTTGGGAGTCAGCCGCGAAGATTCGCTCGGCACCGGCCAGCGCGGCTTCACCGCCCCAGCGACCGGGCTCGGCGTAGTAGGGCGCGATCAGCAGATCGCGGAGCAGGCGCTGCTGCCGCAGCGAGTCGGCCCAGCGGCTGACTGCGGCCGTTGCAGGCCCGAACTCGTCCGGGCTGTTCAGCTGGAGTCTGAGGCGCAGGTGCGGCTGGGGATCCTGGTAGCGGATGAACCACCACCCGGTCCCGGCTGGGAGCTCGCCGAGCAGCCGGGGGAGGTGGGCTGTGAGGATTTCGTCTTGGCGGGCCGGGTGACCGTAAAGCTTGATCGTCATCCAGCACGACACGGCCGGCAGATGCCCGTGGCCCGGCGCTACTACGTGTTGAGGGCCGGGTCTGGGGAGCGTGGTCCGGCGCGGGGGTGTGGTGGCGATCAGGGGTGCGACGATCTCGTGGGTGTGGCCGTCGAGCCACCCGAACGCCTCGGCCGAGGCCTGCTCGGTCAGAGTGATCGTGCGGCCGCGCGCGAGATCGGCCCGAAGCACGGCAGCATGACTGATCTGGTCGAGGTCGAGCGGAAGCCGCTGGTCCCCACGGATGGCAAGGACCCTGACCGGGATACGCCGCTGCGCACGATGCTCGGTGAGCCGCTGAGCCCAGGCCTGCAGGCCGGTCTCGGCGGGCAGGTCGGTAGCGGTGATTCGCCAGGTCGCTGGAGAGATGATGAGGCGGCCTCGGCGAAGTCTCGGCAGGTAGGGGAGCTGGGTTGCGGCGCCCCAATCGAACTGGGTGACTACTGCGGTGTGGGCGCGGGGGAGCTCGTTGAGGAATCGGGCGAGCGCGGGTGTGTGGGAGCGCAGCTCGATCGCGTTGAACAGGACCGGTTCGATCCAGCGGCCGCGGGAGATTGAGGAGAGTCTCAGCTGGTAGCCGTCGGTGGCGACCGCGAGGTCGCTGACCGGGATCGTTCCGGCTGCAGCCGGCCGGTGTTCGGCGACGCCGATCACGTCGGGCAGGACTTTCGGTGAGCGGGTGACGTGGGCGTCGGCGGCAGCTAGCGGCGGCGCCGACAGCTGCACCCGCAGTACGTCGCCTACGTCGGCACGAATGAGCTCGTCAGCGAGCTGGTTTCGGTAGGTGGCGCCGAGCAGGGGAAGAAATCGTCCAGTGACGGTGCCAATGCCGCGCGAGACGCTCGTCACGGCGAGCTCGAAGGCACCCTGGTCCAGTGCCGCGGTCGATGCTGCGTGAAGCTGGAACGTGAGCTCGAGGTGTCGCGCCGCCGCGATCCGTTCGGCGCCGCCTGGAGAGAGCTGATCGACGAGTTGTGGTGTCAGTTCGATCTCCGTGAGCTGGTCGACCGCGGCGGTCTGGGCCAGGGTCAGGAGCTGCAGGTCCCGGTCGGTGATGGCGCGGGCTGGTTCTGGTGTGGCGGTGAGGTAGCCGTCAGGGAAGCCGAGCCCAGAATCGGGGTCGACCAGGTCGAGCACGGGTACCAGGGTGCCGATTCCGTAGCGCTCGAAGAAGGCTTGCGCGTAGCGGGTCCAGGCGGGCGGGCCGAAAGGTGAGGTGCTCAGTTGGGTGAGCAGCCCGGCGGCAGCCGAGACCTCTCGCAGTACCGCCGCGGGTTGTGCGACGTCGATGTCGGCCCGGGTGTCCACGGCGAGTGGCCGCGGTGCTGAGGACAGGGCTGTCATGCGGCCGCCGAGCTCTGGGCGGATTGCGCTGGATGCCGACAGGTCGAGTTGGTTGTGGGCGATGAGATCACGCTGAATACCCTGCAACTGCCGGAAGACCGGTGAGACGGCGTTGATGCCGGATGCCCCGGCCGACGCGAGTACGTCGACCAGGTGCTGGAGGGCGTCGACGGTGGTCGCCGGGGCGTGCAGGTTGGTCAGCAGCGCCTTGGTCTGCAGGAGCTGGGTCAACAGCTGGTCGATCTGTTCGCCGGTGGCAGCGTCGAACTCGGCGCCGAGTTTGGCGGCCAGATCGTCCCATCGGATGGGCTCGGTGGCCAGCTCGAGGGCTAGCTGTACGGCGGTGGTGTGACGCAGTGACATCTCGACGGTATGGCTGGGATTACCGGTCGGCTGCAGCGGTTGGAAGGGCACCACGAGCCGGTCGCCTCGAACAGTGACGGTGTTGTTGACGACCACGTAGAGGTGTGGCCGAAGCTCGGGTGTCCGTTCGAGATTCTCGACGACGGCGCTGAGCCAACTGGCGCCCGCGCGAGCGGTGGCGCGGTGGTCACGGCCGAGGCGTACCGCGGCGGCAGCTCCGACGACGGCGGTGGAAACGCCCGCGGCTAGGCCGAAGGGTGTTGCCCGGCCGTGGAACCGGGAGACGTATTGGACCAAGGACAGCCCGGCCGAGGCGACCTTGCGGTGTTCAGTCACGTGTCCGTCGATGACGGCGCGGATGCGCGCGGTGAGGTCGGGGCTGGCGTGGTCGAGAGCGCCGCTGATGGAGGGCTGCTGTAGGACGGTTGCCATCCAGGTACGCCAGATCTCAACATCGCTGGCGTCTGCTCCGGTGAGCTGTGGCCAGGCGGGGATCGTAGAGGTGGTTAGCAGGCAGGACCGGAGCATGAGCGCGTTCACCGGCCGGTAGGTGCGGTGGTCGAGCGTCATCGCGGTCATCTCCTGCAGGTAGGGAACAAGTATTTGGAAGGCGAACGGCTGGTGCCGGCCGGAAGAACTGAGGTGTCGAACCGGCACCAGCCGTTCAGCAGCAGCTGACTGGTCAGCCCATGTTGGTGGCGCAGGCATTGGGACAGGTCGAGCCGCAGTTGTCGTCGGTGTTGCGGGCCATCAACGGCCCCGCGTCCGCGATCTCCAGGGCACGAATGTCCAGGTCGAAGGCCTGCTCCGGGCCAGTGCTGATGACCTCAGTGGTCGTGCGCATCGGTGTTCTCCTTCTGGTTAGGTGGATTCCGGCGGAATCGCCGGAACAACCGGCCGCGTTGGCGCGGGCCGGTGGACTGTGGTTTCCCTGCCGGTACATCGACGAGGTGGATCTCCTGTGCGCGGATCGTCCGGCCGCGGCCCGGCTCGATGACGACCAACTGTTTGCCTTGGGCAACCTCGTTCTCGATGAAGTCCAGGGCGGCAAGCCCGCGGCGCATGGTCTCGCTGAACGAATCGCCTCGCCGACCGCTGATTCGCCGGAGGAGGATCGAGGTGTCGGCAGCCAAAGTGACAGGCACGACGTAGCACAGCTTTCCTTCGATCCAGCGGGGTTCAAGCTTGTTCATCGAGAGATGCCTTCGTGACAACGGGCCGGCGGGCAGGTATGGGGCGAAGCCCCCGGCGCTCGGGGGAGGCTCCTCAGACCAATGCGAGACAGGGGTCTCGCTTGGGGCGGATTGAGGTGCCGGGGGCCTCGGTCATGGTGAGGGGCGGGACAGGCAGAGTCGCGGCCGGTGAGGACTCCGGCCGTCCCCGGAAGACTCTCGGGTTGAGGATCCCGGTGCCGGTCCCGTCCCGGTCTCAGGGGAAGACCTCCTGGACATCAACTGCGAGGCGCTTCAGGCGCTCGAGTTTGGTTTCGCCCGTCGGCTCGCCGTCGATGATGACTGGTGAATCGAGGTGCGCCAGTCTGGAGACGAGGACTCGCTGCGGGGCAGTGCGTTCGATTGAGGCCAGCAAGGCGCGAAACCCGAGGCCGTTCTCGTACGGAAGGTCCACGTGGGTGGAGATCAACGTGAGCTGATGCCGTTCGGCGTACTCGCGGATGCGCGCAGTGTGCTCTCCGAGGTCGGCGCTGCGTTGCAGCCCGGTGGCATCGACATAGCCGAGCGTCCAAGCCCTGGCCTGCCGTGGCGTCGCCGCGCTGGTGGAGGGCCCTCGTGTCACTCCGGCGCTGGCCGCCAGAAGTGCTTCGACAGCGTCGGAGCTACGGCGCGGCTCATCGGTCATGCGCTGCGAGCCGTTCGCGGTCGCTTTCCAGACAACGGCCGGACCTTGGCCAGGGTGTGCCGCTGGATCAGTTCCTGCCTCGTCTGCGTACCGTGGCGGACGTCAGCGGGGGTTTCGACGTGGGCAAGGCTCGGGACGAGGATGTGCTGTGGGTTGTAGCGGTCGGCGGCGATCAGCAGCACACGAAAACTTGATCCACCAAGGCCTGGATAGTCGACGTAGATGTGCCCGAGGGCTAGGTGCTCGGCGTCGGCGAACTCGGTGAGCTGCAGCCGCGTCCGGGCGATGGCGGCCTTGCCGCGCGGAAGACAGGCGGCATCGATGTAGCCGATGACGAATGGCTGCGGTTCGTGTCCTGCGACGATCGGCTCGTGGAGGTAGCCGGTTCTTGCCGCGAGGACGGCAGGCAGGAGGGCTGGACCTCTTGCTGCGCGGGCGGCCAGGGTGATGGTGGCAGCCATCAGTTACCTCCAGGCAGCTGCAAGGCCAGGCGTGGGGTGGGGCTGCCGATCGGCGACCGGTGTTCTCTGCCGCCGCCTTCGGTGGGGCACTGTGGACACCACAGCTGCAATCGTGAGTGGCGCGACAGCGACAGCATCACCCACATGGCTGGAACGGCGAACACGAACGTTTCTGCCTGTTCCGGGATGACACTGCTGCGCTTCGTCAGGCTGACCAGTACGGCAACCGCGGCCACGCCTGCCATCCAGCCCAGCTGGTGAGCCCCGAGCCAGTGGAACGTGGCCAGGCTCCAGCGGTAGCGCTCAGCTCTGGCTGAGCCGTCGTACGGCATCTCACCGATACAGCGCTCACACAACGGTCCGCGAGCATGCAGGAACAACGCGGCTGCGGCATAGACAACCGTCGACAACCACAGCAGTCCGAGCTCCGAGCTGAAGCGATGGGGAAGGTCAGCGAGCAAGTCGATGGTGGTGTAGGCGATTTGTCCCGCGTAGGCGGTGAACACGATCCGCCAGGCGTGATGGTCGATCCAGGGGCTGATGAAGAGGTCGTAACGCACGGTGTCGTAGATCCGATCTTTGCGGCGGATTTCGGTTGGAAGGCCGGGGTCGAGCAGGTTCTCGAGGATGCGGGGCGACGTCGTCGGGGCTCTGCGGTCAGACGGGCCGACTGAACCGTGCCGTCGCTGTCGGCGGACTTGAGCCGGGTTCTCGCCTGGTCATGCCGAGCTCGTCGTCACTGTCGAGTCGCAGGACTGCTCGCAGAGCCGTGCGGTAGAGGTCGCGGGCGCGGCGCACTACGCCGCGCTCGAGTTTGGCGATGTAGTGGGCGTCCAGCGCGACTACCTGGCCACAGTCGCTGTAGATCCACGCAGCAACGGCCTCGGCCAGTTCGGCTCGCGTCAGGCCATGGGCTTCGCGGGCACTACGCATTCTCGTGTTCGGCGGTCTCTGCTTGCTGGTCGGCAGTCTCGCGGCCGTCTGAGCGCTCATGAGACCCCGCTGTACTGGACCGGCGCGCCGTTGACACGGCGGACGTTGTGGGTGGCGAGATGGTCGCAGCAGTCGTAGCTGCTGATCGTGCGAATCGGCGCCCCTGGACGACGCATGATCCCCGGGGGCGGCTCACCAAGAAGCAGCATGGGGCGCAGGCCCGCAAGTATCTCCTCGATGGTCCGGGCGTCGGCGAGGATGCGCCACGCCGCGGCAAGCTTCTCGGGATCGTTCATGCCAGCTTGCCGTTCTCGGGGATACGGCCAATGCCACCTGCGATACCTGCACCGTTCTTCATCTCGCGTTCGGCGTCGAAGTCGGGGTTTCGCCATTGGCGGCATTGCACGATGCCCGGGTCCTGGATCTGCTGGCCGGGGAACAGGGCCTCGATCTCGTTCTGGGTGCGGAACTGGCAGTGGTTGGGCCGGCCTTGGAGGACCTCCTCGAGGGGGTGGAGGACGCCTTTGGCGTGCTCGTCGCCGGTGTCGAGGAAATGTGAGATGGCCGTGTAGGACCCGGCTGGCAGGCGGTCGACGTAGCAGGCCATGATGTCGGCGATCTCATCGACGGGTCCGGGGTATTCGTGCAGGACCGCGGTGCAGATCAGGCCGATCGGCTTTGCCCAGTCGAGGAACTCGTTGAGTTCAGTGCTGTCAAGGATCTCTTTGGGCTGGTAGATGTCGCCGTCGATGATGAGGACCTGCCCTGGCTGGTCACGCAGTGCCCGGGCGTGCGCGAGAACGATCAGATCGTTGTCGACGTACACGACCTTCGAGGCTCGGCTGGCGCTCAGGACGCTGCCGTAGAGGCTCTTCGCGTCAGTGGGCGGTAGACCGTCGGTGGGAATGCCGGGGCCGAGGTCGATGAACTGTGTGATGCCGACTGCTTGTAGCTCGGCCACGACGCGGTGGACGAAGGCGTTGTTGGCGTGCACGATCTGGCTGAAGACAGGGTGTGGCACGGCCTCGCCGAGTCGGTCGAACAGATCGCGCTCGGCCGAGAAGCAGTTCTTCCCTCCGCTGGCGAGGTTCCACAGCAGAGCGCTGTGTGGGTACGAAAGCGTGTCCTCGAATCCGGGTGGCCAGCCGTTGCGGTTAGCCAACGAATCAGCCTCGTCGGCATATCTCGCCATCGTTGACCTTTCGCAGGGTTCAGGTGTGAGCGCGATGACCGCGCTGTGGGCTGGTGGGAGCCCCCGGAGGTTCCAGGGAGGTGGCTGGTGTGGCCGGCCCTCACAGGGGGAGGGCCGGATCGGCCCACCAGGGGCTCCGATCAGGGGCGACGGAGCCCTGAAGCTCGAGGTCCGCCAGGCCCACGAGCAGTGGGGTGCTGGGACACCCCTGGCCGCGGCTCCGTCGCCGGTTCCCCTGACGGCGCACCGTCAGGGAGCTCGTTTCGTCAGCGACGGCGGAAGCTGCCGAGGTGGTCCATTGGTGGCGGCGTCGGTGTCGTCATTGGTCTCCCCGTTCAATCACTGTCTGGCGTCGGGCATCAGTGAAACAGTGATCGGAACATTTTGCAACCATTTCACTTTGTTACGATTTCACTCTAAGCTTTGAGGGCGGAGGAGCGGGCGCCGCCGATCCGTGGGGGACCGTTGCTACTGTTTGGTCGCTCAGAGAGAGGGGCAGATGACGCCTTCAACGAAGCGCGCACGGGGCGCACGATTGCTGCTCGGCCATCACCTTCGTTACCTACGCGAACGGGCCGGCGTGTCGGAGCAGGAGGTGGCCGACGCTGTCGAGCGCTCGAAGATGACGTGGTGGCGAATCGAGAACGGCCAGACATCCATCCGCGGCTATGACGTCGAGCGCGCCTGTCAGGCCATGGGCGTGACGAACCCTGAGCTCATCGGCAAGCTGACGGACCTCGCGCGGCAGTCCAAGGACAGCGAACGCGGCAGCAAGGGCTGGAAGGAGTCCTACGACTCGGTGGCCAGCGACAACTTCCTGCTCTTCACGTCGCTGGAGGACGCTGCAGCTTCGACCTGCTCCTACGATCGCAACTACCTCCCGGGGCTGTTGCAGACTCCCGGGTACATGCGTGGACTGATGGCGACTGAGCGGCACACAGGGCTCAGTCCCGACCCGGAAGACCTGGAGAAGCGTGCGGCGCTTCGGCTGAAGCGTCAGGAGATCCTGACTCGGGAAGACAACTCCTTGAGGATGCTGTCCGTGATCCACGAGGCCGCGCTGCGTCCGCCGTACGCGGGAGCCGAGGCGATGCGCGAGCAGTTGAACCACCTGCTGGCTGCCAGCGAGCGAGACAACATCTCGATCCGCGTGATGCCGGCCGATCGCGACCATGCGGGCGAGGCCGTGGGGCAGTTCATCTTGCTGGAGTTCCCCACGTACGGCGATCTGCAATTCCCTGCACACATCTACGTCGACGGGTACATCAGCTTCTACCTCACCGATAAGGCGCACGAGGTCGAACGCTTCACGTCCTCGTGGCCGAACATCTGGAGCACCGCACTCGGCGAAGAAGAAACCAGAGACTTCATCACCCAGATGCTGGCCGACCTTTAGCCCCGAAGGACCGCGCTCTCGAAGCTCGCGCGACAGCACATACTCACGGCTGTTCGAGGTCGAACTCGCCATTCTTGGCGCCATCAAGAAAGCGATCCCATTCAAGGGGGCTGAACTGCAGTACCGGCCCCGTTCCGCCGTCCTTGCTGTCTCGCAGAACGACGCCCCCGCCAGGTCGGTCGGCCACCTCAACGCAGTTGTTGGTCGCGTTGCAACGGCTGGACCTACGGAAGTCCAGGTCATTGAGGTCGGTCATCGGTCTCCTTCCGATCATGTGCTGGAGCGTCAGATAGCGGCCGATCTGCGGCCCTGTACGCCGTCCCCGCCCGACTCGACCGGAGCGGGGACGGCAGGGCCCTCAAGGGAGCCGCCCGATCCCGAGGGGGTGGAACGGCGAGCGACCGCAGCGGATGCAGTACGTATCGCTCGCCGGGTTTGGGGAAGGGAGTCCCGGCCGCGGCCGGGGGAGGCCCGCGACGGTGCCGGGCCGGGATTCCGGAACGGGACGGCTGATGCGACTGTCAGGCAGATGCGACGCCGCGCGGAGGCTCAGCCGCACCGTTGCTTGGTGGGTGGTCATGCCGGGCAGTTCGCGATTCCGGCGCCGACGCACTCACGGTCATCTGATGCGACAGCCTGGTCGATCCAGCGCACCTCGGTTGCACCGTCGTGCCCGTGGATCGACAGCAGGTCATCGATGCTGTCCCAGACCGCGGTGCAGGGTTTCGTGGACGTCCATCGCAGCGCTACCGCTCCGCCGCTGAACTCGATGCCCTCGGCCACGGGCCCGGTACCGCTGACCCCGGAGACATCGACGTGACGGATCAGCTCGAACCGCCTGGTCCGTGCCCGGGGAGCGCTCGGCGGGCTGTCGGCCGCCGAGTGAGGGGAAAGGTCGTCGGTGCTCGCAGCACCATGGCGATGCCGGACAGCTTCCACTCGAACAGCAGCGAGCTGTTCAGGATCCGGTCGATGGCGGCGACCTTCTCCGCCGATGTCATGCCGCGGCGGTTGCGCATAAGCGTAGAGGCCAGCGAAGGCGATCGAGTTCGTCATCGGCACGCGGCTTTCAGGACACGGGCGGCGTGACGCCACCGGCCTTGTTGTCGGCTTCCGGCATGCACGGCGTCATCTCCCCCTTGTGGCTGGTACGGGTTGACCACGGGAACCCGGGAACGGCGAGGTATCCGAGAGGACTCCCGGTTCCTACGGCTGGCCTCAGCGCCACAGACCCCCGTCTGTTCTTGCTGAGCATCGAATTCGTCGACTTCACCTTCAGATGCTGCAGCTGTGACGGTTGAACAGCGAAGCGTGATGCCGCTGAACTTTCAGTTCTGTTAAGTTCTTCGCTGTGAGAGCGGCTTTCCTGTCATTTTTGGAAGCTGTCCGCCGTGGATCGGGACTGGTTGCCGCCGACTACGCTGGGTGGCTGGTGCCGCACGACCAGCGTGAGCTGTTCATCCTCGACGCCGCCGGCGCGGAGAATGTCCGGCTGGCCGGCTGGGTGCGTGATGACCTCAGCGATCGACTTGCGGAGATCATCCACCGGAGCGCACCGGCCAAGCACCGCGACCAGCTGGCCGAGCTTGCCCGCTACTACCTCCGTCCCATCGGTTCAAAGGATCGGACTGCAAGCAGGGCATCTCTGAGCAACTGGCGACATAACGCGGCGGAGAACGTCGCCGAAGACTTCATCGCGCGCCATGCCACCGGACTCACCCTCCACGTGTCAGGACTGCCGCATAAGGGCGAACGTCTGAGTCTGGAGTCGTTGTCCCGCGATCCTGCTGTGAGCTGGATAAGGCGACTGGCCCCACAGGAACGTGACGTGGCCATCTACCGAGGCTTGGCGGATGCAGCAGCCGAAGCAAAGTCCAAAGCGGACGCAAAGATGCTAATCGGGGTCGCGCTGATTGCCGCTCGCCTCGCGCCGGAGACGAACCCCGAGCCCGCGACCGACTACGACGGAACGACCTTGGCTGGCATGGACGGCCGTAGGTTCACGCGGTCTCGGCTTGCACTACCGTTGGTCCTGTTCTGCCTGCAACGCGCCGCTGTCGCTGCTCGACAACCAGGACAACAGGCCGATCAACGGACTGCGCTCATCGCAGGTCAGCGTCTCATGGACGCTGCGGAGGGGCCGCTGATACGTCCTGGACCGCTTTCAAGGTTGGACACTGAGAACAGGTTCGAGCACGAGCTACTTGCTGACGGGATCGACTACGCGTGGCAGATGATCTCGACGGGAGACGCTAAGCCGATTCTCGCCAGCCTCACTCGATACGGAGCCCTTGCGTCGGGCATGCTGAACGACCGCGAACACCGCGAGCTGGCTCTGCTCAGCATGGGGGTCGCTCGAAGGCATTCCGATCGCCGCGCCCTCCATATTGAGCTCCACCATCCGTCATTTCGCAATGACTCTGCAGATTCGGTCCTGTTTCAGTTGCGGTTTCGCCGGGAACGGCTCCTGCTGGCAAGCCATCACCGTCCGGGCCTGGATTGGCGTCCTGAACTAACCAGGATGAACGATCTCCTGGTCGTGAGAAGGAGGCTTCTTCCCACTGCCGAGGCGCGCCACCTGGAGAAGGTTCAACTTCATGTGCAGCAGGGAATCCTCCTCCGCCAGGCCCGAGAGCTCACTGCCGCTGGGCGGCCGATGGATACCGTCCCCGTCACTCTGACCGACGACCATATCCGCAGGGCTGTGCACGCAATCGATGACATGATCGCGTTGATGCAGAACAGTTTCCGGATCGCCGACGAGGATGCGGATGAAGTCTCTGCGGCGAATGCTCATCGCCGTAAGACCGAGGCGGACGGCGTGATTCACCTGCTGAGCCGGGTACCCCATCCTGAAGCGCTTGCGAGCGCCCGGCGGCTCCGACGCGACTTGAACCGCCTTGACGAGGTCCACGCTGATCAGCTGACCGATCTTCGCGCCGACGCTACTACCCTATGGCTGCTTGCGATGGCCGACCAAGCGGTGCGCCACAACGAGATCGCGCAGGCCAGGCACTACCTCGGCGCCGCCGTAGCAGAGCTACCCGCAGGCATACCCCATCTAGCCATCCGATCTGCCAGCGTCGCTGTAAGCATCGGAGATGTCGAACTCGCTAAGCAGCTGGTAGAGCACGTGCCGCTTTCTCACGCATGGCCTTCATACCTCAGGCACCTGGTCGAGCGGCTTGGTGTCATCGAACGCTAGAACGCCTTTGTTGTAACCGAACTAGCGCTTGGACCCTTCCACAACGATCTGTGCGGCAACCGCATCTGATGCGACAAGCGTGCTGTCGAAGATGGGCTCGGCAGCATCCAACGCAATATCAATCGCGGTGCGCTCCCGGCCGGCGCCGTCGCCTACATAGAGACCAGCGGCGTATGCCATGCAAATGCCTGCGGCACCATCCCAGACCTTCTGCCGTTCACGGTAGAACAGACCGAATGATTCGAGTGCTGGGTCGGTGAATGGCGCGATATCGATGCACGTCCTCACCATGTCCAGAGTCTGCGATGTCGCACGAACCTTGAGCTGGTACCCGTGAGCCGACAGTTTGCTTTCATACGGCCGCGCGTTCGTGCCGGAACTCCTCGTAACGGAAGCCCGGTGATGCTGGCCGGAAAGGGACGGACCAGATGCTCGCCTGCCATTAATCAGAATCGGCTCATTTTTGCCACTCAGGCTGATGCAGACAGCGCCACGATCGGGTCCGATCTCAGGCGCAAGAACGAACGCTGCCACTGGAATCTTGTTCTCAACTAGACAGACGACACTGCAAAATTCTCGGCCGTCTCGATCAACAAATTGAGATGTCCCGTCGATGGGATCGATGATCCAGAGCCGATCACTCGGTCCACTCCCGTGAAGTGCGTCCGCGCCATTGACGCCCTCCTCCCCGATGATCAACCCGTCGGGATCAGCCGCTCGCACGCACTTGATGATTTGCTCCTGCACGGCCTCGTCTGCCTCTGAAAGCAAGGTGCTATCGGGCTTCTGCTCGACCCAAAAAGATCGCTTGGAACGAAACCCTGCGAGCATGGGCGTCAGGACGCCCTCCAGCTCTTGCCACAACGATGGGATGTCCACAGACGGAGTCTATGGCCCCATCCCTCGCCCGGTTTGCGCCCAGGCGGGTGAGAGCCGAAATCGTGGGGGCCAGCGGTGAGCGCGGCGGAGCAAGGCGCCCGGGTGAGGCGCAAGTTGCCTACTGGCAGAAGGATTGCCGCGATCGGCCGAGCTGGCGCGCGAAGGCCAACCATTCGCCCGAGCAGGTGGCGGCGTGCTGCGCCAAGCCAGTCAGGAAGCCCGAGCGCTAGCCGCGCTGGGCGATGCACACGGGGTGAACGTTGGACCAAACCGCGTCCGCGGCGAACGGGGCGAGAGCTCGGACGGGGGAGCGGGCAGAAGGACTACGGGCGGGCGGTGATGTCCCTGGAACGGTTCAATAGTGCTGACTTCGATCCCGTGTCGCTGGCCGTGCGACTGAAGGTTCGCATGAACCGGCAGCGGATCCTTGAACGGGAGACCGATGTCCCGCAGCTCGAGGTCATCATCGGTGGTGCCGCGTTCCTTCACATCGCCGGCAGCAGCCAGACAATGATCGGTCAGCTGGAACATCTGCTGATGGACTTCCCGCCGCTGGCGGAAGGGCGCCTGGTGGAGCCGACGCAGGTATACGTCGATGGGTACTCGGCCTTCTACATGTCGGCTGATCCCGCTGAGGTCGGCAAGTACCGCCGGGCTTGGCCGAGCATGCGCGAGACCGCGTTGAGTGAATCGGCCTCGCGCGAATTCCTCAAACGCCGGATCGCCGACTTGTCGTAGATGGCCGCTGGCGGATGAGCTCGTCAGCGTGCATTCCGGGCCCGCGGCCGTCGCGGTTCCGGGGCTCGGCAAGGGACTGCGGCTGACCGCCCGAGCACACGGGCATGCCCGGTTGTGGCCGCGGGCGTTCCTCGACGTACGCGAAGCGATGCTGTCCTCGCTGCGGTGATCAGTGGAGCGGCTAGAGCGCAACCCAGTTGTTGGTGCGGTCGCCGGTCCGGATGGCGGTGAGCCGTTGGCGAAGAACTGCGGCGTACGCCGGTTTGGGGTATTGCCGGATTGGGCCGGGCACCTGGGCGAGGTCACGCATGGCAATGAGGGTTTTGTAGCCGTCCCAGTCGCGCAGGTCGTAGCCGTACTCGTCGACGAAGGCCTGGATCCAGACCTCGTCGCGCCCGTAGCGCGTTGCTGCGTGCCAGGTTGGAATCAGGTCGACCTCGCGGGGTCCGCGGCTGACGGAGTCCCAGTCGCACAGGATCGGCGTGGCTGGATCGGTGGAGGTGTCCCAGAGCAGGTTGCCGGCCCAGGCGTCGCCGTGCACCAGTCCGTATCCGAGTGGCCAGCTGAGCTCGGATACCTCGGTGCGCAGGTCGCCGAGGTAGCCAGTGAGCCAATCGAGGTCGTCGGGGCTCAATGCTTGTGCGGCCGCACCTGATTTCAGTGCTCGGCCGAGGGACTCCAGCGGCGTCCAGTCGGCGAGCTCGGCCGGCGGTTGGTCGGTGCTGTGCAGCGCCTTCAAGAGGGTGCCGAGGTGCCGGGAGCCGAGCGGCTCCGCGTGCTCGGCGTCTGGCTGGGGGTAGTAGGTCCAGAAGGTGACGCACGTCGTGTCGTCGATCTCGACGAGTTCGGTGCTCGGAAGTGGCGTGGTGGCGCCGAAGCCTTCTTCGCCGAGCCAGGCGGTCACCGTCTGGGTGACGCGCAGCCGTGCCGGGTCGTTGCCTGTCGCGACACGGGCGATCGCCGGTACGGCGGGCAACAGGTAGACGGCGTTGTTGTAGTGGTGGATCAGCTCGGCGCCGGTGGTGTCGAGGCCATAGCGATCGCAGGCTGTGGTGAGGGCGTCGGCCAGGGGAGTGGGCACGGCGCACCACCTTAGCTACCCGGTGGCTCCTGCGAACTCACGGAAGTCCTTCTCGACCTGCTGGACGGCCGGCAGGTCGCCGTACTCGGCGAGGCGCCGCCGTACGGCGTTGATCGCGGCGAGGCCGCGGGCGCTGGTCAGTCCGGCGGCCGCCGGGAGTACGTCGACGAGGATCGTGCAGGCGCGGTCGACGTCGACCGGGATGCCGCGGCCGCGTTCGCCAGGCAGGTAGGAGGCGGCCAGGGTGGTGGCGGCGAGGACCTCGCGGCGCTGCATGCCTGCGGCGCTCTTCAGCACGATCGGCGCGTGACGCTGGACCTGGCTTGCCTGGCCGAGGTCGTGGGCGGTGTACATGGACTCGGCGGCGAACTGCTCTTCGTTGAAGAACTGGACCCAGAACGGCTCGTCGGGCAGGTCGGCGCGGGCGAGATAGCGCTCAGCCTCGCCGATCGCCTGTGCGGCGGCCGCGCTGTCGCCGGCAAGGCCATGGGCGCGAGCCCTGAGCATGCTGCACCTGGCTTCGGTCGAGGGCGAGCCACAGTCGCGAGCGGCACGCTGCCCGGCTTCGGCCATGGCGATCGCGATCCGGGGTTTGTTGAGCTCGTAGGCCTGCATGGACATATCGGCGAAGATGTGTGCGCCGAGATCCCGGGCGCCGGCGGCCTTGGCCAGCCGTAGCGCCTGAATGTAGTAGCGCTGGGCCAGTCCCTGGTGGGCGCTGTCGAAGCACATGAACGCAGCCAGCCCGGTCAGCCGCGCGGCCGCGGCGAGCAGTTCACGGCCGGTCGAGGTGTCGTAGGTTCCGTGCAAGATCGGCGCGACGGTGTTGTCCAGGAATTCCATCAAGGTACGGCGGGCGTAGCCGCCGCCGAGATGGTGGTCGGCGTCGGCGAAGGCACGCGCCATGGACCACATGACCTGTACTTCGCTGCTGCCGATCCGGCGCGGGCCGGCGTGGGAAGTGTCGGGATCGATCGCGTCGGCGAACCAGCGGCGATACGGATCGAGGAAGGCGGCCGCCGTCCAGGCGGCGCCGACGATGAGCTGTCGCCTGTCCATGTCGGCTCTCCACAGGTACGAGACCGTCGTGACGGTCGATGCAGGAGTACGTCCCCAGGTGAGACCGAGATCTGGGTCGACGCCCACCTGGTCGGCCTGCGCCTCGAGGGCGCTTTCGATCTGGCCCCAGATCCTGACGAAGGCGCCGTCGGTATTGAGCGCCTGGTCGAGCCGTTCGGCCAGTTCCTTGCTGGGCAGCCGTTCTGCGGTCTCGATGCGGCCGAGGAGAGAATGCGAGTCGTGCGTACGCGTTGCGAGCTGGCGTAGCGACAGGCGCCGTACGGCGCGCCAGTGCCGCAGTTCGGCGGCGAACAGCTGCCGTTTCCCTTCTAGTGCCGCGGGCCGCCCCGTTTTCTGAGTCACTCGCCTTCTCCTCACCCCAGCGACGCCTGTCACCGTGGCATCACGGATCGTGGCCGAAAACTCATAGTCGCACGGATTGGGTGTCGACAGATTTTCTGTCGACAGGATCAGTCTGGACACCTGTCGCCAAACTTTTTGTCGACAGCAACCATCTCGACGAGGCCCAGCACGCCTCCCCAGACTCGGTGACGTAGCGCGATGAATCGCCTACCTCCCCGGGCAGGGTTGGTCCTCCACCTCTCGGCCCGGGGAGCTCCGGACAGGGACGGGGAGATGATCGTGTTCACCAATTGGATGATCGAGTCGTACGGCACGGTTCGGCTGTGCCTCGTGCTCGCTGTGGCCTTCCTCTACGTCGCAATGGCCCGCGACATCGCACGCGAGGTCCGCGGATGATGACGACCACGACCGTTAAGCCCGACCCGCAGCGGGTCCGGATCTGGTTCGGCACGCACCCGATCGCCGACTACACCGCCGAACCAGCACTGGCCAAGCGATACGCCGAAGCGATGGACCGCCGCTTTCCGAGCCTGCGGATCACCACAGAGCCCGTCGTACCGCCGGCCACATGAACCGGCGGGCGCCGGCCGCGGGGGGTGCTCCTTCTCAATCACCTCCAGCTGGTGCCCGCTTCGGTGCCCTGTCCGTGCGACCACGCCGGATGTCCCCTGTGGGCCGCACGGCCAGAGCACCTTCTCAATCCCGGTGGGTGACCGGGCTGCACCACTGGGTGCGGTCGTCCGCCGTTCCAACCGCGGGATCGGACGGGATCTCGCAGCGGCCCCGCCGTCCCTACCCGAGGCGAGTTGGGTAGGGGCGGCGTGCGGGCCGACTCGCCGATGGGAAGGACCAGCAGCAATGGCTAGCTTGAGCACGAAGGCCTGGCGCCCACCGGCCGGGTGGGAGAAGTCCCGCTTCAGCAACGCCAACAACAACTGCCTCTACGTGCTGGAGCTGCCGGGCGGCGGCGCATCCCTGCTGGACAGCAAGCTGGAGGACGACAGCCCGGAACTCACCTTCACTGCGGGCGAGTGGAACGCATTCCTCGAGGCCGTGCTCGCTGGACAGTGGCGGCCGGTCGCTACCCGATCTGGTCCGTTGAGGCGTCGCCTCAGCTGGGCCCTGATGTTCGCGCTGTCTCGAAGAAGGCTTGGGGCGGCGCGGACCCCGCGATCCCTGCTGGGTTCCTCCTGATGCACCATCGTCGAGCGGAACTTACGCTTGTCCGCCGCGCTATCGACGGTAGAGCCCAGTGGGGGACAAGGCACCTGGTTCACTCGCGCCGAGCCGGGATCTAGCGGGTGAAGCCCGCACCTCTGCGGGGGTGCGGGCTTCTTCTCTGACTGGGATCCAAAGCTGCTGGCCGGCTCGTAGGATCTGGCCTGTGGCGCGCACCGTGGTGATCAGCGGCGGAGGAACCGGCATCGGCTTCACGACGGCGGAGGTGTTCGCCGCCGGCGGCGACCGGGTCGTCCTCCTCGGCCGACGCGAGGAAGTCCTCGCGGAGGCGGTCGAGAAGATCCCCGGCGCGACGTATTTCGCCGCGGACCTCAGTGATCCGGGAGCCACCCGCGCAGCGGTCGACTTCATCGCCCAGCGCTACGACGGCGTCGACGTCATTGTTCACAGCGCCGGCGGGAATGGGGTGCTCGAGGACAAGGTTGAGCACGCCGACCCGTTGGAGGCGATTGCACACGACTGGATGCTGAACTTCCGGCTGAACACGCTCACCGCCGTTCTCCTCACCGAAGCCCTCAAGGAACAGCTGGTCGACGATGGCGGCCGCGTCCTGTTCATCACGTCGATCTCGGCCTTCCGCGGATCCGGCCGGGTCGCATATGGCGCAGCCAAGGCCTCGCTGCACCCGTACGTCGTGAAGTTGGCTGACGATCTCGGTCCTCGACGGATTACCGTCAACGCGGTCGCACCGGGACTCATCGCCGACACTCCGTTCTTCGGGGGACCGATGACCGAGGAACGGCTCAAGCTCCGCGCGGCCGAGACCGTGACCGGCCGAGTCGGTGAACCGAGTGACGTCGCCGCAACCCTGCACTTCCTGGCGTCCAAGGCCGCCGGCCACATCACCGCCCAGGTGATCCAGGTGAACGGCGGCGCCAAGACCAGCCTCTGAGCTGTGTCTGCCTCGAAGCACCTTTGGCTGAGCCGACACAGCTGCACGTCGACGGGTACTCGGCGTTCCGCACGTCCGGGGATCCCGAAGAGGTCGGCAAGTACCGGCGCGCCTGGCCGGGGCTTGCGGGAGATCGCGCTGAGCGAATCAGCCTCCCGCGAATCACCCGCCGCGGATCACCGAACTGTCGTAGACCACCTTGTTGGTCAGGTCGCCAGGGCCATACGAGTCGCGAGCCGACGCAGTTCTGGTGCACGGCGGGGGCTTCGGCTGAGCAGATCGCGCACAAGTTCACGGGCCATGGGCCGGTTGTGGACGTGGGCGGGGGCGAGTCGTTCGGCCTGCAGCAGCGCGTCGAGCGCGGCGTCGTCGCGGTGCGCCATACCGAGCCCGCGGGCGCGGCAGGTCCAGTAGTGCGTACGGCGCTCGGCCGAGGTGATCGCCTCGATGGGTACCTGGTCGGCCATGCCGAGGGCGTCGCGGGGTTCGCCGAGCTCGACCGCGGTCTCCAGCGCGTGCAGGGCGACGTTCGGCGCGTTGAACTGTGTCTGCCAGGCGTTTCCGCTGGCGGAGGCGACCCTTCGCGCCTGGGCCAGGTGGTCGCGTACGTCGGTCGCGGCCAGCATCCGGGCGGAGACGACAGCCGCGCGCAGGTGCATCGCTCCCCACAGCGCGGTCAGGGTGGCGTCGCGGCCGACGTGCGGATCCAGCGCATTGATGCTGTCGAGCGCGGCGGCCTTGGCCGAGCGGAGCGCGTCGCCGCCGGCGTGCAGCCATACCCCGCACAGGTCCCAGTTGGCGGCCGCGATCGGCGCCGGGGCTCCGAGGGTTTCGGCGGTACGGACCTCGAGCTCGACGGCGGTCCAGGCCAGATCGTGGTGGCCGGTCAGATCCGAGGTGACGCGAGCGATGTGGCAGACGCGGACGAACAGCTCGGCGAGCTGGTCGCGCGCCGCGCCGTCGGCGGCACGGAGCGCGGCCGCGACGTCGTCGACCAGTGCCGGCATGATGCCGCCGAGGGTCTGGAAGTCCGCGGCCTGGCGCAGCTTCTCCGCGGTGATCACCTCGGTGCGAAGCTCAGCCAGTGGCCGGGGCGCGCGGGCAGGATCGCCGAAGTTCGGCATCAGAGCGCGCTGCAGGGACAGCCGCATAGCCGGGATGCCGTTGTGGCCGGAGTCGAGTTCCGGGTTGGCGTGCCGGTACGGCTGCCCGGTCAGCTCGATCATCTCGACACCGAGCACGTTCGCGACCCGGTCGAGAACGCTGAACCGATCGAGCGGGATCTTGCCCCGTTCAGCCTGGCTGACCCAGCTGACGGAGTAGCCGAGCTTCTCGGCGAACTCTGCTTGGGACCAATCGCGCCGCTTGCGCGCGCGAGCGATGCGCTGCCCGGTCGTCTCGGCGGTCATTGCACTCCTCTTTGCTCGCTCACTCCCATTGTCTCTCGGTACGGCGGTACCGGGTGCGGAATCCGCAAAAACTCTGCGGATCTGAGCTATTCCGGTCCAGCACAATGAGTGACATAGCGAGCGCGAGCCGCTACGTCAAGAGGGCATCCGCCGATCCGGCGGCTGTGCGAGATCCAGTTCGGGGAGGAGCTGGTCGTGGAGACCGTGTATCGGCATCCGCTGGCGGCGCTGCGCGCTGGCATGGGGGTGTCGGCCGCCAAGTACCTCCAGCTGCTCGCTGCCGAGCACCGCAGCCTCGGGTACGGCGAGATGGCGGTCCGGCGGGAGAAGGTCGCTCGCTGGGAGTCGGGTGTGGCCGCGCCGACCCGGGCGGTGCAGCACGCGATGGCGCATCTGCACGGCGTACCGGTCGACATCGCCGAGGGACTGGGGTGGCCGCAGTGGCTGTCAGTTGCACAGGATCCGTCGAGCGTGGTCCACGACCACGCCGTTCTCCACTCACCCTGGACCCCTGCGGGTACGGTGGATTCGACCGCCGCTTCCGCGCAGGGAGGCTCGATGGATCGTCGCGGGTTCCTCATCGCATCCGGATCGCTGCTCGCCTCGCTCGGCGGCGAGTGGTCCGGTGCTCTCGACGCCGACGCGTCGACCGGCATCCACATCGGGCGCCGGCCGCTGACACCGGTCCTGCTGGACCGCCTGGAGCAACGCCTCGACGACCTGCGGCGCCTGGACGACACCCTCGGGGGAGGCGAGCTGCGCCAGCTCGCGGCCGCAGAGTTCACGTTGCTCGGCCATCTGGCCGACGAAGCGGTGTACGACGACGTCGTCGGTCGACGGCTCTTCTCCGCCCTAGCCGAAGCGGGCCGGATCTGCGGCTGGCTGCACTTCGACGCCGGCCAGCACGCGGCCGCCCAGTCGTACTACATCTCGGCACTGCGGGCATCAGCGACGGCCGGCGACACCGATACCGGCGCGAACGTGTTGGCGTTCATGGCGATCCAGACCTACTCGGTCGGGGACCCGCAAGACGCAGTCAACCTCGTCCGCACGGCGCAGGCGCAGACCGCCCGGTCCAGCCCAACCGTCCGGGCGATGCTGCACATGCGAGCTGGGCGCGCCCTGTCCAAGGCCGGCCAGCGCAAGGCCTGCGCCCGCGAGCTCGACGCCGCCAGGACCGCACTCGACTCAGCATCCAGTGACGACGTTCCACCCTGGGCGTACTGGATGTCCGCGGGGGAGATCGAGATGATCGCGGCCTCGTCCGCCCTGGAGCTCGACGATCCCCAGAAGGCGCTCGACTACTTCGCGGCTGCCCGCGACAGCGCGTACGCCGCCGACGGCTACGTCCGCGACAACGCGCTCTATCTGGTCCGCTCGGCCGACGCGCACCTGCGGCTCGGCGACGTCGACGCCGCATGTGCCGCCGCGGGCGAGGCGCTGGATCAGCTCGACGGCCTGGACTCAGCGCGGCCGACCGGCGCCCTCGATGACTTCACTCGCGCCCTCCGCCCGTACCGCTCAGCGCGCGCCGCGACCGATCTCCTGGCCCGCACCGGCTAGCCCCGCGCTCGCCTTCACGACCCGTCCCGCGCGCCCAGCGGAGGCGGGTCGATGTGCTGTCCTTGCTCACTGCAACTGTCGCCGAATCCTCAAGTCTGTAAGCGATTCCGGGAAAGGCAACAGGAAGGCAACACGGCTCGAAACAGGCAACAAGTAGGCAGCACCTGGCCGCTAGAAATGCCGTTGCCACCTGCGGTTTCGTGATGGAGCAACACCACCACGGGCCGGCATCCTCCGTCCGGGCCGTGGATCCACTTCATCCGCACCTGGGGAGTAGCGATGATCAACTTCGAGATGCTCTACGTGGCGGCGATCGGCCTGTATGTGCTCATCGTCCGCGACATCGACCGCGAAGCGCGGGACCTCCCATGACCGCCGCCGCTTCCACACAAAAGCGGGTCTGGGTCCGGGTGTGGTTCGGCGAGCATGTCATCGCTGACTACACCGCCGTACCGGACCTGGCCGACCGGTACGCATCCGCGATGGGCCGTCGGTTCGCCGGTCTGAAGGTCACCAGCGACCCAGTACCGCTGGCCCCGGCAGAGCCAGAGTCCTGATGCTGCGGATCCGGGCCTTCACCCGTCAGAGCGGGTGCGCTTCCTCAAATGCGCGCGATGGCCGGTCCCGCGTTCAAAGTCCCTGTCCGCGGCCGCTTCCCCTGTAGGTCGCACGGACGGGGCTCCTAATCCGGCAGGCGACCGGGCTGCGCCAGTGGGTGCGGTCGTCCGCCGTTCCACCTCGGGATCGGACGGGATCCCGGCGGGGCCCAGCCGTCCCTACCCGGTGAGTGCGGTAGGGGCGGCGTCGAGCCGCTGCGCGGTGCCCCAACGCACCTTGAAAGGACAGCAGAGATGACCAGCCCGGACACGATGACTTGGCGACCCTCGTCTGAGTGGATCAAGGCCAGCGCAAGCAATCCGAGCAACAACTGCGTCTACGCCCGGCAAGAAAATGACGGCCGGATCTCCATCATGGACAGCAAGCTCGGGGGAGCCAGCCCGATCCTGACCTTCACCCCCGCCGAGATCCAGGCATTCATGCAGGGCGTTGTCGACGGCGACTTCGACAAGCTCCTTCACCCACCGGGCACCGCGCACTCGTCTTGGCTCCGGATCAAAAGGCGCGGGGCCCTTTTGTCATTCAGGAAGCGAGTCCGTGGGTGGCTCAGGCCAGCGTCACCGACGTGTCCCCAGGACGGATTCGGCTCGGATCACCCGTCGCCCTCCACGGAATCAGCTCGCGCAACGGCTCACGTTTTGACCGACGGCACCGAGCAGCGCTCGTGACATCACCGAGCAAACGGGAAACAGACCAGATGACCGCGGCATTAGCGGTAGTCCTCGCCAACACCGCTGTGTCCAGATGGCCTGACATGCGGCCGACGCAGTGGTAATTCACGACCTCCTCGCGGCGGGTGACTTATGGATCCTGGACCTGCTCATCGTGCTCGCCTCAGCCCTGTTCGGCCTGGCGGCGGCCCAAACGGCTGTACGCGACCCTGACCGGCCACCGTCACCCGAAGATCCGCACTACGCGGACCCGCCTTCCTTCCAGCATCCGGCTGACCGATCGGCCATGACTCGCCGGTGCTCACCAACGAATTCGGCGCCCACGCCCGACTTGGAGGCTTTGTGACACTCGAGCTGCAGACTCAGCCACGTACGACGGTGACTGTGCGATCTGCCCGGCCGCTTGCGGGTACCGTGCGGGTGGACGGTTCGAAGAACGCCGCGCTGCCGCTGCTGGCGGCGGCCGCGGCCGTACGTTTGCTGGCTCTTCGCGCGTTGTGGCGGCTTGTTCAACGGATCACGCGCGCCCCCCAGGCCCAGCTAGGAACAGGGACTTCTCGGGCGGCGAGGCCGCAACCAGTGGGCTGTCTCAATCATTAGGGTGATTCCGTGCGACCACCCACTGCGGATAGGACACCTGCATGTTCAGCACTGACCGCGTCGAGGAGCTTCTCGAGGCCGGATATCGCGACCAGGCCTACCCCGGTGCGGTCTGGAGCGTAGGTGACCTGGACGGCGTCCGGAGCGCAAGAGTGGTCGGCGTTCTGGATCCCGCGCAACCGGACGACCCCATGCTGCCCGACACGGTCTTCGACGTAGCCAGCCTGACGAAAGTTCTCGCGGTGTGGGCAGCCATCGGTGTGCAGGTCACGGCAGGACAGCTGCAGCTTGACCAGCGGCTCGACGGGTTCTGGCCCGAGGTCGCGGGGCACCCGCTGGGCCAGGTGACGGCCCACCAGCTCCTGACCCACACAGCGGGGCTTCCGCTGCGGGCAAACCTGAAGAACCTTTACGGCACCGACCCCGCGGCAATCAGGGCCGGTGCCTTGGCCGAGGCACTGCAGCGGCCGCCGGCCGAAGCGGTCGAGTACACCGACCGGGCCGCGCTGATCCTCGGTTACCTCGCCGAATACCTGTCGGGGCAACCACTCGATCGTCTCGTAACGGACCGGGTCTGGGGTCCGCTCGGAATGGACACCACACGGTTCGGGCCACTTCCGCCCGAGATCGCGGCGCGTTGTGCACCGACCGAGTTCGACGCTGATGCCGGCGTCCGGATCAAGGGAACGCCTCACGACTATTCCGCACGGTTGCTCGGCGCCTGCGGCATCGCAGGTAGCTTCTCGACCGCCGCGGACCTGGGCCGATTCCTGCAGTACATGCTGCAGGCAACCAGTATCCCGGTTGGCGGCTTCGGCGCCGGGTGGGTGACCGCGTCGCTGTCGGTCCAGACCGGCGACCTCACTCCGCCGCGTGGTCTCTTCTGGCAGCCGGCACGCGGCAGCGCCCCGGGAAAGGATGTCTGGGTGCACTACGGCTTCACCGGTACAGCAATGTGGATCTCGCCCTCGCTCGGCCGGTGGGCAACGCTGCTGACGAACAAGCTGTACTACACACGCGACCGCGACCCGCTCATGGGGATTCGCGATCAATTCCGCGAGATCGTCTTCGTATGATGAGCACGCTGTGGTCCGGTCACCTCGTGGTGCCGCATTTCGCAGGTCACCTTGTACAGAAAGGATCTCCGGACCTCGTCGCGGAGGTCGCCCGGGGAGTCGCGGCCGCCAACGGTGATGCAGTGCAACTGGAACAGCCCGCGATTCTTCGCAGAGGCGGTACGGTGCGGGTAAGCGCACACGACGGGGTATTCATCGAGTGGAACGCGGAGGGGCCCCGTGCCGATGGACAGTAGCGAACTGCGGGCCGAGCTCGAGCGGCGAGCGGCGCTGGACCAGGAAGCCCGCAGCGCCGTGGCCGGCTGGTCAGACGACCCTCAAACCGAATTGTGGGATGTGGTCAAGGAAGTAGACACCGACAACACTCGCTGGCTCCTCGAGGTCGTCACTGAGCAGGGTTGGCCGCGGATGTCCGAGATTGGTGAGGAAGCGGCCACCAACGCGTGGCTGTTGGCGCAGCACGCGGACTTGCAGCTGGAACATCAGCGAACGTTTCACCAGCGGATGAAGGAGGCCGTGGCGGCGGGGGAAGCAACCTCGGAACTGTTCGCCTATTTAGACGATCGAGTACGGACCAACGCCGGCAAGGCTCAGCTGTACGGTACCCAGTTCATTGATCGCGGCCAGGGTCTGGAAGTGCAGCCGATCGAGGATCCTGACGGTCTGGCGGCGCGGCGGGCAGCGATGGGCATGGAGCCATTCGAGGAGAATGAGGCGAGGATGCATGAGATCTGGAAACACGACGGCGCCTCGGATACCGCAGGTCGTGACGGCGACCCGGACTAAGCCGGCTGGACGCCGTCTCCTTTAGAGGCGTTCGTCAAGTGCGGCTGGTGCCGAGAGAGCATAATCATCGGAGCGTCGCTGATCCGCCTGACCAGGTCGACGGCGGCGATTGGCTCGGCCCTGCCGGGTATCCCGAAGCTGGTTGCAAGGTCGGCCAGTCCGGCGTGGAGGGCACCTTGCGGGGTGAACACATCGTTTCTGACGGGCAGCTTCAGCAGTTCGGTGACTGTGGGGGCTGGCTGGCCGTAGGCGAAAAGGATCATCCTTACTGCTGCTATGCCGCAGGCCCGGTTGGACCACTCCGCGCGGTCTCCGAGCGCCCAGCCTCCGTGGAGGTCCCATTCGGCGGCGTCGATGAGCTGGCGACACATAGGGACGTCGTGGACGTGAGGCACAGCGGCAGACTCCTGGTGGTGGGTCAGGATGCGGGCTCCCGCACGACAGTGCATCGCCGACGGTGAAGGCGGGAGTCGGGAGAAGCACGTCATAGGAGGACCGGGTGAGGGCTTCGTGGAGGAGCGTCCGTACGACGTCAGCGTGGACACGCCTGGCACGGCCAAGAACGCCGCGACTTAATGAACTGGCCTCACGGGCCGATTGCGTCCCCGCCCGTGAGGACCAGCTCGCGGGAATGTCCCGCTGATATGGAGCCGAAGGTGGGGGAGCGGCGGGTGTGCCGTGCTGGGGGAGGAGCTGCCCGGTCAGGCAGCGAGCCCGATGCGAGATGCGAAGTCCCGCAGACCAGACAGGCCTACTGTCTGCCCGGTGGCCAGCAGTTGGTTGGTGAGTTGCTGTGCCCATGGCCGGTATCGGACTTCCTGGGGGGCGGCGTGTTCGGCGTGCAGCATAGCCTGGAAGGCGCCGTCGGCTCGTCCGCGGCCCCACCAGGCTAGGGCTGTGTCTTCCCAGTACCTGGCGTGCCGTTCCGGGGGGCCGAGTAGGTCGCGGCGGACCTGGTGGCTATAGGTCACCGCCTGGCCGAAGTCGCCCAGTGCTCGGGCCACACCGATGCCGTAAAGGTTGATGTCGTTGTTGCCGAAGGTGGAACCGCCGTGTTCGGTGACGGCTCGGCGGGACTCTTGGAGCAGGTCGTAGGCGGCTTGGCGCTTGTCTGTCAATGCCGCGGTGTAGGAGGCTGTGCACAACATCGAGGCGTAGAAGCCGGCGTCACCTGGCTGTGCCAACGCTGTCGATTCGGTGAATCGGCGGGCCGCGTCCAGCACCACGTCTTGGGCTTTGTCGCGGTGGGCGGAGCGGCGCAGCACGATCGCGGCCAAGCGCTGGGCGCGGGCAAGGGCTCGCGGATCGCCTGCTGCGGCAGCGGCCTGCACCGCCCGGTCTGCGGTGGCCCAGGCCGCCCCGTTTTCGTGCAGCTTGGTCAGCACTTCGGTTGCCAGGGCGTACCCGTCTGACAGCAGGGTCCGGGCAGCTGAGCGGTCGTCGTGGGGCTGGGCGTCACAGGTCGCGGTGGCGGTCCGGATCAGACCCGGCAACTTGACCGCCAGCTCACGGTAGCGGCACACGGCGAAGTCGTGCTTGGCCGATGCCAGCATCCCAGACAACCGGTCAAGGCCGACCGGGCCGGTACTTGGTCCTGCTGAGCCGAACAGCAGGTCATCCAGGTCGGCGACGATCCGCTGCTGAGCCAGTGCGGAAACCGGGAGCAGTGCCGCGCCGGTAACGGCCACCATCCCGGTCAGTAGATCGCGTCGCAGCACGTGGTCACCGTCCTCCATCTCTGAGTGCACCCTATCGGCCGGATCCACCGCCGAGGTGGAACCTGGAACCGACAGGCCGAACAGCGATGCCGGGATGGCGAATAGCCGCGCCATGTGCCGCAGCACCGCCACATCGGTCAAGCGCTGGGTGCCGGTCTCATACCGAGAGATGGTCGTGCCGGACCAGCCGGCCATCGCCCCGGCCTGGGCCTGGGTCAGGCCTAGCGCCGTGCGTGCCAGTTTCAGCAGCGTGCCGTAATCGCCGTGGCGGGCGGCCCGCTGCGCCTCCGGTAGCTCATGCCATTGCGCAGCCATGGGTTCACTCTGCGTCCATCAGTGCATAGGTCGCAAGTGGTGTGCAGATCCCGCACACCGGTCTTCCGGGCAGCGGCCGTTCGCGATGTCCTCGATGGCGGCGGCTGCTGGCGATCCACGAGTTCCTGTTGACCGACTTGATTCTGATCGGCGTCGCGATCGGCCTCGCGCTGGGGCAATCGCCGTACTACGACCTCAGGGGGACCACATGACATCTGACACCAAACCCAGGTTGCTGTCCACGAAGGCGATGACGTTGCGGCACCTGGCGCCACTCATCGCGACGGCGAGCATCGACGTGGGCCATCTCATTTCGCGCGGCAACTGGCGGACGCGGGGTCCGGTCGTGACCGGGTTTCTCGCCGCTACCTATCAGGGCGGTGCTCTGATCGTGCGCAGCTCGGCCGCCGGTGAGGACACCGCGAAAGCTTCGGCTGCTGGCAGGTACGACAGCGTCGCGGTCCCGGAGCACGCCGATTCCGCTGTCCTGCAGGCCGCGATCGACCGGGTGTTCAGCTCGTACGGCGACGACCGTGATGACAGTTACGTGTTTGTGCAGCGTTACATCGACGCGGTGGCGGCGGCCGCGGTCGTCACCACCCGCGTCGCCGCGACCGGTGCGCCCTACTACGTGCTGGCTGTGGATGAGGTCTCCGGTACCAGCGACGCCGTCACTTCCGGCCGCGCAACGGCACCGCGCACCTGGTACCTGGCCCATGGCAAGCCGGCGGCGAACATACCGCCGCTGGTGCGGCAGCTGATGCGCACTGTGGAAGCCGTTCAGAACACGACCGGCAGTGACGAGCTCGACCTCGAGCTGCTCGTCGACGCCGACCGCCGCACTCACCTGCTGCAGGTCCGGCCACTGGTGCTCGCAGACCATCCGTCGCCGGCGTCGGATCGGGCCGTTGCCAGGGCGGTCGAGACCTGCGCGCACCGCCTCGCCGCTGAGCAGCGCAACGGGCATCCGCAGTTGCTCGGTTTGCCGCCGTGGTTCAGCAACATGGCCGACTGGAACCCGGCCGAGATGATCGGCCAGCGGCCGCGCCCCTTGGCGATGTCGCTGTACCGGGAGGTGATCACCAACCGGTCCTGGGCGATCCAGCGGGCCCAGTACGGCTACCGCGATCTGCGCGGGGTGCGGCTGCTGCACGAGTTCGCCGGCCAGCCCTACATCGATGTGCGCGCGAGCCTGCTGTCGTTTATTCCCGCATCGCTTCCCTTCGCGGCCGCGCGCCGCATCGTGGCCCATCAGCTCGATCACGTTGCAGCGATGCCGCATCTGCATGACCGGATCGAGTTCGACGTCGCCACCACCGCGGCCACCTTCGACCTCGACGACCGCCTAGACCAGCTCACCGATGACGCGGACCTGCTCGCCGTGCACCGTAGCGAGCTACGGAGCGCGCTGTCCGCGATCACTGTGGCTGGGATGCGGCGGTTCGCCCGGGACGCTTGGCAGGTCGAGCTGGCGTCGGCCCGCAGGGCGATGTGCCTGCAGGGCTACGCGGCGGATCCGCTGCGCCGGGTCGACGCGCTACTGACCGGGATCCAGAAGGCCATCGCGGTGCCGTTCGCCCACACGGCCAGGGCGGCATTTCTCGCGACGGCATTCACCCGCAGCGCGCTTACGACCGGTCTGGCATCACCGGATTCGGTCGACCAGTTCATGCGGTCCCTCAGCACGGTCTCGGCCGGACTGCGGGCTGACGGCGCGGCTGTTGCCCGCGGCACCATCGACTGGGAGGTGTTCGTCCAGGTCTACGGGGACCTGCGTCCAGGTACCTACGACCCGGCCACGCCGCGCTACCGCGATGCCCCCGACCTGTACCTGCGACCGTTCGTCACCGACACCCACCACCCGGCGCCGGGGATGAGGCTCGACTCGGACGGGCCCCTGTTCACGGCGGCCGCGAAAACGGTCACCGCGGAACTGAACCGGCTCGGTCTGGAGTACAACGCCAAGGCCTTGACCGGGTTCATCCGGTCAGCGATCGGGGCCCGCGAGCTGGGCAAGTTCGAGCTGTCGGCCTGGATCAGCGACATCCTCACCGGTCTGCTGCAGGCCGGTGACCAGCTCGGGCATACACCCGACGATGTGGCGTTCTGGCGTCTCGGGGACGTGCGTGGACTGAGCGAGGGATCGCTGTCGCCGGCCCGGCTGCGCGACCGGGTCGAGGTGCGCCGCGAACGCTACGCCGTGACCCAGCGGGTGCATCTGCCGGCCACGATGGCCGATCCGCTCGAGGTGCGCTGTTTCGCCACCGAGCCCGGCCAGCCGACGTACGTCGGTACCGGCGCAACGACCGGACCGGTCCGGCTAGATCCACGGCCCGGGGACAACCTGGACGGGATCGTCGTACTGACCAGCGCCGATCCGGGCTTCGAATGGCTGTTCTCCCGGCCCGTCAAAGGGATCGTCACCTTGTACGGCGGGGCGAACTCCCATATGGCGGTCCGGTGCGCCGAGGCCGGTGTCCCGGCAGCGATGGGCGTCGGCCAGGCGATCTACGACCAACTGGCCTCCGCGCACGTCGTACGTCTCGACTGTGCTGCCCAGACCATCGAGATCGTCTCGTGAGGCCACTGTTCGTGGGCATCACCCAGCGGGTCGTCACCGTGCCGCACCGCGCCGAGACCGGCGACTATCTCGACCACCGTTGGGCCCAGCGGCTGGCCGACCACAAACTCACCGCGCTGCCGCTGCCCAACCACCTGCAGGCGATGCGCTCAGTTCTGCGGGCGGTACCGATCCGGCTGCTGATCCTGTCCGGCGGCAACGACCTGGCCGCGCTGCCCGGCGCGACCGATGCGCACCCACAACGCGACGAAGCCGAGCTCGCCGCGATCGAGTACGCCCGCGACCGGGAGATCCCCGTGCTGGGGATCTGCCGCGGCGCGCAGCTGCTCGTGTCCCGGCTCGGCGTGCAGCTGCACCGGCGCGGCGGCCACGGCGGCACCGTGCACGGCATCCGCACCCTCGCCACCACGCCGGCCCCGTGGGCCTGGCCGCCGCGGTTCGAGGTCGCCTCACACCACGACTGGGTCATCCCCAGACACCCACTCCCGGCCGCGATCGAGGTCCTAGCGCAGGCCGACGACGGAACCGTCGAAGCATTCACCCACCCAGCAGAAAGGCAGTGGGGACTCATGTGGCACCCCGAACGCGAAGCACCCGGCGGATTCGCCAACCAAACCCTTCGGCACATCATCGGAGGCCTGTGATGGAAGCGGTCATCCTCGCCGCCGGGCGCGGCTCCCGCCTCGGCGACGCCACCACCGACGTACCGAAACCGATGGTGCAGCTGGCCGGCCGCACCCTGTTCGAGCGCACCGTCGAGCAATTCCACGCCCACGGCATCAACCGCATCACTGCCGTCACCGGCTACCGCGCCGACCAGTTGCCCACCGGCGGGCTGCGTGTCGTCCACAACGACTGGTGGCAAACGACAGGCATCGCCTTCAGCTTGCTGCAGGCCGACGCCCACCTCACCGAATCGGTGATCGTCGCCTACAGCGACATCGTCTTCGAACCCGCCGTACTGCAGGCACTCCTGTCCCACGACCACGACGGGGTCAGCATCGCGGTCAACACCGACTGGCGCCGCCTGTGGGAGCACCGCATGGACGACGTCCTCGCCGACGCGGAATCACTGCGCCGCACCGATGACTGGGCGATCACCGAAATCGGGCAACCCGCGGCCACGGTCGACGACGTCCAGGGCCAGTTCATGGGCCTGATCCGGATCGACCGCTCGGCCCAGGACCGGTTCTTCGGGCTGTACCGCGACGCGCTGCGCACCGAACCACTCGACGGATCACCCGCACCGTCGCCGGGGTTGTGGGACATGACGACCTGGCTGACCCGGTGGCTCGATGCCGGCGAACACCTCGCCGGTGTCCCGGTCCATGGCGGCTGGCTCGAAATCGACACCGTGACCGACCTCGACACCTACATCCGGCTGCACGCCACAGGGGAGCTGACCTCGATATGCGCACTCGACTGAACCCCGGCGCGAAGATCCACTTCTCCGGGATCGGCGGCAAAGGCATCGCCCCGGCCGCATCCCTTGCCTTACAGGCCGGTTACGACGTCACCGGTGACGACCTGATCGAGAACCACCGCACCGCGGCGCTCCGCGCTGCCGGCGCCACGATCATGGCCGGACGCAACGAAATCCCTGACGGGGTCGAGGCTGTGGTCGCCTCGTCGAGCATCGACCTCACGCCTGGCACCGCGATCGCCGCCGACCCGGCCGCCCCTGCACGGCGGCCGGTGACGCTGCAGCGGCTGGAGTTCGTGCAGCACGTGTTCGCCCGGCACGGCAAGGACCAGATCGCCGTGGCGGGATCGGTCGGCAAATCCAGCGCGGCCGCGATCACCACCTCGGTCTTCGCTCCCACAGATCCGTCCTGCTACATCGGCGCCGACGTCGACACCACCCTGTGCGGAGCCACACTGGCCGCCGGGCCATGGGCAGTCACAGAGGCCTGCGAGTACCGCGACGCCTACCTGGCCCTGGCGCCGAAGATCGCGTTGATCCTGAACCTCACCACCAACCACGAAGACCACTTCGGTGACGGCACCGCCGGCTTCGCCCAGTCCCTGCGGACGCTAATCGACGTCTCGGCCGGCCCCCTCGAGCACGTCGTCACCACCAGCGAGGCCGCGTTCGTCCTCAACCAGCACGGTCTCGGGATCGACCGTGCCGCCCACACCATCGGGCAGGACGGGGCCGACTGGCAGCTGAGCATCGACCATGCCACACCGGACTCGACCCGGTTCTCGCTGCGCCACGCACAGGGCCGCGACACCTTCGAGGTGCCGCTGACCGGGCCGCACTCGGCCACCGCGGCCGCGCTCGCTGTCGTCGCTGCCCGATACGCCGGATTGAGCGATGCCGACATCCGGGCAGGCTTGGCCCTCGCGCGGCTGCCGCAGCGGCGCATGTCGCTGGTGCACACCGCACCAGGCCTGTCGGTGTACGACGACAACGCCCGGCTGCCTGTGCAGCTGACCAGCCTGCTCGCCGCGCTACGCCAGTGCCATCCCCGCCAGCCCATCATCGCGGTGATCTCGCCGTGGGGCCGCCGCAACCGCCGCGACCTGGCCCAGTGGGCCGCAGCCGCCGCGCAGGCCGACTTCGTTTACGTGCTGCCCGTCGGCGACGCCTCCACCGCCCATGGCGGTGCCGAATACCCGGCGTCCGCGGTCGACCTGGTCGACCTGATCCACCACATCGGCGGCTCCGCCCAGGCCGTCAACAGCCCAGGAGAGATCGCTGCGCCCGGCGTCAGCGAGGCCGCGCCTCAGGTGTACGTCACTGCCGGGTACGACACCAGCCAGCCCGTGTTCGCCGAGATCCACCGCAACCTGCAGGTCAGCGACGCCGACAGCTGTGTGCCGTGCGGCACGGCGGCACGCTCGTGACGCGGCCAACAGGTCCGGACGTGTGGCCAGCTGACGACTCAGCCCACCGCAACAGCCCGCAACGGCCAGGGGCAGGTCCACGGATCCCTGTGCCAGCGCTCGATCCATGCCCGTTCTGCACCCGGATCGCCGAGCCCAGCGAACTGCCTCGCTCGGCGACCGCCGCGGTAGTCGCCGACGCGTATCCCCGGACACCGGGCCATCTCCTGGTCGTCCCGCTCAGCCACGTGGGCGACTACTTCGCCGTGCCCCCGAATGTCAAGGCTGAGATGTGGGCGTTGGTAGACTCCGCCCGGTCCCACCTACTGGCCAACTACCGGCCGGACGGGTGGACCGTCCGGATCAATATCGGGGATGTCGCCGGCCAAACCGTCGATCACGCTCACATCCACGTTGTCCCGCACTACACCAGCCGGACCGGCAACACGCCGGATGAGAACACACCAGAGGAGACCTGTGTCCGCAGTGGGTGAGCAGTTCGACGGGTCCTTGCCCTGGTCCGGGCGCCGGATCCACTTCGTCGGTATCGGCGGCTGCGGCATGAGCGGTCTCGCGCTCGTCGCCGCCCAGCTCGGCGCCACCGTGTCCGGATCCGACGCGAAACGGTCCATCTTCTTCGACTCCCTGGCCGGCACCGGCCTGATCGACCTGCACATCGGCCAGTCGGCCGACCACCTGCCCGCAGCCGGTGAGGTCGTGTATTCCAGCGCCATCCGGCCAGACAACGTCGAACGTGTCACCGCGCACCAGCGTGGCTTGACCGAGCTGCACCGCTCCGCGCTGCTGGCCCAGCTGACCCGGATGAACCGCACCATCGCGGTCGCCGGCGCCCACGGCAAGACCACCACCGCCGCGCTGCTGGCCTACGTGCTCGACCACGCCGGGCTCGAACCCACCTACATCGTGGGCGGCCTCTTGCGCCCGCCCGCGTTGCATGCCCGTGCCGGTACCGGTGGCCTGCTTGTCATCGAAGCCGACGAATCCGACCGCAGCTTGCTCGACTACGACGTCGACATCGCACTCGTCACCAACGTGGATCTCGACCACGTTGGTGACGCCGCCGGTTACGAATCCAAGGACGACGTCGCCGACGTCTTGTCCCGCTTCGCCAAGAGCGCCGACTTCACCATTGGATCCCAAAGCGCGGCCGACGACCTCGCTGAGCGACTCCCGCAGCTGAAGGTCGCCGTACCAGGACGCACCGACAAGCCCGCCTCGTTCCTGCTCGACGGCGAGACCTACGACCTGAGCCTGCCCGGCTGGCACAACGCCGAGAACGCCGCCCTTGTCGTCCGCGTCGCCCGCGAGCTCGGTTGCAGCGCCGACGCCATCCGCGCAGCTCTCGCCACCTTCCCCGGACTGGCGCGCCGCTTCGAACTCCGCGGCCAGACCGTGACCGGCGCCCGGGTGTTCGACGACTACGCCCACCACCCGACCGAGGTAGCCGCGGTCTTGCAGGCCGCCCGATCGGTCACCACCGGTCGCGTGATCGCAGTGTTCCAGCCGCACCTGTTCTCCCGGACCCAGCAGTTCACCACCGAGTTCGCCCAGGCCCTCACACTGGCCGACCTGACCTACCTCGAACCGGTCTACCCTGCCCGAGAAGACCCCGCCGCATGGACACACGTGTCCAGCCTCAACATTGCGGCCGCACTGCCTGACGCGGTCTTCCGCTACATGACCGACCGGGCCGACCTGGCCAGCGACCTGACCACCGAGGCACAGACCGATGATGTGATCGTCCTGGTCGGTGCCGGCGATGTGACGCTCCTGGCCGAACAGCTCGTCACCGGCTGAACCGCTTGCCAATGGCAGATCGAAGACCTACCGGCTAGGTGATGTCGAGATCGACGGAGCCGGCAGGGGTCAGAAGTTGTCCCACACAACGTAGGACAACTTCCGTGGCACTAGGCCAGCTAGCAACCCCGGGGTCGACCGCCGGCGGCTGCACTGCTGCTACTCACCCCTGGAGCTGCACGACGGCGGTTCAAGTTCTGCTGCTCAGCGGCGGCAAGGAGCCGAGGCGGGGCCTACTTCCTGGCTGACTTCAGCGATCCAGGAGCTGTCCGGCAGGCGGCTGACTTCGTCATCAGATCGATCAAGCTTCGGCGCGCAGATGTCGCTGTTGCAGAGCCGGGTGCGGCATCGTAGTGAGCTGGCCCGTGAACTTCGGGATCGTCGAACAGTTCCAAGGAGATGTCGCCGTGCCGGGACCTGCGCATCGATGGCAGCTATTGACGATGGAGGGAGTCGCCGACAGAACAGGTCTCGACCTGGCGAAGGTGCGAGAGATGTACTCGTTCGCGCGACACACCATCCCTCAGCCTGACGACTACGACCGAGGCAACCCTTTGTGGGGACCTGCCACGGTCGACAGCTGGTGCATCCAAACCGGACGGCCCGCTAGCTCAGAGGCGTTGTGGCCGTTCCGACGGCCGAACCTGGAGGACGCGGACGACCCTGGCCAGTCCAGTCGGACGGGCTTGGCCAGACTCAAAGCGGCGCGCCGGGACGACGGACCTTTAGAACCCGCGACTCGAGTCCGTCGAGGAATTGAAACGATCACAACGGACAACGGTCCTGTCGACCTCTATGTGATCGAGTGGCACAGTTCCCGCAGCCAGATCGTCTACCTGCAACCGGTGGCGCCAGCGACGGCTGACCAGGACGCAATCGCGGCCTACGCTGAACGACTCCTTCCTGCCAAGCTATGTAAAGACGCGCTCGTCATCGTGCCGCAGCCCATCACTCTGCCTCCGGGCGATGCCCTCACTCTTGACGAAGGGCGCGGTCTGCGGTACGGCCTCGGTATGCGCACCGAAGTTGGGCCTTGGTACCGATCCGGTCCGACCCCAGTTGTCGATATGTATCGGCTAGTCCCACCCGGTTCTGAAGGCGGGCGCCGTGCCAGCCTTGGCTCTCGGGTCCGTAGGAGCCGACCTGTCGCGCAGTGGGTCGGTCGCCCCGATCTCTCGACGTTGTGGTTCGTCGTACTGGCGAGTCCTATCCCGGTGTGGATCGACGGGACGCTGACCGCGGAGAACATTACCCGTGACGCCCGGGACGACAGGGAATCTGGATTCGTGGTCACCGCACCGTTCTCCCACCTGGAGAACGCGCGATCCAGGATGCAGCTGGCACTACGTCAGCCCTGGGACCCGTCAGCCGCGCCACCACGGGAGTTCGCCCGTCTGTTCCCCGCAACCACGCAGGTGCTGATCCGCGATACCCGCGAGCAGCTCGACGCCATCGCACCAGCACTCAGTAGTCTGCGCAACGGTCCCGGCTGGTATTTGGCCTGTCAGCCATCGATACCTGCGATCGACCTTGACCTGCCGCCGGGCGCCTCCAATCTGGCCGACACCGAGACGTCCGAAGGCGTACTCGACCTCGTGTCGGCCGAGTATGACGCGTTGCTTGCCGAGTCCGCCAAGCTGGCCTGCGACCAACCTGCACGCGGTGAGCTTCTCGACGTCGCCATCCAGGCTGCACGAGAACAAGTCCGCCGGCTCGCACCCAGCATGGCCGACTGCCAGCACGTTCACCTCATGCGCGGACCGTTCGCGGCACCCCTGCAAGGACCATTCGCCGAGGCCTGGATTGCCGGACTGCACCAAGTCGACAACTCGCAGGCGTCATCCCTGCGCCGGGTTCGGCGGCTACTCGACATCACTGGTCACAGCGACAAGACTGTCGAGGCCGTCTATTCCGCCGTTGACCCCGGTACCGGGTCGCCGCCGCACGACCAGGACCTGGTCGTCGTGCTTGCTCCAGCGACACCAGGAGCGCCGCACTGGGCCGTTGTCGACTGGCCCAATACCAACCAGGGCACCGATCAGGGGTGGACCGACCAGACCGTCCTCGTCGCCGACTCGCCGGGCGAGCACACGCTACTTCTGGCCGTCACCCCGATCAGCATTGGCCGGCCACGCATCACCCCAGTACGAGTCAATCCCGGCGGAAGGTCTTTCGCTTTTGGGACCACCAGCAACACAGCAATCAGCACCTATCTCAACCTGCTCGAACGCGTCATCGCCCCCATCCCTGCCACCCAGCTCGCGATCTTCACCAAGAGCCACCGCGACGTCAACCATCGTCTCTGGCAGGCAATCTCGACGACAACCGGTCCCCTTCGGATCACGTGGCCAGATCTTCAGCGCTGGGCACGCAATGACCTCGAGGCAGGGCGGCGCGTCCGTGCAGTGACGTAGTCACAACTCCGGCCAGCTTGTGCACTTGTTGCGGCGTCTAGCGCCCGAAGCAGTCGGTTCCCAGCTGAAGTGGGGAGTGGTGCTGGACCGAGCGCTGGCGGGGGGATTGACCTGCGCGCCAGTCCGTTAGGTCCATCCCTACGCTGTCTGTATGGATCTAATGCGGCTGGGCGATGATGTCGAGGCGATCTCGCAGGGCTATGCCCGTGCGCATGGGTTCAGGCGGGACGAGACGTGGTTCCTCCTGAAGCTTCAGGAGGAGGTCGGCGAGCTGACCCAGGCATTCTTGATGCGGACTGGCCAGGCTAGGGCCAAGGGGAACACGCAGCAGGAGCTCGACGACCAGTTCGGCGCCGAGCTGGCCGATGTGTTGTGTCACGTGGTGCTGATGGCGCGGCACCATGGGGTCGACCTGGTGGAGCAGGTCGAGCGGAAGTGGCTGGTGTGGCATCCCGACAATTTGGCCTCCGCTGCGAGCGGGTCGGAGGCGACGACCACGGGTCCGCTGATGGCTGGGACGCCCGAGGACGCTCCGCTCTGACAAGGAGATGATGGAGGTGCCGCGGCACCTGTTCGTGCCTGAGGCACCGTTGCCGGAGGCCTACGGGCTGGGCGTGGTGGTGACGCACTGGGACGGGCAGGGTGTCCCGACGAGCTTGTTCTGGCGGGGATTAATTACCCTGCTGGCTGGCTACGGGGCCGGCGCGGTCAAGTCGATGGTGTCGAGCACCTTCCAGGTGTAGATACCCTCTTCGGGGTCTTGGTCGACCGCGAGCAGAGCGACCTGGTCGACGGTGAAGGTGACCGGGTCGCGGTCGGCATTCAGCGCGTTGACAGCGCCAAGGATCGGGTCCGAGTCGCCGTCGGTCAGGCCGTAGCCAAGGCTTGCGTGTGGCCGCTGCCGTGCGCCGTTCGGGTGCAGAGCATCGGCTCCGAGCACCAGGTCGACGGCTGACCGGGTGCGGTTGACCAGCTCGGTGAACTCCGGGACCTGGTAGGCGGTCCGCAGCGTGACTCCGTGCACGCCCATGACTGGCGGCCTCATCGTGAGGTCGAACGGTGCCAGGTCGGCCAGGCTGCCGTGGAGCGCTTCCTTGAGTGCGGTCAGATTCTGTGGTGCCAGGTCGGCCACGTGCGCTTCAATCAGCTGCACGGTCACATGCATCCACTCTGGCCTCTGGACCGACATCAGCGCGGGACGCTCGCGGATAACATCGTGATACTCCGCGACGTACCGCCGGACAACCTCGGGAACGACGATGTAGACGTGCAGCTTCCCGTACGGGGACTTCCACTTAGCCGCGTTAGTCTCGAAGAACCGCTTCATTTTCACCCAATCCACTGCCATACGGCTCACCGCAGCCGATCCGAGGCTGCGCGACGTCAGCATGCCAGGTTCGTGTGGTCTGCTTCGGCCGGTGTTTCAGCGGCCGAGAATCCTTCTGCCTGCGCCAGGTCCTTGCGGCATGCCGGTCCACAACTGCCCGCGGCAAAGGATCCGACGAGATGACCACGCAACCTCGGCTCGAGCCGAGGCATCTTCTATCCGCAACCGGTGAGGCATTGCCGGTTTGTGCAGCGCTGATGGTGAAACATCTCCGGGGCCTCCAGCGATAGAGGGGGCAGGGGAGGGCTTGGGCTGATGCTGGAACGTGGCGGGACGCGATGTTCACGCAACGATGTCCCACCGGAGGTACTGCGGCTGCGGGCGTTGTGGGTGGTCATCACGACGACGGCAGGCACGACAGAGGAGCGTGATGAGGAACTACTCGCCGGGCTAAGACCGCGTGGGTCTGGGCGACCCTGTAGGTGCCAGATTGCTGATCGTCCGCGCTGCGGCTTCCGGCGGCTTTCGTCTTGAGTCACCACGCCGACGGGTCCTGGGGACGCAAGCCGCAGCGATCCTTCCAGCCGCGGATCGGCCTGCGATCGCGCACAACGTGGTTTGTGGGTAGTTTGAATCGGTGACTCGCCGGCCCGCCCCGCAGCCTGGTCAGGATCCAGCAGAACCGAAGGCGACCTACCGCGACGTGTTCGCGGTCGCGGAATTCCGTGCGTTGTGGTTCGCGCAGCTGGCATCCGTGGCAGGGGATCAACTCGCCCGGGTGGCGCTTGCAGTTCTCGTGTTCGACCGGACCGGATCGGCTGGGCTGTCGGCGTTGACGTACGCGTTGACGTTCCTGCCCGATCTGGTGGCCGGGCCGCTGTTGTCGGGGCTGGCGGATCGGTTTTCGCGGCGCCGGGTGATGGTGGTGTGCGACCTGGCGCGGATGCTGCTGGTTGCTGTGATGGCAATCCCGGGTACGCCCTTGTGGCTGCTCTGTGTGCTGCTGGTGGTGGTCCAGTTCTTCGCCTCGCCGTTTCAGGCGGCCCGGGCAGCGTTGCTGCCGTCGATCCTGACCGGCGAGCAGTACGTGAAATCGAGCGCGGTGTCGAACATGACGTCGCAGTTCGCACAGGTGGTCGGATTCGTTGCCGGCGGCACTCTCGTCGCTGCTCTCGGCGCGCACCGCACGTTGCTGGTCGACGCTGCCACCTTCGCGGTTTCGGCCGCGCTAGTTGGCTTCGGGATCCGCGACTATCTCCTCGATGGAGACCCGGCTCACCGACCGTCGTGGCTGACGCAGATCGCGGCGGGTGCGCGGCTCGTCTGGGGGGACCGGCGCCTGCGGTACCTGGTGCTGCTGGCGTCGCTGATGGGGTTCTACATCACGGTCGAAGGTCTCGCCGTCCCGTACGCCGCCGCGCTGCCCAACGGCCCAGTCACGGGCGCGGTTGCAGTCGGGGTCCTGCTGGCGGCCAACCCAGCCGGCACGGTCACGGGCATGGTGCTGGTGACCCGGCTGGATCCGGTGCTGCGGATCCGGCTGATCCGGCCGTTGTCGATCGGGGCATGCGCACCGTTGATCGGCTGTCTCGCCCAGCCGGGCCTCGTGGTGACGGTGCTGTTGTGGTTCGTGTCTGGGGTCTGCTCGGCCTACCAGCTGCAGGCGAACGTGATGTTCGTACAGAGCGTCCCGGACGCACAGCGGGGCCAGGCGTTCGGCCTGGCCCGCACCGTGATGATCGTGGCGCAGGGGGTCGGGATCCTGCTGGCCGGGATGGCGGCGGACCGGTGGCAGCCCGCTCATGTCGTTGCGGCGGCCGGCGTGCTCGGCGTGATCGCCGCGGCTGGTGCGGCCACGGGTTTCACCCGGGCAGAGCGTGCGCACACGCCGGCCTGAGCTCAGCGAACTTGCTCCGGATCGGAGAAGGAAAGGGGGGATCGTCAGTGCCATTCGCCGTTACGCATGAGCAGGCACCTCCTCCCAAGGGGGGCTCTCCGCATCGCCAGTGACGGTGACATTCGGTGATGAGTCGCTTACCCTGGCGGTGGGGACCTACGTGAGGCGGGGGTTGTTCCATGTTCAGTATCCGGCATCGGCGGCCCGGCCGTCGCCGCCCGGACCGGTCGCGCGCGCTGCGCAACTGGGAACTATGGTCGATCCCGCCTGTCCTGCTCGGCTACGTCCTGACTGTCGACGTCCTCGCCCTGGCCGCCCCGGCTATTGCGGCCGGCGTCGACCCGATCGGACAGACGGATCTGATCCGTTTCGCGATCCTCGCGGTGGGCTCTGCGGTTCACATCGAGGCGGCCCGGGGGACCGAGCGGCTGCGTGAGCTTGCCGCAGAGGGCCTGCCGTATGTGAATCTCAAGGGCATGTGGACCTTCGCCGCGGTCCTCCTGCTGCCGCCTCCGCTGGCGTTCGCGCTGATCGTGTCGACCTACCTGCACTCATGGCTGCGGCTGAACCGGGTCCGGGCCTACCGGCTCGTGTTCACGACCGCCACCGTGGTACTCGGCTCGGCGGCTGCAGCGCTGGTGATACAGGCGCTGTCGCCTGATGGCTATCCGGGTTTTCCCTCAGGTCCGGTCGGACTGGTCGTGCTCGTGCTGGCGGGACTGGCCTACTGGTTCGTCAACTACGGCCTTGTCATCGGCGCCGTGCTGCTGTCCAGCCCAGAAACCACCGCCCGCCAGATGGTCGGCCGGCTCAACGACCACTTCGTTGGTTTGGGTTCGCTCGGACTAGGCGCGGCAACCGCGATCGTTCTGCTGCATCAGCCTTGGGCGATCCCCGTCCTGCTCGCCCCTCTCCTCGGCCTGCACCAAGGGCTGCTGGCCGGTCAGTTCCAGACCGCCGCCCGCACCGACGCCAAGACCGGACTGGTCAACGCGGTGTTCTGGCATGAAATGGCGGCAAAAGAACTCGAGCGCGCCACCAGCACCAACTCTGCGCTAAGCGTGCTCTACGTCGACCTGGACTACTTCAAACCGATCAACGACACCCACGGCCACGATGCCGGCGACCAGGTCCTCCAAGAGGTCGCCGCCGAGCTGCAGCGGGCCACCCGTGCCGACGACATCGTCGGGCGTCTCGGAGGTGAAGAGTTCGCCATCCTGCTGCCCAGCACGAACCCTGCCGATGCCGCCAAGCTCGCCGAGCGCGTCCGCCGGCGCGTCGCTGGCCTGTGCATCACTGTCCCTGGCAAGAACGGTCAGAACGCGATGATCGACAACCTGACCTGCTCGGTCGGTGTTGCGACGTTCCCCGACGCCGCGGATACCCTGCAGCTGCTGGTGAAGGCCGCCGACGAGGCGCAGTACGCAGCCAAGGCCGCAGGCCGCAATCAGTTCGTCGTCGCCCCCGTTGCTGTGCCACCGCTTCCGTAGTACCTGCCGGTCGATCCCGCCTAGCGAGCTTCGATGAAGCTGGTACGTCGTACCGGTGTCACTGGTGAACGGGGCAGCGAGCCGGGCATCAGACGTCGGTCAGGGACTGGGCCGCTGCGTCAAGACTGGCATCGAACCGAGCTCGGATGCTGTCCGGCAGGCAGACCCGACGCACACGACCGTGTGCTGGCTCAAGACCTTGACCACATCCTCCTCTCCAATGACGGGCGGCCGAGTAAGGGGCTAGCTGGCCTGAGTCCGGAGGAGACCTGTGGTTGGGGCCTGCACGTGACGAGGTAGACAATCGCCTCAGTTGCATGTCGGGTAGTGCCCGTTGACCACGGTGAGTGTGCTGGGTCGTTCGCGCCCAACCATTCGGAGGCGTCCAACCACCCTCTATGGGCTGGAAACGTATGGGCGGTACCCATTCGCGGCCAGCCCCGAGGTGTCAAGGTTCGACGATCTCCAGATCGGGCAGGGCATCAATGATCTTCATGGTCTCCACGGAAACGGTCACCACCCGGCCGACCAGGTCGATGATGTAGCGCGGGTCGGCTACCTCGGTAGACCACTGGTTTGCGTCATTGACGATCCCAGAGTTCTTGTCGGTGCGCACTTGGTAGCGCTCCAGGACCCATTCCAATGCCGTCCGGGGTCCCAGCCGGTATCGGTGTGTATCTTCCGGGATGCCGTCTAGCGTGATGTGATCGTTGTAGACGATCGTGCTGCGGTCCGCCTTTTCTCCTGCGGCCTTCTGCTCAGCGCTTGGGGCGCCTGGCCGCATCTTCTCGACCCGGTAATACCGGTAATCGTCTCCGTCGCGTTGCTCGAGAGCGTCGAGACCGCCCAAAGGATACGGCGTCACCGACTCATAGCCGAGGTGAAGGTTCGACAGTTCTCGTCCGGCGCGGACGAAGCCGCGGAAGTCCCGGACCAGGGGGATTCGGGGTAGTAGCTTTTTCAAGTCCGCAGCATAGGTCTTCCGGTATACCGGGGAGTGCAACAAGCCATAGCAGTAGAAGTAGACGTCGTCCTTCGTGACGGACTGATCCGGATAGGACTGTCGGAATTTTGCCAGGGCCTCGTCGGTGATGTTGTCAACCCGTCGGTACCCGCCGACGCCGCCCTCTTCGTCGGTGTCGAAGGCCAGGTCCAGAGTGTCCTCCTGAGCGGGGAGTGGCTCCCAGACCCACCGAGGAAAGAACTGCCCGGTATCGAGTAGGTGCAGATCGGGCAGCCGATCGGTCGCGATCACGCTGAACTCGTAATGCGACGACACCCCAGTCAGCAGGAAGCCGTAGTTATCGTGATCGGCCGTAGGAAAGGCACTCGGCAACCGTCTGCGGTCCTCGTTCAGCGCGGCGGAGAAATACACGTGCTGTAGTTGGAACGGCCGATAGCATGCGATCCGATGCGATGACGAATCGGCGCTGATCGGCTGCCCTTGCGAGAACCGGGCAAGGAGGCGGCGCGACCAGCTGATCAGACGTGGGTCGCGTGGTACGTCCCGCTCGCTGAGACCGTCTGCAAGAGCGCCCTGGTAAGTGCTGACGAGGCGGTCCACGCTCGCCGTCAACTCCGCGGCCGAGGAGTTGTAGACCCACGCATCCCGGTTGGTGGTGAGCCCCTTCGAGGTGACGGCGAATACCGACACACCGTCCTTGGCATGCAGCGGCAGGAAGCCACCAAACTCCTCGCGTCGTTGATCCAGCCAGTCGCCGTGCTCGTCAGGTGTGATGCGAACTGCCCCAGTGCCCAGGATCGAGCGTGCCTCGACGATCTCGGCGACCTTTTCCTGCGCAGTGGTGAAGTCACCCACCTGTGCATAGTGCAGTTCTGCCGGACCGGGCCGGGCCGTGTCCTTGACTAGCACCACGATCGCGATGCCTGCGATGGATCCACCTGAGCCCTTGGCGAATGCCTCGAATATCGGTCGACCCTCGGCGCCGGCGTTGCGACGGTTGCCGCGCAGATTGAAGATATGAATCGCGGCGAACTCTTCGTGAAGGGACTTGCGCATGCCGTCGGCGGAGTTGGAGTTGAGGAAACCGCCGTTGGTGACGTAGGCGATGACACCGCGGTCGCCGACCCGCAGAGAGGCCCACTTGATCGCCCGAACGTATGAGTCGTAGAGACCGCGAATCGAACTCGTCGCCGATTTCGCAGCGTAGGTTTCCCGGATTGCTGCGTCGATGGTCGGGTACACGGTGTTGGCGTTGTCGTCGTTGGCTGAGGCCTGACCTACCGAATAAGGAGGGTTGCCTACGATGACTGTGATCGGCAGGTCACGCTGACGGCTGATCCGCTGATTGTTCTCCGGGAAGATATGGAGATCGTCTCGGTCGCCGTCCTCATAGGACTGAAAGGTGTCGGTGAGCACCAGGCCGGGGAACGGTTTGTAGGAGCCAGGCTCCTCGCCGTCGTCGATCGCCAGTGCAGCATAGGTGGTCTCGATGTTGACCGCGGCAATGTAGTACGCCAGCAGCAACATTTCATTGGCGTGAAGCTCGTGGGCGTACTTACGGGCGAGATCATGGGGGGAAATCAGCCCCGATTGCAGTAGCCGCACGACGAACGTGCCGGTGCCCGTGAACCCATCCAGGATGTGGACGCCTTCGTCGCCGAGGCCCTGCCCGAACTCCTGGCGCAGGACTGCATCGGCCGATCTAAGGATGAAATCGACGATCTCGATCGGCGTGTAGACGATACCGAGCCGGTCGACGGTCTTCTTGAAGGCAGTGGCGAAGAACTTGTCGTAGAGCTCGACGATAACGCGCTGTTTACCGTCGGCGTCTCGGACACCCTCAACACGGCGACGTACCGAAGCGTAGAACCGCTCGAGCTTGTCGTTCTCGGCTCCGAGGTTGTGCTCGTCGAGGCTACGCAGCATCAGCTCCATGGTTTGCGCGACAGGGTTATGTGCTGTGAAGTCGTAGCCCTCGAAAAGGGCTTCGAACACAGGCCGGGTGACCAGATGTTGGGCCAGCATCTCGACGGCCTCATTGTGGCTGATCGACTCGTTGAGATTGCCCTGCAAACCAGCCAAGAACGCCTCGAACTCCCTGGCTGGCGGCGATTCAGGATCCGCCAGCAGTCCCTGAATCCGGGTTATGTGGGCCTGAGCGATGTCTGAGACGTCACGTGCCCAGGTTTCCCAGTAGCGTCGTTCGCCGACTTTTTGCACGATCCGGGCGTACATCGCGTCGCGGAATCCCTCGAAGCCATAGTCAAGGGTGAGCTGGGAACTTTGGTCGCTCTCGCTGCTCGGGCTCTCATGCGGACGTTCGGCCTCAGGACGAGGAGTCACATCGTCGATCACGAGCCTGTTGGTCTTGTTCTTGTTCAGCTCGATCTGGTTGATCATCGCGTGGAATCGGTCGTCATGGGACCGCAGTGCCTGCAGTACCTGCCAGACCACCTTGTAGCGCTCGTTGTCCCGCAGCGCCTCCTCGGGACTCACCCCGGAAGGCACCACGATCGGCAGGATGATGTAGCCAAGTTCCTTGCCGGGCGCTTTGCGCATCACGCGCCCTACGGACTGTACGACATCCACCTGGGAGCCGCGCGGGGTCAAGAAGAGCACGGCGTCGAGGGCCGGCACGTCCACGCCCTCCGAGAGACAACGGGCGTTGGTAAGGACCCGGCACACGTCATCGGGAGTCTTGTCTCTCAGCCAGGCCAGATGCGTGTTGCGCTCGTGGATTCCCATCGTGCCGTCCACGTGTGCAGCCTCAACGCGGAGCTGGTTTCGCACGGCGCCGTTCGCGGCCTCGTCCTGGAGCGCGCGGTCGATCAGTGTCGGGAAGCTGGATGCGGCGATCTTAGAGGCCTTGATGTCTTTGGCGAAGGCGACCGCCATACGCATCGGTGCCTTGTCCGCGATCGCTGTCCCGGCCGAGCCGTAGTGTTTCGACAGACCGTTCCAGCACCCGATCAGCTTTGCGGCATCACCAAGAGCGATCTCGCCGCCATGTGCCATGGCGCCCTGGAAGTTCTCCGCGACGTAGGACTCGTCGACAGCCAGGACCAGTACCTTGTAATCGGTCAGCAGGTCCGCCTCAACTGCGTCCCCGAAGCCGAGCCGGTGCAGCTCGGGGCCGTAGGTGCTTGCATCTCCCATGTCGGCGAGGACGGCCTCGGCATCGAGCGCCTTACGACGAACCTCCTCACCGAAAACTCTCGGCGTAGCGGTCATATAGAGCCGCTTGGCCGCCTTCAAATAGTCATTGTCGTGCACCCTCACGAAGTGAGACTCGTCAGTCCCAGCGAGGGTGACACCGGTAGTCCGGTGGGCCTCGTCGCAAATGATCAGGTCGAACGCATCGAGGCCATCCTGTTGTGCCTGAGCCACAACGTCGATTGACTGGTAGGTCGCGAAGACGACCTTCATCCGGTCCGTTGCATGTCGGCCGCTGGTCATCCTAGCCAGGAGGGCGGCTGCATTGGTAGTGGCGGGCTCTGTGAGGTCGATGACGGACATATCCGCGTCGTCGCTGTTTACTCGGCGACCGACCCGAACATCAGAACAGACCGCAAACGGGCGAATGTCGAGCGACGCCTCGGCCATCCATTCGCGCAGTGACTGACTTAGCAGCTGGATGGACGGAACAAGGAATAGCACACTGCCGCCGACGCCGACCAGTTCCTCGGCGATCCGCAACGAAGTGAACGTCTTTCCGGTTCCGCAAGCCATTACGAGCTTGCCTCGGTCGTGCTCCACGTATCCGCGGCGGACGTCGTCGAGGGCGCGTTGCTGATGCGGCCGTAGTACCTTTGGTCCGGTCGGTACCAGGATTTCAGGGGTGGTCCACGAAAACTGAGACCAGTCCACCCTGGCCTCGGACAGGTAGCCGATGTCGATTCGCTGTACAGGTACCGCGAGCCCCTGAAGCGCGTGCTTGGCGTTGTCGGACCAGTCGGCGGCGGTGTCGAAGATGTAACGGTCGGAGAACTCGACACGGCCTGAAGATGCCACAAATGAATCGATGTCCGCCTTGGCGACTTTGTGGCTGGGATCGTAGAACTTGCACTGAATTGCCGTGTAGTCGTCGCGGTCGCGGTTCGCCGCCACCAGATCGATTCCCGTGTCGGGCCGACCTTGTCGACCAGGCCATTGCGACCAAAGCCACACCTCGGAGAAGCGCGCGGTCCACTCGGGGTCGCTGCGCAAATAGCTGGCAACCAAACGCTCGAACTTGTCGCCCTTGTCGCGCTCGTCAAGAGCAGTGGCCCGCAACTGCTCTAGTACCTCGTGGATCGTGACCATAGGCCGCATCTTTCCGCACAGTCCCTGTGCCGCAACTAGGGGGGAGGGAACGGTCGTGTGTAGCCGGCGAAGCCAGCGCTTTACATCGCGCGAGATCAGCCCACGACGAACCCAGTTGGTCGACCGAAGGGTCTCCCAGGTTTCCGTCGTGGCCTCGTGCTCCGCGAGCGGCTTCGGGCCACCGCGAATCCCTCCTGTCGCCAACACTGGAGCAGTCCCTGGCCCCGTAGACCGTGCTGGCGCCGGACCAGCTAGTAGATCTCAACGCCGAGAGCTGACAGCAGCCGGAGTCTGTAGTCCCCGAGGTGACAGGTCCGGCGCTCAACTTCTGCCCGCACGAGCGTGGACCTGTCACCTCGACAACCCGGTGATGCCGCTTGGCCGTCGTGGACTGTGTGGGCGCTGGTCGATCCGGCCAGCGCTGACCGCGGTCACAGCTGATGGCGCGAGTGAGGCATGGCGGGCGAGCGTCTGGAGCGTTCGCTTGCGGTCAGGTCAGCCGGCATTGACGTGATGGCGAAGGTCCCGCGGTTGATAGCCGCCACGGACACTTAAGCCGGCCGCAGCCCAGAAGAGGCGCGAATCGGACAAATGACCGCCGAAGTGTGCCAAGTCAGCCCAGGATGCTCCTGCCGCAGCGCCAGGAGGCTGGCCGTTGTGAGTCAGCCACGCTGAACATCCTCGCGTGTGCAGGGCCGCTCGACCCAGCCCAAAGCATAGGGCCGACACGCCGTGTAATCCACGGTGAAGGCAAAGTCGCCGTCCGGCTGCGCAGGATCGTTGGCCGCGCGCTTCCGCCAGCCACGGCGCTCACCGGACATGGTGTCTTGCCAGGGGTTGTTCAGCCGTGGAGTGTGCGGCCAGCCTGCAATCCGCCCGAAGCGCCCGCGACTGATCCATTGGAGGAGATCGCGGACCGGTTGACGACCGGAAACACGGCGACACGATCCGTCGATGCGACGTGTTGGCGCACTAGACCCGCCCGCTCCGGATCGAGTTCTGATCTGGAGCTATTCACCGTGTGAGTCCAGATCGATGGCACGATGGATCGAAGCCTCGTAATCGGCAGCGATCGAATCAACTCGCACGCCCATTACCTGCGGCTGGTCGCGCGTGTGCTTGTCCAAGAGCAGATCGTGCAGGCCGTCGATGCGGCTCTCAATAGTGATAAAAGTGAGCCGCCACTCCTCGATCTCGACATACGAGCCTTGGCGCCACGTCATCGTCGTCGCCGGTCCCAGAATCTGCCCGCTCGCCGCGAGCCCGTCCTGCACGGCGAGGCGGGCCAACCTCACGGCGTCATCGCGGGTATCTACCGCCGTGCAGACCTGCCAAGTAGTCGACATCATTGCTCCCAGCTGTCGATGAGATCCATACGCATGGCGAACCTTTCGGTCGCTTTCCTTGCCTGAGGAGCGGGCTCCCCGATTCCGGACTGGGCATGGCAGCGGTCTCAGTCTCTGACAAACAATTCGCCAGAGCGCGAGTCAGGAGTCCGCCGCGGACGCGCACCGGGCCTCACCTGTTGCCCACAGGCTGGAGGCGACCCAGATTCTAGCGCCGCCGACCACGGCTGCCCTAGGACCACGAGGGTGCGCAAATTCGCAGCGGTGGTGGCGGTGACCTGTCAGGATTTCAGCATGCTCGTCACCTTGACTCCTGGCGTCGACCGGGACCGCGTCCTCGAACTGCTGTGGAAGGCCTCGGTCGAGATCACCAACCACCACGGCGACCAGGACAGCTACGTGAAGTGGGTGATGGACATGGCACGGTTGCTGCGTGGCCAGATTGCCCAAGCCGACTTGGACCAGCTGCTGCTCACGCCGGCCTTCTACCGCCTCGCGGATCCGGTCACGAATGGGACGCCGCAGGCCCGCCAGTGGCTTGAGGCCGAGCTGTCCGCCCGGGCGGCTGGGCTCACTGCCGCCCACGAAAAGCTTCAAATGCAGATCCGCACTTGGACTGCGTCCGCCGACAAGGCCTTGGCGGTGGTCGACACCAGTGTGTTCCTTTCACACCCGGCGTGGACACGGGACGCGGACCCTGCCGCGGTCGTCGCCAGTATTCCCTGGGCCGAAGAGCTGGGGGTCGGGTTCGCTGATGTGCTGCTGGTGCTCCCCGAGGTGGTGATCCGCGAGCTCGACCGGCAGAAGGAGTCGGGCAACCAGGCGCTACGCTGGCGCGCCTCGGTAACGCTGGCCGTCATCGACAGGCTCCTGCCCAACCCGCACGACACGGTCCTGATCCGGGCCGCGGATCCCGACTGGGATGCGATTGCTGCGCGAGATGAGATGCCACATGGACGAGTCGATCTGCGGGTGTTCTTCGACGATCCGGCGCACCGGCCGCTCGCGGATTCCGACGCGGAGATCATCGATCGAGCGATGGCGGTACAGACGCTCGCCGGCGCCAAGGTGCGGCTGGTGACCATGGATACTGGGATGGGACTCAATGCGCGCCGGCGCGGATTGCTGGTGACGAAACCGGAGAGAGTCATCGAGCCTCCGCCCCCTGAGGGCCGGTCGACGCGCTCAGGTCGGCAGAGCTAACGGTGGCCCACGGCCTACCGGTGAGCTGAGCGATTGTGTGTTGTCACCTGCTGGGCTAACCCTCCCCGACAGGGGCATTGCCCTGTGGCACCTGCGGGGTGAAGGGCGGGCCCCGGCCCCGGCTGTGCTACCGCAACCGGGGTGGGGGTGTGACCGCGCGGAACGTTGATGGGTGCATCATCTGGTGTTTCCCCTCCTCGACCGATGTCCTGAGACATCGACCAGCCTTGACCTGGGCTTGCCACGTCCCAGGACATCGGTGAACTTCTGTGTCAGGACATCGGTGACACATCCGGGGGTGCTTGGCGGTGACACTCTCGGCTGTGTCGAGCGGTGCCGACCATCAATGAATCCGCTGATCCTCGTGTCCGACTCGCGATCCGTGATAGGACCCGGCCCGATGGCTGGCTGCGGCGCTGGAGCCGGCAGCCGGGCGGCCGGGAAAGCTATCGTGCAGAGCGTGCCAGGACTACGGAGGATCCTCACCGACGGCGAATCGAAGGTGGACCGTGTGCTCGACGAGTACGCGCGCGAAAACGGTTACCGGTTGCTCCTCAAGCCTCGCTTCCGCGACGTGATCGACGTCGACGACATGCACCTGACCGGGCGCGAGCGGAACTTCACCTTCACGGCACACTTCGACTTCATCGCCGCCGACGCCGCAACTAGCCTGCCGATTCTTGCGATTGAGTATGACGATGCGCGGCATCGGACGGATCCGGAGCAGCGTGAGCGCGACAAGATCAAGGATCGGCTCTGCCAGGCCGCAGGTCTGCCGATGCTGCGCGTCGATAGCCAGTTCGCCCGTCGCGAGGGCCGTTGGCGGGTACTCGGCTACATCTTGGAGATGCACGAGGTCGGCAAGGCTTTCCACGCCGCCCAGCAAGCTGGGCAGGTTCCGTGGGACGAGCCGTTCATCCACAATCTGATCATCGACATGAGCAACTCCAGCCGTCCGACATTCACCGGCCTCGATCAGGCTGCGCTAGAGCGGCTCAGCGACCTGCGCGGTGCCGGTACGATCGGCCCCTACGGGGGGTGGTGGCGCGACGTCGACGGACAGATCGAGGCGTGCTGTGTGCTCGATCTACTGAATGGCCAGTTCATCTCCTCGCTGGTCTCGATCCGCAAGTTCGCGATCGAGGGCATCTCGGCTCGGGCGGTCGCCGACGAACTAGCGACCGCCGAACTCGGCTGGCTGATGCAGCGCTACGAGGCCGGGGAGCCGGTCGCGCTCAGCGCCCAGCAGGGCAATGCGCTGCTAGATCGGCTCGGACGCGACATTCGTCGTGCCTGGTCTCCGGAGGGCTGGATGATGCGCTGGGGCTCGATGCCGTCGTCGGAGACCTGACGGCGACAGGCGACGCTGAACTCGACCCCGCGGCGCACGCCACAACACCCCCGGAACCCATCACCGATGTGCTCACACATCAACTGCTACCGATCTCCTGGCGCAGAACCATCACCTAGGCCGTGCTGGATTGCCGTGTGGTCGCCGCCAGACCGGCGGTGAGCCTATGAGATTGGGCCAGGTCGGCGAGCCGGAACCCGACCAGGTCGTTGCTGCTTGAGGTGCGAGCCGCTGCGGATTCCGCTGGGGGTATGACGACAAACAGGGCGTGCCCTGTTACCGCGGCGTCGATCCAGTCGCAGTTGGCATCGAGGTTGCCCGGCAACTGGAGGGCGGAGCCGCGGGCGGCGAAGGATATGAGTTCTCGGCTGGTGTGGAGCAACTGCAGTCGACCAGAGCTAAGCCATTGACGGCGCTGCCACTCCTCCGGGCCGACCTTGCTGATCACGCCAGCCATCGTCAGCTGCTTGCGGATCGCAAGATAGGAGTCGGCTGTCCTGGGTTCAAGGAGCAGGCTGGCGAGAGGGCCTTCCTGCGTGTCTAGGGTTGCTAGAGCCCAGTGGGGCGGGTGGGCGAGCACCACGATGCGACCACCTCTCCTGAAGAAACATCTGTTATGTCGCCGAGGCCCGCAGTTGCTGACCGATGCCCGCTTGCCAGCGGCTCCACAGCCGCTAGTGAATCACGATTTCGAGTGGCGATAGCACTAGCAATTTGTAGCTATCGAGATGGTGGGTGCGACGTTTCAGCTCTGTCAGAATCAGCGGGTGTAGCCGTACCCGCGAGAGATCGGAAGGTCGGGATGCCCTCCGCCGACGAGGCCGGTGATAGCCAACTCGGCCCTTGCTGATGTTGGACACGGTTGACGGCGACAGCGTCGCGTCGCGGGCGAGCTTCTGCAGTGGTCCGCCAGGCATGAGGCAACCTTAGGGCTATGCGGTCCTCGAAGGTGCAGATCCGACAGGTTTCAACATATCGACAGGGGTGAGTCGCTACGATCCAACGCCGAGCTCACCGTCGGCCCTGCGGTTAGGCTGAGTTGCGGCCAGTTCTGACGACCGCGCGCAGATGCTCGTCGGGAAGAGGTGACAGTGGCGGAGAGAGAATTCGGTGGGCCATTCTCAGTCGCAGCTCATCAGGTGGAAGCACTCGGCACCAGCTTCGTACCCTTCGTCAACGCCTTGCTTGATGCCGAAGCTGCCGTCGCTGGTCTGGACGGCTGGCAGCTGAGCACCACATACCGCGAGAACATCGGCGACCTGGGCATCGACGCCGGAATCCGAGGAGCCCGCAAGACCCGCCACATTCCAGCCGGCGACAGTGCCTGGCAGTTCAAAGCAGGAGACCTCCTGCCGGCCAAGTGCAAGGCTGAGTTGCTTCGACCTGATCTGCGTGAACCGTCGGCAGCCCTTGAGACCGTCCGGGCCGGCGGTACTTATCGCCTGGTTCTCGGCGCAGACTTAACGCCCGTCAAGGTCACCAAGCGACGCAAAGCGCTGGAAGAGGCAGCAGCGAGCAAGGGGATCGAGGTAGTTTCTGGGATGTTCGAAGTTCTACCGGCGAGTGCGTTGGCTTCCTGGGCCGAAGAGCACCCATCCCTCGCGGTATCACCGCTGTTAGGCGGGATCGGGAACGTCGCAATGCCGCTTGCCCAATGGAGCCGCGTCGGCCGGCTCAGCAACGAATGGCAGGCGTCGGCCTCACGTACGAGGCTACCGACCTACCTCGAGACATTTGTGACCGGTCGCCGCGTTCCTGACCTGCGTCTGGAGGGGGTCAGCGGTATCGGTAAGACCCGAGCAGTGCTTGAGGCCCTTCGCTGCCAACCCTTCGCGCATCTTGTCGCGTATCTGCCCGCCTATAGATCTGCCCCGCAAGGTCTGCTTCACCACCTTCAGTTCCAGCGGCGACCGACAATTCTGGTGATCGACGAATGCGAGGCACGCGAGCACGACCAACTTGCTGGCATGTTGACAGTGGATTCGCCAGTCCGGCTCATCACCATCGGACACCCCACGGGGTACAGAGGACGCTCGGAACCGCTGGTGATCGACGATCTCGAGGAGCACGCTGTCGCTGGCGTCATCAAGACTGCGGAACCGAACCTGTCCGCGGAACATCGAGATTTTGCTGTTGCAGCTTCGGCCGGGAACCCCCGGTTGGCGCAGATCTTCGCCGATGCTCTGAGTAAGAACCCGAATGCCACTGTCAATGATCTCATCAGCCAAGACATCATCGAGACCTACATCACCGCGGATCTTCCTAAGGACAGCAACCGCCTGGCCTACTATGTCGTCGCGCTTGTTCCCCACGTGGTATTCCATGGCGGCAGCAGCAATGCCTTTCGCGAGCTTGCGTCGGTTCTTCCGGTCACCGAGATCGATCTGAGGATGGCCCTCGACCACCTGGACGGGCTCGGACTCGTCTTAGGCGTCAGTTCGACCGGTCAGCCAGACGTCCGTACCTGCAAGATCACGCCGCATCCATTGGCCTTGCATCTGGCCCGTCGTGCTTGGGAAGTCCTGACGACCAGGATCCTGAACGACCTACTGCCGGCGGTGGCGAACAGCGACCTGCTCGACGACCTGGTGCAACGAGTCGCCGAGCTGGGCTCATCCGACGTAACCAGCGCTGCCGCACGACACATTCTCGGCTCGGCGAAGCTGCTCGAAGCGCTCCGCCCCAATGGCAGTCATGAATACGGCACTTTGTTGTCGAACCTGGCCGCGATCGCCCCAGAGGCTGTCTGCGACCTCGTGGAAGCCGAGGTGAATGCCAGTCCCGAGTACGAGCTACTCGACCTGCTAGAACAATGGGAAGCGGCACGAGAAGCACTCGACCGCCTCGCGTGGAACACCAGCACCTTCAGGAGAGCAGCAGACCTCATCCGCCGGATCGCTCGAACGGCGCCTATTGAGGATCCGAGCAAACCTAGCCCCGCCATCGTCGGCCTGGCGGACCTTGATAGCCACGACCCATTCATCGTGCGATTCACAAACCTATTCGGAGCGATCCTGCCCAATACGGCAGCGACTCCAGCGGCCCGCCTCAGATACCTGCGGGCCATCCAGACATCCAGCGATGTAAGGGACCGCCGGCTCGCCGTCCTGGCAGCAAGCCGAGCGATACAGCCGGACGAAACAGCCTTCGGATCCCTGCATAGCCAAGGCACGATGCTGATCGAAAGCCGCGGCATTCCCTCCACCTGGGGCGCAGCCTGGGACTACAAAGCCGATGCCATCACCATCCTCGGTGCGTTGGCCAAGGACGTGGACCCCGTAACAGCTAACTCGGCTGTCGCTTCTCTGGCGGACGCCATCCAAGAGCTGCTGGAGACGAACTTTCTCAGCATGACTCTCGTCCCTGCCCTGCTGAGACTCGCGTCGACGCAACTTCAGCCGGTGCGCACAGTAATGGCCGAACTGCGACTACTGCATCGCGACAGCCAGAACAGAAGCATCCTCAAGAATCTCGAATACCTCGAGACCAAGCTCCCGGGGCCAACCGCAGAAGAGACGGTGGAGTACCTGGCCGATGTCAACACATCGCACGACCTTGACGGCGACTGCTTCTATCCGCAACTGAGAGCGGCCGTTGAACGCATCAATCAGTCCGATCGCATCAGTCTCCTGCTAGACATTCTGCAGCGGAGACCACGTGCGTCATTCTGGATCGGCCGGATGCTCGGCGAGGTTGCTGGCCAAGATGAGACCGTAGAAGCCGCCCTCACGGAGCTCGCGCGCACCGGCGAAACGCCCTTGATCGGCTACCTCCACGCCCTCAACCAGAGTCAAAGCGGCGCTCACGACCGGTTCCTCGACGCCCGAGTAGGCGCCACGCTGGACCGCGGCACACGGTTGCGTGTGACGGTGCGCAGTCCACACACCGAGGAAGCGGCGATCCGCGCACTCAAACTCAGCGCCCGTCTCGAACCGAGCGACGGTGCACGCGTACTCCTCGGCTGGAAGGTGCGCGATGAGGAGCTGGTGACACTGCTGAGTAACTGGCTGACCCGGCTCAGTACGCAAGCGGACTACAACGCCGTCGTCGACTGCGTACGCCAGATGCTGTACGGGCGCCCCGCCTGGATCGAGATCGTCGATCCCCTCGTGGCGGAGCTGGTTGCCCAATGCAAGCGCTTCCCAAAGCTCATGCTGGAAGCGGAGGACTGGAGCTGGCTCGCGATGCGGCAGCTCAATAGCCAGCCACAAGCGCTCGCCAATCTACTGGTCGAGCTGATCGAAGCCGGCCGTTTCCAGGTCGGCGCGCTCGGACGTACTGGTCGGAAGCTCCTGCCAGCCTGCGTCGCAGCAACCCAACCCCAAACCTGGCTAAGACTGATGGATGGCACAGCAGCCGAGAACCCCCGCTATGTCCGGGCGGCAGCGCGCTGGCTCGGCGAGGCCACCGACGTGGAAACCGCGAAGCTCTGGGTCGGTCACGATGTCATCAAGGCGAGATCACTGGCTGCGGTCACTGACCTCCGTACCGAGTTCGGGCCAGTTTGCCGGTTCCTCATCACACAATTCGGGCAGGACGTCGACGTCAGTTCGCTGATGGGCGGCTCACTGGTTGCCGGACGATGGATTGAGGAAGAGTCGGACGAACTCGAGGCTGAGCTCGAGGTGCTCGTGCAGCGTGTCAACGACAGTGACCCGATTGAGCTTAGGCAGTGGGTGGAGGCGACTGTAGAACATCTTCGCGAGCAGATTGCGCGGGCGAAGCCGGTTTACTAACGAAAAACGGTCAGAGAGTTCCCAAGTCCGTCAGCAGCCCGGGCCGCCAGGTTCGTTCGCTGTCAGCCGGTCCGTCCGCACGGTACATGCCTGCAGCCGCTGAGCCACATGCTCCGGAGACACCGCCATCGCCGGCTGACAGGCTCGGAATGCCTCCTAGCCGCGCGCCGCAGCATAAGCCAAACTTCATGGTGCTTCTTCGGCACTCGTCACAGGGTCTCCCAGACCCGAGTTGGACCGGGCTCAGACTGACACGGTTCGAGCCCGGTAGGGCGGCCGGATACTGCAAGCGTCTTGCGTCGCCGCTCAGAAACTGTCGGTAGTCGGTCTTAGTGTGCCCGTATGTCTTCACTCTCCGAGGAGGTCAGGGACCTTCGCAGCCCGGTCACAGTCTGGATGCGGAAGACGTTTCCCCATCACCAAGGAGTCCAAGCCGGCTTCAGGCTGGCTGCAGGGGAGCAGTTGCTGGTCAAGCCGCCGGATGTTGCTGCATCTACGCAGGGCTCCGCTATTGATTGGTGGCTGAGGATGCTTGTGGACGATGCGGTATCGCTCACGTTGCCCCGCCTCGGTCTGCTTCGCCGTGGCCCGTGGTTAGCAGCGGGGACGGAACTGCTGGCAGACCTCGCCAGCGATGGCCAGGCAGCTGATGCACCGCCGCGATCGTCGGTCATGAGGCCCGCCCGATTCTCTGCCCGCTCTGACGAGTGGTGGGCCCGAGTGTCATATGCGCTCGCTCTTCTGGCCGAGCTATACCGCGCGCTCTCGGTTACGGGTTCCCGGCTAATGCAGCTCACTCCTACAAGCACATCCGGCGATCTGCTGGCGTTGGCCAACGATGCTGAAGTTGCCGATCTCATCGCGATGAAAGACCTCGCAACGGAGAATCTCTTCCCGTTGCTTTCAGCGGGGCCGGTGGCGACTGGTATGACCTTCGAGGGAAGCCAATACCTCAATGCCGACGCGGACCTGATCGTCGACGGGACCCTGGTGGACTTCAAGGCTGGGCAAGGAAGGCGCCCACGTCTTGACGGCCGGCGCACCGCCAAGCTCGACCGCTCCGAACTCGACCAGCTCCTCGGCTATGCACTGCTGGACTACGACGACGAATACAAGCTGCACACTGTGGCTGTCTATGCCGCCCGATACGGCTATCTCGCGGCCTGGCCACTCACAAAGTTGTGCAACGTCATGGCTGGCCGCCAGGTCGACCTGGCACAGCTACGCTCCGAGTTCGCGGGCGTTCTTCGGCGCGACCTCCCCAGATACTGGAGCAGCAGCCGGACACGACGACTGCCACCGTCAGCTGTCCACCTCGAACGTCGACGTAGCACAGTTGTCGTCGCTGACCTTCCACCAACGCTCAACGCCGCGGTGCATCCGCTGCTGCTGGAGGAGACCCGTCGGCGTACAGCGCACCTCGAGAACTACCTAGTGGAGTTCTTACTGCCGGGCGAAGCGGTTATCTACTGAGGCGCAACGCGGCAGGTGCACTACCTAGCCGTGTGGCGATCGGGTCTCACTCAATCGTTGGTTGCAGCACACCCCATCCGGCCTGCTACGACGCAGACTGCGAAGGCCCGGCACCATCCGGAGGCGCTGAGCCCGGTCGACGATCCGCTCAGAGTGCTGAAGTCGGCACCGGGGCAAGCTCAACCCACGGACCGTCACTGATTGCACCTACTACATCCGGGCCGGGCTGACGCGCGGGCCGTCGTAAGGATCTTGCCGGTCTCTGCAAGAGTGAACACCCGGCACCTGTCCCCTGAGGAACGCGACATGAAAATCCGACGAGTCGACATCGAGAATTTCCGTGGCATCAAGTCGGCGTCGTGGCGTCTGCCTGCCAGTCGGCGGTTCTTCACGCTCATTGGGCCAGGCGACTCCACAAAGACCACCGTGCTCACCGCCATCGAGCGGGCATTGCATGACCGGGCAGGGCTCACTGTCCTCGACACCGACTTCCACGACGCCAAGGTCGAGGACCCGATCCGGATTCGAGTGGCGATCGACGATCTCCCGGACGAGCTCATCGCGATGGACGCCTTCGGCGGACACCTTGCTGGCATCGATGAGCAGGGCGAGTGGTCGCACGATCCGACCGACGACTCGCAACGATGCGTCATCGTCGAGTTCCTGGTCGAAGCTGACCTCGAACCGATATGGCAGTCGTACCGGCCGGCGCTGGACGGGATTGAGGAAGAGGAGCCGCATCCAGTGCGCGCACGGCACCGGTCCCGGCTGACGGCGTACCGGATCGATGACCGGATTGATGCACATCTTCGGTGGTCCCGGACCTCGTCGCTCGGCAAGCTCACCGCGAACCGCGCGGATACCCGAGCCACGCTCACCCACGCGGCCCGGGCCGCAAAGGATGCCGCAGCTGAGGCGGTCACCGATGAGTTGAAACTTCTTGCCAAAGACGTGCAGAAGCAAGTCCAGGACATCGGGACGACCCATCTCACCGATCTCAAACCCGGGCTAGACCTGTCTTTGTCCCATACCCAGGGCAATCTGGCCCTGTTCGAAGGCGACGTTCCGCTTACTAACTTCGGCCTTGGTACCCGCCGCCTCATCGGCGCCGCGACCCAACAGCTCGCGAACGAGGGCACTGCCACTCTGCTCGTCGATGAGGTCGAGCACGGCCTCGAACCCCACCGGCTGGTGCACCTGCTCGGCCACCTGCGCAACAGCAGTGCGTTCGCCCAGGTCTTCGTCACAACGCACTCCCCGACCGCGCTCCTCCACCTTGAACCCGACGAGCTGGTGATGGTCAGGTCGACCAATGGCGTCACCGAGCTGAAGCCGCTGGATGACCCATCCAGCCTCAGGCCGCTGCTGAAAAGCTGTCCGGAAGCTTTCCTGGCCCGGCGAATAGTCGTCAACGAAGGAAAGACCGAGTACGGCGTCGTGCTGGAGCATCTCGGCCAGTGGGATCACGGAGCTAACCCCGAATCAGTGCCGTCGGCTGCACTCGGGGTTGTGGCCATCGAAGGTAACGGCGGCACCGGTGCGGCAGGGCGGACTGAACAGTTTCTGCAGGTCGGCTACGAGGTCGTGCTGTTCATCGATAGCGACGACCAGGCCGCGAACGACATGGTCCCGGGTGTCGAATCCCTCGGTGGCACGGTCGTCCAGTGGCGGGACGGGCACAGCATCGAAACCGCAGTCTGTGCCCAGCTGGACGAAGCTGGTCTGAACGCTTTCATCCAGGCCGCGCTCGATGTCGCCGACGACGACGAGACCGCCGCGAAGCAGTCCGCCGAAGCTAACCTCATCGCGCATGGTGCGCCGGCGACCTCCTCCGGCGCCAACACACTCGACGTCACCACCTGGGCGCAGACAGGAGTCGACCTAGACAAGGCCCGCGGAGTCGTAGGCCTGGCCGCCAAGAAAAAGGGGTGGTTCAAACGAGTCGACAAGGGCCGCAGACTTGGCCGATTCATGCTGGACACCCCCGCGCTTCAGACAGGCGACGTCAAGACCACGATCGACCAACTGAAGGTCGCCATCTACGCCCGATCCTCACCGGCTGCACCTGAAGCTGCCGAGACCGATGCCGAACTACACGATGAGCAAAATGCTGAGGACGACGCCGACCAGGTGCCACCCCTAGAAGCAGGGACACAGGAGACAGCACTCCCGCAAAAGGCCGCGGATGCCTGAACATCTTTCCGATGGCATGAGATCTGACGCCGACGGCTTCGCCGCAGTGCTCCCGGCGTCGGTCGTGATGCCCGCGGGCGCCGGCAAGACCCATCTGCTCGCCGCCACCTCGAAGCAGATCGTCGCCAATGGCGGCAATGTCCTCGTGCTCACCCATACCAACGCCGGCGTCTATGCCATCAACGTTCGCCTGAAGCGATTCGGCGTTACCAAAGGCGCTCAGGTGTCCACTCTCACCAGCTTCGCCTTCCGCCTCGCCCGCTCGTACCCGGTTCTGGGCGACATGCGCGTCCCCAAGGTCGTGGTCCCAGAAGACTCTCAGAAGTACGTCCAAGCGGCCACGAAAGTCACAGCTGCTGTGCATATCAAGGCCGTCCTCGCCGCGTCCTATACCCACGTTCTTGTCGATGAGTACCAGGACTGCAACCGTGACCACCACGCCCTCGTCCTCAAGCTAAAAGAAGCTATACCGAACATCGGCATCCTTGGCGACAACCTCCAGGCCATCTTCGGCTTCGCCGAACCGCTACCTGCCTGGGCGGACGTCCTCACTGAGTTTCCCGAGCACACCGCAATCAAGCCCGAGCCACACCGCTGGGCGGGACACAACGAGGAACTCGGCACGTGGCTGTTGAAGGTCCGCGACTATCTCAAGCCTGGTCAGGTCCTCGACCTCGCAAACGCCAACTTCCCCACCGGCGTAAAGTTCACCAACATGGCCGGAAACCCTGGCGGCGTTGCTGCAGCCGCCCGAGAGGCCCTCAAGCTACCCGACGATGAGACCGTCCTCATCATCAGCGCCCGCAACCATCAGAACGCTCGCAGCATCGCCGCGGACCTCCATGGCAGCTACACCGTCATGGAAGAGATCGCCGGAAAGTTCATGGCCGACTGGCTCGCCAAGCTCGTCGCGACGGACCCACCTGCCTATGCCCACTGGCTGTTCGAGTTCACCAAGCGATGTCACTGCGGCCACGGCATCCTCGACCCCAATCCTCTCGGCAAGCGGTACCAAGACGGTCGCGTCGGCGCCGACCTGCTGAAGACCAGCAGCAAACGCGAAGGCGCCAAAGTCGCCATTGAGGCGCTGGATCGGGTCGTTGTGAATCCCACACTGGCTGAGCTTGCCGCTGCAATGGACACCATCCCCGGCTCCACCGGCCTGCAGCTCCACTCGCACGAGGCCTGGTACGACGTGAGGACCGCCATTCGTGGCGCCATCGCGAACGGGAACGACAAGTCGGTCCTGCTTGACGAACTCGCCAAGGCCCGCGATGTCCTGCGGCATCCGGGACGGCGCGAACGCCGCCGCATCATCTCCCGCACCCTTCTCGTCAAAGGCCTTGAGTACGACCACGTTATCGTCGCCGACGCCGCGAACCACCTTGAAGTCAACGACTTCTACGTCGCCCTCACGCGGGCACGCAAGAGCATCCACATCCTTGGCACCGCCGACATTATCCGGCTGGTGCCATCTCCTGGCAGCGAGCCAAGTTAGCGACGCCGCTGTACGACACCAGGGGACAGAGCCAACCCGTCCTGCAGCGATTCGACGTGAATCTGCCTTAGACGCACCTCGTGCGCTCCAGCCCCTGCGCACCGGAGAATGCATTTCAATCGACGGCGAGCTAGCTGACCCGCGATGATAAGGCTATGAGGCAGATCTCCAGGCTCCGGTTCGACGCACTCGCGGCGTACACGCGCTCACCTCTCGTAGCCACTTTGTCTCACGAGCTTGGGTGGTTCGAGTGGCCCGACAGCCGCTTGATCGCAGCCTTGCTGGTCGATACCGACGATGAATACTCCGCCGTCATTTTGGCTCCAGACCTCAACGAACGGTTTCGCTGGATTGCGATGACCCACTTCCACAGCGTCCCCGAGCAGGTGCTCCCGGAGCTTGCTGCGCTTGCTGAAGGCCTTGCGAAAGACCTCGATGAGGTGCGACAGCAAGGAGATGAACAGGCGGTGGCGATGGACCTATTTGCCCCCGTCCGCCCCGCCGAACGCCTTCATCCAGACTTCCTGCAATTGTCCACGCACGCGGGCTACGGACCAGCGCGCGCCCTGATTGAACCCATGATGCGATGGCACGAGGACGGTGACGGAAACTTCGTCGAGCAGTTTCAGACAACGGGCTTCGACACACGGATGTGGGAGTTGTACCTGTTTGCCGTCATCACAGAAGCCGGTCTGGTCCTCGACCGCACGCATGTAGTGCCCGACTTTGTCGGTAGAGGTCCGAACGGTGACGTCTGCATCGAGGCAACCTCGATCAATCCGTCCCGGGACAGGAAGGGCCAACTGCTGGACGGACCGCCTCGAGACACGCCAGAGTCGCAGCAGTCGTATGTTCAGGACTACCTTCCGATCAGGTATGCCGGTCCGCTCACGGCGAAGCTGTCCAAGCGGTACTGGGAGCAACCACATGTGGACGGGAAGCCACTTATCTTCGCGATCCAAGATTTCCAGGAGCCTCTATCGATGACCTGGACGCGATCAGCTCTCCCCACTTACCTGTACGGGATGGCTCATGAGCCGCATCGAAGAAGTGACGGCAGCTTGGAGATTCGAGCGGTTCCCGTTGCCTCGCACACGTGGGGTTCAAAGGAAGTCCAATCGGGGTTCTTCTCGCTTCCCGGTGCTGAGAACGTCAGTGCTGTCCTGTTCAACAGCAGCGGCACGATCTCCAAGTTCAACCGGATGGGCGTGGCAGCTGGATTCGGTCCTCTAAACGTCACATTGATCCGCAGAGGGGTCGCCGCAGACCCTGACCCGAACGCTAGTGAGCCGACATCGTTCGTACACATCGTCGGCGAGGGCTACCCGGAATCATGGATCGAGGGGACCGATGTCTACCACAATCCGCACGCCACACATCCGCTCGATCCTGAGATGCTTCCGGGAGCTGCGCACCATCGTCTAATGGATGACGGGCAAGTGGAGACTACCGCCCCTCGCTGGCAGCCGCTGTCCTCCGTGACATCGATCGTCGTCTTACCTGATCGCAGCGCAGATCTGCCTTGAGGGTCTGAGACTTGCGGCTCAGCGAGGCTGGCGTCGTGCGCGCTCCTATCTGGAGGGGTGTCGGCCTCTTCGTGCCAGTTGTCTGCACCTGCTGACGTTGAACGAGCAGCGATACTCGTATCTATGGGATTGGCAGAGGCGGCGTTCCGGATCGACGAGTTCTACGATGCTGGCCGAGTGGACATCCTCAGCACAGTTGCTCCCGTGACCCTTCAAGCCACTCCCTCTCGTAGGCGTGACTTCAAGGATGCACTCGGATCCGCGGTCACGGCTGCGACCAAGGGGATCTTCACCCATGACGTTGAGGTGACGCTCATCTGGTTCATCGAGGAGGCTCGGCGCTACCAGACGCATCTCGTCGCCGATCTCGACAACGTGCTGAAGCCGATCCTCGACGCCGTGACCGGGCCAGAGGCATTGCTGATCGATGACAACCAGATCCAGTCGATCAAGGCGTCGTGGATGACCCCAGGGCTTCATGGCGCCGGTTTCCAGTTGACTTTCGCAGCGCTGATGCGCGAAGAGTACGTGAGCCGGCAAGGACTCGCGTTCGTCGAGTTTTCCGCCGATCGCTGTTACATGCTGCCTGGCGGTCTCGGTGAACACGCTGCCCGATTCGTTGCGAGCTACCGCAGGATGGTGGGTGCCTACCAGGACATGCTTGCGGCGGGGATCCATGAAGAGGTGGCCCAAAGCGTCTTGCCGATCGCGCGGCCCTTTCCCAGGGCCAGGCTGGGCCGGTTCCCCGTCCGGCACCACAGCGAATTCGCGGAGCCCTTGGCCTGAGTGGCCTGAGATCGTTGACATATGTGACCTCGCGGAGACGGTCCTTTCCGTCGGGGCTTACGCCCGTCCTGTTGAAGCCTGGCCCGATGGTCGTGGCGTGGTAGTTGAAGGAGGGATGTCATGGCTACTCGAGGGCCACGCTCATATGGGTCCGGTGTAGAGAAGGCGCTGTACCGGCTAGCGCGCGGAACTTGCTACTTCCCTGGTTGCGCTCATCCGATCTTCGAGCTTGTCGATGACGAGCCGATCGTCGCAGTAGAGATCGCGCACATCTTCGGAGCGCTTCCGGGGTCCGCCCGGTACGTCGAGACGATGACGGATGATGAGCGAAGGGCATTCGAAAACCTCATCTTGTTGTGCACGGTTCACCACAAGGTCGTCGATGGTCCGCGACGTGACAGTTATCAGCCGGAGCTCCTACAGCAGTGGAAGCGTGACAATGAACCGGCTGAGGGTATCGAGGCACTGGAAGCGGCCGGCCTGACCGACGCAGTCCTTGAGAAAGTGCTGGAGCACGTCTTGGCGAAGGTCGGGCCGAAGCGTGAGATCGAAGTCAGCTTAGGTCCCGGCTTCATGGCGACCTTGGTGGGTGCATTGCTCACCAGTGATCTGGAGACTATGTACCGGATCCTAGATATCAACGAACACCTCAAAGTTCACCAGCTGGTGCTGGTGGCAGAGATCCGTAACACGGGCACGCTAGCCGTGAGTATCGCCGCGATCGACCTGTGGCTAGTGCTCGGTGATCCTCAGAAGCCTGCGCACTTCACGCTGATGGGTAGGAACGACTTCCCGGTCCAGAACCCACAGCTTTCTCACCGTCTCGCAGACGGCGATGCCATGTCCTGGCTCACGAAGATGGAGACGATTATCGAGATGGTGTCCAGCGCGAAGGCTGCTGGTCTCGATGTGGCCGGCGTCCGAGCTAAGGCGCGGCTTGCTACAGGCGAGGAAGTCGAGTCGGAATTGATGACATGGGTCGAGCCGGACTGAGGGTCGCGTCACCGATGATGGGGGACTGAATGCAACCGAGACTGTGCGGCGATCTAGGACACTGAGTCGTGGAGGACGATGGTGCCGTCTGCGTGGAGTGAGAAGGCGTTCCAAGTATCGCCGTCGGCTTCGCGTGCTGGCTCGAGAATGTGCGTCTCGGTGGCACCTGTCAGCATCAGAATCGGTGCGGCCGCAGAAAGCACATCTGCGTCGTCTGTGCACGGCGGGTACACCTCAACGGAGACATTGATCGTCGCCCAGTCGCTGCTCAGCTTGATACGCAGCGTCTCGGGGCCGCCATCGAATCCGTCTTCGAGGAGTTCGACATGCTCGCTGTCGGGGTCGTCGTAGAAGATGTGTGTGTGCCCATGAGGGCCGGTCACCAAGGCATGGATATCCAGGTCGTGCACCCCCGTGTTCCACTGCAGTGTGACAAGCAGGACCTTGCCGGTTAGTCGCATCGACGTCGGTTCGTGTTCCGGTGGAGGCGGGGCCGGCGGCAGGGCGTCGATGATCGCTTGCCGGAAAGTTGTCGACTCGGTTGGACGAGAAGGACGTAGGTCGGCGACAGTGATAGCTCGGTCGCGATTCTCGTCAGCCACGTACCTCTTCACGGTCCGCCCGAGGGGACCGTACGCGGCAAGGATCACCACCGCGTTGGGGAGACCGGCGGTGTAGTCGGCCAGCGCCTGGCCGTGAGTCTTGTTCGCAGCTTTCAGGTATTGCTTCACCTCGATGGCGAGTGGAGTGCCGCTGGCCCGGTCGGTAGCGCCGGAATCGAGGAAGCGATAGTCGGGTTGGATGTTCTTGGTTCGCGACTTTCCAGACGGATTGTCTAAGGGGGACCGGACCTCGGCCCACAACTCGAGGGTGGTGCTGTCACAGGGCAGGGTGGCGATCAGGGTTTCATGGAAGGGAAATGCGAGCCGGCCCTGGTCGACGCGGAAGCGCAACCGGTGATCAAGTGCCGAGTCAATTTCGGTGATGACCCAAGCTGCGTACAGCTCGTGCCGGAGACCCCAGGTCGGCAGCGACAGAATCGACTCCAGCACTTCGCGCCGCACCTCTGCTTGACGCAACCTTGTGGGCAAGGCGCTCAGCCAGTCCTTCAATGCACCGAGTAGATCGGGCGCCAGATCTTCGACGTTCTCGACCGCGAGCGCCCTGTGTAAACCGACCACGCACTCAGGAAGCCAGTACTCGGATACCAGCATCCAGAGTGCTTGGACGTCACTTGATGACTCGGCTCGAAGGCCACTGGGGGAGCTCAGCGATAGTCCACGCAGCCGCGCTAGGTCGGCCCGGCCGGACGACAACATGCGTGCACGTCCGAGCACGCTGCGGAAGACCTCCATTGCCTCGTCGGTCGACTGGTCCAAATCGGCAATCCCCGTTTGGGGTGGAGACGGAATCGTGATCGGCCAAGACTCACCGTCGACGTATTGGTCTACCCAATCCCTCAGCTCGGCCGGCACTAGGCTGATGCCTGCGCGGTCTACGAACGGAAATCGGGGATTCTCCGTCGTCAGCTGGACGGACAAGACGGACTCCAGCCGCGTGACGGTTCTCTGGACCTCCTCGCGGAAGTTGCTGAGTAGAAGATCGAGCCTTTGGTCCTGCTGGAACTCGTAAACGATTCGCAGGTTGTCCCCGGTGCCAGTGTCGCTGCCGATCCGGGCATAGAGCTCAAGAAGGTCCGTGAGCATCTCCGTGAAGGAGTGCAATGACATGAGCATGACGCGCACCAATGCCTCAGCGGTCGCCTCGACACGGGTTAGTCCAGCGGCTATTTCCTCGCGGGCCGTCAGCTCGAAGGCTGCACGGACCGTCTCGGCGAGGTCTTGGTCGTAGCCTCTCAGGCGCAATTTCTTCGTTTTACATAGGTCGCGCCAGAGATCGGCGGCCGAGGATATTGCGGTCATGGATGATCACCGTAGGAGGAAGCGCGGTCGCTGCCTAGACCTGATCAGGCCGAGGTTTGGCCGGGTAGCCGCTGTGCGTGCAGGCTCGCTGACGGGTGCTCCGTGCTGTGTCGACGTCGGGGCAGCAAGTCAGCTGCGTGGGTCACATTAGTACCGCGTTCCGCCTGCCGCCTTGTACCTGGCCAACGCCCGGTTCGCTTGACTCGGCGGCTGCGATTCAACTGGTCGAAGGTGTGCCTGTGCGAACCAGGCCTCGACCGACTCGGTGCGCTTCGGATCAGGCACGTACACGACTCGCGCAGCCCATCCTCCCCCGTTGGCTGCGCGCCACTCGTGGATCAAGCCGGGGCACCACCGCTCGGACTCGCCGACGCGAGCGCGAACCCAGCAGTGCCGCCGCCGGTTATCCGGCGGCGGCTCTGGAGGTGTGTAAACGCGACCTCGCGTCCCCATGGACTCATAATAGAACAGGGGTTCGACACGCCAGTAGATGGCCGTTCAGCAGGCCGTGTTATGTCGCAGGCCGTCAGCAGGCCGGGCTGTTGGGCGTTGATGATCGTAAGAACGGCGCCGACAGTTTGGTCCGCGGTCACTGCTCCTCGTCCATGATGAGGGGTGTGAAGCCTCCGAGCGCCTGAGGCGATAAGCACGTCGTGCAGACCGCGAGCCCCTCCTCTACGCACAACAGCAGGTCGTCGCGACTGCGCCCGGTGTGAAAATCACCTGTGATGTGATCTCGAGCCGGTGATACACCGCAGTAGGGGAGTAGGTCGCCGGCGCGGACATACAGGTGGTGGACAAGGCTCGAGGGCATGGGCCACATGGTGCCATCTCTCGTCGCCGGTTCGCGCACGGGCAACAACCATCTCGCTCCGACCCTCTGTCGACGCGCTGTGGGCTCCCGAAAGTGTGCTTGTGAAACAATGGCATCGCAGAGCAGCGAGCCACGGGGGCGCGCGCCGAACAGGCACGAGGAGGCCGACAGCATGATCGCGATGAGCGTCCGACTCCGCAGACAGGCCTTGATAGTTCCGGGCACGGCGGTTCTAGCGGCTGTTGCACTCGTGCTCGCGGGATGCAGTAGCTCCGACGGTCTGAGCGGCGAGTACTACGACAAGGATGGCCAGCTCGTGATCAAAGCGAGTGCGGTCTCGTACTACGAGTTTGGCTGCGACAAGGCCCGAAAGGGCGAAGCGGTCATCGACAGCGAGTCGACGTCGTCCGGTGAGCTCAGCAAAGAAGGCGACCAGGTCATCTGGTCGAACGGCAAGGGCACCGGCAGAGTGACTGCGAGCAAGAGCGGTGACACCGTCGACATCGACGGGAAGCAGTACACCAAGATGGACAAGGACAAGGCGCTGCAGTCGTACCAGCCAATGTGTAGCTGATAGCGATCTGAGGGCAGCGGCCCCGAACAAGAAGAACCCCTTGGACCGCCATTTACTCCAAGGGGTTCTTCAGCTACTCGTTCGACGAGTCCTGCCGCGTGTGTGGGCGCTTCTGTGTCTCCGAGGCTGGCCGCGTTGGCCGCGTCGGCTTGTCTTGCTGGGGTGGCTGCGGTGCTGGTGCGGCTTTCCGGACACGGGGCGTTGGGTCGGGTTTCCTGGTTTGCTGCGGGGACGTGCTGGCTGAGCGCTCGATACGTGGTGAGCGTGTGGGATGGATCGTGCTCGGCGATCCGTCTTTGTTGGGCAGCTTCGCTCGTGGGCTACTGCTCGGGCCAGAGCCGCGTGGAGGCACCCTCAGGGGTGCGCCGGCGCCGTTCGGCCGCCCTTGGGTGTTGTCCGCCGAGCTGTGGCTACTGCGGCCGTCGGACCCACTGATGTTCTGACCTGTCGACGGAGTGGCCTGGCCAGGAGAGCTGCGACGGTGCTGATTCTGTTGGCCAATGCCCAGATCTGTCAGTCCGCCTTGGTGACTCACAGTTTCGGCGATGTCGCGGTCTTGCTGTGAGCGATTGGCGCGCGTGCCTGGCTTGTTGTCGCTGGTCGCGATCGGTGAACCTGTGTCAGCCACGGATGAGCGGCTCTGGCCGGTCCTGCCGTTACCTGCTCCGGCGGTGCCGTCGCGCGTGTCAGCTGCACCGGCGCTTCCGGTCCTTCCGGAACCGGCCACACCTGACCCAGTTGGTAGCTCGCGGCCCGAAGCCGGGCCGCCGCGGCCGCCTGGGCCGCTGGGGCCAACGGGGCTGTGTGCGGGTCCGCCGTCGCCGGGCGGGAGCATCGGTCCAGGCGAGCGGCCCTCAAGTTCGCCTGGAGCACCGCCAGTAAGCTCGCCCCGCTTCTTGCCTGCTAGCGACAGGCCACCGTTGGTGCCGCCGGCATTCGTGGTCGCTGTGCCCGGCTGGCCGGTGTTGGTGGGCTTGTGAGGACCTGGCTTCGGTGGCTTGCCGCCCAGTTTGCCCATCATGCCGGAGGCCGCGGCCATGCCTGCCCCCGCGCCCAGGCCGTTGGCGATCGCGGGCATCAGACCGCCGTTGGTCTGCTTGGGCGGGGTGGTCGTGTCCAGGAACTTGTCGACCAGTTTGGTTACGGCCTCGTCGAGTGCCTTGAGGACCGTCTTGCGTACCCGCAAGAGGGTGAATGTCACCCCGATGATGAGGATGATCGACACGATCGTCATCACGACCACGGCGATCGAGCCGAGCACCGGGTTGCTGAAGATGTTCGCGAAACCGCGGCCTGAGCCGGTCGGGTTGCTGCTGACCAGCTTCGCGATCGGGCCCTCGATGATTTGCGGCAGCGACACCAGGAGCTCCGAGACGAACTGGTAGAGGAACAGTGTGACCAGCACTTCGAGGATCATGGCAATCGAGTAGATGACGACCTTGGCGATGCCGGCCATCACACCCAGGGTGGCGAAAGGAACTGCCGCGACGGTGCCGAAGGTCCGGCGCAGAGCACCGGTGAGCATTCCGACGCCGTAGAAGATTCCGATGAGTGTGATCGAACTCAGGAGGGTGAAGGTGTTGGCCCAGTACATGAACGAAGCCGGTCCGCTGCCGATCTGAGCCACCGAAGAGTGGAACGAACGCGTGAAACCCGAGGTCACCTTGTTGGACGAGAAGATCGTCATCGAGTCCGTGTTGAACTCGGTGTTCAGGTAGTTGTAGGCGCTGAGCGGGGACAAGTTGCAGTCGGCCGGTTTACCGTCGGTGTTCGGCTCGACGACAGTGAAGCCGCACTTGGTGTTGCCACTGGTCGAGGTGAACTCTGTGCTTGCGCCGTCGGTTCTGGCTGTCAGGCCGGATCCGCTCGTCGCGAGTAGCGGGTGCTCGTTCGGAGGCACTGGCTTGTTGCCGTCGCCGAAGTCCTGGGAGTCCTTGTAGCTCTTGCCGAGGAACCAGTCCTTCTTCAAGTCCCAGTCCACATCCTTCGGGTCGATCGCGGTCACCGCCCCCTGGATGTTTGATTCGAAGTCCGATGAGTTCACCGTCTGGCCCTGGAGGTAGCGGCCGAGCATGCCCAGTGTGGCGAACACGGTGTTCTTGTCGGTGTCGTTGTCCTTCAGCCGCGGGGTGCTGTTGGCCCAGGCGCTACCGGCGTCGCTGATCTTCTCGCCTGCGCTGATTCCGGGGAACTGCCCGGTCTGTGCGTTGATCGCGAGTGCGGAGTTCCGGGCCGAGAACACCGAGACGGGTTGGGCGTGCCCGGTGCTTGCGTCCCAGGTGATCGAGGCGTTCGCCGGCACCTGGAGGCGGTTCGTGTTCATCCACGCGTCGAAGTCGACGTAGGTGGAGAGCACGACTTTGGTCGGGCCTGAGCTCTGTGAGAGCAGGGAGTCGTCGAACTGGTTGAGGATCGAGGTGTACATCCCGCCGATGAGAGGAAGCCCGACGCCGATGAAGACGATGCGTATGGCAACCTTCTTGATTGCGCTGCCGCGCTCCATCTTCTTGAAGAAGACGAGCCCGAGCAGCAGGAAGCCGATGAAGAGCGGCACCAGCACTCCCCACGACAGCGACACCAGTGCGCCGTACCACTGAGACACGAAGCTCGACAGGCCTGAGAGTGCGTCGGGTGTCGTGTTGACGCCTGACGATGTGGTGACCATGCCGTCGGCCCATGTCTTGTACGCCGGGGACACTGCAGCGATGCCGTCGTGGAACCAGAGAAAGGGGTTCATGAGCTTCAGGATCTGGATGAAGATCCAGAACAGCAAGGAGACCCCCATAGCCAGTGCGTAGACCAGCCAGATCAGCGAGCCGCCGACCGCGTGGATCATCGGGTCGAAACCCGCGGACGACATCATGGCGTCGAAGCCGAGGTCGTGTGCGGCTGCTCCGAAGTGGGCGTAGTCCTTCATGCCGGAGGCTTGTGCGCTGTCGAGCGCGTCGTACTTGATCGTCTGTGACGAGCCCGAGATGGTCGAGAACAGCCATTTCACGAAGCCGTCGTCATCGGCGTAACCGAGCATCGAGCCGGCCTGGGCGGGACTGGCGACAACGGTCTTCCAGGAGTCGCCAACCCCTTTCCCGCCGTTCTCAGGGGCGCTCTTCTCACTGAAGTACACGCTTGCGTTCGACGCGAGGTGGTAGAGGCTGTAGTCCTTCTGATCCTTGTTGCTCGGGTCGTCGGCGTACGCCAGCGGCGCTACCGCGAGCACGATGAGCGACGCGAGCAGAGCCGCGAGCAGTCCGCCTGCGACGGTCCGCATCCAGGACGGCAGCCGCATGACGGATGCCGTCGGCGTGCTGTGTCTAGTCATGGCGCTCTCCGGTCTGGTTGTCTCGTCATCGAGGTCTGCGTGTTCTGCAACCCTGGATCGCCGGGATGGGCTGTCGGCTGCGATCCGGCACCGAGGAACTTCTTCCGCAGCTGCGCTGGCGGCGCATTGTCCTTCGGGGGTGTCGTGTCCTTCCCGGACTCGTTGCCGCCGCCTGCTTGGGTGATGTTGGCGCCCGGGACCGGTTTGTCGGTCATGACGGCGTCGAACCTGGCGGAGTCCGCGGCATGTCGCGCGGCGCGCTGCATCGTGCGGCGCTGCTTCTCGCGGTTCGGATTGACGCCCAGCGCCAAGTCCAGGTGGAACACGACGTTGGAGACCCCGCGACGCAGGTAGCTCAGGTTCTCGCCCTTTCGGGTGATGAGCTGGGCCAGGTCGGGTGGGATCCGCTGGTGCAGCAGTTCCTGGTAGTCAGCCACGGTTTTGTCCCGCATCGAGCCGAAGACCGTGTAGTCGGCGGCGTCGAACTTGTTGAACTTCACGCCGGCGAGCATCTTGTCGATGTCGTTGTAGCTGAACACGACCCTGCCGCCGCGCTGGTAGAGCTGCTCGAGCTGCATCTCGATGTACCCCGTGACGCGGTCGTCGATGTTCTCCGCGCCGTGGATCACGACCGTGTCACCGCGCTCGAGTTTGCCGACCGCGAATCCGACGATGTTGACGAGCTGCGCCATCGCGACACCGCGGCCGCGACGCAGGAGCTTCGAGAAGTCGTAGATCACGCGCTTGGCGTCTCGGATTCCGTCGACCGCGGCGGCTGTGTGGTTGTTGAACAGGTCACCGTTGTTGTCGAGCAGGTTCTTCGCGACGCTCTTGAGCACGTTGTACGCGCGCAGCTGGTCGGGGTCGTTCTTGTCGGAGTTCAGCAGGGCCTTGTGCTCGGTGTCCAGGTAGGAGACGAACATCTGCAGGCGCGGCACCTGCTCGTGCGGAATGCCCACGACGCGCAGGCGATGCCGCTGGGCCTTGGCATTTCGCACCCACATGCGCTGGTCGACGTAGAACTGTGTCGCCGTCTTCTCCAGTTCGTTGCGGATGATCGACCCGACACCGCCATCGGCAGACTCGTAGAGCTGCTCGAACATCAACGCGAGCTTCTGCATCTGCGCCGCGAAGACAGGCAGTTCGTCAGCCTCTTCACCGAACATCTCGAACATGTTCACGTCACCTGTGTTCAGGTCGACGCGAGACGTCAGGGCGTCGAAGCGTGGCCCCAGCCTGTCCAGTTCCGCGCCGTCGAGCACCAGGTGCACCACGTGGCCGTTGTTCAGCAGGCACGACTGGGACAGCTTCGAGCACCACAGGTCGGAGATCTGTGCGCGGTTCAGATAGTCCGAGGTCGCACCGTCGGCGATGACTACGTGGTGGTCGTAGCCGTTGGAATCGAAGAGCACCGCCGAGTTGTTCACGTCGCCGACCATGTAGCCGACGTACTCGCCGCCGCGGTCGTTGAGGCCGTTCGTGACGAGCGAGTACGAACCGGCGAACTCCGTGGAGGTGAAGTGGAATCCGCGGCCGCGCTTCTTGTCGTTCTTCTTCAGCAGCCCTGACAGCTCCTGGCGCTGCTCGCCGGCGTACGCCGCGGCCTTGAGCGTCCCGAAACGGTCGATGTAGAGACGCGAGATCCGATCGATGCTGTCTTCCAGGATTGCCAGGTCTGGGGCTTTGAGCAGCAGCCGGTTCTGCACCGACAGGTACGCCGCCCCGTTCTGGATCTCGCTGATCGTGGCCTCGAGGTCGCCGGCGACCTTCCTCGCCTTGAGCTTCGAGGACGTCGTACCGCCGTCGACCAGCTCACCCGCCTCCAAGTTGTCGAGCTTCTCGGACTGCTTCGTGTACTGGTCGATCCACTTGTCGGTCATCCGCGCGACCTGTTCGAGTACGACCGCGGTCACCCGTTCGTCGAGGCCATCGGGGATGCGCCCGATGCCCCAGAACGGGCCGAAGCTGTCGTGGGCGGCCATGTCGTGGAAGAACGCCAGGACGCAGCCGACCGAGGCGTCGACCTGGAAGTAGTCCGACCGGAAGAGGTACTTCTCCTTGGGCTTCAGCGCGAGCAGGTGTGGGTACGACTCGAACTTTCCCTCGAGACGCTTCGCATCCTGGCGGCGTCGCCACCAGCCGAGCCTGGCCTCCGACTCTGTTTGATCGGCGACTCCGCCGGCCGCATCCTGCCCGCTCGCCATGGAACCGGCAGTTGCCGGCGCGTCGAACGAGAACTCGTCGGTGAGCTCGGGACGCGCTTCATCCTTGTTCGGGGTCCCGAGTGAGGTTCGAAGCTTGGTGAGCAGTGCCATCGTCTCGTCTTCTCCTGCGTATATGCAGGGGTCGCAGTGCTGTCGGGTCAGCCCAGAAGGCTTTCGGTGGTGCCCTGGTACAGGATCCGGAGCATCTGATGGGACTCGTCGCGGCCGAGCATCGTGACCTCCTTGATCATGAGAGAGGAACCCTCGACCTCGGCCTGCAGGACCAGGTGTCCCTGGCGCAGCACGTCGGCGCTCTTGCCCTTGAGCAGGACGTATTGATGGATCGAGGTGAACTTGCCACCCACATGGCCGGTGAGGATGTCGTACTGCTCGTTCTGCAACTCCAGGAGATCCGGATCCCGTACCTGAAGAGCCTGATTGCGGCGTTCCAGGTTGGCCACCTGGTGGTAGATCCGCTGCGGCTCCTTCGTGGTGATAAAGACGTGCTCGCAACTGGTCGGCACCTTCCGCCAGAACGAATCGACGCGATCCAGGATCGAGGTCCGGTCCTCGTCGAACAGCAGGTAGCTCGCCGAACCGACCACGAGGTATACCTGGCCGAGGCTGCCGTCGGAGAAGCTGATCGCGCCGTTCTCGGTCACGTCGTCGACACCGACGATCGAGTAGAAGCCGCTTGGATCAGCACTGCGCCGCGTGAGCACCAGCCGGGCCTTTCTCGGCAGGTAGGCCAGCAGTGCCGGCACGGTCATGAAGCGCAGTTCTCTGGTCCTGGTCAGGCCGCCGAGGTAGAACACGGTGATGAGCGACCAGACGACGAACAGCACGATGAGCGCCGGGCCGGCCGACTTGATGAACGTAGTCGTTGCCGCCCACAGGGTGACGAGGACGCCGCCGCCCAGGAACAGGATCTGCTTCATGGGAGACGGCGGGACCTGCCAGCCGCCGACGCTGAACGAGATCTCGTGGTCGAGGAAGGACCTGTTCAGTGGTGCTGGGATCTTGTAGGAGTGGCGGGCCATAGTTGCTGTCCTTACTGCCGGGTCATCGGGCCAGGGGAGTGCTCGGCTGTCACGGTGCCTCGAGAAGGGGGACGGGACCGCGCAGGTCGAGGACCGCGAAGCATCCGGGTGTCCGCTCGCGGTCGAGGATTTCCTGGCGGACGGGGACCGGCTGAGTCGCACCGTCTGCCGTTCCGCGCCGAAGGATCGTGCGCTCGGAGTGGCGCAGGTGATAGCGGCCGCTGACGGTGAGCGTTTCCTTGCCCGGGTCGAGCACCGAGAGCACGCGTTCGGTGTGTTCGCGCTGCGCTGTTCGCGCGTACGTCAGGTCGCTCGGGTCCCAGCCCGCGCCGTCGCCCAGGTAGGCGAGCAGCCCCGGAGTGGCCAGAGCCTCATGCGCGAGCACGACGTCAGGACCGATCGGCGACGACAACAGTCCCTGCGCCTGGGCATCAGTCGTGAGCTCGGCGGGCCACCAGTTCCTGCCCGGCACACGCAGGCTGCGGTCGAGGCTGGCTGCTCCCGACAGCCAGCCGATCGCGTGGACGGGATCGGCGAGGCCGCCGTTGCCTGCGAGGACCACGCCGGAGCGGGGCAACAGATCGATATGGGAGAAGATCTGAACGGTGCCGCTGGCGTCGCGGGGGAGAGCGTCGATCAGGTCGTAGTTCTCGAGGCTGCCGAGCACCACGTAGAGCCGGAGCCCCAGCTTGGCCAGCGTGCCGTTGAGCTCGTCGAGAGCGCGTGACTCGGCGCGGGTGCCGCTCCAGATCAGCCCGAAGTTGCCGAGTTGTACCAGCGAAGTGCACCCGCGCTGAGCCAGAATCGTCGCGGCTCCTCGCAGAAAGCCTGCGTCGCCGTGTGCGTCGCCGATCAGCCCGACGAGTCCGCCCAGGACCGGGTCCGATGCCAGCTGCGCAGGGGCTACAGCCCTCGAAGGATGAACGGTGGTCATCAAGGAAGTCCTTTCCGTTGCTGCCGCGGAGTTCATGCGAAGGCCGGCACGATCTTTTTCCTGCCGTCCTCGTTCTTCCAGGTGAGGTCCGCGTCGAACTTCCTGCCTCTGGCCGAGGTCAGGCCCTTCACATGGATGCTCGTGCCTCTGGCCAGCGCGGTGCGCTCGTCGTCGGTGAAGACGTGCTGGCACCAACTCGTCGGCGGGAGAGAGGTGTCGAAGTCGGGGACGATCTTTTTGCCTTCGCCGGGCTTGTCTTCCTTGAACCAGACCTTGCACTGGAAGGCGTTGCCCTGCTTGCTGAGGAAGTCGCCGGCCTCGACCGATCCACCGGCCGCGAGCTGTTTTAGCTCGGCGGGTGTGAACACGTGGGAGCACCACTCCTTGGGTGGCTGGGCAGCGCCGCTGGCGTCGCGGCGGCCGAGGCCGAGCTTGCTGAAGCCGACAAACTTGTTGCCTTTGAACGTCTGTTCGGCCAGCTCGCCGAATACGTCGTAGGTCTTGCCCTGCTGGCTCCTGGCCTCGAACTCGATTGTCTCGGCGGCCAGCAACTGCTGTACTTCCTGGTCGCTGAAACGGTGGCCACCCCACGCACGGGCAAATGTCACTGACTGGCCGGTCTTCGCCCAGATACCAGTCGCACGCTCCTTGTGCGTGCCTGCGGTGCCTTGCGGACCGAGTTTTGCCTCGATTGCCGCGGCGTTCTTCTTCATCTGCGCGATGTCCTCGCGCACCCAGTCCGCGACGACGGCGAGGCGTTCCTCGGCGGTCGCGGTTCCGGCGGCGATGTCGCGCATGTCGGCATAGATCTTCTCTGTGAGATCCAGGCTGCCGATCCGTGTGCCGGGCAGCAGCAGCCAGCTCAGCTGGCCCGCGTCGGCGAGGGTGAGCTTGCGGCCGCGCTCCACGAGCAGTGGGTACTTCACGCTCGTAGAAGTCACCTCGCTGTAGGTCGAGGTCCGCGTTGCGCCTGTGCCGACGTCGCGCTTCTCGAGCTGCTTCATGAGCCACTTCATGCTCGGGTGCTCGGGGCGCTTGTTCGCGCCTTCGAAGACGAACGGCTCGGCGTTGCGGCCGAGTCCCTTGCTGGTCTCAGTCGCCACCGGGTCTGCCGTAGCGGAGTTGTCTGCAGGATTGTCACCGGAGTCCGGGTCGAACACGGCCTTCCAGCCTGCGCTCTTGGGCACGTTCGCGATCCCGACGAACTCCGCGTAGCGCTGTACGTGGCCCTTCTGCTGCTCGTAGACGTAGTCCTCGGCCAGCATGGCCAGGTAATTCTTGGCCAGGGTCTCGTAGATGAGGCGGCCGGTCTGGCCGAACCGTTGCGCGACGTCGTCCAGCGATGCAGGCACCTTCGGTCCCGGCCGGTTCGCACCGTGCGCGCCTTGAGGTTTGACGTGTGTTCGGCGTGGCTTGCGGTGCGTCAATAGAGCAATGTCGACACCGGCGACCGCGGCGATGTTGTCGGCGAGTGGCGCGAGCTCGTTGAACTGCTCCGGCGTGATCGTTTTGTCCTCGGTGCGCGGGTAGCTGACGACCTGTGCCTCGTACATCTTCTGGTACGTCTCGAGGACGAGTTTGGCCTTCACACCCTTGCCCACCAGCATCGACGACAGCGCCGCGAGGTCGAGCAGCCGCGGCGGCGCGGTCTGCTTCGTCACCGTGGCGTCGAGCACGACAGGCGATGCCGAGTACCGCTGCGGTACCTGAGCCTTCTGGCCGAATCGCGGCTCGTTCGGGTTCGTGTACATGACGTCGTTCTCGTCGCGGAAGCGGTTCTGGAAGAACGGCTGCTTGACGTAGTCGCTGTACGCCTTCAGCTGGTCCCCGACCAACTTGACCATCGCGGACTTCAGCCGGCCCTGCCGCAGCACCGTGTCCCGGCCGCGGGAGCGCGCGATGCTGGTTGCGCAACGGGTCCACTGCATCGACAGGAAGTCGAACTTGGAGCGGTAGATCGCCTTGGCATACTCGTCGAAGTGCTGCAGCGAAGCGATCGTCTTACGCGACGAGAACGCCTTCTGCAGCGACACCGGTGCCTCGTCGGTGAAATACATGCGCGACCACGACTTCGGCCGCAGACCCAGCTCAAGGAACGCATTCACGGCAATCATGCCGCCCTCACCCGTCGGGTCCACATCGGTCGCGATCACGATCTCGTCGCAGCCGGCCAGCGTCTGCTTCACCTCCTGCGCCACCTTGGCAACGCCCTTGATGACCTCCAGATTCCAGGTGAGGTCGCGCGGATCCCAGGGAAGATTCGCCAGGTCCCACTGGTGATACCTGCCTGCCAGAGCGGGGTCGGACACCATCTGGTGCGGGTCGACGAACTCATACAGGTGCCCACGCGCGTGGGCGATGACGAACCGCTCGCCGTTGTAACTGCCGCTCTTGCCTCCCAGCGCCGCCGCGAAGTGGCGCGCGGCCGACGGCTTCTCGGTCAGGATCCCCACAGTCATATCGACTCCACCTCAGATGTCTCCATCGCGGACACTGAGCAGCCTATCCTGATAGTCATTCAATAGTCTATTGAATGACTATCTGAATGGGTCGAGTGATGAGGTGAGGACGTGGATCGGTCGCGACTACTGCGGTCGGAGCTTCCTGGCGCCGGATGCTGTTCTCGTGCTGCTGGCCGGCCGCGGCTACGTGCTCACCGGATCGGCCTTCCGTCCCGGTCGTCCTCGAACTTGCTGCGTTTCCGCGTCTCATCCCGGGCTCTGTCGCGAATATAGATCGCGTCCTGGTGCGTGATCGGCGCGTCATGGATGTTGTGCGAACCGCGCAGGAAGTTCACCGTGCGATCGGCGATCGAGTACGCCACCGATTGCTCGATGACAGCGCTGGTCCGCTGAATGGCTGTCGCCATCGCGTGCAGACGCTCCAGCTGGGTGGTGTGCTGGTGCTCCAGCTGCTCGAGGGTATCGATGCGCCCGGCAATCGAACCGAGCAACGGGTCCTGTGAGCGGAACAGCTCGACGGCCGCTTGCGTCGCCGGGTCCGTCTCCATGCGCACGTCCAGCTGGGCCAGCAAGAAGGCGGCCACCAGAGCGCCCTGGCTCAGCCGCCGGCTGAACGCCTCGGCCACCTTGTCGCTGACACCTCGCTCGCGTATGGCCGCGGAGTGAAGCTGCAGGCGAAGCGCATCCACGAGCGCGCGAGGCAGGTTCCGCACCATGGGCTGGCTCGCCAGGCCGATGATCCGGAAACCTGACTCCGGCAGGGATTCGGCAGTACCGCTGCCGCCGCCCCTTGTCCCGGTTGCCGCCTGGATCGCGTCCTGCTGGTCGGTCTTGCGGTGCGCTGACACCGCGGACACGGCCAGGTGATCGAGGTTCCGCTCGTCCTCGGCGTCCAGTACCGCATCGAGCTCCTGAGGTGCTCTGATCTCCGGCCTCGGACCACTCGTGTCTGTGCCATCCGATCGGGGAGACGTCGCGGCTGGTTGCTGTGGGTCCGGTAGGGGTGCCGATGTACCGCCGCTGCCCGACGAGCTGCTGCGGCGCGGGCTACCGCCGTGGTTCGTCGGACTGCCTGCGCCCACTGCCTCAAGCCCATCGTGCGCCGCTCTCTCGGGGGTGGGTGTGTCGGGCACCGGCTCGGATGCCGGGGGGCCGGCTGCCTGCCCAGCAAGAGCGGCATCTTCAATCGGTGGTTCGGCAACGTCGAAGGTCGGCTCGTCGTAGGCGGCTCCCTCGGCCGGCGGAGGGGTTCCCGCGCCGGTCCGCCGGAACTCGTCGAGGAAGGATGTGTCGACCTCCATGGAGTCGTTGGCCTTCGCGTCATCGAGCAGGTCCTGAAAACTGCTGCCACCCATGATCACAACTCCCCGTCCTCGGCATCGAGCAGATAGTTGTCGCCTCGAGTGAGGCCGATGAGGGAGTCGAAGCCCTGTGTGACAACCCGCTCGAGGTTCGCGCTGTTCGTCGACAAAGCCTTGACCTCGTCGACCAGCTGATTGAGCCGGGCGATCTCAAGGGTCGGCAGGTCGTAGTCCAGGTTCTCGCGCCGGATCTTCTCGTCGACAGCCTCGGCCATGTACTCGTTGACCGACGTGTAGCCGCGGCGCTGGGCCCAATACTCCGCCCGCTGCTTGACGTCCGGATGGAGGCGCACGACCGCGCGCTCCCGGCGATCCTGGTTGACGACTGCCGACATGCCGAACCTCCCCGGTGAGCATCCACGTCCTTTATGAATACATCATACTAAGCCATTTACATACTTATGTAATATCTATCTAATGGTTCATTGGATCTGTGAGTGGGCTCGGGCTAGTGAGATCGACAGAGTCGATCCGGGATCTCAGCGAAGAAGAAACCTGGTTGGTTGCAGGGCGCCCGGTTGAGTCCGGGCGCCGGAACCCGCAGCACTACGCGTGCGCAGGGCCTCCAATGACCACTGCAGGTCTCATCCATCGACACGACATTGAGGACCACCTGCCATGCCCACAAACACCATGAACCGAATCGACGCCGGACTGATCACCCTGAACCTTCCGGTGAGCTCCGACGGCGGAACCTGGCACCAGATCCCGTTCAAAGGCGAGAGCGCCACGTACGTCGACCGCCAGGCAGCCGCATACGTCATCGCCTACCGGGACCGGGTGGACATCGCCATCGACGAGAACACCGACTGGTCACGATTCCCGACAACCTTCGACGCCCTGTGCGCCAACGTGCCCGTCTACGCAGTGGAGTACGCGCAGGCCTGATCCACGTACTCGCCCACCCACGTCCCGAAGCGGGAGCACCGATCACCATGTCATTCCTCGAACGCATCGGCTACCTCGAAACCAAGGGACAGGAGCAGGCGCGACTCGCCCAGTCCCCCGAGGGCTCGACCAACCACTACCTGTCCACGCTGCCGATCACTCTTGCCGACTGGCCCCAGGACATGCTGGTCGAGCTGCCCTGGAAGCCGCCGCGCACCACGGAACCGCACCGTGTCGTCGTTGTACCCCTCGACTACCGGCCGGATTCGCGTCCTGGTCGCGTTGCCAAGGAGCCGTTGCCGCGCAAGCGCAACAGCGATGCGTGGAGCTGTGCTGTGGTCTCGTCCGACCACCCGAGCTATCCGGCCGGCGGCTATCGCATCGTCGTGTCCGCCGCCGAGATCGCGCGCGGCCGCAGGATCGACCTCGCCGGCGTCCTGGCCAGTCCGAGACCGTCCCCAGCGATGACCACGAGCAAAAGCACGGCTGGGCGATCCAATGGAAGTGGGACGCCGTCATGAGCACCGCTACTTTCACCGACAAGCTCGGCGCCACCGGCCGCACCGGAGACCGGGTGATCGTGCCGATCTGCAACGACGATGGGCTGCCTCAGCTCGCGATCGCCGAGGTGGTCGAGGTCGTCGTGCGGGAGCCCAATCCATTCGCTTCCGAACTGAGCGTGCGCATGCGCGTCGGCGACGACGAAAGCTGCGTCTACGAGCCCGACGAGATCGTCATTCTCGCTGCGGCCGGCACCGGCCCATGAGTTGCGCCGATCGGCACGGCGGCGAGCGAAGCCAGCTGGCTGACAACGCCTCTTCGATGACGTGCGTGAGGCACACCTGCAACACCATCCCCGTGCTGCCCTGCGTGGTGGCCGCGAAGACAGGAGAGCCGTGATCTTCCGTAACATCGCATGAATCCTCGCCGTCGTACTGATCGGCGCCGGCGCACCGGTGTCCTGCAGCGACGACCAGCAGGCCTGTGCCGCCACCGCAGGTAGCCCGTCGAAGCCGAGCCCGCCGAGGCCGGGATCCCAGCGCACCTCGTCGAAAGTGCAAGACCGGCCGATGAGGACATCTGGCTCGAACCCGGGCAGTAGCAAAAAGACCACGACGAACCCGTACTGGCGCACGTCGACCAAGCCCACCACCTGGGGCGGCTACAACACCGGCGGACGAACCTGGTCGCAGCCGTACCGGAAGAACATGCCGCTCGCACCTCAGCCGGTAATCGTGAACTACTACGGCCGCGACTACCGCACCTATCCGAGCTATCCCGGCTATTACACAGTCGGGGTATGGCCCGACGGGTACGGCGCCCGGTACGGCTGTGTGGCTGACCGCGAGAGCGGCCCGGAGCTGACTGGCACACCGACGCCGTCCCCGACAGCAACGGTAACCACCACCGTCGAGCCGACCACGATTCCGACCGCCTCCGCGACTCGCAGCGGAACGGCGACTCCGAGCGACACAGGTCGCTAGGCGGTGACCTCCGCCTCGGCCCGCGTCCCCCTGCAGGATGCCCAGCCCCAGGCCATGCGAACAGCCGCCCCGTTTCGAGGAGCGCGATGCAAGCACAACCGCAGCAGACGCCCCTCGTCCCCCCTCCACGCAGACAGGAACCGTTCAATGCGGATCTATCACGGCACAGCGATAGATGGCGACGCGCCGATCACCAGCATGGTGGCAATCGCCAAGGATGAGGTGTCAGCGCGTCGGGTGATGCACGAGTACGAGGCAGACGTCCACACGGACGACCCGCGCCTGGACGACGAGATCTGGCTCAGTCCGGAGCGGACTCACATTCAGTTCCTCGGCGAGGCTGCACCGCACCTCGCAGCAGGAACCGTGTTGTGTCCCGTGCCGGGCGCCATCTAGTCGTGGACGAGATATTCAGCCCGCCTCCAGCAGACAGTCACGGAAAGGCCGCTGGTAGTCGATCCGACCGCCGTCTCGTTCTGGGACGATCATGCGGCCCACGTATCGCTGCAGAAGACTGACGAAGTACGAAGGCACACCATCTACGCGTGCTCCCCCGAACGACCCACCCAAGCGCACAAGGAGACCCCAATGACCGATTCCGATCCGAACCTGACCGTCATCGGCAACGAGATATCGATCCGCTTCTCCGGAGGCCTGGTCGAATTCGTCGGCACTGTGCTCCACGACCCGGCAACCGGGCTACTCATACTGGACACCGGCGACGGTGAGCCCGAGGAGTACCTGAGCATCTCGCTCGATGCCTACGGCATCTCCCGAGCAGCCGACGACGAGGTCTTCGTCAAGGACTGGTCCGAAGGCGAGGGAGTCGCACAGAGCCTCATCGACGCAGGCCTGGCCGAGGTCGTCGGCGAGCACAGCGTCGGATCGTTCTCGTCGCGGGCCGTGCGTCTGCGCATTCTCCCGAAGCACGCGAGCTGATCAGCATGCTCGAGGAGAACGACGGGCCCGTTCCTTACTAGGAGAACCCGCAAGGCATCCGGGCTGCAGAGACACAGCGCGGCTTCAGTAGGGGAGAAGCTGCAGGACAAAGAGCAGGGATCAACGGAGTTGATCCGGGCTTCATTTGGACAGCACACCTGGTCTGGCTGATCTCGGCCTCGGCGGTCTGCTTGTCGCCACTCAACCGCCTATCCCGTCGACTGGTGCATGACACCTCGGCCGGAGGAGGCCTACGGCGTTCACAGGAGGACTGCCCCATGCCCGCACACGATCCGAGCGAGACCGAGATCGACATCGCCGTAGCACAGAAACAACTCGTAAAGCTCGCCGAAGAGCAGCGGCGCATTCAGGACAAGATCCAGGTAGAGCTGAGGACCCAGAACCTGATCGCGTTCTTTGCCGTCCTCAAGCAGCCTGCCGGTCCGGGCGCCGACGACTCGGAGCTCGAAGAACTCGAGCAGGACATTCGCAGCCGCTTGAAGAGCTGATCTGCAGGATGCTGTGATGGCCGATCTATTGGCTGCTTCAGGTGGCTCTGGCGCGCCCATCATCACAGCCCCTCTTCCTGCGCCAGGTGTTCGACAGACCCTCATCGAGGCCAGGGACCCGAGCACAGCAGGGCATCAGGCCAGGTCGACGTGGTTGATCCGCGACCCAGAAAGCGTTACTGCACTCGATCGGCGAGGCCGATTCGGGCGGCGAGATGACTACTGAATTGTGACGAGTCGCCTGAACGGCGCAGCCCATTCGAGGCATGCCACGAGCCCAGTCAGCCACCTGTGGCAAGCCGTCTCGGCAATGGGATCAGCAAGTCCATAGCCGTGCCCGCTCCTCCATCCAGCCAACTCACCCAAGGAGACAACATGTCGAACCCGGTCAACCACGGAACCCTCGTCGGCCGTCTGGCCCGTGACCCGATCCGATTCAACAACAGCGACGGCTCGCAGAAGGTCGTCTTCACGGTTTTCGCGGACCGCGACTACAAGAACGCCCAGGGCGAGGCTCTGTCGGACGCGATCTCCGTCGAGGCGTTCGTGCGCAAGGAGACGGCCTTCGAGGAGACTCCCTTCGCCAAGATTCATCAGGGAGACAAGGTCGCGCTGAGTACGACCTTGCGTCTGGATTCCTACCTGCGCAACGGCGAGAACATCTTCGACCTGAAGGTCGTCGTCGAGAAGGTCACCTTCCTCGATTCACTCCAGGTCACCCAAGCCCGCCTCGCTGAACGCGTTGCCGCTGCCGAGCAGACCAACCAGGCGGCCCGCGCAGCTGTGCCGGCACAGGCCAAGGCCCTCGTCGGGGCCCAGAGCTCGCCGATTGGCTCCGAACTCCCCTTCGGCTGATCACATCCGGCCAGCAAAGCAAACACCTGCGGACGGGAACCACACCGGGCATCGGCTGCTGCCGGGAGATGGTTCCCGTCTTCTGGACAATGCCGCGCCCGATGCACATCAGCGTGGCCTGGTCCTGACCTGGACGAGACTCCGCACCCGGCCCGGCCCACCAGTCACTTTTCTGAGCGAACACCCGAATCCATCGCAGCCCCCAGAAGAGGCCCCACCATCGGAAATGAATTGAGAGTGCTGCCCCATGCCCGAACCACTGCTGTCGAAGACGTGGCGCTTCCTGCACCGCGGCCAGGTATTGCGTGCTGCGCAGGGTTTCCGCGCTGCCTGGGCCACACATGCGATGGTCGACGGACTCGCGCCACGCATGCTCTGTTCTGAGGCAACAGCGCTAGCGGACCTGCTGTGCGCGTTGGGCGAACCAGAGTTTGCCGGCCTGTTGCTGACCGCGCATACCGTCGAGCACGCGGGCGTGCCGGAGCGCGTGGCCCGCCACCACGGCGATTCCAGGATCGACCAGGCCCAAGTAGAGGCCAGGATCGCGCAGTGGCCGGAATGGAACGAGGTCAGGCAGCCACTTCCGGCCGATGACGGCCTCGACGTCGCAGCGCATACAGCGGCCTGGGACCAGATCGCGACTACGGACCGGACCGCCTGAATTCAACCAGTGCCGGCCTTGCGCCACCGCTCTATCAGGATTCTTCATTGAACTCACCGATCCCCGTGACGGGTCCCCGGACAGGCGCCGCATCCGGCTGGCCATCTGGGCTGCCAGGTGCTGAGCAGTAGCCCGAGACGCTCCAGACCCGCGACGAGGCCTGCCGGTGGACACCGACGTGATGTCCGATGGCAAGTTGCCGCGCTTCACGTACTTGCCAAGGGCACCGACACCGATGAGTCGTCCAATTCACCCCAGCCCATCACGCGCCACAGATCGACAGCGTCGGTCTGTGGCATTCCCCAGAGGAGATAGCACTCGATGCAGCTCATCAACGACCGCTCCGAGTACACGCAGTTCACCGACGAGCACCTGGCCAGCACCGACTGGCAGCACGCGGCCGAGAGCTACCTCGACGCCAGAGTGGAGGGACGCGCGTTCACTGCCCATGGTCACTGGCCCCGCGCGGTTCAGCGCACCCTGAAGCAACCACTCGAGCAGCACGTGATCTTCTCTCGCGTAATTCGCGATGAGTTCACCGGCGCGGTGATGGTCGCGACCGACATCGCCGCGGTCAACCTCGCCACCTTGTGCGCCTGGGCCGCGGAACCACCGCAGAGCCAGACAGCCCAGTCCGATGGCATCGACTGTCATCGCCGAGCCCCGGAATGAGGTGATGGCTGGATGAGCCAGCCCGTCGCGGTGTCGGACCTGAACCCAGGCGACTACGTATGGGACATCGGGTGGACAACGCCACTGTTCGTGACAGGAGTGTCGACCCCCATGCACCCGGCACTGGAAACTGCCGGCTACCTGGTCGTCGCCGGCCACCGGTTCCTACTGACCGAGAACCACTGGAGCCCGCGCGAACAGAAGCTCACCTACCGGGCCAACAAGCAACTGACACTCGATGATCCGGCCGTGGCGGCCTCGATCTACGGCGCACCGGCAGGCAAGGAACGATCGATGGCTAGAACGATCACCACGATCAAGCCCACCACGGTCTAACGCGGCACCGTCTCCAGATCCAAGCCACGAACACCGGACGATCCACAGGGCCACCGGAGCCACGGAGGAAGCCGTGAGTCAAGAATCTCAAGGCGAGATCGATGCTGCATGGCAAGCCATGAAACTCAAGCACGGTTGTGTCTGCTTGAAGAACCAGACCTCTCCTGAGTGCAACCTGCACAAGGACCAGAAGGAAATTTCGATCATGTTCCAGGGGCTCTTCGACAAGGCCGCTGACATCACCGACATCGAGTTCAGCCATCGCATGGACGCCCTCCACATCGATATCTACGGGGAAGCGTAGTGAGCAAATCCGAACCATCGCCCGGTGCCGGCGTCCCCGTTGAGCACACCAAGTTGAGGAGCGCTGCTTGACCAACCTCGTCCACAAGTACGCCGAACTGCAATACACGATTCCCAGGGCCACCGCCGCGACGATCCTGCATCGGGCGGCCGCCGACCCGAACGACCAAGTGACGCTGATCGCCGACGAAGGCGGCATCACTGCCACTGTGACCCTGCAGACCGGATACGACAGTGCCGCCCAAGCGACCAGCGACGCGGTGACTCTGGTCAGCGCCGAGATGTACCGCCATACCCGTCAGCAAAGTGGCATCCCGGCGCCCTGGCGGGTGCTGATCGTCGACCGCGACGGCATGGCCGACCACCTCGCACATCCGCATGCCACCACCGGCCCCGAAACATTGCCTCCGCACGATGACGGCTTGGCCGGAACCACGTCCTGATCCACACCGTGGTCATCGAATGCCCCGGTCAGAGCCCAGGCCGGACGGGGACCCTCAGCGGCGACGACCGTGAGGATCAGCAGCCAGGCAGATTCCCGCTGACCTGGACCGACAAATCGAGTACTCCGGGCGACCCCCGCCGATCGAGCCTGGCGCTCAGTCGGCGGGGGTCTTCTTTTTCCGCGCAGGGCGAGAGCCCGTCGTTGTGACATCTCGCCGTTTGAGGACTGCGGGTGAGGCGCCGGCCCCTGTGCCGGCTTCTGGCCCACTGTCACTCAGGCAGTAGCCGTCTGGCCATGACCCGGGCGGCGGTTTGAAGGGAGTACACAATGGCTGAAATCTCCTGCGCCCGCTGCAGGAAGACGTGGGACACGCACTATCTGCGGCATGAAATGGGCTGGTTCAAGTGTGTCGACTGTGGTGCGCCCATTACGAAGTTCAGAGATGGGAGCTGGCAGGACAACCGCTTCCCTTGGCAGGGATCACCGGGGAACTGTACGCATCCGCTCGGCGGCGAGCTGCACTGGAACATTAGCCACCGCGCTGGGGTCCCCGCTGAGATCGCCGACAGCCTTGACCCGGAGGCCTGGTTCGAGGCTGTAGTTGCTGACCTGGGTTGTCCCGAGTGCGGGGTGCATGGCGGGGGCCCAGCACCCCGAATGTGGACGCTGATGCGGTGGGTGCGTTCCTCGATCTGGAAGATCAAGAGGGCGGCGAGCTGACCGCCCACTGAGAGAGTTGCGAGAAGCCCTGCCCAGCTTCGGCCGGCAGGGCCTTCTTGCGTTCCCAATCTGAACTGGGCTCGGCCTGATCGAGCGCGCACCCCGACGGTCCGATCAGGACCGCACGGACTGTTGCCCTCGGCATTGACACGTCGATGGTGCGGATTGCGTAGCGCCGTTCAGGTGCCGACCGCGGGACCTCGCGCTGCTACTGGCTTCGAGCCGGGCAGGGACGGGCCATACGCGAGCGAGGCCCGGAAAGCGAATGCCCCGCTGGAAAGCGCGAAGTGAAGGGAGTACCTCTGCTTCGCACCTGCATCAGACGGGGCATTCATGATCCAGTCGCACTGAATCCACCAACCCATGACGGAGGCGGGGTGCTCCCAGACTGTAACCATGCTGCCTCACCGTCGAGGTCAGACACAACCACACCCCGACGATGCCTGATGCGAGCGTCGACTTGACGCGACCCAGGCCCCACCCCGCATGGCAGGACTCCCCGTTCGCTAGGCCTGCTTCGCTGTTGCGCTGCGAGTTATCCACAGGCAGTTCTGCAGGGATCCGGTTCATCGACCTACGATCGAGACTCAGACCGAGGTCACATGGGCAGGAGGCGGGATGAGCTACGGCAGTCCCTTCACACCTAAGCCCGGTGACGTACCCCTGTGGCCGCATGGGCGCGCCGCCGAATTCGATGCGATCCGGGATCTTGCTCAGCGGGTCGCCGCAGGGGAGGTTGGTGATACGAACGGCTTGCTGATTCATGGCACCCAAGGCATCGGCAAGACAGCGCTCCTCAACGCCGCCAGCAAGCAGTTGGCCGATGGTGGCTGGCAGGTGGCGGTCATCAGCAAATACGACTCGCACGACCTCAGCGACATCTTCCGCAACAGCGTCGACGCCCAACGGATGCGCGGCTTCGCGGCACGAGCTCGAGAGCGGTCGGCGCGTCTGAAGGGCAGCGTCCACGGCGGCAGCCTTTCGATTGGACTGCTGCGCGGTGTAGGCGCCTCAGTCGAGATCGGGCCCTCCAAGACCTCGTGCGACGTCGCACAGCAGCTAGTAGACGCCGGCCAGCGTGCTGCCCGATCCGCCCGCCCCGCCATGATCCTGGTCGACGACCTCGAGAACTGGTCGCCTTCCGAGCTCCGGCAGCTCTGTAACGGTCTCGAGCAATGCTCACGTGCGGGGTCTCCGGTCGGCGTGATTGCGACCAGCGCTCCCGCCGGCGACCTACGGCTCGCCCGGGCCGATCGCGCTGGTGTCTTCAACGCCCGTCGGCTCGGTCCCCTGACACCAAGCGAGGCCCAGGCGGTCTTGGTGCACACGGCCGGAGCGCGCGGAATCGCCATTGAGCCGGGCGCCTACGAGCGACTCCTGACCGTCTCGCGGGGACATCCACAACGCCTACAGCTAGCCGCCCACGAGGCCTGCAAGGCAATGTCGCCCAACTCAGCCTTGCTGACCGTGGCCGCCGCGGACCACGGCATCGAACGGGCCATCGCCAAGCTGGACCGCCAAGTCCACGCACCGAAATGGCACATTCTGACACCAGCAGAACAGTCAGTCGCACAAGCCCTCGCTAGCGTCGGTGGGAACCTCCCGCGCGACCGCGCAGTACTGCGTGCGCACCTGCCAAGAGCAGATCGGGCCCAGTTCGAGCCGGCCTGCGACGCCCTGGTGCGCAAAGACGTGGTCATCGAAGATGCGGCCGGTTGGCTCGCTTTTAGCAACCCCGGCACAGAAGCCTGGATACTGCGCCATCGCCCTCCCATCGGCTCTCCGATCCACGTCTTGCGGGGATCGCCACAGCAGCGTCCACTAAGCTCCCTGACTGCTGGCTCTGGACGACGAGCCAAGCAACTAGGCCAAGGTGCAAGCGCAGACCAGCGCAGCCGACGAGGGATTGGCGGGCCATGACTCAACCTGCATCAGCCGAACGCCAGCGCACAGTACCCGGCCTGAATCTGGATATCGACGACGTCATCGACACCCCAGCCCAGGTCGCCGCGATCGCAGACGCTGCGTCCGACAGGGAGATGGCTGCGATCATCCACTGCACCGAAGCACTCGCTGCCTACGTCGCCGAACTCCACGCCCCGCACGGCTTCGACCAGTTTCTGACGCCAGCCGAATGTGCAGAGGTCACACAGTTCATCGCAGGACTGGGCAAGAACGCCGCTCGTGCTGATGAGTTCTTCGAGCCGCGGACCGGGCTGGAGCTTCGCCGTCGCAACCCGGCAGCCGGCTGGAACGCCACGACCGCGCGTGAGGCGGGCGTGCGAGGGACCGAGCTCCAGACACACGACGGCCTACCGGCCTACGCGCTCGAATGCATCGCGTTGCTGCAGGCACTGATTGCCTATCTGGACGATTTCCACGGCACCGACGGCTTTCAGGAAGTACTTACGCCGCAGGAACGATCGAAGGTAGGGGAGCTGATCAGCCAGATTCTCAGCGACTGAACAGCCAGCCGAAGGGGAGCACAGCACAAACACCGCTTGTGCATTTGTGAACCGACTTCGCCGGTTTGTGGTGCGCTGGGCACGTTCAGTAACTACAGTTGCCCTGGCGCGGCCCACTGGGGAGACCGCACGTTTTCGGGAGGATGCTGTGGCTGGCACGCGGGCCGGGCTCGAAGGTCGGCAGCACACCCACTTGCTTTTACCGCATGCCGCCTTGGATGCCCCGCAGCGAGCCTTGTTTGAGAGCGCGTTGCGCCCAGCCGGCTGGACAATCGATCCCGACGACAGCTCCAGCATGTCCCTGCGCTGGAATCGGGGCCGCGCGGCCCTGCGGCTGCAGACACTCGGCTGGTTCCCCCTACTGGTGACGGTCGGCCCGATCGGGAAGGCGACCGCGGTCCACCGGGATGCCGCAGCCAGGCTGACGGCGGCTGTCCTGGCCGGGCGCGGCATGAATTTCACCGATCAGCAGCTGGTCGAGTACCTGCCGCAGGCACAAGCCCGCTGGCAGCGGGCGCTGATGGAGCGGCGGCGACTATCCACAGCGGAGCGACTGCTGCAGGCGCGCCGCTGCTCATACTGTGCCTCCTGGTCCGACACGTCCGCGACGCACTGCGCTGGATGCCGCCGGAGGTTCACCGTCGCGGACGACACGGAATGGGACACCACAGTCAGCCGAGCGACGGCAACCGTGGCTGAGGCCGAGGCGATCCTCGCCGACCTGGCGCGTGGTGTGGTGCTGGAGCGGCTGACCGGGGCGTCGCATGGCTGAACCGATCGTTGCGACCCATGAAGCCGAGCAGTGGGGCTGGGAGTACCGCGGGCAAGAGGTCGTGGTCGTCGAGCAGGAAGACCCACCAGTTCCCGCCGTGCCGCCCCCGTCGACGCTCGCGACGTTGGAGACCAAGCGTGCTTCTGCAGCCCGGGTGAGCCCCGTCCTGACCTGGGCGACGACGGGGGTTGTTGCCGCAACCGTTGTGGTCTACGTCGCAGTCGATCCGTTGCTGGCCCTGGTGCCTGCCGTGATGGCAGTGGGTCTCGGTTGGTTGCGGTGGGGCCGTCCGGAGATGCTGCGCCGGGCTGCGGTCAAGGAGCATCAGCGGTGGCTGGCCGACTGTGTCACCACGATGGCCGGATTCGAGCGCGACGTACAGGTTTGGCAGCAGGAGCTGAGTCAGCGGGAGCAGACGAAGGCGCTGCAGGTCAGTGCAGTGCGTCCGTGGGTGCCGGTAGGCCCGGTAACCAAGGAGCGCGTCGACCTGTACGGCGGGACTGCGGCCGGCTGGCGTGCTGCGCTGCTCGCGATGGGCAGCTCGCTGATGAGTGCGGGCGGGCGCCTGGTGGTGCTCGACCTCACCCAGGATGCCGTCGTTGAGCCGCTGCGCCGCATGGCCGGCGAATACGGCGCACCGATCCGGTCGGCCGTCGTACCGAACGAAACGAAGGCTCTGAATCCGCTGACTGGTCTGAACCCGGACGAGATCGGTGTGGTGATCGCTGAAGGGCTGCGCGGGGCAGAGCCCGAGCAGAACGAGTCGCGCGGTGTCGACGCTAGCTTGGTCCAGCAGATTGTTGAGTGCTTGACCGACGGCCCGGTTACGTTCACGAGGCTGCATTTGGCGTTTCAGGTGTTGCTGCGGCAGCTGACTCCGGATCAGCGGGGTGAGCTGACGCGTCCTGAGTACATGAAGCTGGCTGATCTGCTGAGCGAGTCTGCCCGGCGTACGGCGGAGGCACGATTGTTCAAGCTGGCTGCTGGCGTGCGGCGGATGGCTGCCGTGACCGGAGACGAGCCGATGGACGGGTGGGACGGCGACGAGGTTTCGTTGCGGGTATTCGAGCTGTCGCCCCGTGAGTCGGAGCTGTCTGCTTCGTTGCTGCGGCACCTGATGTTCCAGATCACGATGGTCCGAATCCAGCGCGGTCAGCTGTCGGGGCTTGGGGAACGCATCGTCGTGATCGCTGGAGCGGATGCTGTGGCGAGGCCGGAACTCGAGCGGTTCGACAGCATCTGCCGGCGCAACGGGCTCCGGCTCGTGCTGCTGTTCGCGCATCTGCGCGACAGTGCCGTGGAGCTCCTGGGCGGTGGGGACGCGGTGCTGTTCATGCGCCTCGGGAACGCCAAGGAAGCCGAGCAGGCTGCGACCTTCATCGGACGGCAGCACCGACTGGTGGCGAGCCAGTTCACCTACTCGCACGGGACGAACACGTCCACCTCGACGTCCGACAGCACCACGCGGGGCAACAGTGCCTCGACGAGCGATTCGGTCGGCGTACAGACATCGGACAGTCGGCAGACGACCTTTGGATTGCTGTTCAGCCGGCGGCACCGGTCTGGTTCCAAGACGTCTGGTGAGCAGTATTCGACGTCGACCACCGGTGGAACGTCGTGGTCGGAGGCGATCTCTAGCTCGGAGTCGAGCGGCTCTACGGAGAGTACGTCGGTCGGGTATCAGCGCACGTATGAGTACTCGATGGAGCCGACAGTGCTGCAGGGCTTGTCACCGACTGCCTTCGTGATGGTGGACCCGCTCGATCCGGCGAGTCCGCGGCTCGGCGACTGCGATCCGCGGCTGGGGGATTCATGATCTCGAACAGCGCGATTCCGCAGTGGCGCATCACCGAGGTGCCGTTGGCCGGCGGGCCGGACACGGGTGCGGCGCAACGCCTCGCCGCACTTCGGCGCGGGCTGTTGCCGACGCTGAGGATGCTCGCATCGGCTGGGCGGCCGTTCAGTTTCTGCTGGACTCGCGCGGTGGCCGGCGGGCCGATCGAGGTCCGGGTGGGGATCGAGCCTGTGGACGGTTCAGTGTCCTATCCGGTCGGCGCACGAGCTGCCGATGCGGACTCGGTGAACTTTCCCTACTGGGTAGAGGTGAACGGCGCGCACGACGTACTCACCGCGCTGCCCGAGGCCGAGGTCGAACCAGCCGGAACGCTGGAGGACCTGGCCGAGGTTTTGCCGGCCTTCGCCTGGCTGATCACGGCTGCTCCCGTCGGAACAGGGGAGCGCTCCGAACTGCTCGACGACCTTCATCTGCAGATGACGATGGGGCTGGACCGCGAGAAGGTCTCAGGAAGGGACGCGCTCGAGCTGGAGCGCAACCGCGCCCGCTACCGCGACTTCTCCGCCGCACAAGGCGGCCTGTGGTCCGTGCAGATCCTCGCAGGAGGGGCCGATGAAGCCAGCGCGAGACTTGTCGCGCAGACCTTCGCCGGGGTGGCCGACCTGCACGCCACCCCCTACGCCTTGACTCCACAGCGTGCGATTCGCACTGAAGCGGCCGTGGTCGAGGCGAGTGCACCCGAGCCGACGGGCTTCAAGGCGACGGGCGAGCTGCTTGCTGCGATCGGGCGACCGCCGGTGCGTGAGATCGCCGGTGTTCGTGTGGTCGAACAGGTGCGGTTCGACCTGACGCCTGAGACACCGGCGAACGGGATCCCGCTCGGCGATGTCATTGATGCGGCTGGACGGGCGGTCGGGGCCATGACGGTTTCGCAGGACACGCTGAACCGGCACGCATTCGTCGCCGGCGCTACGGGGTCCGGCAAGTCGCAAACGATCCGGCATCTGCTCGAAGGGCTCACTGCCGCATCCATACCGTGGCTGGTGATCGAGCCCGCGAAGGCCGAGTACGCGGCGATGGCCGGCCGCTTGGGCTCGGACTCGAGCGTTGCGGTCATTCGGCTCGGCGACCCGGACGCCGTACCGCTGAGCCTGAACCCGCTCGAACCGGAGGCCGGCTTTCCGCTGCAGACACACCTGGATCTCGTGCGTGCGCTGTTCCTGGCCGCGTTCGAGGCGCACGAGCCGTTCCCTCAGGTGCTCAGCCAGGCGCTGAACCGGTGCTACACGGCTTACGGCTGGGATCTCGCGCTGAGCCGGGGCGGGACCGAATATCCGTCGCTGGCCGACCTGCAGACGACAGCACGTGCGGTGGTCGACGACATCGGATACGGCGCTGAGCTCGCGGCGGACGTCCGTGGTTTCGTCGATGTCCGCCTGACGTCATTGCTCCTCGGGACACCTGGCCGATTTCTCGGCGGGGGATACCCGCTCGACGTCGCTGACCTGCTCAGTCGCAACGTCGTCCTCGAACTCGAAGATGTCGGCGACGACCAGGACAAAGCGTTCTGCATGGGCGTCGTACTGATCCGGCTGATCGAACACCTTCGCATGCGGCGTGGACCGTCTTCCAGCCTGCGCCACGTGACCGTCGTCGAAGAAGCCCATCGCTTGCTCAAGGCAAGTACTGACGGCACCACTAGTCACGCAGTGGAGATGTTTGCCGGCTTGCTCGCCGAGATCCGGGCGTACGGCGAAGGCATCGTCGTTGCGGAACAGATCCCCAGCAAGGTCATCCCCGACGTCGTCAAGAACTCCGCCCTCAAGATCCTGCACCGGCTGCCCGCCGCCGACGACCGCGAAACCGTCGGCGCCACCATGAACCTCGACGAACCCCAATCCCGAGCCGTCGTCTCACTCCCACCCGGCCAGGCCGCCGTCTTCACTGACGGCATGGACAGGCCCGTCCGAGTTCGCATCCCGCACGGCGGACCACGCGAGCAACGAGCCGCTACACCACCGACAGTCAAGGCTGCCGATCGCCGGACCCGCTCGCGTGGAGGGGGCAACAGTGATCGACTTTCCACAGTTCGCGAGATCGCGGATGTTGCCCAGCTTCTTGAGCAGAACCCGCGATTCGTGGTGTGGGTCGAGCTGCTGACGGTAGCTCACTTGGCCGCCGCGCCTAGACCGATACCCGTATCCCCGTGGGTGTTCGACGACGTCTCGCCAGAGGTGGTCGAGCACGCGATCGGCGAGTCAGTCGGCTCGGCCGTGGCCGGACGCTTGGAGGCGATCGAAGGCCACGTCGTATCGGCCAGGCTGACCGATCATCTAACCGAGGTCGTACGTGGTGTCGTGAGGGAGCAAGAGCTCAGCTGTGCGGCTACAGAGATCGAGTGGCAGGCCGGAGCGTTCCGGTTCGCCGATGTTGCCGACGCCTTGCGAACCTATTCCGGGCCAGTCGACGCGCCGCATCCATTGACCGAAGAGTGGGGCAAGCGAGGGCTGAAGCTGTGGGGATCGACGATCGAGGAGCAGATTTGGAGCTTCATGAAGGTCGGCTCCGTCAGCGTGCCGTCGGAGCTGCTGCTCGGTAATGGCACTCTGCTTCGTGCAGCCGCCAGTCTGTCCACCGCCACCGATTGGCACTCGCAACTGCTCGAGGCGACCCACGGACTGACCGTGCCCGGACACTGGCATCGCTATATCTTCCGGACGCTGGAAAGCGCGGGCGAGTAGCGACATGGACCGACCACGCAGACCCGAACCCAATGAACCGGACCGTCCTTCCGACTCAGCTCCCACCCCTGACGCTCCGGTAGAGCGGACAGGCCCGGACCCTGCCGGCAACCGGCCGGATCCGGAATCCCGCGTGCAGCAGGGTGCCGCCGATTCGGCCGAGCGAACCGTCGAGGGGCGACCCGCAGCCTCGACCGGGCCGGACAAAAACTCGCCTGATTCGCGGCTGGACGAGGTTCAGAAAGACCGGCCGGATCGACCGTCGAATCGGCCCGCAGGTGACGCCGCAGACGTCGTGGACCAGCGAAACCGCCGCGACGCAGCAACGACCGAAAACCCACAGACGTCCTGCGAGGCCACATCGGCCGCGCATGATGCCTCTGACCGGTTGCCCGCGAAAATGCACGAAAAGATGCTTCAAAGCCCGGTCTTTACGCGCCTCGGCTGGGGATCCGGCGGCGATGCTCACTCCCGAAAAGAAGGCGATGTCCGTGCTCGAGACCCGAGGGAACAGGCAGTAGGTCCTGAGGGGCGACAGGACGGCGGCGAACCGGAGATCGCTGATGTGCCCGAGCCAGCGACGCGGAACGGCGAGCCTGCGGGTCTCGATTCCGACAGCCTCGACGGACCCCCTTCTCCCGAGAAGCAAGCCGAAGGCGACTCCGCGAGCAGCAGTGAGGAGACCGCGGGCGCCGGTCCGGAGACGCCGGTCGTAGCCGACGCTCCGAACCAAGCAGACGAGATCGCGGCTACGCCCGAGGACAGGACCCTGGACTCCGAAGCCAGAGACGACCCGAAGAGCACAGAACCACGCTCCGACAGTGAGCTGGCCGACCAACGCAGCGTCGACGAAGTGGACGCGGTTGCAACAGTTGGTGCCGATGAAGAGCAGCGACATCGGCTCGATGCTGCAGTTGACACCCAGTCGACGGTGCAGGATGCCGCGATGCCAGAAGGCGAGTCGCTCACGACGCTCCCCGATGGCAAAACTGTCGCAGAAGGCCGGAAGGAGTCAGAGACTTCGCTGCTGGCGTCGAACGCCGATGCCTCGGGCAGTGTTCAGACTGGTTTGGAGGAGCGCCAGTGGACGGATCCCGAGAAGCGTCGCAGCTGGGTCGAAGAACGGCTGGCTGATCCGGAACACACGAAACCGGTCACGTCGGATAAACCGTGGGCGCAATACCAAAGGGCGCGCGTTGGAGATGTCGAGGTAGAACTACAGACGGCGGAGCCTGGCAGCACGATCTGGGCAGACGGCCTGGAGATCGACCCTGACACGGTGGTCGTGGTGGAGGTGAAGTATGTGACGCGTCCCGATCGCAGCCTGTATGAGGGCACAGTGCCGCCGCGCATGCTCGAGGTCATGCTGCGCCCGTTCGATCGCGAGATGTACCGCTATGCAAGTGTCGTGCAACACAATGCCAATCCCGTTGAGAGGATCAGACTCGTGACGAGTACGGACGCCGCAGCGCGCTTCCTGGGAGAGCGAGCACGAAGGATCCTCGGCGAGGACATCGACCTGGATATCCAGGTCTGGTCGGAGGAAGAGCACTAATGCCGAACATCATCATCCTGTCGCCCGACGCGGACGGGTTCGATCTGGCCAAGGAGCATTTCGAGACGGCGGTCGTCGACGGCTTCGGGGCACAGGTGACTTCCCTCGTACCAGAGGTGCCTGACGAATCGCCTGTCGACATCGCGGCACGGATCGATCGGCCGGGCGAGCCGGCGTTCCAGATCTTCCACTTCCGCGCCCGCGACGGCATCTACACCGATGGCACAGATGAACAGGCGATCGAGGTCATGCTGTGGGCTCGGTCCATTCTTCCTGAGGAGCCGGGTGGGCGCATTTGGGCTGTCGACGAGGCCTACAACGGACACGTAGAGCTCCGTTCAGGGATGACCAAGGAAGACATTGAGGCAGGCTGGGTCGATCACGCGGATAATCCACCTGAGTAGCTGCAGACTCACGAGCCAGCGCAGCGAAAGGATGACCCCAGTGCTTGAGCAGAGCAGCGAGCAACTCACCGAGATTGGTGCAGCCATGCTCCGCGCCGCTCCCCCCGGTTGGCGACTCCTCCGACTCTCTGCGACCGGCGCGGCAGGCATGATCGGCACAGACCTCGAGATCGACATGGGAGACGGTTCCACGGACGTCTCAAACACGATCGAGCGCGCCGGACGTATCGCCTGCGACCTGCTCCGAGCAGAGATGTATCAACCAGGCAAAGGCACCTGGTACAACGCCAGTTTCATAGTCGACCCGGACAGTCGAATCGAAGCCGAGTTCGACTACGATCGCCGGCCCTTCGGGGAACAAGCCACCGATGACCTCTTACGAGAAGATCAGGAGGTTTACCCGCGTGACAACGAACTGTTGCCCGATTGGCACCCCACAAAGGCGCTCGACTGACTACAACGGATACCTAGCGCTGAGCTCAGAGATGTCCAAGTACGACGTTCAGGCGGGCTGGGGCGGATCACGCGGTCGAGTAGCTGCAGACTCACGGGAACGCACATGATGACTGTGCCTGGAGAGTGGCATCGATATGTCTTCCGGACGCTGAATAGCGCGGGGGAGTAGCGCCATGGACCGGCCGCGTAGGCCAGAGCCCGTCGAACCGGACCGCCCGTCCGATCAGACCCCCGGCCGCGACGCCTCGATCGAACCTGCCATCTCTGAGGCTGTCGACAGCCCAGAACCCAGCATTCAGCAGGACACCACCGATCCCGGGTACCGAGCGGTCGAGGGGCGACCCGGGGCCGCTGCCGGGCCGGCCAAGGACTCGCTCGACTCACGCGGGCACAAGGAACAGGACGACCGGCCAGATCAAACCCCGATACGACCAGTCCGTGATGGCGAAGACTCTGCCGACCAGCACTCTGGACGTGACACAGCGACGAGCGAGAACGCACAGTCATCCAGTGACTCGACGTCGATCGCCCAGGATGCCGCTGACCGGGCGCCCGCGGGAATGCGCGAAAAGATGCTGGAGGACCCGAGGTTTACACGCCTTGGCTGGGGATCCGGTGATGAGGCCAACTCGGATGACGGAGCTGACGACGGCGCCCACTCTGGCAAGCAAATAGAGGACCGCAACATCGAGACCAAGGAACAAGCGCCTCCTGAACGGCGCAATGTCGACGACGGCGAACGCACTGCGGGCGTCGATCCGGCCCGAATAGTAGACGAAGAGCGAGCCCGCACTGACGAGCCAGCGGTCGCTGATGACGATGCCGAGTCTGTGCACAAAGACGTGCCGTACGCAGCCGTAGACGCTACTGATCGAAGTCGCGATCCGGTCGCCAATCCCGAGAGCTCACCCGATACCTCGGAGGGACCGTCGAACGACGACCATCACAATGACAGCATCGACGACGACGTCAGCAAGGGCCGCGAAACCGCAGATCGCTGGGACCTCTTCAGCGCCGATGCCGAAGTCAACGGTGAGATCGTCCGGGCGCGCTTCGATCGCTGGAACCCTGAGCAATTCACAATGTCACGACCGCCGAAACCGGATGCCATCGAGCTGAACACCCCTCCACCAGATGAAGATCCCCTCGACGTCGACGTCCAACGTGCCGAGGACGGGCGAAATGCAGTTCTATACGTGGCAAACCACAAGGATTCTAAGCCCTGGTTGGAGCCGGTAGTCGACTGCGAACCCGTAGTCCAAAGCGTGTATGTCTCAATCGATCAAGGAGGTGGCCACGGTCACATCCGGCATGGTGCGATGGGTACTGACGAAATGCAGGCTCGCAGGGTGGCCTATAACGAAGATCCCGCTCAGTTGGACCCAGGAAAGAGGGCTCTCGGTATCGATGGCCTCGACCCGACCAAGCCGCACTACTGCGGTCGAGACGCCACAAGGATTCACGACGCGACAGCCTTCGCGGCTGCGTACCTCGGAGCGACTGAGCATCCCGACGTTCGGGCGGTGCTCACAGCTCGATGGGATGAGAATTTCAAGCCCCTGTTGATCCCAATTCCGATTGCTGATCTTCTCGGCCCGGACGGACATCGATTCTGCTCTGGATTCGCACTCAAAGACTGGCCAGAGTCCAAGAAGCAGCGTAAGCAGTGGCTGCAGGCGCGAGATTCGGGGAGCGACCTAGGATCAGTTAAAGAGCCTGAGGTGGAGCAGATACCGACCTTTGAAGGCGGTGAGATCGCAGTAACTTTCAAGAGGAACCTTGGCGGTACTGGATATGAGATCGGAACAATCTTCCCTCGACTGTCCCGAGATTTGTGATGGCAAGGAGCGTTGGAATGCCCGGAATTGACATGTACTGGCTTAAGGATAAGACGGTTCCGTTTGCGACCTTCCTCGGTCTCATTCAAGCGTATTACCATCCGGAAGTTCGGAATGATGAATTTGATCTGCTGGTAGGTCGCGCGCAAGCGAATCGTCCTGATGACTTGCAGATGGCGACATTCAAGCAGGAGTTCGTCCGGCTCCTCCGGGGCGATCGCGAGGGGTTGCACCCTGAGGCGATAGACGCCGCGACCGAGTACGACGACTGGGACAACGACGACGAGTTTCTGCTGTGGCTGTGGCAGCAGCTGTATCCGACCGAGCCGGTTCCCGAGCGTGACGAGTGATCAGTTTGACCAGTCAGCATTCCACCCTTCGCGATGGCCCGAATACTCTGCCGACCGATCAAGCGCAGCGACGGCAGGCTGCAGCTGTGAACGGACTGAGAGGGCGGCGGCCAGAGTGCAGCCCGGCGCCCTGAAGCACGCCACCGAGTCGCTCGGCTCAGTGGCTTGTGGCCTCGACGACGATTACATCCGTTGTAGGGGCCTGAGTTGACTGTTGGATGCCGGTCATGCGGTAGGTCGATTGGCTTGGTTTAGCATTCGGTTGATGGTCTCCAGCAGCACTCCGTTATCGGCAGACCCTCGCCACTGCACGAACTCGAGGTTGTCGTCGCCTAGAAGCTGGGCCAATACCCCAACAGAGCCTGGCCCGAGCGGGGCGGGGGCCACGAGAATCACCGGTACGCCAAAGTCGGCCCGGAGAGCGAATCCGGACGCATCTTGTGCTCGGAACGTCGGTGCGCGCGTGAACTTTGCCTGCACGATGATGCTTCTCGCGCCCCGCTTCAGTATGATCCCGGTCGAGCCGTCCTGGAGCCCGGTCTCAGCCCTGTATTCAGCCGGGCCAAAGTGCCTCCAAAGCTCCGCTCGTAAGTCTGATTCGTATGCCTCAGCACGTTGCTGATCTGAGAGCACCTCCGCGACTGCACGTCGGGTGCTGGAGGGCAGGTCGGCATGTACGCCGTCGAGTGCCTCTGCCAGTTCGTTTTTCGCTTCGTCTGGCACCGCGGGGTTCTCGAGCACGCGATGCGTCACTGCGTTTGCGATCCGGTCGAACGCAGCCTCGTACTCGCCCACGCGCAGGCTGCGGAGGCGTTGCCCTGACACCGCGATATCCAAAGAAGGCCGCCAGCGCGAGCAGGACTGGTACGCCGATGCTGCTCGCATCTTTGGTGAAGACTCCCACAACTCCCGCCGCTCCGGATGCGGTGCCAACCAGGGCGCATGCAACGCGGGCGAGGCGGCCGAGTGCAATCGAAGATGCTGATTCCTCGATCTTGGAGGGCACGGGGGCCGGCTTCTCGGGGGTCTCGGAGCTCACATACCTGATCCTGGCGCAGTAGTCGCCGCGGCGCCAGCTTGCTCTGAGAGCAGCCGGCTCCGTTGTGGCCCGCGCTGTTGATCTGCGGGGACGAGCTACGCCACCGAACCCGGCGCCAATCACCGTTTCACTTGCGCCCGCTCTCTTGAAGAGGCTGTCGGGTGGCAGGTGTGCGCTGCGTTGCAGCGCCGGGGGAGTAGCGACCATCGAGTAGCTCGTTCCCACAAAGAAATGCGAGCACAACCATGAGCGCACTGCCCACTGACTTTCCGCAGGTCCCACTCAAACAGATGGATCCGTCGATGCTCGTTTTCGAGCTCGGCCGTGAGGTTCACCGACTCATGCCCGAGTCGAGCGAGCTCATCACCTCCGCCGCTGCGATGGCATCCTTCCTGCACCGCAGGCAAACCAGGTTCGTTCGTGGTCGTCTGCCGTGGGTGCCGTACATCGAGCACCCGCTTCGCGTCGCGCTACGGCTGATGCGATGGGGCGTTCGTGATCCAGAGGTCTTGGCCGCGGCTCTGCTGCATGACGTAGTAGAGGACTGCTCCGAAGAACTGCTCCGCATATTTGGTCGTCAAGCCGAGACGGCACGGGGTTGCCTGGCTCGGCTCTTCGGCGATGGGACGGCACAGCACGTGCATCAGGTCACGAACCCTGCTGCCGTGGTCGACCTGGAGAGCTACCAGATCCACATGACGGCACTGGCCTGGTCGCGGATTCCCGCGTTGTTGATCAAGGCCAGCGATCTCAAAGACAATGCTGGATCGATCCCCTACCAGCTGGGATACGGGCAGGATGAGCGGATGCTGCGTCGGCTTCGTAAGTACCTGCCGTGCGTGCGCGAGGTTGCACGGGGCTTAAGTGCTATGGGGCTCGAGGCAACATCTGAGTTCGCTTGGTCTGCGGCTGCAGCCGACCTGCGCCGGCTTACAGCAGAGTTGGAAGAGCTGGCCGGCGAGCTGGGCATTGTGGTGTGAGCTGCCCGCTCCGATCGCGCCAGCCTGCGGCAAGCCTCGCTCCAGCGAGATCTGCCCTTCTGCGCTCAGCGGTGCACCTCAGGCATCAGCACAGCTGATTCGGGGGCGCCCGGCCAGACGAGTGGATAAAACTTGGAGTGATAGCCGTGGGCCAGTTCGATCAGTCACCCATGTTCGCCGGAGAGCTCGCTTTCCTGTCGAACTTTGACCAGACACCGTTCCTCATGCCGCTCCTGGACGCCGAGGTTGCTTCGGCGGAGCACGCGTTCAACGCATTGAAGACCGTCGACGAAGACCAGCAGCATCACGTGCTCGAGGCGCCGACGCCGGGGGAGAGCAAGCGCCGCGGGCGCCGGGTGCCCCTTCGGCCCGGTTGGGATGCTGGCGTGCGGGTCTGGGCCATGCGGCAAGTGTTAACCGCCAAATTCGCGGTCCCTGCCCTTCGCTACCAACTCGTGCGTACCGAGGGCCGCGTGCTTGTGGAGACAAATCACTGGCACGACCAGTACTGGGGCTCGTGCTTCTGCCCGAGGCATGAGCAGACTCCCGGTATGAATATGCTCGGCGAGCTGCTGATGGTCATCCGCGCACGTCACAGGTCAACGACCTAGTTTCGCCCGAAGAAGCCCTCCTGGATCTCTCTGATCCGGGAGGGCTTCTTTTTGGTTGAGGCCGTCTGTCTATCGAGCCGTCCCCAGAGGCATTAGGGTGCCGCCGGTCCGGGCATCCGGTCGTGACGGGTGCAACCGTCCACCATGGCCCGAATCCAGGTTGGTGCAGCCTGGAGCCATCCTGTGGTCCGTTGTGGTGAATGAGGGTCCACCGGAGGTCGCCGGCGAGTCGAGCAGCTTCTGCGCTCTCTCCACCGTGTCGACATGGCGGAGCTTCCAGCCCCATCCGCCGAGGATGTGGGCTGGTGTTCGCCAGCTGTCGAACGTCTCCATGGTGAGGGTGTTTCTGCGGTGTACGACCGCGGGAACGTGGAGCAGCGACAGGTGGATGTAGGCCATGTGGACGGCTTGGGGTGCGATGTCCTCTGCCGTCACGTGTAACTGGGTCTGGGGGTTCAGTCCGGCGGTGCGCATCTCCTGAGTGATGGCGACGATGAACGCGGCTGCTCCACATGCTGGTTCGTACAGACTCGCGAAACCCTGGGACTGGATCTGCTCGGCAATTGCGTCGATCTGCATCCCTGCCATGAGCCTGGCGACGTCGTAGGGGGTGTAGAACTGGCCGAGGCGGCCGTTGCCGAGCTCCAGTTCCATGTAGAGGCGGCCGAGTACGTCGCAGGGTGCTTGCTCCATCGCGTTCACGACGAGCGCGAGGGCGTGCGCGAAGCGGTTCAGCTCGTCGCGGTCATAGCGACCTGCGGTGCGCAGGTACTGCTCCTCGCGCTCGTCGTACCCCCAGGAATCCACCGCGTTCCGGACGGCGAGCGCGGACATCTCGACGAAGTCGTCGAAGACTTCCGACATTCGCTTCTCGCCGGCGTTTGCCACGAGCAGCTTCACGATCTGCCTGTAACTGCTCACGAGTCGGGCTCGCCGACCGCCTGCACGGTGCTGGCCATCTCCACGTGGCGTGCCGCGATGTACATGCCTTCACGATTCAGGTGGCGTGAGTAGCTCGAGTCGAGGTAGAGGACCGGGACGTCGCCGGCGGCCTGCAGGAGTCGTGGGTGCAGCATCTCGCGTACCGGACCCGCGCCACCGCCGTAGACGTAGACCACCTCGGTCGTCGCGCCGGCCTGCGAGAGGACGTCACCGAACGCGGAGACGATCGCGTCGACCAGGTAGGTGGCTTCGTCGGCGACGAAGCCGGCAGCACGCTCGTGCCGTGACTTCTGCAGTACCGAGGGTGGAGCCTGGAGGAAGTCAGCGAGCTGCTTGCGCGATGTGAACTGCAACGCCTTATCGGATTCGCTCATGCGCTCCATGGCATTCATCAGCGCCGTACCGTGGCCCTGCTCGAGCGTGAACGCAGCCTCAGGGTTGAACCTGCCATCGGTGAAGACCGGGAAGTTGACGGTGCCCTCGCCGATGTCCACACCAACGGTGTTTCGGACAGTTACGAGATCGGCCGCGGTGACGTCGGCGAAGGCGCCGGGTTGACGGGTACGCAGGTCGTCGAGCAGCGCCTGGGCGAGCGGCTCCTTCTTGTCGGTGATCGCGAATTGTGCCGAGGCACCCTCGGCCATGACCTGGACGTCGACGAACTCGAGTCGAACCGATACCGGCGTTGAGAAGTTCTTGATCGTCACGAGGTGCACTACGGGCTCGGTGGCGCCAATCCCCATGAACTCGGCAGCGTAGGCGTTGCGGCGCGCGACGAACTCCGAGATCGGCAGCGCAAGACCAGCGCGCACTTTCACGCGCAGCTCATGGTCAGGAAGCGCGCCTGTGGCACGAACATGGTCGCGCAGCGCCTTGACCGCGAAGACCCCGAGTACGAGCACCTTGGCGAGTTCTTGGTCGACCTTGCTGTGCTTGCCCAGGACCTCGAACTCGGTGAACTTCGAGCCGCGCACATTCAGCGCCGCGCGGCCGAAGATGCGACGGTCACTCGCAGCAACCAGGGGAGTGCTCATCGTGCAGTCGAGTCGGTTGTAGAAGTCGTCACCCGCAGCCGCAGCGTCATCGCTGAGAACTCCAGCGGCAGACGTGTCCGCGAGCGGCACTTTCGGGTTCTGTCGGCTTGTCGAGGTAACCGCCGATGGGAGGTCGATCTCATCGAAGACTCCGCTCTCGTTGTTGCGGATGACACCTTTCACATAGCCGTTGCCGACGTCGATGCCGCCGGTGAGGGGGATGGTCGCTTCGCTCATTTCTGGATCCTTCATCTGCATGGTCTGGTGGTCTGGGGCACTGCGTCGGGCACTCGACTACCGGCGGGTGGACGACATGATTTCGTCGATGGAGGCCTGCTCCCGGACCCCAGGCACTTCGTGCTGCGCTGGTGTGGCTGCCGGCACGGCAGCGGGTCCTTCGAGGGACTCGACCGGCGCGGAAGATTGATCCGCGGGCGAAGACGCCTGGTCGTGTGCCATTGCCGGCGGTGCGTCACTCAACTGGTTGCGCGGCTCGCCCTGCGGAACGGTGTACTTCGCCTGCGAGGGTTCGGTCGGCAGAGTTCCCGCGGTATTGGCCGGCAGAGCTTGCCCATGTCGGAGCAGCTGCTCTACCGGTTTGTTCACGACGTCGATGTAGCCATCGCGCTCGATCGATTCGCGGATCAGCAGCCGGAGCGAGCCCGAGATGTTCTCCTGGAGGTCGAGCCACTGGTTCACCGAGACGTCTGCTGCGGGAACGCTCCAGCGAAGCCGCCGCGGATCTGCCGCCTCTGGCTGACTGGTCTTGGTCATCCGTGCACTCTCCTCGGCCTCGTCTACGGGACTCGGCCAGGTCGCCCTTGAGTCCTCTATCAGATTCGCATCCTATAAGCATTTAATGGTCTTTTGCAAACCTTTTAAAGACCATCTAAAGACCTATCCGCGTTCCGGGGCACCTCACGACTCGGCAAGGACGTCGATCAGACCCAGCCGAGCCCACCCGCCAGTTCCTACCGTGGCCCGTTGGTGGTCTCGTCAGTGCTCCAATAGGGGACAGGTCTGGTATCCCGGCCGCCCCGGTTCAGGCCCTGGTCCAGCAGGTGCCCAGCATCGACCCGGAGCGCGACGCCTGACGTTCGGCGACAGGACCGGCGGCAGACCGCGATGCGTCCCGGTCCTCCCACAGCCCAGTGATGCACGCCATCGAGGCAAGATCTGAACGCGGCTGAGCCCACCCAGGGACCGGATGAGTGTCGGTCGGCGCTCCCACGCCCTGCTCTTCTGGCTCTCCTTCATGCGCCCACGACTGCTGCGCAGTAGCTGTGAAGGGCCTGCGGCCCGCCTCGGGCGCGGTGCAACGAGTGCCGGTAAGACAGCCGTCGTACGAGCGATGCCGACGACCGTCACGGATGCCGGCCCAAAAGAGCCCAATCGAACTCCGGCACACGATGAGGGGCAAACCGCTGCGCGGCGCAACAGCCTGTGGATCCACAGCGCCAACCACCACAGCGATAGAGCGTCGGACCACCCTGTGGCGCCGCTGCGGTAGCCGCTAGCGGCAAGGTATTGCGGAGCCGTAGGCGATTAGAAGACCCACCAAAGCGAGCATCCGTACAGACGGAGGAAGAGTGCGCCGCTCGTACCTCGCGAGACTGCGAAAGCGCATCCGTACGGCGGTGCCACGCACGCCGATCAGAGCGAACAGCATCAGAGGGCCAAGACCAGGCGAAACAGCACCGGACCGTACACGCGCTTCGCGCAAGATGTCCCAGAGTCCGGACCGGTACGTACCAACGATTTCGCCTGATACACCAGCGTTCCAGTCCTCCGCTAACGCTCCGGACGTGGAACAGAAGGCGGAGAAGAAAAAGGGCATAAGAGAACCTGGCAACACGTGCCCTGAAGACGTCGCTTCGCTCGCCCCTCTCCGCTGCGCTCCGAGGACGTGTTGGTCGGCATAGCCGACGGGTTCCAACGGTCGCTGGCGCTCCCTGACCTCGCTGCGCTCGGCATGCCCAGATGGCATGGATGAGCCGCCGCGCTCGTCGCCAGCAATCGATGAATGGATGCCCTGCGGGCGCATCGAGTGAGCCACCAAGGCGACGACCCCGAGGTAGCTGAAGCGGCTCATAGCCAGCAGAGCTGGCACGGGACAAGCACGAGTCGGCGACCGGCTTCGTTATTGGCTCGTCCGCCACGAGATCTCATGCCGACCAGCTGGCAACAACTCCGCAAACACCGGTGCGGACATCCTCACCAGGGCTTGTCGACGCGCCCCTGACTACCGCAACAGGGGCCTCGCTCCTTCCCAGACCTTCCAAGATCGGAGTCGTCCATGGACACAGTGCTGCGCATCGAAAGCACCAAGCAGTTGGTCACCCACCGCGCCAAGCTCATGAAGCTGCATCGGGCAGACCCCTTAGACGAGCAGAAGAACCGGGTCAGCATCGGCTCGCGCGAAATTGCCACGACCAGCGAAGCGGAGCACGCCGACGGCACCATCCACACTGTGATGCATCACGAGATCGTTGAGACCTTCGCAGGGATCCTCGCCGACAGCACGATCGAGCAGTTCGACGTGTGGACTAGCCGCTGCCGCATCGAAAAAGACGAGGTCGGTCAGATCCTCGTCACTCCGTTGCGCATCAACGCCTCTCTCGGCGACGAGCCTGACCCCATGCAAGCGCCGGTTAATCTCGGCCGCTACCACACCTCGCGATCCGCCCTCGGGCAGGCCGCCCGGGAGATCTTCGGGCCCGACAGGCAGGCAGCCACGCTTGCCCCCGTGATGAAGTACTGGGACGAGAAGTTCCCGGGACGCGGACAGATGCCCAGCTCGGAGTACCAGCGCGACCTGCTGCCGTACTTGGTAGGCGCACAGACCGCCGCCGATGTCGCCGCAAACTGCTTCGGAGCCGACAACGTCCGTGCCGACGTGGTCAAGGCTGTGGCCATGGGGAAACTTGAGGCCCTCCGCTGGGCACTGCTGCTCTGGGATCGCTCAATGCCGGTCGATTGGGCCGTCGCTCACCTACGTCAGCACCAGGAGCGGGACGTGCTACTACCGGACTGGTTCGAGCTCGGCTCACCGTTTGGCAAGCTGATCCGGGGTCTCGACTCGAAGAGTCGCGCCCGGCTTCTGAAGAGGCGCGTCAGAGAAGGGGACTGGCGGCGGGGCAAGGAAGGAGACTCGTGGTGTGTCAGGGACGCCATGCGCAACTACGAAGCTCTGCTAGACGAGATGTGCGGGCCCGGCGGTCTGCCTGGCGTCGACGTAGAGCTACCAGGGCACGTACGGACCTGGAAGGAGTTCGAGGACGCCGTCAACTACACATGCGGCCACACCCGAAACGAACTCGCTCGCCAGAGCCGGGAGGACAGCGAGCGCCGAAGAATAGCTCGGGCAGTGTGGTTCGAAACAGCAGACGGCGAGCGCTGGCTGAAACGACGCAATGCCGCTGAGCAGCGCAAGCTCATTGAACGGCAGAAGGCTGAGTCCGAGAGGCTCGACAAGCTGAAGAAGGCGACCAGCACCGTGCACTCGACCTACGTCCTGCTCGTCGAGCGACTGGCCGCGGTCAGCAAGGCAGGAGACCTTCGCTACGTCGTAGCCGCAACACAGGCTCAGCTACGTGAATGGTCGATTGCCATGCGCAACTGCATCGCTGGGTACTCAGCGGACGTGTCTCAGACGTACACACCGCTCGTCGGAGTCTACGACCAAGACGAGCGGCTGGTCGCGAACATCTCGATCAAGATCGACCCCCGGTCGGGTGCTGCAGCAGTCCATGAGCTGGAGATCCGTCGGGGCCGTTCCTACCACACCCGATGGAGCAGTCAGATCCACCGCGACCTCGCCGAGGTGCTCGCTACGGCTCCTGCACGATGCGCGTGATCTGCCCTTGCCCTGCCGCGATTTCGACGCAGGTTGGTCGATTCCGCGGCAGAGCGACGACAAACCCGTGTGTGTTGGCGCCGCGGACAGTCCCCGACATGCACCCGGCGGAAGGTTTCCGCCGGGAGCCATGCCGGCCGACCGTCTGCGGAGCCAGCGGAGCTGGCACGGGACGGAACAGGAGTAGTCGGGCCAAGCCCAGTTCCTGTACCCCTGAGGAGAGTTCCGTGAATCATGCCTCACACCAGCGCACGCACGTGACGCATCAGATGAGAGCCGTCCCCTGTCGACCGGCTCGCCTTCGAGAGCGTGCCTGGTGACCACCGACGTCTCTCTGATCACGATTGCAGTCGAATGCCCTGTACCTGACTGCGACTCGATCTTGCGCAGCCGCAACCTGGAGCACGTCGTGTATGAGCACTTGGTCGAGAGACATGGATGCATCGACACGGTTGCGCACGTGATGGCCTATGAGGTCTCAGCGTCAGCAGCCGACTAGGGCATGCGCCGCCGGCCAGGCACGCCATCAGCTCGCTACCGATTGAATGCTGGAGTCATCATGCCGATCATCTTGCAGTCCCCCGGAACGAACCTGTTCGGCAGTGGCGCGGACATCCTCGTCAATGCCGTCAACACACGAGGAGTCATGGGCGCCGGTCTCGCCCTGCAGTTCAAACAGCGCTACCCGAGCATGTTCGCCGCCTACCGCGATCGCTGCCAGTCCGCTCTCGTGTCCATAGGATCCATCGACGTGCACATCGTGGAAACACACTCGCCGCGCACAGTGATGGTCGCGAACTTCCCCACGAAAGAACACTGGCGCGACCCATCGAAGCTCCAGTGGATCGAAGCGGGGCTCGTCGCCCTTCGACAGGTAATCATCGAATCCCAAGCCCGATCAATTGCCATCCCGCCTCTTGGCTGCGGCCTCGGAGGACTCGACTGGAGCGACGTATCCAACCGCATCGTCGAATCTCTGACGCCGGTCGCCGAGGCCGGCGTCGACGTCCTCCTGTACCCGCCTGCCAGTCGCAACTGAGCAGGACACGTCTCGCAGATGATTCATCGCACGAGAGGATTTACCATGCCCCACGTCACTCCAGACGATGCCGCAGCGGCGCGAATCGCGAATAACCCGCGCCGCCCCGTGTACTCACACGTCGACCTGGTTACCGGCGCGCGCAGCTGGGACGACGAGATCGGCATGCGTGCCGCCTACCGCGAGGGCTGGCGGGGCTGGGGACCGTCGAGCGTGACCAGCCCGCTGCTGGTATCCGGGCACTGCCCGGCAGATCCTGACGGTCGCGGCGCGGACGCCATGGCCGAGATGTTGTGGCGGGCAGAGGGTTTCGAGGTCCTGACCGTCCCCGCCGACTGGACGACCTATGGCAAGAGGGCCGGCTTCATCCGCAACCAGCAGATGGTCGACCTCGTAGTGGCCCTGCTCGAGCAGGGCAGCTCCGTGCGTTGCACGGCCTTCCTCGATCTGTGCCGCAGGCCGCGATGCCCGCAATCGCACGACCAACAGCTCGTGCCGCTGGTGGCGGGACACTTCTCCCATGGCACCGTTGACTGCCGGACCCGAGCCATCCAGGCCGGCATCGAGACCTTCGACGTGATGCATCCCTCGCTGCGTCCGGTGTGATGCTGGAGCCGGCGGGGAGATGTGTGGAACCGCTCTGTGGACTCGCATTCACGGCCCAGGCTGATGATCGAACCGGGCCGCGCCGGGCTATCTCTTCCGGACGATCCCGTGTGCGCCGTCGTAGGCGGCCTGCAACTCTTTGCTGATCCGCCCCTTGCCTTGAGCCTTGAATCCGTTCTCGCGGCCCCAGGCGCGGATCGTCTCGCGTTCCTCGGGAGTCATCTCGGGGACCTCAGGCCCGGGGCTCCTGCGCGGCTTCGGAGGTGCCTTACGGCGCTCCGTAACAATCCCGTGTACCTCGTCGTAGGCGGCCTGCAACTCTTTGCTGATCCGGCCCATGCCTTGGGCGTTGAATCCGTTGTCCCGGCCCCAGGCGCGGATCGCCTCACGTTCCTCGGGAGTCATCTCAGGGACTGCTCGCGGCTTAGGCGGCGTTGCCTTGCGGGCTGCCTCGACGTACTTCTTCAGCTCTGCCTGGAGCTCGCGCCGCTCCTTGGCGGTGAGGTCGATCTCGTACCAATCATCGAAGAGTCCGAAGGTGACCGTCGCGGCATTCGGACGCTTGCTCAGGTCCGACTCGACGACGCTTCGCTTGACCATGGTGTCGACCATAAGCCATTGAGTGATCTATGAAAAGTCATTGGATGACGATTCCTATAGATTAAGCAAAGATGATGTGATAACAGCATCAAGAAGAGGCTCGCGCTGCTAAAATCGCATTAGATGATCATTCGATCAGCAAGGACATGATGATGACCACAACCCCCACGTTCGTCGACTCCGATCGCCAGTGGCAGGGTGCCGGAACCACCTCCGACCTGTTCGCGCTGCTGCGCCACCGCAGGGGCTGGACCGACGAGTACCTCGAGGCCATCGACTGCGAGGAGCACGACGCGCTGAAGGATCTCGAAACTATGGTGGCCGCGCTCGAAGACGTCCGCCGTTCGGGAGGCACGATCACCGTGGCTCCCGATTTCGACATGGACGGCATTGCTTCAGGCGTTCTCGGATTCGCGGGGCTCAAGGAGCTCGGGTTCGAGGTGAACCTCTACATCCCCGACTACCGCCGCGGGCACGACCTGACCATCGAGGACATCGCCGACATTCATCGGCACTACCCGGAGACGACCACGCTGCTCACCTGTGACGGGGGAGTGAACTCCCATGCCGGTGTGCGCGCCGCACAGGCGTTGGGGTGGAAGATCCTGGTGACCGACCATCACCAGGAACTCGCTCCCGGCAGCGCAGCCGATGTCACTGTCGACCCGTGCCGCCTCGATGAGACCTACGCTCTGCGCGGGATCTGCGGCGCGCACGTTCTCTACCAGGTGCTGGAGGCCTATACCGCGGCACACCAGCCATCAAAGCGCTGGGCCATTCGCCTGCTACGCCTGTTCGCCGGCCTCGGTACCGTGTCCGACGTCATGCCCGTGCTGTACGAGAACAGGCAACTGGTGCGCGACTCGCTCTCGATCGCCCGGCTGCTGACCGCGGCCGCGCCGAGAACGGTTCCGAACCCTTATGGCGGGTTGGACCCGAACCCCGACGGCATCGATGTCCAGAAAGCCACGCTTCTGCAACTGCTTGCCGCAGAGCCGGGTGAGCACGATGCGGCGTACCTGGCCGCGTTCGAGGGTTTCGCGGTTCTCCTGAAGGCCTTCGCGCAGGCCGGCAAGGTCCGAAGCGTCGACGACATCGACGAAGGGTTCTACGGCTTCTATGTCGCCCCGGCGATGAACAGCCCCCGGCGGATCGGCACACCCTTGTCCGACTGCTTCGCGGTGTTCACGAGCCCGACCACGAACCAGAAGCTCGCCGCGGCCCAACGGGTGATCGCGAACAACGAGCGCCGCAAGGAACTGGTCGTCGAGCACCTGGCCGAGCTGACCGACGGCGACCAGCCATTGGCGCCATGGGTCTACTTCTCTGCCGCCCCTGCGGGCATGTACGGCCTGCTGGCCAACCAGATGATGGAGAAGCACGGTCACCCGGCCGTCGTGCTGAACCGGCCGGCGACGCCGTCGGAGCCGGTGAGCGGGTCTGGCAGGGCCCCAGCCTGGTTCGAGATCATCGCCGCGCTCGAGGGTCATGAGGACCTCTGGGCCATCGGTCACCAGCAGGCGTGTGGCGTGAAGCTGCGCACCGCCGCAGCGCTCGACAAGCTCTCGGCAATCCTCGAAAGCGCAACCCGCGTCGCAATGCTCGCCGCCGCAGACTCGATCGGGCCGGCGAGTGACCTCGTGCTCGGTCCAGGCCCCGAGTGCGACGCCCCACTGACCGACGTCGAACCACTGATCGAGCTGGTGCGCCGCATCGAGACACTGCGCCCGTTCGGCCACGGCTTCGTCGAGCCGGTCTTCGAAGTCGCACTCGACGGCTTCAGGGTGGACCGGATCGGCACCGAGAAGCAGCACCTGCGACTCGTCACCGGCACCGGTCTTGCCTGCCTGTGGTGGAACGCGGCCGAAGAGCACCATGACCGGCTTGCTCAGACCGCTACCAGCCACGATCTGGAGGCGTTGCGCTTCCTCGGGAGACTCCAGCTCAACACGTTCATGGGCGAGACCCGTCTACAGGTGGTCATCACGGAGCCGCTGTGATGACCACCGAGACTGACCGAAAGCCGCGGACCGAGCCGCCTCTCGCGGCGTCGCGCCGCATCGGCTGGTGCATGCTCGTGATGCTCGGCGTCCCCGGCGGGTACATCCTGCTCGCCGCGCTCGTTCTGGTGTGGATCGGGAACCCGGTCGTTGCCACGATCGCCGTCGGAGCGATCGTCACGCTGACTGTTGTCTGCGCGCGCTACCTGCGGCCCAGATTCTTCGCCTTCGATCCCGGACCTGGGCCAATGGACGGCACGCAGCGATCCCCGGGGTTCTGGCGCTGGGTGCTGCTCGCAATGCCAGTGACATTTCTGGCTGGTCAGACGATCGCGCTCATGCTCTATGGGCTGGTGGGGTCTCCTGGCTTCGACCGGCACCGCGAAGCCGAGCAGGCGTCGGCTCAGGTGCTGGTGATCACGCTGACTCTCGTGGTGGCCCCGCTCAGCGAGGAGGCACTCTTGCGGGGGCTCACCTATCCCCTGCTGCGCAAGCAGGTAGGTGTCGTGACGTCGGCAGTGCTCACGTCGCTGATCTTCGCCTGTATGCACGGCAACCTCGTCCAGGCGGTGGCGACTGCACCTCTAGGGCTCGTGCTCGCACTAATTGCCGAGCGCACCCGTGGGCTCTGGCAGGTCGTCGTTCTCCACTCGGCGTACAACCTTGCCGCAGCTCTGGTTCCACCGGGCGCCGTCCAGGCGCTGGCGACACCGGTCGGCGTCACGGTGACGGGCGCGGCCTGGGTTGGGTGCCTCGCCTGCCTGTTCGTGCGAGTCCGGTCGCGAGGTAGCGCGGCGAGGCCCGGGTGACCGGGGTGAAACCGGTCACCGGGGGGACAGTGGAAAGCCGAGTTCGGCCGGCCTCCTGGCCGGTCAGTGCAGCGAAAGGAGCTGATCATCATGGCTGTCATCGAGACCTGCGTCTACGTGGACGGCGAGCTGATGGCTCCGGCGCTGCTGCCGACGCTCAGGGCGAAATCCCGTCTGGCCTTTGCCAGCGCGAAGTACTTCCCTACCTTCGACATCGGCTACACCCACATCTACCGCATCACTGCCTGGGGTCTGTCCTGCGACAAGGCCGAGCGCCGTGCCAGGCGCAAGGTTGGCCGGTTCTACCGGAAGCTGAACCAGGTCGAAGGCTTCAGCACCATCACGCTCGACAAGCGTGAAGACTATGTGCGCAGCAACCAGAACTACTCGGTCACCTACGACATCGTCTATGTGATCGAGCAGACAGGCTCGCGCACCCAACGACCCGACGCCCCGTACCCGGAGTACCAGCACGATCTTCAGAAGCTGACGTTCACGCCGGAGACTGCCACGGTACTGACCCGGCGGTGACCGGACGCAGATCGTGCGTCGGGCAGGACATGCGAGAAGGACCGAAGGGATCCCTTCCCACGGGGAATACCCTCCGGTCCTTCTCTTCACGTTTCCATCCGCCAAGAGCGACGGTGACGGCGACAGTCTCCTGCCGTCTGCTTGTCATTGTAGCGGAATGAAAGATCATTCGACAACTATTGATAGATCATGCAGATGTGATCCCAATAGAGCCCGAATAGTCATCCATGACCCTCGCCTTGCGAGTGGCCGACCGCAGTGGCAGTCGTCCACCCCCCAGTTGCCCGGCAAGATGAGAACTGCTGCCGGCCATCTCCTACCACCCCGAAGCCGGCTACTGCCGGCTCTTCTGCCCCGGATGAGACCTCCTGTCTCGTCCGGGGCACCTTTGTTCAGATCAGATCGCTGCCAGATGTACCACTTGCTCTGGTACACCTCACGAACCGCGGTCTGACCTGGGGAAACGCATGGCCTGGGATTCGACAGCGCGAGTCGCCCGTACCACTGCGAACATTCCCGTGGTACGCCCGTTTGCCCTGGTCAGATACGGATTTGAGCCCGATGTACCAGAGGTACCACCGATCTGGCACCTTCCTCTAGCAGTGGGACGGCCGAGACACCGAGTCCCGCCGTCGCGGTGGCGTCGCAGGGGAGTGGGGGCCCGGCTGAGAACCCTGGACTGGTCGCAGGCGCACCCGCAGGCATGCGCATGTCAGGTCCGAAATCTCTGGTACCTCTGGTACAGGGGCACCAAAACCCCACCTGACCTGGCGTTCTGTCTGTACCACTTCAAATTTGGGAAGTGGTACAGCCCTGGCAGAAGCCCGGCGGAAACACGATCTGACCTGCGGAAACGCCTGTACCACTTGACGTGGTACAGCCTTCGCTGCCCCAGGGTGCCCAGGATCTGCCCGGGCCTGCCGCCTCCCACGTCCCGCCGCATCCGACGAGCGGACCCACTGGGACGAACTCGGGCGGCTGACGCCGCCCCCGGGTGCTGCTAGGCGCCCGCTCGACGTCGAGCACCCCTCGCTGCACGGACTGCACACTCCGGCCCACGTAGCTCACCCACGGGCACAGATAGTCATTCAGATAATCATTCAATGGATTGCAGATGATCATTCGAATGACGTAGGGTCGGTGGACACGTTCCATTCAGAGACGAACCGTGTCGGCTTCCCACCCCCTGCCGACGGGTCTCCATCACGATGCGAAGAGGCGACGCATGACCACTTCCGGCACGGGCAACGGCTCGTCCGTCTCGCCCGGCGACACCGGATCCTCGCCGCCGGTGACGAGAACCGCGACCCTGCTGACCGAGTTGCTCGACTTCTTCGACCGCCGCTCGCAAGCCGCGGCACCGCAGAACCTCATCGTTACCCACGTCACGACCACCTATCTGTCGCGTCTCGACCTGGACGCTGCGCCCACCCCTCGGCTACTGGAGCAGGAGTTGCTTGCCGCCAGCAACGCGATCATCAAGGCCGAGAACGTCAAGATCCCCAAGGGCGACGGCCGGTTGCCACTGGCCAAACGCCTCTCCTGCTGGCAGATCGCGCAGATACTCCTGCGCCTGCACCATGTCATCCGGATCGCGCCCAACGCGAAGGACACCGACCGCGAGTACGACCTACTCGCGATGTACAACGCCACCGGAGTCAATCGCGGCACCTACACCGTGAGCGAAGACGACCTCCGCACGACTGCGAGACGCTACGACACCCAGCTCACCCTGAACGACTTCAAAGAGGTCCTCGCGATCCTGCGTGAGGACAGCCCTCGGACCCAGCGGTGCGCGCACCGGGATCTGCTTGCCGTCAACAACGGCATCGTCTTGTACAGCGCAGCCGACCGCGACATCGAGATCGGTGGCCGGACGTTCCACTTCGAGGGCAAGAAGGTCCACCGCTTCGACCCGGCCATCGTCTTTCTTTCCAAGAGCCGCGTCGACTACGTCGAGGATGCGCCTCCGCAGGTCATCACCCACCCCGAGGACGGGGACTGGGAGATCGTCGCCTGGCTAGAGGAGATGTTCGACCAGCCCGGCCAGGAAGGACTGGCCGATCTGATCTGGGAGATCATCGGCGCAATCGTCCGGCCGCATGTTCGCTGGGGCAAGACTGCGTGGTTCTACAGTGAGCGCGGCAACAACGGCAAGGGCACGCTGTGTGCGCTCATGCGCAACTTGGTCGGTGACGGTACCCACACCTCGATCCCGCTGTCCGACTTCGGTAAGGACTTCGCGCTGGAGCCACTCGTTCGGGCAAACGCGATCATCGTCGACGAGAACGACGTAGGCACGCTCATCGACAAGGCCGCGAACCTGAAGGCGATCGTGACCGGCGACGTCATCCAGATCAACCGCAAGTACCGGATGCCGATCGCGTTCCAGTTCCTCGGCTTCATGGTGCAGTGCCTCAACGAATTCCCGAAAGCCAAGGACAAGTCTGAGAGCTTCTACCGCCGGCAGCTCTTCGTGCCCTTCACGAAGAGCTTCAGCGGCTCAGAACGCAAGTACATCAAGGACGACTACCTGCAGCGCACAGAGGTCCTCGAGTATGCGCTGTGGTACGCGATCAATCGTGCCGGAGCCGCAGATCCGGGGAACTACTACCAGCTCTCGGAGCCTGTGGCGACGAAGGCTGTACTCGCCGAGTACAAAGAGGTGAACGACCCGGTCAGGTCCTTCTGGGAGGAGCTCCGCGAGCTGTTCGTCTGGGACCTGTTGCCGTTCCCGTTCCTCTACGACCTGTTCAAGAGCTGGTTCCTCCGGGCGTCCCCGTCCGGGTCTCTGATCAGCCGGCAACGATTCGTCTCCAGCCTCGTCGCCATCATCGACGGCGACTCCGACTGGCACTGCCCGGACAAGAACCGCAAAATCCGTCCCGGCCAGATGCTGAACAAGCCCGAGCCGATGATCGCCGAGTACGAACTGAAGAGCTGGTACGCCCCTGCCTACAAGGGCACCGACCCGCTGAAGATCGGCAAACCCCTGCTCCAGGCGAGCTACCGCGGACTACTGCGCCATGCCCTGACCGCGACCGGCGCGGCGCCCGTCCCGGCTCCGGGATCGAGCCCCGATGAGCCCTGACACGACCAGCCCCGCTCAACGGCATGAAGCCGTGCCCGGACGAGATCCCGGTTCTGCAGACGCCTAGAACGAAATGAGAGACACGATGCCTGCTACCCAAGAGAGGACCCAGCTTCGGCGGCGACTCCCACCCGTCACAGCGGAGTCATCGCTGTTCACGTTCTATGACATCGAGTCCTTGTCGAATGTGTTCAGCCTCGTCGCCTACACGCCGCGCCCGGACCCGGCCCGCGATGCACTCGAGGTCTTCTTCCTCGTCGACGACGCCACGCTGGCCGCAGCGGTCCAGACGCACTCGCTGGTCGAGGTGATTCGCACCGGCAACCCCGGGCTGCCAAAGGTCGAGGTTTCGCTGTACGACCTGCACACCATCCGAGGCAACCTGCGGCTGGCGCAACTGATGGGGCTTTCCGACGCAGAGCAGGTGTGCGATCCGGAGCAGGACTCCTCATACCCCGGTGACTTGCGTCCCGTCTGTGATACCGACCCCAGCTTTGACCCGGCGGTCCACCCGTTCCTCGCCGGCTACAACTCCATGAACTACGACACGACCATGTTGGCGCTGTACCTGTCCGAGGTGTACTCCGACGTCGTCGACCACCGCGCCCGCCTGGCGTACGCACAGCAGCAACGCCGCAGTGCGAGTACGCCGCAGCGTGTCGCAGAGACCGAACAACTTCTCGTCGACGTCCTCGCACAGCGCCCGCAGTTCAAGCCGATCACCGCGGCCGCGTTGCGCGCACACAACGACGAACTGTTCGATGCCAAGAACATCGAGTACATGCCCGGTTACCTCGGCTGGGACACACCTCAGGGCAAGATCCGCCGCGCGATGCTCCAGTCCGGGCGTCACCTCGACGTCGCGCGGCTCAACGAACTGCAGCGCAAGGTCGGGCTGAAGCGCCTGCTCGGCATGCTCGGGCACCAGATCAAAGAATCCGGCAAGCTGGGCCACGACTCGATCATCACGACGCTCGAGGAGCTCTACGAACTGCTGGCCTACAACGTCGCCGACTGTTTGGGCCTGGCCCAGCTGTTCGAGCACCCGCTGTACTCCAGCGCCTTCGACCTCAAGGCCGGCCTACTGACCCAATACCGCGAGACCGTCTTCAACCGCAACGAGACGGTACGCCGCGACCGGCTGACCATCGATTCGTCCTCGGCGAAGTTCGTCGGCCGCATCCTCGCCCCGCACACGCCCCTGAACGACATCGAGAAGGTCTCGTTTGTCTACCCCGCCGCAGAAATCGCTCACGAGCGCGGAATCGCCCAGGTCAACGTGCTCGACGAATGCGTGCGGTTCTTCGAGGAGCACGTCGCCCCCGATCGCGCCGCCAACCCAGCACAGGCGAAGGCGCACACGGACTTCCTGCAGGTCGTCGCGTACTACCGGTCGATCGAGGGGCAGAACTTCAACGACTCCGAGGAGTACAGCGAGCTGTACGGACTCCCGGTCCGGTCGCTGAAGGAGATCCCGAAGTCGCCCAACAACCTGCCCTACTTCCTGGCCGACGGGACCCCGTCGTCGTGCTTCGCGACCTTCTCCACCGGGGGGATCCACGGGGCCGAGGCCGATATCGCCGGGTTCGAGCGAGACCTCGCGGAGCACCGCGCCAGCACGATGATGCTCGGTCTGGCCCGCCACCTCTACCCCGACGCGAAAGACTTCGTCGCCGAGGCGAAGCGCCAGCACAGCATGCTTGCCCTGCCAGACGGCACGTCAGTCGACAAGCGTCTCGTACTGCTCGGATCGGACCCGGCGAAGGTCAAGTACCGCAAACCCAAGAAGGACGACCCAGTCCAGGCAGAGCAACTGACGCGCGCCCAGACGCAGGTCCCTGACCCGGCAGGCCTCCTGGCGGTACAACGCCCGGACCACGAAGCCCTGGACGTTGCGATCACCGACAGCATGAGTCCCGGCGGCGTGTTCGTCATCCGGGGCAAGACGGTACTGGCAAAGTCCGCGGCCACGTCGGCCGAGTACCGGACGGAGGCGGCGAAGAAGGCACCGGAGCTGTTCGTTGCGAAGGAGGACGCGTCCACCAAGCTCCACCCGAAATACGCCCGGACCTCGACCGGCCACGTCACCCACGAGGACTTCACGAGCTACTACCCGAACCTGCTGCGCAACATGAGGGCCTTCTACAACCCCGAGCTGGGAGAAGACCGCTACGCAACGATCTTCTTCGACAAGGAACGACTCGGACGCGAACTCAAGCAGCCCGGCCTCCGCGCGGCTGAGAAGGAACGCCTGACCACCTTGCGCAACGGGACAAAGCTCATCCTCAACGCCGCGTCCGGCGCAGGCGATGCATCCCACAAGAACCCGATCCGGATGAACAACCGGATCATCTCGATGCGCATCATCGGTCAGCTCTTCAGCTGGCGGATCGGCCAGGCGCAGACGCTCGCCGGTGCCCGGATCATCTCCACGAACACCGACGGTCTCTACTCCGTACTGGACCGGGAGATCAACGACCAGGTGCTCGCCGAGCAGGCAGCACTGATCGGGGTCGACATCGAACCCGAGCCGATGTTCCTCATCAGCAAAGACTCGAACAACCGGCTGGAGCTCACCGCACCCCGAGCAGGAAGCACGCTCGCCGAAAGCCGGATCATCGCTGCTTCCGGCGGCACGCTGGCCTGCCATGTGGGACCCCGTCCGGACAAGTCACTGGCCCACCCGGCCGTCGTCGACTTCGCCCTGGCCCAGTACCTGCAGGTGGTCGCCACCAGGGGAGAGGCCGCACTGTCGGAGGCCTTCGACACAGACCTCGGGCGCAAGCTCATGGGCGAGGCGATCGACCCCGAGGACCCGCTGCGAACGGCGCTGCTGTTCCAGAACGTCATCGCCGCGTCGCGCGGCTCCATCACCTACCCGTTCGCTGCGGCCCCACTGGACCCCACTGCAGGCGACGAGGGTCAGCGGATCGTGGACCCGAGGCCGCTGCAGATGGTCAACCGGGCATTCGTCGTGCGTCACGGCACCGACGGTGCGGTCAGCCTGCTCAACGCCGGCGCCTGGAAAATCCCACCGGCCACCCAGGCGAAACGCCGACACGGTGCTCAGCGCCCGGTACCGGACGAGATCGCCACATCGATCCTCGCCCATCACGGCTGGGCCGCGACCCGCTGGATGAACTCCCAGAACCCCCGTCTGACCCTCGTCCCCGAAGACCGAGACGTCTCCACCCGCAAGATCAACGGCATCGACCCCACCTGGTCCATGGTCATCTGCAACGACGACCTAACTGCCCTGGGACCACCCGCCCTCATGGCAATCATCGAGGCACTCGACCTCGACGTGTACACCCAGATGCTCGCCGAGACGTTCACCAAAAACTGGATGAACACCTAGATGGGCGCCGTCAAGCGTGACGTCGAGCGGTACCTGCCGAAGGAACGTCTCCCACGAGGCTCCCTCTACCTGAAGCTCCTGCCAGCCCTACGCAGCGGCCTTCACGCCCCGTTCGTCGCCGACCTGTGCGGCGATCAGTCGGGTCCCGAACCCGAGGGGCGGACAACTGAATGAAGACCGCGACCGCCCGAAGACACCAACACAAGGCAGATCGATGAGCCGCGGCCTCACACGATCGAACCGCCAAAACACGACCGCCTTCGGCCGCATCACGAACCACGACCTCCTGGGCTTCGACCAAGCCGCCAGGGATCTGATACTCAACGCGATCGCGCAGGGCTGCACCGGCAGGGTCTCAGCCAAAGGCCACTGCATCCTGCGCAACAACACCGCGGAGACCGCCTCGGTACCGCGCAACATGACCGCTCCGAACAGGGCGTCCCGCAACGCCAAGGCTCAGATACGCCGGCTGCTGGCTACGCACCGCCTGGACGAGGACCCCGAACAAGACACCCTCGCCGAACCATCGGAAATACCGAGACCGATATCGATTGCCCAGGCATTCAACGACTACGCGGGCGCGTTCTCTTCGTGGCTCGACGAGCAGGCCGACGGCCTGCCGGGGGACGCCGCGATAGAAGTCCGGTTCGACCAGAGCGGCGCACCCACGTTCCGGCTGAGACCGCACCCGGCATCGGTCGTATCCGACGAGCGCCTTGCGTGTGAAGAGAAACCGAAAATTCCTATGACGACCAGCTCTAAGACATCACGCCGCCCGCACGAGAAAGAAGACGATCACCCGAGCCTCGTTCCGCAACGCGTCCGCGAGGCACGCAGCACGACGACCACCATCGCTGAGCTGCAAGCCGAGAACCAGAGCCTGCGTGCCGAACTCGAGTGCCAGCGGAACAGAGCCGACGAAGCCGAGGCACGGATCGCACTGGTCAAGGATGCCCTCGGCGTCTGAACCAGGAAGCAAATCCAGCACATCAGGTCGTCACGCTGAACAGGAGTACCAGGTATGCGCCGGATCCCAATGAAACGACAGCACAACGCTGGGCCTGAGGCCGGCGCGAAGGAGGACAGGCAGAAGCAACTCGCGATTCCGGCAATCGTCGGCATCTGGCTCCTGTCCCTGGCCTGCCTCGCCGGCGCCTGGGCACTCCTGCGCTGACCAGCACCAAGGCCGGCCCTCCATAGACCAACGACGAAAGGAGGCAGCCGGCCAGTCCAAGGCGGCTCGCCCACGATGACCACTCTCGCCACAACCCCGCCCTCGGCCCCGCGCCTCATGCCGCATCAGCAACACACCGTCGACTTCATCGTCGACCACCCGTTCGCCGGTATCTGGGTAGACGTCGGCGGCGGTAAGACGCTCTCCGTCCTCAGTGCCCTGCAACGCATTCGGCCCATCGGCCACATCCTCGTGATCGCCCCCATCGCGGTTGCCCGCTCCACCTGGATCGACGAGATCGAAGACCGAGGCTTCAACATCCGCACCAGGTCACTGATCGTCGACGAACGCGACCGGAAACTCTCGCGCGAGCGCCGGGTCCAACGGTTCCGGCAGGTGCTGTCCGACCCGCCGACCATGTACTTCATCAATGCGGATCTGCTCACCCAGCCGTCCCAGCAAACCAAGGTGATCACACCAGTAGTGAGCAAGAAGGCAGACCCGGTCATGTCTGCGGAGGCGGCCCAGATCCTGCAGCTGGTGCGAACCCGAAGGATGCTCAACTACGACGAACTCGTTACCGAATACCGCGACCTGGCGGCCACAGATCCCGGCCGCCCGACCTCGGCCAAGTCCAAGATTCACACCTGGGTGCAGGAGCTACGCAACGCCTCGCTGATCACATCGGTGTCGTGCGCCTGCCGCACCTGCTCCGGAGCCGGCTGCCCCGAATGCAGGTTCGGCCTGGTCGACCAGATGCCGATCCAAGACCTCAACGGTCAAAAGACCCTCATCTGGCCGTTCCAGACCATCATCATCGACGAGAGCCACGCATTCAGATCCCACTCCTCAAACCGATTCAACGCACTCAAGGCCGTGCGCCCCGCAGTCACCCGGCTGATCGAGCTCACCGCCACGCCAGCGCCGAACGGCCTCGAGGGCCTGTGGAGCCAGGCCTACCTCCTCGACCAAGGCAGGGCTCTGGGAACCGACATCGATGCGTACCGCGAACGCTGGTTCACCCCGACGGTCATCCCGGACTCCAAAGCGCCCCCGAAGTGGAAGCCCAAGCGGGGCGCCGAGCAGGAAATCCAGCAGGCCATCGCACACCTGGTGATGAGCGCCCAGAACACGTCAATCAAGCTGCCGCCACTCACCGTGGAGGACGTCCACGTCCGCCTAGCTCCCGACCTGATGACTGCCTACCGGGAGTTCAAGCGCGACCTCATCGTCCAGATCGTCAGCCAAGCCGCGCTGCAGAAAGCCGAGCTCGCCTACGCCGACTGGCTGCGAAACTCCGCCGAGCCCGAAGCCCAGACGATCCGCACACACCTGGCGACACTGACCGGCGACGACCTACGCGATGCCCACGCGACGTTCCGCCAAGCAACGATCGGCAAGTTCCTCCACCAACCCGACGAGCACCTCGTCCGCACAGTTGTCGCCGACAACCGGGGCGTGCTGATCAGCAAGCTCATGCAGTTCGCCTCAGGCACCCTCTACACCTCCGACCCTGACGACCCGAGCACCAAAGGCCAGTACGAGATCATCCACGACGAGAAGATCCAGAAGACCTCGCACCTGATCCGCCAGAACGCCGGAGAACCCGCGCTGGTCGCTTATCACTTCAAGTCGGACAAGGAACAGCTGCACACCCGTCTGAACAAGACAGGCATCCCTACCGAGGTATTCGACGGCTCGCGCACGATGATCCGCCGCTGGAACGCCAAGGACATCCCGGCGATGCTGATCCACCCGGCTTCGGCCGGCGCCGGCCTGAACCTCCAGCGCGGCGGCTCCACGCTGATCTGGTACACGCTGCCGTTCCTGCTCGACTATTACCAGCAGACCATCGGCAGGCTGTACCGCCCCGGGCAGACCAAGCCGGTGAAGGTCTACCGGATCATCACCGCCGGCACGCAAGACGAGCGCATGCCTGGGGTCTTGTCCACCAAGCGGCAGATCCAGGACCGGCTCCTCCGGTACGTCGACGTCGACAAGGCTCTACTCGCCGCGCTCGACGACGAGATCCGAAGCGACCTCAACGACCTCTGCTCCACCCTGCGGCTCTGAGGCTCAGCCCGTGCGCCGCAACCGCCAGGGTCGGCTCTGCCCAGCCGGCGGAGCCGACCCGGGCGAACAGCGCAACCGACAGGAGAACACGACGATGCCCAAGACCAGAAAATCAGGCAACCCGGCTAAAGCAGCCGGAGGCCGGCAGCGATGGACCCGATTCGTCCAGCACGAGAACACCACCACCGGCGAGCAGGTCTGGCAGAACAGCCGCTACATGGTGCTGGTCGCCACTCGCAACGACCGAACCGTTCGATGGGGCGGACTCGAAGGTACCCATGATGCCCACCTGTCGTTTCGCCGCCGCGACAGACAGCCCGAACCGATCACCTGGCGAGACCTGCAACGGATCAAGTCCGAGTTGTGTGGGTCAGATGCCGAAGCCATCGAGTGTTTCCCTGCCGAGTCACGATTGATCGACGGCAGCAATCAACGCCACCTATGGGTCTGGCGGGCAGGCAACCTGAACAGTCCACAGTTGGGTTGGTACAGCGGCCGCGCAGTGCTGGACGAAGTGCTGTCCGAGGCCGACGCTGCCCCGGTCGCGCCGCTCGTCACCGTGCACGGAGGCAAGCTGTCCAACGCTCGGCAGAACCCGTTCGAAGACGGCGCCGATGCCAACCTGAACCACCAAGGCGTGATCTGGTCATGACTCACCAGCTGGCCCTGCTTCACCACCTGCAACAGCGGAGGTGCGACCATGCGTGACTTCACGTCCAGAAGCAACAATGACGACGCGGCCTCAGATCAATTGCCGCTGTCCAAGCCCGCGGATACAGGCATCGTTTTCGATGATGCGGCTTCAGCTGATGACCTATCGGCCAGCGGAATTCTCAAGAAATCAATTTCTGACATGGCCGGCCCGCACGGGATTCGCAGCATTACGTTCGTCGAGCCCCAGGAAATCGTCGATGCGCGTGCTCACATCCGGCACCGTGAAAACAATTTCCTGCACGTCACCGATGGCACGCCAGACGGCTGCCTGTGTGGTTACCGCGCTCAGCATGCCCCTCCGAAAAGGGCGCCTGACTGTCCTGTCTGTCAGCTCCTGGACTGCTAACACGCGCGCCTTCATGAATGCGATATTTCGTCGTGGGCATCGCCCGTGACGAGCGTGCCGGCGACATAGCCTGAGTGCCGAAACTGGGTGCATCAGATGCGCTCCGTGAACGGCTGCCCGGGCCGGAACTCACGGTTGGCGATCGGTCCGGCGGTCAGGAGGTCGCCCAGTCAGGTGCGGATGCCGGTGCGCATGAGCGGCGCCATCTGTCGAGACGGTTTCACAATTCTCCACAAACCGTCACAGTCCGTATTTGCGCCAAAACTCACTGCGCATTTGATCAAATGTGGCCGAATCTGCCTGGATCGGCAGATGCGATTGTGTATCCCGCATACCTGGCAATGGCCGTGCGGATGCACGTGCATGTGCGGGTGCTGACGCCTGTGCGCGTGCATTCAAGGCAGTTGACAACCGGGTGTATGGGCGTTGCAGGTTCGTGCAATCGAGACCGATTGGTCTTGATTTGGTCTATTGCCGGAGGCAATGATGGTCGGCCTATTCATGGATTCGGAGGTTAGTTGCTGAGGACATCCAGGGTTCCGGAGTTGGTTTTCCACATGTCCTCTCTGCCTCGGGGCGGCTGCTGCTTGCAGCAGCTGGGGATCTTGTGGATGGCAGTGCCGCGGTCTGTATACAACACGCCCATGTGTGTACCGGCCCGGAGACACTCAGGCGATCGAACAGCTCGACGGGGGTCGGGAAGCGATGCTCAAGCAGTGCCGACGTAGTTATCCACAGATCCACGATTTTCCTCCGCGATGGGCCGGAGGAGTGGATAGTCTTCTGTTGCTGGTTCACCGGCCAGTGGGGGGAGCAGGGAGGGGGGCCGAGACGGTTACTAGACGGGAGGTGGTTGCCGTGCGAAACGGCAGTTGTCAGCGGGTGGTCCGGACCAGACAGGCTGATGACGGGTTCAACGAACGGATCCACGAAACCGGTCATCGACGAGTTTGCATCGGGTTTCACCGCACTCCGCGACCGTGCGCGTGAAGGGGGAACGCCGATGAGCAATCTGCAGCCCGAGGCACCCAGCCCGGGCGAATTCCAGGGTTACAACAGGGCCCGCTGCCTTATGTGGTGCCATGAGGCCCGGGCCCGCGTGTTCGAGCGTCTCAACAAGGAGACGGCTTTCATCAGAGACACCTCGGTCGAGGCCGTCCACGTCGACAACACCAAGCTGGCCGATCGGGTCTTCCTGACGGCATTCGACGATGAAGGCCGCGTTGTCAGCGGCGACACCCTTTACAACGACGAGCCCGATCAGCGCCTGGAGGTCGCGTCGGAGTTCGACCACGACTTCACTCACATGGAAGTCCCACCCGGGTCGGACCTTGAGAAGGTTGTTGCCCGCGAGGACGGCTGGGTCGTCAACATGGAAGTGGTGCGGGAATACGACGTCGTCGACGATCGCCGGAAGACGCAGCGTGCCGTGGTACTCGCGCATCTGCCTGACCTGATGAAACGCGGCGAGGCTCGCGGCTTCCTGCTCGGCCAGGACGAGCCCGACGAGGAGGCTGATGCCGAGTGAGAGAGCCATTGCTGCCGTTCACCTGCCGACCCAGAAGACCCGCCCGGATGCACTGAGCCCGGCGGGTCTCCTACATTTGGGCGGCTCGGGCTCCGTGCGGCCGTCTACTGCGACGATCAGCGCAGCTGATCCGGCAGGGGCAGAGCAAAGGGTGACCGCAGCAGCACGAGGATGCTGTCGACAACGTCCGGATGAATGTGGACGGTTGCAGCGGACCGACTGACGTCGGTCTCGGGTGCGATGTGGTGCGGCATCAGAGCCGGCCGAGTGGTCCACGCCCGCAAGCTTGCGGCGGCATACCGGATTGCTCCTCCATCACCCGCTGCCATCACGCCGGACAGTCGTCCGATGCGCGGGTGTCGATGCCCCTCACCCCGTGAATGCCGGACGAAGGAACAGCCATGGACGAGCGGTGTATCGGGCCTGGCTTCTGGGAGATCGACGGGTTCCGTGTCGAGCGCCGAGCCAGGCTCTGGGGCGTGTACCTATCACCCAACACTGAGCCGGTGTTCGAGCATCGCACGCTCAAGTGGTGCCGGCAGTTCGTCACGGACGGTATGGCGCATGACGCGCTGACCGACAGGCGCCGGCGATAGCCCTCCCCGGAACCCGCGTAGCGACGCCTTGTTGACATGACTCTTGCCATGGGCACCGAGCTCGTCGGCCGCAGCGGGAAGCCAGCAGTGAAGACCGCCGCCTAGATCAAGCCCAGGCTCCGAGTGCTACCAGCCGCGGCCGGCGCACTGACTGCGGCTCCTGATCGCCGAGCTGCATGTACCTGCCCGAGACCTGAAGGACGTCGACCATCGGCGTCGGACCTGCCTCTCCCAGGTCCCCACTTGCCGTTGGCTTTCTCCAACGCTGCTGGACGCCAAGCCGGCTGAGGTTCGCCTGAGCCGGGAGGCGGTCCAGTTCCCCGATAGCGCCAGGTCACCCGATCTGAGCCGAGATCGACGCGGCAGTAGCTGAGCTCCGACGGGCTCCCTGCTCGAAGACCCAGACCAGCGAAACACCTAGAAGGAGCGCCATCATGGCCAACTATTCAATCTCTGCCACCCAGCTCAGCGAGGGGGAAATCGTCCTCATCCGCGGCAAGCTCGGCTTCTCCCGACTGACCCGCCTCATCGACGGTGCCCAGCTCGAGGCATCCGACGCGCGTAAGGTCCAGAGCGGGGGGATTGCCGTTGGGAAGCCTCACACTACGGCGCTCATCACCCAGGCCGAGCTGATCTGCAAGGACCCGGCCAATCCCACGGTGGAGGAGCGTTACGTCGCCGAGCGACGCTTCGCCTCTGCCAAGCACCCGGATACCGGTGCGAACTACTCAATCGACAGCAAGGGCAGCCTGCCGGGCATCGCAATCCCCGGCGATGACGGCAAGGTGGTCCAGGACGACTCCGGCCGGGAACTGGCCCAGGGCCTCGACGTGACTCTGGTGCTGCGCGTCTACAAGCCGAAGGGCTACTCCAACCGCGGGCTGTCGCTCGATCAGGTGATCGTCAACGAGCCTGTTCGCTACTACGTGGGCAACACCAACGCTGCCGAGCTCGCCGCTCGTGGCATCGTCTTCGCCGCGCCGCCGCAGAGTGTGCAGGCGGCCGCGGCTCCCGGCGCCGAGCAGCACGGGGCTGTGGCCACGGCCGTCGACGACGGAACCGGCACCGTGATCGACGAGAACGGCTTCGCGCTACCTGGCCCATCGGCCCATCAGCCGCAGCAGGCCGCACCGGCCACCGCGGCGGCGCCCAACTCGGCGCCCGCTTCGCAGGCAACCGCGCCGGCGGCGCAGCAGGAAGAGACTCTCGAGGCCAAGCTCGCGCGGCTGGAGGCGGAGAACTCGGCGCTCAAGGACGCCGGCTCCGCCATCGGCACTCCGTTCGCACTGACCGCTCCGGCAAGCCCGTGGAGTGACGACTCCCCGGCCGGCGAGACCGCGGGGATCACCTATCAGGGCTGAAACCCGACGCCCGACGTGGCCCCTGCACCGAACATTCCTGCAGGGGCCACGTCATGCCTGCTCGCTCCGTCGACACCACCGCCGTCCTTCAGGAAAGATCGCGATGACGCTTGACGATCCCCGCATCAGGTTCGCCGACTTCTATGCCAACCCGGCGGTTCGCGCGCTTGCGGGCGCTGCCCGGTGGACGATCTCCGGCAGCCTCGGCGATGACCCCGACGACCCGACGACCACACGTAAAGCACCCATCGACCTGCGCGCCTTGCTCGACCGCAACTGGCTGCGAGGTGCCTGGACGCTCGACGAGCAGTGTCTCGTGGTGCTCGACGAGCTCACCGACAAGCTCCCGGCGGCTACCAACACCGCCTTCTACCTGCGTGCGCTCACCGACGGCCTCATGGTGATCGACATCGAGCCAGATTGCCCGCCGGAGGTCGCCGCCCAGCTGCTGGCACTGCCTGCCGTCCTGTACTGCGAACAGTCGATGTCTGGGCTGGGTTTCCACCTCGTGACTGCGCTGCCGGACAACTTCCATGCGTTTCCTGTCGCCGCCGGCAAACGGGTGCTCCGTGAGGAGCACGGCTGGTACGAGATCTTGCTCGATCATTGGGTGACGTTCACCCGTCGCCCGCCTGCACCCGACGTCCTGGCCCGTGCCACGGCGGGGCCGGCGGGGCAGTTCGCCACGGTCGAAGACCTGTACGCCTTCCTGGCCCAGAATGCGCGAATCCCCTCAGCGTCCGCCGCTGACGTCAACACCGGCGTCGAGGCCCCGGACATTCCGGGTGGAGCACAGATCGTCAGACAGACGGTTGCCGGCGCACGCCGCAGGTTCAAGACTCTCGACGACTTCGACGGCGACCACTCGCGACACGAATTTTCAGTTCTGGGCACGCTCCACCATCAGCTGCTCAATCACCTGGTCGAGCACATGTCCGTCGGCCGCAGCTTCTCCAGCAGCGATCAGGCCTGGTTGCTGTTCCAGGCGGCCCAGCAAGTCATTCCACCGCGCGCGAAGCACAACGAGCGCCGCAATGGGCGCCCGTTCCTGCTCGACCGCGCCGCGGCGATGGTCGCCCAGCCGACGTCCGGCTCCTGACCTCCCTGTCAGCCCACCACAGAAAGCATCCTCACTATGCGCTTCAACGACACGCTGTCCGAGATCATCCGCCAGGACCTCGAGATGAACATCGTTCCCGCCCTGATGGGCGAGCCCGGCATCGGCAAGTCCTCCTGGGTCGAGGCGCTGGCCTACTCGATGAACACAAGGGCCTTCGTGCTGCCGTGCAACCAGCTCGCCGACAAGGCAGATCTCACGGGTGCGCGCCTCGTGCCGACCAATGGGGGGTCCTACAAGCAGGTCTTCTACCCCCACCACGTCATCCAGGACTGCATCGACTATGCCGAGGCGAACCCGCGCGAGTGGCCGATTCTGTTCCTCGACGAGATCAATCGAACAACCGCCGACGTTACGTCGGGCGCGCTGACCTTGGTCACGCTGCGCTGCATGGGGCACGTCGAACTGCCGAAGAACGTCCGCATCATCGTGGCCGGCAACGACAAGGGCAACGTCACCACGCTCGACGAGGCGAGCCTGTCCCGCTTCTCGATCTACCGGGTCGAACCCGAGGCCGCGACGCTCATGAACATCCTCGGTGACGACCTCAACCCGTGGGTGAGGAAGGTCCTGACGCAGTATCCGGCACTCGTCTTCCAGAAGGCTATGTCGGGCATCGCCGCAACTGACGGGCCCGACGATGACGACGATGCCACCACGTCGTCATTCGCCGAGCTGTTCGACTCCGGCGAGGAGATGAACCAGCTGACGACGCCGCGAACGATCGACAACCTGTCGCGCTGGCTGAACAAGGCCACCCGTGACCAGCTGTCGCGCTACCTGGCCACGCCGACGACGATTGGAGACCGTGAGACCTACGTCCTGAACGAGGTGATCGAATCGCACGTGGGTAACACGGCGTTCGCTGTGCAGGTTGTCGCGGTCATCGCCGAAGACCTTGCCAGCGGTAGCGGCCAGGCGGTGTCCAACCAGGTTGTTGTCCCGAAGCCGAACTGCTACGCAGAGCTCAAAGCCGCACAGTCCGTGACGGACCTGTCGGCGCTGATTGCGGACCTGACCGACTCTGACAAGTCCGGTTCGCTGCTCTACGCGCTCAGGGATCACGAGGACAACACCCGGCTGATCGAACAGCTCGCCCAGGCGACGAACCAGATCGAGACGGCTCATCTGCGGACCCTGTTCGAGATGCTCTCTGCTGCCCAGGCAGATAGCCAGAACGTCGAGGCCTTCCTCAACAGTGGGACACCGGTGGCCGAAAAGGTCAAGCCGATGATCTCGGCGTTCCTGTGATCGAGGCCTGCTCACCGGACACCCCGAAAGGAGGGGCCAGCCATCATGACAATCACCGTCACCAACCAGAAGCCGGCCGTGCTCGACCCAGTCCACACGATCTCGTGCAAGGGTGACTACGATCCACTGCCCATCCTCGGATCTGTCGTCGTGGACCCGCTACGAACGCCACTCAACCCCGGCGCCACGGCGAGCATCACCGATGCGCACGGCAACGACATCGGGCCGGATATCGAGCAACTGCTCATGTCCTGCCTTGCCGAGACCGTGCAGCCGTCGGCTGAGCAGACCATGAAGGAGATCCTCGGTCAGACCCTGGTCAGCTACGACCAGGGGACGACCCTGCCGGTGGGCGAACTGTTCGCTGCCCAGGCAGGGCGGGCACACAAGCTACCTGCGCCCAGCCGGACGGTCATCTACACGGCGCACCAAGACGTGATCCCCGCTGCCAAGGCGCTCTTGTCGGGATCCGGCGACAGCAACGAGTTCTTTGCGGCCCTGGCCTACGCCTACCACCCGGACACGCTCGGGTTCTGGTTCCAGTCCGCAGCCGCATTCGACGACTTCAAGGCCTGGCTCACTGTTCAGACTCAGGCCATGAGCGCCGCGCTGCCAGTTCAGACGGTCCGGCTGCTCGGCGACTTTGCCGCGCTGCCGCTCAAAGGCCTGACCGAGTCGCTTCAGCTGCGCGTCGACGATGCCGACGGCAACGACGAATTCTCGTTCGCGCGGGTGATCGTGCACATGCTGATGCTCTACGTCGAACAGCAGCGTGCGGGTGCGCACCTCCAGCAGGGAGTGGCAACAGGCTGCACGTCCGGGGTTTTGGCCTTCACCATCGGAGAGCTGTTTTGCCCGCGGTCGCTCGTGCTGGTGAACGTTGAAGCGCATGCCCGGGCGCGTGCAAACAAGATCACCGCCGAGTGGATGATCATCAACCAGGCACTAGCTGCGCCGGTGAAGGTCGTCTCAAATCAAGCGTTGTCGAAGCTCACGACCCTGCAGCGCGCGACAGCCCGGGCCAAGGTTCTGGCCGGCGCACAGCAGACCGGCTGGCCGACAGGCCGGGCCGCCCGGGTGATGTTCCGCAAACAGCCGCCCTCGAAGGTCGACCTGTTCGCAGCGCTCACCCGGGTGCTGAAACGGATGGGCAAGGTCAATCGGTCACAGAACATCTTCCGCAGGTCGAAGACGACATTTCTGAAGGCGAACCGCCGTGATCCCGACGACTTCAACAAGGCCGGTCGGATCACCAGCGTGAGCTACCTGCCCGATCTCCACCTCTACGTCGACACCTCCGGGTCGATCAGTGAGGCGAACTATCAGGAGGCGGTGCTGATGCTCATCCGGATCGCGAAGAAGCTCAACGTCAATCTGTACTTCAACTCGTTCAGCAGCGTGCTCTCGCAGGAGACGCTGCTGAAGGTGGAGAACAAATCCGTCACCCACATCTGGCGGGAGTTCCGCAGGGTCCCGAAAGTCAACGGCGGAACCGACTACCTCCAGATCTGGCGCTACATCAACGCCAGCGCGGTCCGCAAACGCCGGCTGAGTCTGGTCATCACCGACTTCGAGTGGACTCCACCCTCGACCCGTGAGGACCACCCAGCCAACCTCTACTACGCGCCCTGCGGAGCCATGGACTGGGACTCCATGGTCAGCAACGCGAAACAGTTCACGAGGGCCATGCAGCACATCGACGCGGCCACCGCGCAACGACTGCTGGGAATGATCGCCTGAGCCTTCGCTCCCCAACGACGGTGCTGCCCACTCGGGCGGCACCGTCGTCCCGTCTCGCCACATTTCACCCGCGAAGGAGCACGATCAATGGGCCTCCAGAACTTCACAGGCCGTCCCGACGATGACACGGGTTCGCCGAGTGGACCCGGTGGCCCGTCCGGCTTCGCTGTCGGTCTGCCCATCGGAGACGACGAGGACACCAACGGCAATGTCGTTGAAGAGATGCTCATCGACTACAACGAGAAGTACCGAAACGCCGAGCCCACGCTGTTCCGCGACCGGCTGATCGAGCAGATGCTCTCGATACTCATCGGAAGGACCAAGCCCAACGCGCTGCTGGTCGGTCCCGCCGGTGTCGGCAAGACCAAAATCGTCGAAGACATTGCCCGGCGCATTGCCCTCGGCGACACCCTCATCCCGGATCGGCTCAGGAACCACACGGTCTACGAGCTACCGCTCTCGAATCTCGTCGCCGGATCCTCGCTGGTGGGTGCGCTCGAGGAGAAGGTGAAGGCGGTCGTCACCTATGCCTCGGATCCCGCGAACAAGGTCATCTTGTTCATGGACGAGATCCATCAGCTCACCACCAGATCCGACGGTGGCACCTACGGGAAAGTCGCGCAGATCCTCAAGCCCGCCCTGGCACGCGGCGACATGATCGTCATCGGTGCCACGACCATGCAGGAGGCACGCTCTCTCGACGACGACCCCGCGTTCAAACGCCGCTTCTCCCGGCTCATCGTCGACGAAATCACGCCCGAGCAGACAGGCACCGTGCTGGAGAAGATCCGGCCCGGCCTGCTGGCTCACTACGGGTACCAGATCAGCGTCACCGACGACGTTCTGGCCACCGTGGTCCGGATAGCCGACGCGAACTCGCACCTGGGATCCCACCGACCCGACAACGCGATCACGCTGCTGGACCGGGCGATGGCCAACCGAGTCCTCGAGCAGAAACGGCTCATTGCTGTGGCGAGTGCGGCCGGTGATGCCGCAGCCGTGCAGGCACTCCAAGCGATCCCGTGCGTGCCGCTCACCGAGACCCGGGTTGTCGACGTTGCTCGTCAGCTTGTCACCGGCAACGCGATGAAGAACGTCTTCGACGTCGCGTTGCTGAGCGCCGCTCTGACCGAGCGGCTGCAAGGCCAGGACTCCGTGCTCACCACCCTGGTCGACCAGATCGCGCGTGAGCAGCTGGAGGTGTTCCCGCGCACAGCACCAGTGGCCTGGCTGTTCGCCGGCGCTTCCGGGGTCGGCAAGACCGAGACCGCCAAGGTGATCTCCGAGCACCTGGCCGGCCAGGAGCCGATCGTGCTGAACATGACCGAGTATCACCACGACTCGTCCATCTCCCGGATCATCGGCGCGCCTCCCGGCTACATCGGGTCGGACTCGAACGCCGAACTGCCGTTCGATTCACTCGAATCCAATCCGCACAGGGTCATCCTGCTCGACGAGTTCGAGAAGGCCGACCGAGCAGTGCAACGCCTGTTCCTTCAGGCCCTCGACGAGGGCTTCATCACCACGGCACGAGGCAAGCGGATCGACTTCTCCAAGGCGTTCGTCATCGCGACAACCAACGCCGCCCGCGACGTCCTTGACGGCCAGCAGGTCGGCTTCGGCGGTAGCCCGAAGGCCGTTTCGAACCGCAGTCTCAAGGCAGCACTCGCGCAGTTCTTCGACACCGAGCTGCTCGGCCGCTTCTCGACGATCGTCGGCTTCAACCCCATCGACGAGCAGACCTACCGCGACGTCCTGACCGCGCACTACGCGCATCAGCGGGGACAAGCCGTCGACGCTAAGCCTCGGCTCAACCACGTCCTCCCCGCAGCGCTCCCGGACGCTGAGCTGTCTGCCATGTCCGAGCGAACCTTCGTACCCAGCCATGGGGCTCGTCCCGCCGCGCGTGCAATCAGGGTCTGGATCGAAGACGCCCTGATTGCCGCACAGACGACACCTCCGATCACCGCGGCACAGCAAGTTGCTCCCGCCCCGGACGACCCCGAGCTCAGCGACTGAACATCAGCTGAAAGCAACAGTCCGGACTCTCGGGTACGTGCGCGGTCCTGGCGCAATCCACCGCGCGCTGCCTTCGGCGCGCGGTGCCCGGGGCCTCACGGCCCCGACGGGTGGGAACACGAGGCATCTGCCCACCTCTTCGCGAACCCTTCGCGGCTCGGCTCGCCGAGTCGCACCCAGTGGTCACCGCCTGCGCCTTCACAAGCAGGAAGGAACATCACCGGCCCCTCTTCGCGCAGCACGCCGATGCCATGCGGCATGCCTTCCAGCCCCTTCTCGCCGGATCACAGAAAGCGCGCACAATGCCTCTCCTACTTGACGACATCGATCTCACGATGCCGACCACCGTCAAGGTGGTCGACCCGAAGTTCTTCTCCTCGAAGCTCACCGGCAACGGCAAACACAAGACAGGCCTGCTCCGCGGCGACCTGCGCCCGGCCAGCACCTCCCGCAACAGTGCCCATGCCGCGGGCACCATCGACCACATCGAGGTCAAGTCGAGTTCCACCCAGCACGGCATCACGACCGCCAGCATTCCGTTCGCGCCGGTGCTGCGCCGCGCACTCACCGAGGCCGGCGGCTCCTTCACTCTCGCCACTCCGCAGGACCAGGACCGGTGTGCTGTCGAGACCGGTTCGACAGACTGGGACGTCGCCTTCGACATGACGCCGCAGGGGGCCAAGCTCGTCGAAGACGCGAACGGCGGCGGCGCGAACGGCGCTCCGAAGATGAGCCGCGACTTCGTCGTCCAGTACCGGATGGAGCTGTACTTCTTCAGGAAGGGCCACGCCGAGCCCGAGCGTACGCCGATCGTCTCGACGACGTCCGGTCCCGGACATCACACCGCCGCTGCTTTCGTGAGCTGGGACAACAGCCCGATGGACAACGCGGGTGCCTTCGTGACCGAGGTCCTGCGAGCGATCGGCCTGACCCACCGAAACCCTGACCTACTGGTCGATTGGCTGACGAACGAGTTCAACATCCACGACCGCATCACCCGTCAGGCCGAAATCTGGGACTCCGAAGTGATCGCCGAAGAGATCCTCGCCTACATCGACGGTCTTCCGGCCTCGCCCACGAAGCAGCACCTCAACGCCCTCGCCGTGCAGCTGCGCTACCTGGAAAACTACAACGTCCCCCTCGAGGCCTACCGCTCGATCCATCAGAAGATCGAGACCACCTTCGACAACGAGACCGCGGCGGCATTATCCAAGCAGAACCTCAACCTGCTGATGAGTCACACGCTGTTCCACCTCGAAGGAATGAAGTCGCAGCTGACCACCGTCGCCGCGCCGGGCCTGGCCCCGGTCATGCCGGCACACCTGTCGGTCCAGCAGCGCGCTGCCCTCACGACCCACGAACCGCTCGTGATGGTCCAGGCCGGCGCAGGAACCGGCAAGAGCACCGTGATCCTCGAACGCATCAAGTACCTCGGGAGCTGCGGTGTTGCCGCCTCCGACGTCACGGTGCTGAGCTTCACCAACGCTGCAGCCGACAACATCACCGCGAAGAACCCCGACGTCGGATCGATGACCATCGCCCGGATGATCAACGACATCTACCAGCTCAATCACCCGATGCACGAGCTGTCCAGTATCGACACGATCATCAACTCGATCGACATCTTCTACCCGACCAGCGACTTCGCTGCCGGATTCCGGCTACGACTGCTCGAGGTCGACCAGAACAAGACAGGCGCGTTCACGGCCCTGAACACCTACATCGAGAACCACTTCGATGAGGTCATCGCCCTGCTCGACATGATCAAGCAAACCTCGCTCGAGCTGGAAATCATCATCTGCTACCAGCGGATCGACACCATGCTCGAGCCGACCAACGTGCAGTGCAAGTACCTGATCATCGACGAGGTGCAGGACAACTCGATCTTCGAGTTCATCTACCTGCTGAAGTACATCACCAAACACGCCCAGTCCCTGTTCATCGTCGGCGACGCCAGCCAGACCCTGTACGAGTTCCGGTCGGCGAACCCGCGCGCACTCAACACCCTGGAAGGCTCGGGAGTGTTCACGACCTTCAAGTTGACGACCAACTACCGGTCCAACCAGGAGATCCTGGACTTCGCCAACGTCGTACTCGGCGATCTGGAAACCAACCAGTTCGCCGGCATCCAGCTGCAGGCCAACTCCCTGGCAGTCCCGACGGCGAAATCCTTCCAGGAAAAGGTCACGCTCGACTACCGCGCCGTGCCGAAGCTGACATCATTCGTCGCCCAGGATCTGGCCGGCATCGTAGGCCGCACCATTTCGCGCTACGTCGATGCTTGCCTGGCCCGCGGCGAACAGGTGTGCTTCCTGGCCTACTCGCGTCGCGAGGTGACCGTGATCCAGACTGCGCTCGAACAGGTCTACCCCCAACGGCATGTCGCGTCGCTCGTCAGCGACAGAGTCTTTGCGACCGATGTCTTCTCCAAATACATCAAGCTGTACTGGAACGACGTCCTCCAGGTCCAGCCTCCCGACGCCTCGTTCGTGGTGACCCAAGGCATCAAGGACAACCTGGACAAGCTGACCAAGAACGCCGGCAACCAGAAAGTCTCCTTCGCGGTCATCGGCATGGTGCAGAAGTGGTGGCTCGAGAACGCTGTCATCATCCGCGGGTGGGAACAGCTTCACCAGCAAGGAGCACTCACGCGCGGCGACTTCTTCGAGCGACTGCGAGACAGCCTGCTGTCGTTCGAGATCCGTCACAACGCAGTGCGCCAGTCGCTGGTGAACCAGAAGAACCGCGACCGCAAAGCAAAGAACGCCGAGTCCGACGCCGACCTGGTGGTCTCGACGATCCACGGTGCCAAGGGCATGGAGTTCGACAACGTCGTGGTCCTGCACAAGGAAGGCGCCGCGACGACCCAGGCGAGCCGTCGCGAGTTCTACGTCGCGTTCACCCGCGCCAAGAAGACTGAATACATCCTGTCCTACGGCACGGTGAAGAACCCGCCGATCGAGAGCAGCTACGCGCAGATCGTCAGCCTGCTCACCAAGCGCGACGCCCAGACCGCTGCACGTGCAGCCGGCGTCGATCCGGATCTTCTGGACGACGACGGCACCGATCCCGGTGCGTTCGGCGACTTTTCCACGGTCGCCCAAGCCGTCTGACGACACGCGTCCTTCACACACCGCAGAGGTGGGTACCTCGTTCAGCGATCACGCCTACCTCCGCGGTGTTCCCCATCCAACCAACGAAGCAGCCAAGGGAGTTCGCTGTGACAGCCATCGGCGCCCATGTTGAGTCCGGCGAATTCATCGAGAGCCCCCACGCCACCTACGACCTGATCATCTGCCACGACAATCGGATCATCTTTCGCGGTCACTACGAGACGCGTGAGAAACGACTGGACCAATGCATCGGTGTCCTGACCAGCTCTGATCTCCTGGCCGGCGCGATCACTCCAGAGCGTGCCTCCATGATCCACGAACTGCATCACGCTCATGCAAGCACCAACCCCGACACGATCATCAACAAAATCGCGGAACTGTGCCGCCGATGGGACATCCAAGTCTACGAATGCACCACCTCCAGGCGGAGCTACCAGCATGTGACCTCGAGGCGGGCAGAAACGCCTCAGGTGCTCTACTCAGTCATCACTGTCTACGGTCCTGGCCAGATGATTGCCGAACACTTCCCCAACCGGGACTCCCGTACGGCCAGCCTCGTCGACCGCGCCGAGCACTTCTTCGCCTCCCCGGGGCAGATCCCTGACCTCGTACTCTGCGACGAGCAGCGCTTGGCCGCCCTTGTGGCGACGTTCCTCATGCCGGCCACGATTGCGCTGACCGAGTCCGTACTCGACGAAGCACACGGCGTCTACCGCCCGACGGGCATCGCCTCACCCCTAGGGTTAGTCCCCAGCCTGAACAACAGAGCCGGTTGATGGCGATCCGACGCATCCAGGGCGGCACCCGCTTTGCTCAGCCTGCGGGGCTCGGCGTGACGTAATGCGCGACAGATGAAGTATCACCGGCTCTTTTTCGCCGTACCAGATCATCTCAGCCTGATACTCACCACAGCTCTCGATGCGCAGCCCTGGGACGCCCCCGAATTCGCCGTCGCTGTAGTCTTTGGCGGCTAGTCGCGTGACGACATCGGGTATCTCCGGACCGTTGATCCACTCAAATCGTGCGATGTCTGTGGTCGTTTGCCACATGTCCATCCACTGTCTTCTCGTACGATCGCTGAACAGCGAGGTCCGGAGCACCGTGCCCACCTGTCCGAGCAGCAGCGCCGCCGGCGTTGCCATGAAGGTCTTGTTGTACAGCTCGTTCGGCGACAGCTCGGTTCCAGTAACGATGTCGGGGTTGCTCTCGTGGATGTGGGTTGCCAGGTCCATTTTGCTGTTCCGCTCTTGATCTGGGTGATGGGTTGAATTGAGGGTCGTGCCCGCTGGCGGTAGCCAGTGGCGGTCTTTGTCTGACGGGCGAAACTTCCGGATATGCAAGGTTGCGGATCCAAGGGTCACGGCAGTGGGCCCCGATGGATCGCCGATGTAGGCGCCGGGGATTCCAATATCTGGATCGGTGAGCGCTGACGCGATGTCCTCGACAGGGATCGGGCCGTTGAACGCGAGGTTCCACTGGCCCTTCGTCATCCACAAGGTGCGCCGTAGCCGGGGGAATGAGCCCGAGCGGTCACGCTGCAGTGGATCCCACAGCAGGGAGCCAAGGGCCCAGGCAGAGTCGGGATGCTGGCTGGTCAGCCGCACCACGATGCCCGCGACGAGCGTCTGCAGGTCTGGGTCCGCCGCAGGGATAGCTGCCGCGATCTTCGCCTCGCCGGGTGTCAACGGCTCACTCGCGTCGGTTGTATTCCACCGTCGCGGCCAGTCGTAGCCGTTACCGGCCGCGGTTGGCATTGTGTAGACGTCTTTTGCTTTCTGCGTGCCTTGCAGGCGGAGGAATCCGCCAGTGGGCAGATGCAGGAACCGGTACCACCGGCCGTACTCGTCTGCGTCGTAGCAGCGCAGGCCAGGGATTCCTGACACTGAGCCGGCGCCGCCTCTGGGCAGGATCTTCTGGATGAGGTGCTGGTGGATGTCACTCAGCAGCACCAGCTCGTTATGCCACGGGGAGATGACGATGTTCTCGCGGAGGATCTCGCAGCTGGCACAGACCGCCAGATCACCCTGCCTCGCAGCGATCTTCTCGTTCTGGTTCAAGAAGAGCATGCCGAGGAAGAACCTGAGCTCGCGCTGCTGAGGGGTGCAGACATCGAGACCATGTGAATCGTCCCGGGCGAGGTTTCGCGCGGCCAGCCACTTGGGCTCCTGCGTGTACGAGACGCGAAGACGAGCAGTGCGACCGATGTAGCGAGACATGGTTATCCCATCTAGCCCGCCCGGACAGGCAATGGGGTGTCGTAGCCGTGTGCAGCAAGGTCGCCTTCACAACGAGATGGGCATGGTCCCTGCCCTCAACTCCAGCTACGGGCCGTCCGGGGGCGTCGCAGCCAGATCTCAGCTCTCGGTCCGAGTCTTAGCGGTAGGACCGTAACACCAGCGGTGCCGCTATCGAAGCATCTGGACTGTCGTCTTGATACAGCGTGTCGCCGGAAGCGGAACTGAGCTCGGACCGCCCTGAGCTGCTGGATTCCACAGAGGATCGGCCGCCGGCGCGACCAGTCGATACAGGTTGGGCCGGTCGCCCCAGTCAGAGGAGCACCCATGGACACCAGCAATGCCGAGGTCACGGCCGAACTCCTGCCGGACTACACGTGGAAGAAGTGCCCCTGCGGACGGGAGCACGGCACCGCAAGCCGCAGCGGAACTCGCAACACCAAGCGCAACTGTTCTTGTGGACGGGTGCACGGAGCTGACGAGACGGTCGCTGTCGGTCGATTCCGTCCTGCCGGCCCGGCCGGTTACAAAGCGAGCGCGGCGATTCGGGTGGATGCCCCTCTCCGGCGTACGCGCCAAGCAGCGGAACTGGACGTCTGCGATGAGTTGTCGTTGGCCCGGAGCCGGTCGGTCCTTCGACCATGAACAATGAAAGGTCAGCCATGGTTGATGAAAAGCCCGAGAACCCGTATGCCCAGACGTACCTGAACTTCCTCAATTACACTGCCGGGCACGAGCTCACCGTCGTCCATGACGACGGTCTCTACCGGCATCTGCGGATGCGTGACCCGCAGATGGGCGGTATCTGGAGCTGGGATGTCGTCACGTGGCCTGGGCACCTGGCCACATCCGGCGACCTCGCTTCCGGGTTCGTCTTCGCGCGCATCGAGGACATGCTCGACTTCTTCAACCGCGCCGGCCACCGCAGCCACTATTCCGACGGTGCACCATCGATCGATTTCGCCTATTGGGCGGAGAAGATCGTCGGACGGGACTGCTATCACGGCGTTCGAAAGTACTCCCACAACATCTTCCTCAGGTACGTCACGCACACTCTTCAGGAGGACTCAGTCCTTGGGCTCGATGCCCAGATCGAGTACGAGAAGACCGTGGAAGTCGCCCGCCGAGTCACCGCGCGCAACGGCGTCCACTACGAGGACTACCTCGAGCACCAGCGCCAGAAATCGGCTCTCGCGCACCTGGACATCGACGGCGACTCGGCCGACGAAGAGCAGTACTTCGGGCTGCCGATCCCCGAGACCTCGCCGGCCGAACGCCGGCAGGAACTGATCGACGATGCCCGCCAGGTCGAGAGTTGCCGCGAGGACGCGCACCAGTGGCTCAACGACCACGACGACTACCTCGGCCAGGACACCTGGGAATGGGACCTGTCCGACTACGACAGCAGCTTCATCACCGCCTGCTACGCCCTCGACAAGACCGTCCAGGCCTGGGCGGAACACCGCGCCGCGAACGCCGAAGCTGCTTCCTCGTCCGCCGCTCACACCACACCCATCAGGATTCAGGTCTGACATGCCCCAATACCGTGTCATCTCCGAACTGGACCCCGGCGACCAGCACCGCGACCCCCGTGGTGCGCGACTTCGCCTGGATGAGGCCCGCACCGTGACCGTCGTCCAGGCGGTGAGCCTTGCTGACGCCGCCGCTGACGCCGGCGATGTCGAACCGCATAGTGAACGCCGCATCATCTCCGTTGAGGAACTCGGTCCCGTGCTTGCCTTCTCCGATGAGGTACTCAGCCGTGCTCTGGGAGACGCCGCAGGTTCACCGACCGGCGAGCCACTCGTAGACCCTGAGACCTTCGACGACGACCACCTGCCGCTCCTTCGGCGCCCGGAGTTCGTTACTACCGTCCAGCAGGTTGTCTACGGTCTACGCGAATCCGGGCTCGTGCCGGGCTTGGAGATCTCGGTGCTCGCGAACGAGCCCGATGAGCCTTACGCAATGATCGAGGTTCACGACGACGCCCGCGGCTTCTTCCTCTCCCGAGGCACCGAGGTCCGCAAGCTGACCGACGACCATTCAGCCACCGGCTGGAACGGAGTCCTTGCGGTCGCGCGCGCCGTCATAGCCCTCAGCAACGACCTGCAGTGACCGCCGTGCACGCAGACCCTCAGATCATCTGGTCCGCGATCGCACTGCTCGGAGTCCTGATCCTAGCGGGGCACGCCGGCAGGGGCCGCCGGCGTCGGGACCCGAATCGGTTCTACACCTGGCCCGAGAAGCAAGTACTGATCCACCAGGCCGCCGGCCGCTGCGAACACAAGCCGCCGCTGTGGAGACGTTGCCCAGCGCAAGGAACACAGGCTGACCACATTGTCCCCTGGAGCCGCGGGGGACGGACCGAGTTGTGGAACGCGCAGTTGCTCTGCGAGCGGCACAACCAGCGGAAGTCGAACCGCGTCCCGAGCGCGCTCTATCGATGGCGGCTGCAACGACGCCGTACGAAGTACTGACGACCCGCCCTGGCGCTCAAAGCCTCGCCGTTGAAAGCTGCGTCCCGGCGAACGACCTGGGACACCGCGCCAGACGACGAAACCGGTTGTGTACTTCGACGCCCCTACCCATGCTTTTGCAGCCTCCGTCTGCAAGAGCCCGCCCGCCCGTCTGCAACTGACGGCTGTCTTGAGGAGACAACCACCATGCCCCTTGACTACATGGTCGGTTCGGCCAGAGACCCGAACGGCGCCAATCGCCAGACCCGCAAGAGAATCGAAGCCGCTGTCAGGCGGACCCTGCGCACCGGCGGCGTGCAGGCACTGACGGCCGTGGACGCAGCCTCGGACCTGGTCATCAGCTACTTGACGACAGCCAACAGCGCGAGCCTGAAGCTCGTGCACGATGTCGCAGGAAACGAGATCGCGCGCCTGCTTGAGGAGTTGCTGCAAGGCGGCGTCCAGGACCGCCCATGAAGACCTTTGAGGAACTGATCAGCCGGTTCGATCAATGGTCGGCCGAACGCGACCTCATCGAATCCGACGTACTGCACTCCCGCAAGGCATGGGAAGACTCCGACGATGCCGGCATCGCGCTCCTGCGAGAGATGGTCGCGGCCGTGCGCTGCTGCACCGCTGAGGGCCCCGCCTGCGGTGGGGTCCGGACGCTTGGCGATCTCGCCGCTGGCCGGCCACTGCGCGTCGACCCGCGGCTGGCGCCGTCAGCTGGCACGAGCCGTGAGTAGCAAACCGGGGCCCTGCCCGGATTGCAGCGCGGGAGCCCGACAACCGCACGCCAACGACTGCGACGTTGCGCGATGCCTGACCACGGGAGGCCAGCGCCTGTCCTGCCTCATGCTCGGTGCGTCACAGAGTCATGACTGCGGACACGACACCTGGTCCGGCGAGTGGCCGGGCAACGCTGAATGCCGCGAGTTCGGCTGGTACGTCTACGGCGATCCGAGCGTGGACGGTTTCTGGGTGCGCTGCGGCGCCGACCACCCTCAGGCGACCGAAGACCTCAACCGTCTGGTTACCGAGGCCGACTGGAACCCGGCCCTGCAGCGCTGGCAGCAGCGGCCGTGATCAGCAGCAAACCGACCTCACGGCTGGCTCGGCGTGGTCCAGCGCCGCCACTGGACGAACTCCACCAGCCCATCATGCTTGCCCTGCGTTGCGCAGCAGGCTCATGGACCGCCTACCGCGACCACCACAGATTGCGACGACGATGGCCTGGATCAGATGCCCCCATTGTGACGAGAAGCGGGACACCTCCGGGCGCTACACCTCGCCGACCAACGCGAAGCGCGATCACGACTGGTGGCTTGAGGAGCACGTCTCCGGCAGGTGCGTCCTGAACGATCTGTCCACGGAAGACGCAGCCCGGAGCGCGGCCACCAGGCGACAACCTGAGGGCACAACTGACCTCTGATCGAAGCGCCATCCCCGGCGCTGGCCTCTTGTACTTCCTCTACCTGACTCAATCGACAAAGGAGCCCGCCATGGGCGCAAGTATGAGCACGGCGTACGTCGCCGCGCTTCCCGACGCCATGCTCGACTGGGAGGCCGGTTCGGAGGCTCTGGACGAGATCACTGATCCGAGTGCCTTCGGGTGGGATTCGTTCGAGCTTGAGACTCAGGCCGAGTTCCTCGACGACGATGGCGGCATCCCCGAAGAGCCGACCTTCGAGATGGCCGATCTCGCGACACTAAAGAAGTACGGACGTCGCGTGCTCACCGAGCTCAAGGATGCGCTGGACACACCCGACGTCACCTTGTTGACGATTGGTGGCTACTGGATCTATCTCACCGGAGGACTCGACGTCGACGCTGGAGTCGACGACGAGTACGGAGCGATCTACGCCTCTCTGGGACTGCCCGACCTTGTGATGAAGGCCGTGGGCTTCGTCCCGAAGCCCGAGTATCCTCCGTCGCGCCGATCCGGTGCGCAGGGAGACGCGACCGACACCGACATCGTTGATGCGATCGCGCTCGGCCTTGGAACGAAACCGAAGTGGCAGGGGCGTGCCGAGCTCACATGGATCGCCGACGCGATCGGAGAGGTGCGCCCCCACCCGTACGACGCGGATCCCGTCGACTACTACGAGGACTTCACGGGCCGAACGGGCTTCGACCCGCTGAACGACGCCTTCCTCAGGCGATACGTCGGCGAGCGGGCGACGGCCGACGATCACGCAGACAAGAAGGAGGCCGGCTGATGTTCAGCACGACGCGCCGTATCGTCGCGATCAGCGTCCTCGCGGGCGGCAGCACGGCTGTCCTGGCAGGCTGGCTCACCGGGTTCTTTACCTGGGTGATGGTCGGCGTCACCAGAACCTGGGATCGTTTGCTTGCCTGGCTGCAAGCACCTCTGGACACGGGGCATCTCGTTGCTGCGTCGACGGCTGTCCTTGTCCCGCTGATCTTCGTCCTCGTCATCATCATGGTCCTGTCCGACGATTGACTACCACCACACCTGTGCTCTGCACACGACGAACCCGAGTACGCATTGAACCCCGGGCGCAATTGCGCCCGGGGTTCTCTTTTTTGCCGAGGCTCGACTGGCCGAGGCCAAGCCTCATGCCTGTCTCGGTGAGGTCGCCACGCCGGAGTACTCGCTCACGCAACTGCGTCAGCGCCGAGCTGAGGCCGAGCAGCAGCTGGAGATAGCTACGGCAACTGACCGTTCTGCCATCTCCGTGACTCAGCTGCGAGGCAGGGTATCGACGCCGGCCCGTGCGAGGTCTGCGCGGTGTCGGACTAGGCGTAACGGATGTCGGCAAGGATCGCCTTACATCGCGGCGTCAGCGGCAACCTCGACGACGGGCAGCCGAACCTTGAGTATCGGGGTCTTACTGCCTCGGCCCCAGTGCGAGCTGATCTGGTCAGGCCACGGATGCCGGGTGATGGCCTTCGTCCGCAGCGGGCCGACCACGGCAGCCTGGGCAGGCTTCAGCGGCACGGTCCGGCCGACCACCTCGAGCTCCTTGCCTCGGCATCGCCCGACGATCAGGTTCTCCGGACGGTCCGGCGACCCGGTGACGGCCCCGACGATGGCCTCGACGGTGTCGCGGTTCTTCACCTTTCGTCGGGGTCTCTAGGGGCGTCGCGCACTGTCGTGTTGAGGCTGTTGATCAGCACGTGTACGACACCCCCGTCGGGAAGTAGAGCTACCGGGAAGCTGGCTCCTGAATGGGACCTCGGCGCTTGCCGGATTGCGGCATGAGCGGGCGCTTCTCACCTGCCGCCGGCAGGCTTTGGCTGCTGCGATGATGGCGACCTACGACATAATCGTCGCATGACGCTCGTAGAGTGGACCCGCCTCGAACCTGGCCAGGTAGAAGCCGTGGTCGCGATGTTGGTCAACCGGGAACACCCCACGTCTGTGCGCATCACACCCTCGCGCGGGGACGGTGGCGTCGACATCCTGGACCGTAGGCAGGGTTCAACCGGCGGTGACCTCGTCTACCAGGTCAAGAGCTACACCGAGGGTCTGATCCAGCGGCAGAAGGACAGCATCGAGGACTCGCTTACGACGCTCGGAACCGACGAGCGGTGGGCCGGCCTCAAGGTCGAGGAGTGGCGACTGGTCACACCGTGGAACCCTTCGCCTGAGGCCGAGAACTGGCTGCACGACCTCGGCAATGCCGCCGGTGTACCGACGGTGTGGCACGGCCTCGACCATCTTGAGCAGCTCGCCTGCAAGTACCCCGACGCCATCGACTACTACCTGCACGGCGGCAAAGCGCGCATCGCGGCCGCGCAGGCCGAGGTTCTCTCGCTTGTGAGCCTCGAACGTGTAGACGACGGGCTCACAGTCGACGAGGTGACAGAGCGCATCCAGCAGGCCCTCCGTGTCCTCGACCACGATCCGCACTACTGGTTCGAATTCCGGTTCGGTCAAGGTCTGCCTCCGGTGCCTAGCGACAGGCCGGGGCTGGTCATGCACAGCCTTCGGGGGGACCGGGCCGCTGACCGATGGGTCGCGGTCGACATCATCACGCGCTGCGCAGCCTCAGCCGAGGTTCAGCCCGTAACCATCAACGGCACCGTCAACATCGAACCCGGCACCGCGCTGGCCGATCAGTGGCGGGACTTCGTGACCTATGGAGCCCTGGTCACCCTTCCCGCTGGCTCATTCACCGGTGAAGTGAACGCGCCGGCGGGGCTGGGCGGGTCGCTCGACGGCGCCGTCCTCAAAACCGGTCCCGCCGCGCATGCCGAACTCGGCGACAACCCCGACATGTACCTCGAGGTACTCGACCCCGAAGGGCACGTGCTCGCCTCCGCCGACATCGAACGGGTCGAGCGAAGCCAGGGCATCGGCGGCGGCATCCGCGCTGTGCTCCGCGAGACCCACGGCATTTTCACGATTGAGGACCGCTACAACCTCGCGGAGACACGCGCCTCTCGCAACCTCAGCGTCAGCGACATCACCGGCCTTCCCGTCAGGATCGCCCGCGCTGGCGTCGAAGTCGTTTCCCACCTCCACACGCCCAACCAGCTCCGCATCAGCACCCGGCACACTCCGCCGGAGCACGGAGTCATCGACACCAACGTCGGGTTCGAGTGGGGAGCGGAACGATCTGCCAACCTGGGAGCGATGCTCCGTATCCTGGAACCACTCTGCGAGATCCAGGCTGGCACCAGCACGCTCCTGCGGACACCAGACTTCACCCGCGTCCCTCGCGAACAGTTCAAGAACTGGCGGGTCGCTGCCGCCCTGCTGCGCGGCGAAGAGATCAGAGGCACCTACCCGGAGGGGCACAGCCTGACCGTCGATCTTGCGACCGAGGTCACCCCCGGCGAAGAGGGCCTCGGCATCTCGCTCCCGCACACGGTCCAGATCGACGACCAGGTCATCGACCTCGGCCGCTACGAACTCTGGCTCGAGAAGCCGACACTGGTGGATCGCCGAGAGAGCCCGGAAGGCGGCATGGCTCACACCTTCACTACTACCGATCGGTCCTTCGTCTGGCGCCGCCACGACCCGACAGGCGACTAACCCTGGCGATGCCGTTGCACGCGCAGTCCACGAGCGAGCCAGAGGACCGTGGTAATCCGCCCATCGGCAGATGGAGCGGCGTGCGTCACGAACCCGCGACGCAGTCTGTCGCCGTGGGACACGCTCCGCCATCACGCCGCTGTCCCTCCACGACATCTCGGAAGCAACTGCTGACTTGCCGAGTTCACTGAAGACGCCGGGCTCTGTTAGGCTCGCTCGTCTTCGACGACCTCCTCGCCGTTGAGACCGGATTCTCTCTCGAGATGCCGGTTCACGATGGGCGAGGCAGAGAACTTCAGAACTGAGTAGTCGTCGACCGCGGACTGGCCGAAGTGGACCTTGTGGCCCTTGTGCGCCTGGTGGTAGAAGCGGCCGAAGCCAGTCAGTACGACGGTCTCACCTTGGGAGACCGCGTCCATGAGCTCGCAGAAGATCTCTTCGTAGACGGAGGCGACCGTCTTGATCGGCCACCCGCCGCGCGCTGCGACGCGCGAGATGAACTCGCGCTTCGCGACGCGCCGGTGTGGGTCGGTCATCACCTGGGTCATGTTCAGGCCCTGCTCTCTGCTTCTGCGTAACGCTGGTTTGTTGGGTTCGGTTGACCGGAAGAGATCTCTTGAATGGCCAGCATCGGCTGGGGCATTCGGCTCCAGATCGGCCGATCGGCCGTCAGAACTCGAAGCCTTCGTCCAGCGGGTGACGGAGGTCGCGGTCCTGGATGTCCACGGTCTCGATCTGAGTGATGGTTCGCCGGGTCTCCTTGGACTGGTCGCGTTCCTCCTGGGCGGCGACCTGATGTGCTGCGCGCAGTCTGGCCTGGTTCTGCTCGCGGCCGACCTCGAACGCCGCCGCTATCGCGGACTTGATGAACTGTGCGGCGGCGGTGGGCGTCTTGTCCTGTTGCTGGTAGTGCCGGGCCTGGTCCCACTTCGCCCGGTCGTCCGGCTTGACGAAGCCGAATCCGAGGGCGGTCTCGCTGGGGCGGGGGAGCCCGTTGCCCTTGTGCTGGTTGCTCATAGCTTCAGTTCTCCATCTCAAAGCCGGTAGTCACTGACTGCGGCAGTACGGGATCGGTGTGACCGGTCCAGGCCGTCAGGCCTGGTATTCGTGCTCGGTCCCCGCCGGTTGTGAGGTGCCGTTGGTGCGGGGCTCGCTGGTGCTCGATGCGGTAGAGGAGGTGCTCTGCTGCTGCGACTGCCATCTGTCATAGGCCTCGGCTGGATCGTTGCCGACGTGAGCGATGAACTGTTGCCAGTTCTGCCCGTACCGCTGCGCCCACCGTTGAGCGAACTCCGGAAAGGCAGCGTCGACGGCCTCCAGCGCGTCGGCGTAGGCGTTGGAGTAGAGCAGCCGTTGGTCCTTCTCGCTCACGCTGTCAGCGGCCATGGCCGCCTGCATGGTGCGTGATTGGAAGAGCCGGTCCGGCAGCGCGCCGGGCATCCCCTCCCCGTCGACCTTTTGCGCGCGGGCGACGCAGCCGAGCATGTAGCCGGCGAGGTCCTGGTTGAACGCTTCCATGTCGCCGTGCGCGGCCGCGTGCGACATGGTCATCGCCATGGTCTCGGACATCCGGTCGCGATGTTCGGCGTGCCCCATCTGGGGGCGAAGGGTGAACGCGCCGAGCACGCCCTGGCGGCTGCCGGCGTCCTCGTACCGGGTTGGATCGACGGGCCATCCGGTGCAGTCCACGAAGTCACCGCGCCAGACCGTCTGCATCTTGTCTGTCCCGGCGATCCGCTCCTCGTGCGGCGGTGACATGTGCCATTGGCCGTGGGCGAACCCGTTGACCATCACCTGCACGCGCGGGTCCTCCCGGATGCGCTGCCCGAGGACGACACGCGAGGCCTCAGTGACTTCTTCGCGGCTGATGCCGTCCTCTTCGGCCTGCCGGTACAGCCTGCCGATCATCGTGGTGTAGCTCGCCATGATCGTCTCGGTGTCCGCACCGGGCTGACGCAGCGCCGCGAACGCGTTCTCGGTCAATGCCATCTCGGTCATTCCCGCCGAGCGTGGCGTGAACATCTCGCGGTGGCCGCGCTCACGAAACTTGAGGTCGGCGTAGCGTTTCTGCCACTTCTTGGACAGATAGCCGCTGGGATCAACGGTGTCAGTATCGGGTCGCGACCCTCTGCGTTCGCCCTCGTGGCCTGATGCCATTTGCTGTGCCCAGTTCATTTTCGACTCGGCCTTGGCGTCGATGCGCTGCTGGATCGCCGTCGAGACTGGTTCGAGGCGCTCTTTGACGATGTGGCGGAACGTCGGCGACATCAGGTACATCGCCGCCATCGTGGACATCACGCGCACGACCGACGCCGCGCTGACGCCCTCGTTCAATGGCCGCATGGCGGCCATCACCATCGTCTCGGCATGCACGCGGTGCATTGCGCTGAGCTTCTCGACGCGCTCGTCGTCGTTGAACCCTCGCACGAGAATCTTGGACGCACGCAGCGATTCCATGTACTTGTTCCCGGCGTCGAGGACGTTCTCGCGCAGCAGCTTGAGCTGCTCGCGGTCCGTGAGATCTTCGGCCGCGTTGGTCTGCTCGCGGTCGGCTTCGCGCCGGCGGGCCTGTTCCTCCTCGCTGCGGCGCTCCTGGGTACTGAAGAAGTCGCGGGTGCGGTCCCACCGGTCCTGCCAGCCGGAGCCACCGGTTCCGTTCTGCCCGGAGGGCTCGTCTTCCCACCACTCGGCGTCGATCGGCTCCTCCTGGGCACCGGTTCGACGGTGCTGACTTTGCGCCGGGTTGAAGACCAGTTCGCCGGTGATCGGGAGCGCCTTGCGGCCCCGGCTGTTTCGTTGCGCCATGGTGCTCAGCTCTCCATTTCGTAGCCGGCGCCGTCGGCGGGCGCGGCTGGTTCAGGGTCGATCAGCGGCATGTAGGCCGGGGGCTGCCCATGGCCAGGCCGCGCAGCGGCGGCCACTGCGACGGCATGTGTCGAGCGGCGGCGGTCGCCTCGTGCCTGTGCGGCGCCGTGCTCGTCGGTGACGACGTCGCGTTTGACGAGGGCGTCCGCGATGGTTTGCACGGTGGGTTCACTGTGCGACCCCGGGTCCGGCAGCAGGCCGTTGGCGAGTCGGCGGGCTCGTCGGGTGGCCGCTGAGCAGAACTGTTCGTTCATCTCTCCGTCGAAAAGGTTCTCGTGCTTGCCGGCGGCGACGATCAGGTCCTCGAGGGTGCCGCCGTACGCCATCCGATCCATCAACGAGCCTTGCAGCGACGGATCGTCTTCCAGGTTGCGTACGAGCCCGGTCTTCGGGTCGGTGAGCGCCTGGGCCACCCGGTCCACGTAGGCAGGGTTGACGGTGACGGCGAACCCGTCCTTGGCCCGGTAGAAGTCAACGAACTGCTCCACCCACTGCTCAGGTGTCGCCTGGAGCGGGACACCGTCCTCGAATTGCGCCCGCCACTTGCCTGGCCCGAGGTGTTCCAGAACGCGCCCGCGCCACAGATCGCGCCCCGGGCCCTGCAGCATTTCGTACTTGTGCCGAGCCTCGGCGGCGTCATGCTTGGCCTGCAGGACGGACTGCGTCACCGGGTAGGTGACCTCGAGGACGGCTTTCATGTCCTCATTGCGCAGCGCGCGGACGGCGCGCTGGCTGTACGAGCCACCGAGACCGGTGCCGTGGGCCTTGATCGCGGTGGCGAACATCGAGGCCTCCTGGTCGGTCCGGTTGATGCCCGAGCGGCCGCTGTGGCCTCCGAGGTATCGGGCGTAGTCGGTCAGCTTCTGGAGGTTGCCTTTGGCGCCGGTGGTGACGCAGACGTCGCGCACGCTGTTCAGGTGTGACTGCAGGTCGGCGAACGACAGCGCCGTGCCGAACTCGCCCCGCTGGGCGCTGCGGTAGAAGCCGCTCAGCCGGACGGTCACGTCGTCCTGACGCGCACGGGTCGTCTCCGGAGCTTCATCGGCTGCGCCCCAGCGAATGAGGTTCGCCGCGCCACTCAGGCTGTCCAGCTGTTGGCGCAGCTCGGGGTCCTTCGAGAGCGCCACCTGGGTGTCGAGGGAGACCTGCATGGCGAACGGGTGCGTGCCCTGCTCGCTCACGACACCGGTGTCCAGGAGGTTCGCCGGCACCGACAGCTTCGCCATGGCCTCGGCCTTCGCCGCCCGGCTGTGCAGTTTCACCACGGCGACGGCGTCGCCGTCGAAATCGCCGTCGAAGCACTGGTCCATCACCGGGTTGATGGCCACGCCGGTGAGTCGCTGGTCGACCGCGACGCGCAGATAGCGCACGCCCGCGTCGCGCAGCACCGGGTCACGCCAGACGAGCGCGTGGTCACCCTCAATCAGGCCGAGCTGATCGGCCATGACCGGGCTGACAGCGATTTGGTCGACGTCGAGGCGGGGATCTGCGGTCCATACGGCGGTCGCGGAGTCGGCGAGCCGGCTCGACATGAGGCCGGTCTTGAAGATGTTGTGTTTCCCGCTGAAGACTCGCTGCTCGAGGTCGGTGGTGATGGCCTCGAAGTTGCGCTGGGCACGGGCTGCGGCCTGGCTCATGGCGTCGACGAGTTCTTCGCGCTCGCCCTGGCCGAGCGACCCGGCGCTGAGTTTTTCTTGCAGCGCCCGGTAGCGGCAGGCCTGCTCGTGGATGTCGAGGTAGCGGTTGGTGTAGTCGTGGGTGACCACGCTGCCGTCGTCGAACTCCTGGCCCGAGCGCAGGTGCGAGGACAGCACCGGTACTTTCCAGGAGGTCCCGGAGGCCGCCTCGGTCTGTTCGCCGGTCAGGTAGCGCAGCGGGAACGGGATCTCAAGGTCGCCGCCCTTGTCGCCGATGAGCGCACCGAAAGATCGGCGCATCGCCACGACATGCAGCCCGCCGTTCGAGGTTCGCACCAGCTCAGGCAACGCGAACAGGCGACGCTCGGGCTGCTCATCGACCAGGTCGTGGCCCGTCCCGCGGTCATTGTTGTCGCGACCGATCACGTGCAGCGTCCCGTCTGCTGCCATGGCGAGCCCCACGCTGAGCATGTACTCGCGCAGGTTCGCCTCTGCACCGGCGTTGTGGCCGTAGAACTCCTGCATGATCGCCGGGCAGTCCTGCGCACCGAGCGCCCAGGCCAGCTGAGAAGAGGCCTTGCGGCCCTTGCCTGCCAGCACCGATTCGTCGTCGTAGATCTTCGTCTTCTCGTCGACGGCCATGTGGGTGACGATGAACCGCATGCTGCCCAGGCTCCCTGCCCGCACACCACCGCCTGGCACCGTCAAATCCTTGGTCCCGGCGGCCATGAGCTCGCGCGCCGAGCCAGCATTACGCCGTGAGATCAGCGAGAACGGGCTCATCACCACGTGGAGGTCCGGGTTGGCGCGGAACCAGGCAACCTCTTGCTCGACGTGCTGCCGGCCGGCGTCTTCTGGGCGCATGCCGCGGTCGACGACCAGCGACACCACGCCCTTGTTGCCGTGAAGATCCGACAGCTTGTCGCCGACGACCAGGTCGCGCAGCTCATTACCCGCGCCGTGGATCTGGTTGGCCTGCGCGAACTCACGGCTGATCACGATCGGGTCGTCTGCCGTCCAGCCGCCGAACGTCATCATGGCGGTCCCGGTGGCCGACGTGATCTTCGATGACTGCATCAACGTGGACGCGGTCATCTGCTGGCGGTCGAACGGGTCGTACCGGAGTGTTTCGAGCTCGGGGCGGTTCATCAGCGGGGCGCGCGCGCCGGACGTCGTCGCCGGGTCGCCGGGGATGATCCGGCCCTCAGGACTCACCGTCGCATCTTCGGTGAGGTAGCGCACGATGCCCTGGTTGGTCGCACCTCCGGTCATGACCGGGTCGAAGTAGCCGCCGGGCGCTGAGACGCCGTTCTGATCGGCACCGGTAAGCACTGCCATGTTCCGGCCGCCGGTGAGCTTCCACGCGTCGAAGTGGTTGTCATCGGCGGGGTCGGACTCGCCCTTGCCCGCCTGGTGCTCCGCGTAGACCGTTGAGCCGGTCTTGATCTCGTTCGAGTAGCGGACCCGTTTGGCTTCGGTGGCCAGGATCGCTGCCGTCCAGGGGTCAAGCTGGCCGGAATCCTCGTCGCGGGCGCGATCGATGAAGTCGGTTGCGTGCTTGGTGCCGTACAGCTGTGTGTAGACGCGGTTGAGCGACGAACCCTCGCCGACCTCGCTGCGGCCGGACAGCAGATCGTTGGCGAGCTGGTACTCGATCCGGTCGATCATCGTCTGCTCGTAGCCCCGCAGCAGCGTCCGCTCCTCGACACTCTTGGTCTCGCCCGGCACCTGAGGTGCGATGCGGGCCTCGTATCCAGGCACGATGAGGCCGTTGTCGCCGCTGATGAAGCCGGTGATGATCTCGCCGTGCCCGCCGACGTCGAAGACCTGCCCGATCTGCCCGGTCACGGCTGTCGTCGAGCCGTCACGCCTCATCTTCTCGGCGGTCCAGCGGATGACTCCTTGCTGGTCGATGAGAACCTCGCCCGGCTCTGCCGCGTTGCGCGCGAGGCTCGAACGGACGGTGTCACCGACGCGCCGCACGAACAGCGAACTGTGCGCATCCGCAAGGACGGCTGTCGTCTCGTCGAACCGTACGAGCCGATCCTTGAACCGGTCGGTCTGGAATCCGGAGCCGCGCATCTCACCTGGATCGGCTTCGATCCGGCGCAACGCCTGGGCGAGCTCGTCGAGGTTCGACCACTGGCCTTTCGGGCTGGTCATGTACTTGGCGACGCGCACCGGGTCGAAGCGTTGCTCGACGAATTCGCCGTCGACCAGGAGCGTCTCGGGTTCCCAGCTGCCGATGAGCTCGTCGGCGATCTCGTCGGCGTGTGCCCGGACCTTCTCCGCGGCGGTGCCGCCGTAGACGAGGTTGCCGAAGTCCGGTTCGATATCGGGCCCGGCGGACTGGAATTCGCCGATCATGCCGAGGCGCTCCTCGTACATCTGCTCCGTTGCGCCAGGGCGCAGGAGCTCGCCGCGATGCCCGGTGAGAACGTCCCAGTAGGAACGCTGAACGGTCGCGATCTCGGGGTCGCTGGAGTATTGCGGAGGCTCGAACTCGACCAGGTTCAGGCCGGCGGATCGCTGCTCCTCGAAAGCGGCGATGAGACTGTCGGCATCCAGCGAGGCCCGCAGGTTCTCCCGGGCGCTGTCCACGGCCTTCGAGAGGTACTGTTCGGCGGCTTCGGCATTGACGAAGAACTCGGGCAGGCTGCGGTCGTTGGCCTCACGGCGAAGCATCACTTTCGAGCCGTCGCGATGGCGCTGGCCAGCGGACCGGTAGTCCTTGACCACGAACATCGAGTCCTTGCCGACGTGGTAGCTGTCCTCGATCTCGACCGGTTCGGCGGCGCCCTGGCGGCCTCTGCGGGCGGTCTCGATGTGCGTCGATCCGTTCTGGCCGGCGAGCAGGTCGGGACGGTCCTGGCGTACCACTGCCCGGCCCTGCGCGAAGCGGAGCAGTTCGACGGCCTCGGCCGGAGTGGGGGAGTACAGCGCGGTCTTGCCCCGCTCGATCTTGTGGTTCGTCGAGTAGCGCACGACCATCCCGTTGTCGTAGATGCGGGCGCCGGCATAGTCCTCACGGGGCCGGGGCTCGGTGAGGCGGATCTCCATCCCGGTCCCGGAGACGCGGGCCTTGATCTGACCTGGATTCTGGTCCCGGCGTACCTCGTAGCCGAGTCCCTGGGCCTGTAGTTCCCGCAGCATTGCGACCGACCGCTCCACGGCGGCGGCAGACATGAACCGGTTGCGGTCCACTCTGCCGGTGCGAGGATCGCGGCCGCCGTCGAGAACCCACTGGCGCACCTGCTGGTAGTCGCGGACGCTCATCGAATCGCGTAGCGCGGTCAGCCCGGAGGCGTCCTCGTCGGTCATCGCCAGACCTGCCTCGGACAGGCGGCCGCCGGAATCAGCGATCCACAACATTGCCTGCCCGTGCTCGGGACTCGCGGCTTGGTTCGTCTCGCCGCCCATGTCCCGTTCGATCGTCTCGTCCGGAAGATAGACCAGGGCAGTGCCCGCGCCCTTGATCGTTGCCCGCTGCGACCACTCCGGGTCATACGGGCTGATCGGCAGGGCCGGCGCCGCGTTTACCGGGCCGGCCAGGCCTACCTCGCGCAGGAAGCGTGCCTGCAGCTGCTGCAGGAGCGGGTCTGTGACCGTGTGCTCGGTGAAGATCGGCCCGGAGCCCGGCACGGACTCCTGGATCGACGCGTCCAGCGCTGTCAGCAGGTCCTGCACGCCGAGCTGCGGGTCGGCAACAGACATGCCCAGCGGGGCCAGCCGCTCGTCGGCGCGCAGCCTGATGGCCTTCGCCTGTGAGATCGGGATGACCTGGCTCGCTTTGTGTCGCGCCAGCCGGATCGCGTCGTAGACGACGTACTCGAAGAAGTACCGCCGCAGCCCATGTCCTGTCTTCATCGTTCATCGCCTCCGCGGGAGTGATCGGCACATAACCATTCTATAGAGAGTAGATCATTATTCGTGATCATTATTCAATGGTCACTGAAAAGCTGAGTCGGCCGCGCCCACACCTCAAGGCAGGGCAGCGGCCGACGTGGACGGCGGAGGCTGAGTCCAGTTCAGCTGTCCAGCATCTCGACTGCCATCGCGCGGTCGAACGCGCCGCCGGCCAGGTGTTCCCAGGTCGGCAGGGAAGCCAGGAATCGGTAGAAGTCGGCTGAGATCTCCACCGTTGCCAGCGCCTGCAGGTCTTCCTCGCGCAACTCGCTGTCGAAGAAGACCCGCGAGTCTCCGCTGCTGGCCGCACTGTTGAGCTTGCTTGCAGCCTCGGCGAACGTCGACGAGCGCAGTGGCGTGATGTAGGTCCGCGACCCGTCGGCGCTGCGCAGCTCTCCGTCGCCGCCGACGGAGAAGTGGTCCCGGTCTTGCTGGAGCTCGACGAGCGCTGACTTGTACGCCTCGGTGAGCTGCCGGTCCAGGCTCTTGACTCGTGCAGTTCCGTCGGGTTTGACCAGCATGTCTTGGCTGATCGTCGCTTCGGCGTAGATGAGCCGGCGGCGCGCGGCGGCGGCTGTCTCGCGCTGGGCGACCTCCGCGGCGAGCTCGACGTTGTCGACAACTTGGTCGTCGTCGTAGATCATCGCGACGTCGAGGTCATCGGCGTCGACCTCGCGGACCGCATGCGGGTCGCGTCCTTGCTCGACGTTGACCTTCATCTGCACGATCTCCATGACCTCGTCGGAGTAGATGTCCGGATCGAGGCGCGCGATGTCGACGTCGGCGTAGCCGTAGCTCTCCTGGTAGACGTCCTTCGCGCTGCCGGAGTGGATCGCCTGCTTCATCCGCTTGTCGAGCATCTTGCGGAAGTCCGGCTGGTTCATCCGCACGTCGAAGTCCAACGCCGAGCTCAGCGTCGGGATCGTCTGGAGCGTGTAGGGGTGCCCGGGGTGGATGATCGCGTCCTCGAACAGCCGCCACGACATCGGCAGGCTTGTCTCGTTGCGATTCCAGACCGGAGGGTCGCCCGCGCGGAAGACGATCGAGTTGCGTTCGGGGATGAACGCCATGTCGTTGTACTTGATCAGCGGCTCCTCCTTGGTGTTCATCGTGTAGGAGACGCGACCCTCGGTCTTGCCGCCCACGACCTTGTCCAGGTCCTGGCTGATCTGCTTGGAGTCGATGTAGGACTTGTGCGTGGTGCCGCTCATTTTCTCGAGCGTCTCGATCATCGAATCGTCGGTGGACTTGAGGAACACGATGTTGCTCGTGTTCCCCTGGACGATCTTGTCGACGCTTTCTCCGTAGACGTCACGCAGCTGCTGCAGGGTCTGCAGGATCAAGGTGAACTGCTGTTCCTGGCCTAGGCCGATGGAGAGCATCGTCTCGAAGCCCGCGATGCCGTTGCCGTCGGACTGCAGGTTGCCCAGCTCGTCGAGCATGAACCGCGTCTTGTACAGCGGTTTCTGGTTGCTCTTGGTCATGTACGACTTGTCGAAGTTCAGATCGACCAGCTGTTTGATCAGGATCAAGATCAGCTTGGCGTACTTCATCAGGTGTGGTGGGGTCACCAGGAATACGGCCTTCGGGGCCTCGGAGTAGCGCACCATCGTCTGTGTGATCGCACGTGCGTGACCCCTGACCTTCTCGGGGGCACCGGATGCCGTGAGATCGAGCCGGTCTTGCGGATAGGTGGTGTCGGCCGGCTGGTATTCGGTGATCGCGCTGTCGTGCGTGGCGTCTGTGTGAACCGGCCGGAGCTCACGAATCACGCCGTTCTTGACGATCTTCTTGCCTGTGACGGGCTCGGCGACGTAGTGCCGGCCGTTGAGCGAGACCTGATAGTTCTTCTTGAAGTGGAAGTAGAAGGTACGTACCAGCATCTTCGACTGTGGGTTCACCAGTTCGAGCTTCAGCCAGGCTTCGTCGGTGGGGAACTTCCCCTTGAAGTAGTACCGGGCCCAGCCTTCACGCGAGACGATGTCGGCGTGGTCGAAGTCCTCGCCGAGAGGTTCGGCGAATCTCGGGTCGGCATAGGCCGACCACATGGCCTGCTGGCCGATGAGGTGGTCGCGCTTGAGGTAGTTCATGGAGAAGCGCACGCCCAGCCTGCGCGGGAACGACAGCCCGCCCAGGTCGGTGTTCTGCGAGGGTTTGCCCGAGGTGAGGGTCGAGATCGTGGGGTCGGTGAAGAAGCTCATGGCCGTGATCGCGATGCCGTACACCGACGCGAGCATCTTCTCGGCACCCGCCATCGCCCGCAGCGCGTTGTTGGCGTTGCCGATGAGCGTGCGCATGGTGTTGGTCGGCAATGCCTCGGTCGCGTTGAAGTAGAGCGTGAGCATGTCCTGCTCCGCCTTGCCCTCCCACAGGAACGCCTGGCGCTCGGCGTCGTCGCGGGCCGCTTCGAGCCCGGCCTCGTCGTTCTCGAATCCGCCGGCCTTGACCTTCTTCTCCAGCTCGGCCTCAGGGTTCTTGAGCTTCTTGCTCGTGAGCTGGACGAAGAGCTGGTAGCAGTTGTAGAGGGTGACGTGCCCCCACATGTCGTCGAGGCGCCTTTCCAGCGTCTCGGGATCCATGCGCGTCGCCGCGGCATGCTCGCGTAGCTCGCGTTCCTCTTCGAGATAGAAGTCGATGAGGCCGTAGGCCGCGCGCTTGAAGGCGTTGTTGGCCGCGTTCGGCCAGACCGGGTCCTCGCCGCCGTCGACGGGAAAGAAGACATCGGCGATGTTCTCGACGTACAGGGCGCACTTGGTCGAGTCGCCCTCGCGTGCCGCGTCGGCCGCCATGCCCAGCGGGTTGTAGATGTCGGTCTTCATCGCGTTGATGAGGTTGAACTGCACCGGTTCGAAGCCGCGGGTCACGAACGGGACGTAGTTCTTCACGAGCAGTTCGCCCTTGGGATCGTTGATGACCATGTTGGACGGGCGCTTCTCGCGCGACCACATGTCGAGCATCGGCTCGATGTAGGTCTGCCCCTTACCGGCCCGGGTGATCGCCAGCACCATCGTGTTCACCGGTGCGGTGTCCACGATGTACGCCCCGCCCGGGCGCTGGACCTCGTAGGCAGGAAACGACCAATCGTCGTTGATCAGGTCGGCGACCGTCTTGTAAGGCCCGAGCTTGGCGCGGTCCTTCCCGTCCCCGTTGTACGGGATCACCGTGGTGGCGTACTTCTTCCGCAGACTCTTGTCGGCCGGCAGCCCGGACGTGTCGAAGAGGTCGTCGCCGAACTGTTCATCGATGATCGGCAGCGAGTCGACGACCGGTTCGCCGTTGTCGTCGTCGATGGCCTCACCGGCGTAGTAGACGAGATGGCCGTCCTCGTCCACGACGTCCGCGGCGGCGCGACGCGACACCGCGATCATCTTGAGCCCCTTCTTCTGGAGCATCATGTGACTGATCATCGAGGAGACCTGGACACCCGAGTGCGCGCCGGCGTCGGGAAACCAGTCGAACTTGCGCTGGATCTCTTCGGGCACCGCGATGTGCTGGTCGTTCTCGTACTGGTTGATGTCGGAGGTGTCGCGCATCAGATTGGCGGCGTCGACCCGCTTCGAGACCCAGGCGGCCAGCGCGACGCCGAGCACAAGCCCCGTCCCCAGCGAGACGAACAGCTTCAATCCGGACACGTCGGCCAGTTGAGCACCGAGATTCGTCGTCTTGGCAGGTTCGGTTCCCTGCTTCTTAGCGTCGTGCTGCTTGGCTGTGTACCACTGCGGCACAGGAACGTCAGCGAGGTCCGGATAGCACTTCCCTGTGGGCTGCCCGGCCTTGTCGAGCTGCTGGTAGCAGGGTTCGGCGGCGCCACCCTCGGCGGTGCGGGTCGACTTGATGTAGAACTTCTCACCCGGGCGGTCGCCATTCGCGGTGTTCGAGATCGTGCTTCCCAGCCCTAGGACGACCAAGGCGATCACCGAATAGAGGACCCAGGTGATGACGGCGATGATCGCGCCGGCAATGATCGCGCCGGCCATTCCGGGTGCTTTCGATCGCCTGGCCTGCAGCTGGCCCCGGTCGAGCTGTTGCCGGTCGTGCACGTCGCGATGTGACAGCGTCTGCCCGGAGCCCCGGGCCGAGATCTTGTCCCAGCCGCTCGCCCTCGCCCGCGACGCCTTCCGCTTCCCTCGCGCCATTGGTGCGCTCCTCGTCCTCACTGTGTTGCCGGAAAAGTCGATGACGGCACCGGCGCGGGGACGATCCCCTGTACGCCGCTGGCCTCTTTCTGCGATCGGCTGCTGCCCTGCGATGCGCTCAGAATCGGGTCGCGCCGATGACGAACCCGCCCGCCAGCATGAGTAGTGCGAGCACGGCCGCCATCGCGATCAGTGCTGTGTTGGATCGCGACTGCATCAGGTTCGATCGCTCCAGATCTTTGATGTAGGCCTGGCGGTCTGCCTGCAGCTCATTGACCCGTGCGTCGTAGTGCTTGCCGAACGACTCGCCCAGGTGGTCCATCTGAGTCAGCAGGTCGCTCACACGGTTCGATTGCGAGGTCGTCTTCTCCCGTTCCAGGTTGAGAGTGTGCTGCCACTCCTCGTCGCGGGCGCGATGCTGCTCGATCGCGGATTGGCGCGCGCGTTCGAACTCCCCCTCGGCCCGGCGTAACTGCTCCTCCTGCTCAGCACGCATTCGGGCGATCGCGTCGGCGTGCTCGCGCTCGAGCGAACCGACCCGGTCGAGCGTGGCCTGCTCAGTGGCCAGCGCCTGCGCGCGGCTGATGTCGTTCTTGCGGTTTTCGTCGATGACCGACTGGATCTCGTCCGTCAGGCGTACCAGCAGCGCGCGTTCGGCCGCCAGAGCCTCGGCTTGGCGTTCGGCCAGCACTTCGAAGACCCGGGTCATGCCGATCGCCATCTTGCGTTCGGCGTCCTTGCGGCGAAGACCGAGGATCTCCTGGCGGGTGTAGTCGTAGTCGTTCTCGACCTTCGCCTCGATCGCAGTCACGGCATCGAGCTGCTCGCGCCGGATCCGTGGACTGTTCCGCTCGCGGTACTGCGCCTCGGCCTGGGCGGCCGCCTGCTGACCGACCCGGGCGATAGCGGCCTCGAATACATCGGCGATCTCGGCCTGAGCCTGCCGGCCCTTCTCCTCCTTGGCAGCCAGCGCTTCGCGGTACTCGGCCCGCGCCCCGGCGGTCAGCCCCTGGTAGACACTTCCCTCGCGGTCGATGGAGACCTCGCGGATGACCTGCTCTGCGTGCAGGCTCATGAGCGTGACGAACTGCGTTTGCAGCGTCGTTTGACCGTCGGCGTGCAACTGCGACAGTTGCGCGTTAGCCTGCCGAACCAGTTGCGCGAGCTGATCGCCGAGCCATGAGGTGGCAGCCTGCGGTGCCTCGATCTGAACGGTCAGTGCGCCGACGCCGAATGACGTCGTGAACTCGTCCAGCGTCACCTGCAGGTCAAGGTCCTCGCTGAGGAACCGTCGAGCCAGGCTTCCGCGCACCTGAAGCTGGTTCGCTACCGGCGCGGCCGGCAGCTGTTCTGTGGGCTGGTCCAACCCTTCGCCGCCGGACTCCGGATCGCCCGGTCCGATGACCCCGCCGGCCAGCTCGTCGGGGGAACCGTGCTCGTCGAAGGACGGCGAGTCGAGACCCTCGTCGTCGGCGAAGGCGGCCGAGAAGTCCAGATCGTCGTCCGGGTCGGTGCCGAATACCGGTTCCTGGTCGAACAGTGGGTCGCCGTCGTCGACGGACCTCTCGTTCGGCTCCACCGCGAACTGAGCCTCCTCGGCATTGGTGTCGGCGGCCGCTTCGGTGTACCCGGCATCCATGGTCGCCTCGCCGCTGTGCCGCGCCCACATCTCGGCGCCGACCGCGTCCTTGAGATCGACCCGGCTCTGCGAGACTCCTTGCGCCTGAGCGAAGGTCGCTGGTGCCGCCAGGTCGACCTGGAGGCCCTGGCCGCCGCGCTGGTAGACCACCGCCCAGGTGTAGTCCGCAGTGGTGAGCAGCCCGTATTCGTCCATACGCTCGAGCGTCCCGATCGTCGGAATGATCCCGAAGATCTGCTGGTCGAGCATGTCGCTGGTTGCTAGCGTGCGGATCGAATCGTTCTCGATCAGCTCGATGATGGAGCCCCTGGCCTCGTCACGGCCGTGACGCCTGCTCAGGCCGCCGATGCTTTCTGCGGCAAGAACCAGGACCACCCATGCCGTCCCGCTGGGCAAACCGAAACGCTCGTTGCCGCGGAGCAACTCGACAGCAGCCGGGACGGCGGTCTCCCGGACCACCGACGACAGCAGCTCGTCCGGCTTCTTCTGCCGTTCCTTCCTCCGAACGGCATGCTTGGGTCCTGTCAGGATGCTCACACCAATGGGTCCCTTCGATCTATAGCCCGATTTGCCTCGTCTACCAGGAGGTCGATGCAACACCATCCGAAGATACCATTCAATGATCATTTAATAGATCATTCGGAAAGGATTGTGGATAGTGGAAGGACTACCTCATCGCGGAGACCACGATGTGGCCGTCTGAGATCAGCATCGTTTTGTGATCGCTGGCCAGTTCGCCCTTGACGTCGACGCGGAGCCGGCGCTCGGTGGGGTGCTCGTTGACGAAACGCGCGACTTCCGTGCTGACCTCGTCGGTGAGCTTCGCGACCGCTGTTCGAGCGCCGCCGGCGTCGGAGTCGGAGTCGCCCTTGTCGTCGACCAGGTACTGCAGGACTCGCTCGGACATGACGACCTGTGCGTTGTGCTTGACCCGGACCTCCTCAACCAGGCTCCACAGTTTGTTCTTCACGATCTTTCGTTGTGTCTCCAGCGAGAGCGGCTGGAACGGAACGATCGCGTCGATGCGGCCCAGGAGCTCGGGCGGAAAGCGATCGGCGCCAGCGGTGGTCGAGATCGACCGCCGGATCAGCTTGTCGTACTCGCTGAGCTTCTTGCCCGAGCCAGTGTCGTCCGGCTCGTACTGCGCGATGGTCGAGAAGATCTCGTTGCCCACGTTCGTGGTGAGCACGATATAGGTGTTGAGGAACGACACCTCGCGGTTGTTGTCGTCGGACAGCCGGCCGTCGTCGAGTACCTGGAGCAGGACGCGCGTGACCATCGGCGAGGCCTTTTCGATCTCGTCGAACAGCAGCACGGCGTGGGACAGGTCCCAGACCCGCTTGGTGAGCTCGGAGCGGAACAGCCCGAAAGAGTCGTCCGAGGCGAACTCGGTCATGTCGAACCGGATCAGGTGACGCTGATCGTCGCCGAACAGCAGCCTGGCCAGCTGTTTGGTCAGTTCGGTCTTGCCGACACCGGTGCTCCCGGCAAACAACATGGATGCCATGGGCCGTGATGGATCGTTGAGATCCGCAACGCACAGCTGCAGCCGACGTGCAACGACCGACGTGGCAAGGTCTTGGCTGTACACCTTCTCGTCGAGTTGCTGCTTGATCATGGTGCCGTCGACCCTGAATGCGACGTTGACGTTCAGCGACTCCATCAGTACGTCCGAGAGCAGGCGCTTGTCGATGGCACGGTTCGTGTGCCGATGCCAGCCCACCATTGAATCGAGAACCAGGATGGACTTGCGTGGCTGCGAGCTCGCCGGCATGTATCGCTGCGTGTACTCGTAGATCAGCCGGAAGAGATGGTCACCGTGGAACTGATCGGCTACTCCGTAGCGCTCGGCCATGCCTTCGAGAATCTTCACCGTTGTCGCCTCGTCCGGTGGAGCGAGATTGATGCGCTGCAGCCGCTCCACGAGTGGCTGGTTCGGCGCAATGTGGCGGTGGAACTCCTCGTATGTCGTGGCAGCGATCACCCGGATTCCTCGGGCGCCTGAAGCGGCGAGCACAGGCTTGATCGCCTCGACCGCCGCATCCGACAACTGCATGATCTGATGGAACTCGTCGATGAACAGGACCAGCTCACGGCTCTCGTCGCGGGCAAAGCGTTCGGCCTCGTCGAAGAAGCCTTTGAGTGTCGAGGCCATGCGGTCGGAGTCGCCGGCCTCGGAGATCATCCGCGCCGGGTCGACTTCGAGGTAGAGCCGCTGTGGGTCGATCTGACTGACGCCCTGGACGAGCACGGTCTTTCCGGATCCAGCAGGAGCCAGCAGCAGAGCGTTGCACAGTTCGGCGCGCCTCATTGACGCCAGCAACTGTGTCATCTCGTACTCGCGGCCCACGATCTCGCGCTCTGGCGGCTTCATAGGGCTGGACAGGCGGGCAAGCAGTGTGTAGCCCTCGTTCAGTCGGGAACCGTCGAACATGGCCTGCTTCCTTCGCTGCAGTCATGACACGGTCCTCGCACCACCTTGGTCGAGGCGTTGCGAGGACCGTATGAGCTCACCCCGGCTACCGGGGCCTGGTGGTTGATCTGATCCCGATCAGCCCACCGCGAGCTCCTCGGTTCTCGCCGGCGTCGCGGTGTCCTCGAACAGCGGTACGTCGCCGTGCTCCGCAGCGGCCTGCGCCTCGGCGACCGGCGTCCCAGCCTCCTGCTCGGCCGTGGTGCCTGCGGCCTTCTTGGCCGCCTTCATGGATGCGAACTGACCGTCCATCGTCTTGTCGTCGATCTTGAAGTCCGACCGGGTGAGCGACTTCGAGTTGAGAACGAGCCCGCCGCCCTTGGTCGACGGCATCACGTTCGCCTTGACTGCATAGACCCGGCCGATCTCCTGGCCGTCCTTGTTCATGATCGGCTCCGAGTTGGGGCCGGCCGCGTCGACGATCTCGACGAACTGTCCCTTCGAATACGGCGCGCCGTTGTTAAACCGGCTCTTGCCGTCCTCGTCCTTCACTGGCGCGGAGACCAGGTGCAGGTTCGTCTGCTCCGGCCCGCGCGGGTCGCGATGGTCCACCATGACGTCGATGAAACGCGTCTTCCCGTCCTTCGTCGCGCTGTTGTTGTACGTCTTGGCCAGCAGGTTGACGCCGGTCATCGCGCCCTTGCCCTTGAGCAGTGCCATGATCTCTTCTCCCTGTTTCTGCCCGGCTCGACCACGAGTCGGTCTGGATCGGCAACATCCGCTGCGGGTACGAGACCCGGCCCGCGAATCGTCCACAGATTACTATCTAGATAATCATTAATGCAAGTAGAGAAGAGTATCTAATGATTATCTAATGGATGATGTCGCTGGCCGGACCTGCCTAGGTGTCGCGGTTCGCCTCGGATTCGTGGGGATCGGGGGAGTCGGGACCTGAACGGGCGCCGGCCTCGAGGACGACCCGATCGATCTGGTGTTGGAGACGAATGACGAGGGCGGCGTCGAGTGCCGAGGTCGTCCGGCGGTGGGTGAGGTCCTGCTGGGTGCGCAGCTGTGCGAACCGGCTCGGGAGGGTGCTCTTGCCGGCAGAGTCCGTAGACCGTGCCAGTTGTGCGGCGAGCTCGGTCATGGCCGCGACGTCGTCGACCGGGAGGTCCGTGATCGCTCGTGCCTGCCCGGAGTCGTCCAGGTAGGCCATAGCCGCGATCAGGAGCCGCCGCCGCTGTGCGGCCGCGGTGGTGAATCCTGTCCGGGCCTGGGCGCCGATCGTGATGTCGGAGAAGAAGTCGTAGCCGAGGTGGTGCAGGTCGAGCGACCTGACTTCGTCGAAGTCGTAGTCCGCGCCTCGGGTGATCTCTACCCCGGTGGGCCCGTCGGCGGCGTTCATGGTGACCAAGACCAGCCCTGATCCGTACAGCGAGGCCCGCAGCCCGTCCAGACGCTCGTCGTACGACCGCTGCATCGTCAAGATCCGGTGGTCGAGGATGGTCCGGCCCGCGGTGCCCTCGGTGAGCAGACGGCCTCCGGGCTGTCCGTAGATTTCGCGGCCCAGTCGCTCTGCCTCTTGAGCGTCCTTCATCCGCTGTAGCGAGGCATCTCTGCGCAGGCTCATCAGTGACAGGAGGCGTTGACCGTAGTCCGAGACTTGCCTGTGCTGCTCGTACCACGCGCTGGTGTCGCCGACGAACGGCAGGAAGTGCCGATACTTGGCGGTGAGCTTGCGGTGATAGTCCTGCTCGAAGCGGTAGAAGTCGTACAGCGGGCGTGATTCCTCGGCCGCGACACCGACCGCCTGGGCCTTCTCCCATTGCCGGGCCAGATCCCGATAGGCCAAGGCGCGCTCTCGGTGGTGTTCCAGCCGGGAGTTGTAGCTGCGCAGCCGGAAGGCGAACGAGACGAGGTCAGGCTCCTCGGGACCGCTGTCAGGGGCCCGGTCGTGAGCCAGTGCGGTCAGCTGCTCGTAGTCCAGGCCCATGATGTCGAGCATGGGCGTGCGGATGCGCAGCTGATCGGCAGGAAGCGAGCGCACCAGTTGGTAGACGCCGTTGACCGCCTGCTCGAGGATCTGCGCGCGTCCGCGGCTGACCAGTTGTTGCCACTCATGGGTTGTGAGCGATTCGCTCGCGCGGCGCTGGTTGGCGTAGTCGACGATCCTTTCCATGGCTTGCGGCAGTGGGGAGCCGGGGCGCTCGAGCTGTTCGGTGACGAGCTCGGTGGCCAACCGGTTCGCCTTTCGCATGCGGCGGTCGTTGCTGCCGGCACGCCAGAGCCGGTGGTCTTCTGGGAGGCACGCGATGAGGAACTGGGGGAGTGCGTCATCGCGCATCCGTTCGTGTGCCCAGCGCTTGATAAAGGTAGTGACGTTGCGCCGCTCGTAGCCGACGGCGCTGGACAGGTGCGCCATCGTCTGTTTCTCGTCGAGCCAGGCGTCAACGCCGCGGCGGAGCCTGGATTTGTGCCGGTCCAGAAGCTTGCCCCGCTGAGTTCCGGACGGTGTGACCGTGCCGGTTCCGGCGTCGACCATGGCCAGATGGCAGTGCACGTGCTCGGTGTCGACCTGGATGACCCCGACGTAGCGCAGATCGTCGAAGCCGCTGTTGCCTGAACTCATCCGTTCCAGTCCGTGCATGATCGCCAGACGCAGCTTCATCTGGTCGATGTGGCCGCGGTAGTCCCCTCGTGCCTGGCAGTGGAAGTCCTGATCGACGATGCCGTGCTTTTTCAGGTAGGCCTCATCGAACGACAGGACCGTCTTGAGTACCGTGCGGCCGGCCTCGAAGTGGTGCTGGATGTCTCTGCTGGCCGCGCGTAATTGTTCGTCGGACAAGGACACCGAGCTGTAGCCGAAGGCGACGCCGCCGGCGCCCTGCGCCTGGCGCATGTCGTTCTTGGCGGCTTCGCGTGATATGGCGTGGTCGACGGCTGATGCCCGGGCCATGTAGCGGACGATGAAGTCGTCGGTGCGCAGTCGCTGTACCGGTGCCAGCGACTCGGTCGCCTGCTCCCGCGCCATGTAGCGCTCGACGTAGCTGCCCGGCGTCGCACCCCGCGACCCCGAGCCGTCCGGATTCTTGATCGAGAACTCGTTGACGATCACTACGTCCTGCTTCAGGCCCATGCCCGTCCCCCTGGTGATCTTGGCGGCCGCCATCCCGGCAACAAGGTCCTCGCCATCCGCCGCGCCGTTGTGCCGGCCCGATGTCAGACCTGGTGGTCCGGAACGGACCCTGCTTCGCCGGCATCAAGGTCAGCAGCGCGCAGCGTCACTTGGCGCCTCAGCTCGTCGAGGCGAGTCATGTCGGCGGGCGGTTCGGTATGGACTGGCTCGATAGGCAGTTTCTCGGCTGTCTCGCCGTCCAGGTCGACAGATGCAACCGGCTCGGGTCCCTCGTCGATGGCCGCCTTGGCGCTGGTCTCCTCGAGAGAGCCGGCGACCCTGGAGCGGTAGACGTTCTCGGGGGTGCCTGCTTCTTCCTCGCGCTCCAGGCGAAGCTGCGCCTGCTCGGCGTCCAGGGAGGCAGCGACCGCCTGCATCCGTGTCGCCAGTGGGCTCTTGGCGTCGTTTTCTGCTCCGGGTCGCGCCATGGTCGTGGGGGTGTGTGCTTGCCCGAAGTCGGCGTCGTCGAACAGCGACGTGAATGCGTCGGAGCGAGCGCTCACGCCAGTCTGGCTGACCACGTCCTGGTCGTGCCGCGAGCCGGCCGTCGTGCTGTGATCGGCGAAGTACTCCGTGATGTCGTAGCCGGAGGACTCCAGATCGACGTCGAGGCTGCCGAGGCCGTGGACGCGGACGAAAACCACGGGCACGTCCGGGGCGCTCTCGGGCGTTGTGACGAGCGTTGTGTCTCCGGCCGGAGCGAGCACGAGGGCATCGATGGTGGCAGGCAGCTCCCAGTCGATCCCGGTGACTTGCTCGGGGAGGGTGAATGCCGGGGAGAAGTAGCCCTTCTGGGCCAGTTGTACGAGTTGCTGGTCGTCGAACTCGTAGAACACGTCGACCGGTTCGCTGCCGCCGATCGGGAACGTCACCTCGTCGACGCCGTACGGCAACTGCTGATGAGGACGCACCGAGCGCAGTTCGCCGTGCAGGTGGAGGTATGGCCGGTAGTTTCTCTCCGGGCCGTGGTGCTTCAGCTCCATGGATTCGACGAACACGGCAACATCCGCGTCGATCTTCTCCGTCCGTGTGGTCTCGACGCCGCGCTCGCGCAGTACGCGGTGCGCCCACACGTCGTTCATGGCAAGTCCTGCGATTCTCATGTCAGAAGCTCCTGTCGGCTCATCTCCGGTTCCTGGCCGGCTTCTTGCGGGTGGCCCGTCCGTCGCGGTGAGCGGTCTCGGTGTCGGCGACCTTCTCGGGTCCGCTGCGCCGGGTGTGCTTGAGGCTGGCGATCCGGCCGCTTCCGGCCCGCCACAGCCAGCGCATGAAAGCGATCTCTGCGACGGCGAGCGCGACGACGACGAACAGGAACGGCGCGAGCCAGACTGCGATCGTCGCGCTGGCAGTGGGACTGCCGAGCGACGTGCCGGACCGTTGATGCAGGTACGCCCCGATCATCGGAATGACACTCACAGCCGTGACCATGACGAGCATGTAGTCGGCCAGGGCGGTGGCGAGCCGGATCACAGCCGTCCACACCAGTAACGGTGTGCCCGCCTTGACCCGGGCAGTCACCGCGGCGAATGCCGCTCTCGTTGGGCTCTTCGGGCGTTCGGTCTTGCCCTCTTCTCGCTGCTCCGGCTGGGCAACCGCCTGCGCGGGCCTGGAGATCGTCGTCATCTGTCTGATGTCCTTCGTCTGAGGTGGTGGTTGCCGGCTCGAGAGTCGACGGCGGCCGGCGCCAAGGGCAGCGATTTGTCTGCGGTCAAGCTGAATAGGGTCATCGCGAGAAGCGGGTCGAGCCCCATGGAGCAATCCCGACCAAGTTCGAGACCGTCCCATCGGCGCTGACGGTGGCGTAGAGAAGGACCCGCCGAATAGCGGTCGGCTGCCGCGTCACCCGCCCCTCTCCGTTCTGCGCCGCGCTGCTGACACCGACCTCGATGTCTGCGATGACTGCGTAGCGGTACCGGGTGGCTGCCACTTCGACCACGTCGACGTCGAGGTTGCGGCTGACCGCTGAGGTCATGGCGATCGCGTCGATGTAGTAGCGCCGCTTCCGGCTGGCGTCCTCGTTGAATCTGGACGGTGGCAGGAAGGTCTGCAGGAAGGCGTCCTTCTCGGACAGACCGAAGCGGTCCTTCAGCGATTCGCGGGCGAGCTCGTAGGTCTCGCCGGAATCCCAGGTGAAGGCCATGGACAGCAGTTGGGCGAGGGTCGCGGTGTCTTTCCTGACCCGGGCCGCGCTGATGCCGATCCCTGCCAAGACGGTCTTCTCTGAGACCTCGGCTTCCTGCCGGGCCTCTTGTGAACTCGACGCCTCCAGAGACCTGACCTGCGACTCCTGAGCAGCGAGATGCCGCGACTGGTCCACCGCCTCGGCAGTAGCCAGGATGATCCCGGTGGCCACTACGGTTGCGAACGCCAGGATCCAACGGTTCCTCGCCCAGAACCCACTCTTGTCCGGCACCGTCATGGCTTCCGCACCGGCCCTTCTCCCAGCTCCGGCGCTCTGCCGGCCTTTGCTGCGTCCGTCTCGGGCTGGTGCTGCCGGCCCGCGGCCGTGACGACCAGCCCGAGTCCGCTGAACGTCCGCCTCGAGCCGTCGTAGATAGCGCTGGCCCAGGCGAGCACCGTGGTCTTGCTGTCCCTGCACACCCAGACCACCCGCGCCCTGGTCGGCGCGTCGAGCGTCGACATCACCGACTCCACCCTCCAGCCGTACGACTTCGGATCCACCGCCTTCAGCCCGTCGTAGCGGACATACCAGGCAAAGCGCGGGTCCATCTCGTCCCTGCCGAAGTAGGGCGTCGTCGTAAAGGAATAGGCCAGCCGTTCGTCGGCGACGAAGGACTTCGGATCCCAGAACGGGGCCAGCACCCGGCGATGCTCGACGGTCTTCAGGACGGCTTCGTTCGGTGCACCGTTGCCAGCACCGGGAGCGTTGTTCACCGCATGGAAGAGCCCGGTGTAATCCTGCTGCTTGTCCGCCACTGCTTTTGCAGCCGCCGCGGCCCGTGCGTTGAGCACCGCGAGCGCCTTGCTGTCGACCCGTGCCGCCGTCGGGGTGGGGGCGCCGTCCGGAGCCACCGCGGAGGAAGTTTGAAGCGCGCTGATCCGGAGTGTGTTTGCCGTGCTCTGCTGGTCGTAGGTGCGGTTTCCGACCGCGCTGAGTACGGCCGTAGCGGCCAGTACGAGCCCCAGCACGATCGCGAGGCGTTGTCTCGGGCTGTGCCTGGGGCTGCTGGGTGTGTGGGCGTCGGAAAGTCTGCCCGGGCGAGTGCGCCGTGCGGCCGCCCAGTTGTTGAAGCGGACCTCGAGATCGGGCCCCGTGACCTTGCTGTGCTCGCGGCGTGGCCGTTCGGTGAGGTTCTTGTCGTCAGCGTCCGTTGCCTCCGGTGTTGGGCCGGTTGTCTCGTCGGTCATCTGTTCGTCTTCCGGGTCGTTCGAGGGGTGGCTGAGTGGTCTGGTCCTGGGGGCAGGGAGCGGGTCGGTGGGGGTCATGACTTTTTGACCTGATCGGCAGGCAGCATCAGGTCCGAGACGTCAACGAACATCCAGCCCTCGGCTGCCATTGCCGCGGCGCTGTCGATGCGCACCCGGCCCATGTAGGCGCAGTAGCCCGCCTCGCCGAGGATGACCTTGTCTCCATCGACACCAAGCACCACGAGCGTGTGACCCCATCCCGTGGAGCCAGGGCCGGATCCGACCGAGTACGGGACCGGCGTCGCCTGCATCTTCTTGCCAGTCTGTTCCGCGATCGAGTAGGCCGTCCGGATACCGTCGCCCGGGGGATAGGCCTGGAACGTCGTGTACTTGTTCACGAAATAGATGCTGAAGCTCGTGCAGTTCATGGCGTGGTTGCTGCGGCAGGACCCCGGTCCACCCTCTTCGCCGTACCGGCCGTCGAGGAACTTGTCGCCCTCCTGATTGAAGAGGTCTACAAGCGCCTGGGCCTCTTCCTGGGTCATGCCGCCGCTCTTCGGCGAGACGACGCCGTCGTTGCCTGGGGCGTTGCAGTGCCCGCCTTCGAGGAGCAGATTGACGATGGTGCTGCCCTCGTTGAGGAAGTCGCCCACCGTCGTGCGGACCAGTCCTTTGTCGACCGTCCAGCCGCTCATCTTGGCGAACCACATCTCGGCCTTCTGGCCGCGGGCCGCGATCCCGGCGGGTCCGTCGGCCGACCGTTCCCAGTTCTCGTGGAAGTACGTTGCGGCCTGAGCCGGAGTGCCCTGTGGGGTTGTGAGCATGCCCTTGAAGACTCGAACGTCGCTGGGGTTGTCCCCGCCGTTCAGATCGGCCATGAATCGCAGTTGCAGTCCGAGGTTCCACCAGTCCGAACCCTTCGCGCCGGCGTAGTTGCGCAAGAGCGCGTTGCGGCCGAAGGTCCACTGGCCAAGGCCGATGCCGTTGTCGGTGTTCTGCGCGGCGCTCTTCTTCTTGTCGGTCATGACGTAGGTGCCGGTGGGGAAGTTCTGCACACTCGTCGGGTCGATCCCGGACTCCTGGGTCCAGTTGCCGAGGATGCCGGCGATATTGACCTCCGGCATGCCCCAGGTCTTCAGGACCGAGTACACGGCTTGGGCGTTCTTGTCGGCGTTCGCACCAACCGGGTCGTTACTCCCGACCGGGACCACGCTGTCGCCGCGTGCGCTGCAGTCCGTGGCGATCGGATCGTCGTGCACGGCGAAGGTTGTGCTGACGACGCTGAGAAGGCCACCAATGAGCGCGAGCACGCCGAGGCCGGACACTGCTGCAAGTCCTGCCGCAGCGACCGTTGTCGAGATCACCGCACTGCCGCCGGAGATCGCCGCGACGACCTTTGCCACCGCGGCCCCGGCCGCCATGAACGGCTTCGTGGCGGCATTCCACAGCGCGCTACCTGCACCGACGATCCACTGCAGCATCATCTGCAGGAACGACAACGCCTGCGCGAGCATCGCGAAGAAGAACGACTTCAGCCAGTTCAGGAAGAGGATGAGTAACGCGAGCAAACCAGCCGGCGGCGTAGCGGACGCCGCGGTGGCCAAGGCCACCTTCTTGTTCCGGCCACCGCTGTCTGGATGTCCCGGTCCGTTTCCGGCAGTGGTCTCGGATTCGTCGCCTGAGGCTTGGTCGCGCCGATAGCTCGTGCCGCCCGTGCCGAGTTTCGGGTGAAGATCTTGGTTGTCGGCATCGACAGTGGGGCCTGCGTGGTTACGGCCGTCCGGCTCCCGGGTGGGAGCGTGCTGGTTCCCCTCCGAGGTCTGCCGCAGGGCGGCAAGCCCGGTCTCCTTCGCGGCGCCGACACCTGCGCCAGCTGCGCCGCCCCGCATCGCGCCCTCGGCTGCACCGCGGGCGCCGGCGGCCAACAGCCGCTTCTTGCCGTCGGACAGCCGGTCTCCGACGGCCTGGTCGACCGCGGCCTCGGCTGCGGCTCCGGCCATGGCACCCTTGAAGTCCCCGTGGGCCGGAGTTTTCCCGCCCGTCGGGCCACCGGTGGCACCTGCCGTCGGCTGCTCACTCGTGCCCGCGTTCGTGGTCGCGTCGTGGGTCTGTGGGGTGTCGTCCTCCATGTTTCCCTCTTTCTTGTGGCGGCAGGGAGCCCTGTCGGCCGCGCGAGCTTCTTGCCCCAGACCTGCCGAGGTGGCTTAGCTGTAGGTCACGAGGAAGTCCTCGTCTGCGTTGGTCGTGTTGTTGGTGCGCACGTCGCGAAGGTCGACGTCGAGCTTGAGCAGGCCAAGCAGGAGGTCCGATTGGTACTTGGACTTGCTGGCGTAGTAGTCCTGGTATGCCTGGGACAGGTTGTTCATGACCGTGGTCAAGGGGCGCATGGTGACGTCGGACGTCCGGTAGTCGGTGGTCAGGCTCTTCCCGTTCGACAACGTCCACGCGATGTCGCTGATCTCGCTCGACGTACCGGTGGTGCCCGCCGTCTCCGCTGCCTTGGTCTGGAGGTAGTCGACGTAGCTTTGGCCTTTCGGCACGAGCTGATCGAGGTAGCCGGCTTCGACGTTGCTCGAGCGCCAGTCGAACTTGAACCCGCCAGGCACGACCTTGGTGGTGTGCAGCGCGAGAGTTGACTCGCCGGCCTTGGATTCAGCCGTGGTTTCACCGGTGACCTGGTCGCCGGCAATGCTCGCCGGGACGGTCGGTGGGCGCAGGAACAGGCCGTCGACCTTTGTCGTGGCAAGGTCTTTGCTGTAGGAGCTGATCTGCGTAAGGCTCGTGCGCATCTCGCCGAGCTTTTCGTCGAGAGCGTCGCGAGCCTTGGTCTCCTCCTGTTCGAGGACGACCTCGTAATAGGCGCGCGCGGCATCGAACTTCGCCGCGTCCAGCGAGTCAATCGTCGTGGTTCCCGAGGCCCCGGGATTGAGAAAGATCCGCCACTGGTCGTACTTCGCGAACGACCTGTCGCCGATCAATTCGTCGGCGTTCGCCCCGGCGGCTCGCTGCTTGCTGAAGGAGAGCTCCGCGTTGGCCCGGATGGTGAGGTTGAGCACCTGCGGCTCGAACGCCCGCTGCGACTCGAGAACCACGCCGACGTAGCCAGTCGCCCCGAAGACGTGGAACGACCCGGTAACGCCGGGGGTCTTCAGCTTCTCGGTCTTGAGTTTGTCGTCCGATCCGAGCAGGAACGCCTTGTAGTCGGACGCGTCGTAGGAGATCTTGGCCCGATCGTCGAAGTGCATCATGACCAGAGCCTTGTTCTTGCGCCTATTGGTGTAGACGCCGTCGACATCGCCACTGAGCTGTGTCTTCGAGGTCGTGAACTTTGGGGTCCACAGAGCCCTTTCGGCGAGAGTGTCGCGCCCGGCCGTGATCGCCGACACACCCGATGCCGCGAGCAAGAGCACGCCTGCGAGGGTGAGCACGCCGAAAAAGAGCCCGAAGCGCTCAATCGCGTGGTGCGAGTCGAGCCGGAAGACCTTGCCGAATGCGGTGAGCCTGTCGTTGATGCTCATGTACGTCCCTGCGTTTGTCGGCCGTCGAGTGCCGATGGAGCCGGCGTGCGGCTGGTCTGGCTATCGGCCCTCGATCGGACCCGGTGCGACGACGATCGTTCCGCCGCCGAGCTCCTCGATCGTGGTCTGGCCACCGGAGCCCACCGCGTTGACGAGCGTCCAGCCGCCGGTGCCGACTGCTCCGCCGATCAGGATGAGCATGACGATCTCGCCCCAACCGTGGCCCTTACCGTTCTGCTGCCCGCCGATGAGCTTCTTGATGAGCTGCACGACTCCCCAGATCAAGCCGGCCGTGCCGAGCGCCATGAGCAAGAGGCCGCCGGTCGTCTGGAGGTAGGTCTTGGCATTCTCCAGGAAGGACTTGACGTCCCAGGCCGCGTCAGGCAGCGGCACCTGCGCCTGGATGAGCGCCGAGGCGACTGACTCGCTGATCCGATTCATCGATCGTTCCCTTCGCGTTTCGATCCGTTGCCCGAAGAGGCCCGGGCAATCTGGGTGATCATCATTGAATGAGCTTATCGAATAATCATCTAAATAACCATTGAATGATGAGCGCATGATCGGGGAGCGGGTCGGGTCGGGTCGGGTCGGGTCGGGTCGGGTCGCGATGCGAACGGACCGGGTCGAGCCATGGGGGTGCCTGCCTGATCCCGACCCGCTAGGGGCGCCTCCACCGGAGTGCTCTGTTCGAGCGTCAGTTCGTAAAGATTTCGGCAGATCGGGAGCGGCTATCGGCCGTCCCGACTGGCGCTAGATCGCAGGTTTCGATACAGATACGAGCCGAAACCGAATCAGAGACCGATGGGTTGCCGCTGTAGCTACAACGGTTTGGGTTCGGTAGCCTCCTGGTGCACATCACGCGTGCCCCCGATCGAAGCCGGAAGAAGCCCTCCCTATGCCCCCCATGCCTGCTCTGCCCTCCGACACCTTCGCCCGCCGTCTCCGAATGGAGCGCGAGAGGCAGGGGCTGAGCCAGGCGGAGCTTGCGCGGAGGGTGACCGAAGTCCTGGGGGTCAATGTTGACAAGTCAGCAGTAGCGCGCATCGAACAACAGACCCGAGCGATTCGCCTCGACGAAGCGGCCGCCATGGCCGAGGTCCTCGGCCTCCCGATCGCGGCGCTCCTCTCCGACCGCAGTGCAGAAGAGAATGAGGCGCTGAAGCAGCAGTACCTAGCGGACCGCGTTGCTGCGCAGCGCCAATGGGAGCAGATTCGTCAGGAGATCGATCGGCTCACCGGTCTCATTCAGAGCCTCAGTGGGACGAATGAGTTCGACCGTGACTCCGGCCGCGGGTAGCTCTCGGATGTAAGAGCTCTGACGGAGCCGGCGCCAGTGCCCGCATCCCGGGCCAGCTGTTCTGCGGCTGTCGTCAAAGGGTGTGCGTTCGAAGCTAGGGATCGTGGCTACAAGCCCTGCTGTCTCTGGGTCTAGCTGACGAGCTGCCCCTTCACATACTCATCAAGGTCCACCTCGCGGTAGCGCACGGCCTTGCCTACCTTCGCGTAGCGGGGGCCCTCGCCTCTGAGTCGCCAGCGCTTCATCGTCGAGCATCCGACCTTGAGGTAGTCCGCGGCCTCCTGTGGCGTCAGGACCGAAGGGGTGGCACGTGTCTCGGGCACGGATGACTCCTCGTGATTGCGTATGGAGATCAGATTGGATCTAATAAGCTATCAGATGATCATTCAGATAGCATTCAATCTCTTTGTGTAGGGGTGGGACATGGCGAAGAAGGCGGCAGCACGCCCGCGGGCGACGACGACTCGACTCGAGATCGGGGAGCACACCATCGATCGAAGTGAGCCGTACGAGCGAGACGGCGGGTGGTGGCTCGACTGGACGGTTCGCCTGCTAGACGGACGTATCGCAAGAAGGCGATCGAAGGGGAGCACGAAGGGCGAGACGCGGCGACGTGCGAAGAAGGCCGTGAAGGTCTTACTAGCAGCGTCCGGTAGGGGTATTTGGAAGGCGACTGACAGTCTGGTCACCTACATCGAGGCGGTAAGCAAGCCGACGATCGAGACAGCGAGGATCGCAGACAACTCGCGCACGAGATATCTGGGTGTCTACAGGCTGATCGTTGGTCACTGTTTGCGCGAAGATCACAAGCACCGCCACAGCCTCAAAGGTCACACAATCGGCACCGGGACGCGCTTTCGCACCCTCGAGAAGTGCCTTACAGAGATAGCCGAACTCCACGGGTCAGAGACAGCACGCCAGGCTCGCAGCGTGCTGGGCAAGTATGTTCTCGATCAACTCATCCGCGACGAGTTGATCGATGCTTCGCCCATTGCGGGCAAGCGCCTCGATCTCGCCGGAAGCAAGGATGACGCCCCAACTCGTGGAGGTGTGGCTCTCTCCGCCGACGAGTGGAACGCCGTAATCGACTATTTGCTTGCTCTCGACCCTGCCGAGGGGATCGAGCCCCCCAAGCGCGGGATGTATACGCTTGAAGACCGTATCGCGGTAGTGGCCAACGCGATCGATCTGACATTGCTACAGACCATGACTGGTCTGCGGGTCAGTGAGGCAACGAACGTCGATCCCTCCATGGTCACGTGCGACGACGACAAGATGATCTTCGACCTGCCGCCGGAGATCACTAAGACGAAGAAAGGGCGCTTCGTTCACGTGACCGATCCGGCGGTCGTGGAGCGGCTCAAGCCGCGGTGGGAGACTGCACGCGCCATGGGTGGTCCGCTGATTCCGAGTCCTGCCAAGCCTGGCGTTGTCTGGGACCAGCGGCAGCGCAACGAGGCGGTGAAGGAGCTGTATGTGAAGATGGCCAAGGAGCTAGGTATTCCAGCTCTTGAGACCGAGCGTTCGCACGTCTGGCGTGCAACCCTGAACACGTTGACGCTCGTAGACGGCGTGCCGGAGGCGATCCGGGCAGCGCATCTCGGACACACCGCGCAGGTCAACCGTCGCAACTACACCGACACCAGGGACGGAGCGCTGCTCGCCCAGTCGCTGGCCAAAATGCGGCAGGCCAAAAGTACGCACAAAAGTACGCACAACGAGAACTCCGCAACGATCCCTGACGAACCGACCTGAGCCCCAAACGATCGGACGAATCCCAGCTATACAAGGCTTTTCGCCGCCCAACAGCCTCCTGACCTGGGGATCTCTGCTCGGCCTCGAGATAATGAGAAGGTCATCGGTTCGATTCCGATAGGCGGCTCCACCAGGAACCCGCAGGTCAGAGGCAACTTTCCTCGCCTGGGGGTTCTTCTTTTTTGGCCTCGATCAGGCCCAAGGCCCCCATGAGGCCCCCGCTCTCAGGGCCGACCCGTTTCGCGGCATCCCAGAGGTTCTGGTCAATCAAGTGCCCGTACAGGTCCATCGTCATCGCAGCCGAGGCATGCCCGAGGACCCGTTGAACGACCTTCGGGTCCGCACCGGAACCGAGCCACACCGACGCAGCCGTGTGACGCAGGTCGTGAACACGGAGGGACGGCATCCCGATCGCCTTGGTGGCGGCTGTCCAGCCAACCGATCGCTTCCAGTTACCTTCGCTCATCGGTCCACCTTTGGGGGCCGTTGAACAGCCATGCATCTGCGGGCTTACCAGCCGCCCAGCGGCTCCACCTTGCCCCTCTGGCGTCTCCTGATCGCGCTACGCGTGGGCTGAACGGCAGACGGGAAGACGCAAGCGGCGGCAGGTTGGCGAATGCCAGTTACGGATCGGTCGGCGGTCGTCGCTGCGGGCGATGTGGATTTCCGGCCGTCTGGTAGAAGAACTCCGCCACTACGAATGTGACGATGCCAATCAGTAGTGGCCAGTCGGCATCGACGAAGTGTGCTCCTGCGAGGGCTCCAATGAATCCGCCTGCGGCCACCCATCCACTGTGGCGGTGCAGTACGGCCGTGGCCCAGATTGCTCGCAGCACGAGTCCGATGCAGACCACCAGCAGGAGCAGGTCTTGGCCGCTCACGGACTCCTCCTGTCACTGGGGTACTTGCCACGCGCTACCTGGATCGGTGGAAACGAGTATGGACTCGATCGCCGGATCTCGCGGGCAGCGCTTGATCCCGATAGGGCGCGCCTGCTTGCTAACAACCGTGCTAACAGGAGCCCGAGATTGATCTAGACGACCTTGTGCTGATCGACGGATCGACGTCGAATTCGTGCCTGTGAAGCAGCCGGCATAGACGGCCCTGCACTCTGTTCGGACGATTCGTGGTGAGAAGGTCATCGGCTCGATTCCGATAGGCGGCTCCACCGCCTGACCAGCGGAAACGCTGGTCAGGCCCCCATCAGGGTTCTCAATCCGGCCCCGCAGGGCCGGCTGGCCCATGTCTGTCGCCCTGCTACCAGGCGCTGGATAGGGTGGTTGAATGACAGCCCGGTACAACGGCTTGGCCGACTGGTACGACGAGCGTTTCCGCGAAGGCGCCGAGGACAACCGGCCGTATCTGCTCGAGCTGCTCGGCCAGGGAACGGGCCGGTGTCTCGACCTCGGCTGCGGCACCGGCTGGAACCTGGCGACGATCGAGCAGACCGGTCGTTCGGTGGTCGGGGCGGACCGCTCCAGCGACCAGCTCCGGTTGGCGCGGACCAGGTCGGACGCGCCGCTGGTCGAGCTGGACGGCGCCCACCTTCCCTTCCGGGACGGGGCCTTCAGCACTGTCACGACCTTGTGGATCTCCACCGACGTGGACGACTTCGCGGGCACCATCCGGGAGGCCGTCCGGGTGCTCGAGCCGGGTGGCGTGCTGGTCTCCTACGGGGTTCATCCCTGCTTCAACGGTCCTCATGTGGAGTACCACGAGGACGGGGCCCGGACTGTCCACACGACCTATCGCGAGTCCGGCCGGCACCAGCCCGCGCCGTACTGGAGCGGCGAGGGAATCCGGGCGAACGTCGGCATGCGGCACCTCCCACTGGCGGAGTTCCTGACCACGTTCCTCCAAGCGGGCTTGGCGATCGAGCGCGTCATGGAGCCCAGGGAGGACCCTGTCCCGCACGCGCTGGCGGTCAGGACGCGTCGGCTCTGAGGTGTTCCCAGGTCAGCAAGGAGAGTAGTCGCGGCCCTTGTCCGAGACAGGCGACAGCGGTACGTCGATTGATCCAAAGCGCCGCGGCGAGGAACAGGTCGGTCCATCAGCCGGGCTCAAGTTCGAGCTGTGTCCCCGTGGTGCCCCCGACGCTCTGAGCCGCGTTCGCGCAAGAGCCGCCTGATGTCTCGCACGATGTGCCCGGGCGGTGCAATCCGCGCCGTGGCCGCCACTGGCCACGACGAGATCGGTGGCGTCTCCCGCTCCGGCCTGGCTCAGTGCGGCAGACCTCGCGACACTGGACTCGAAACATTGCGATCGAGCCGGTTAACCCCAGATGCCGCCGCTGTCTCCGAGCGTGATGGTGTCCTTCTGCTTCCGGCACCGTTCGCATTCCAGGTAATGCGCGCCGCCCTCAGGGTTGCGCTTGTTGACCCACCGGTGAACGCCGATCCTGCAAAGAAGTCTCCCCATGATCAGATCGTCGTCTGCCAACGGACCCAGCACAACGGCGAGCGATGAGTGAGCGATTACGAGTGGCCAGCCGGGCAAATGGGTCACCGGGCGGGCACCGGGCCACGCCTGGGAAAGGCCCCCGAGCGAGCCGCCGACCGATCTTCCAAACGGGCTACGCCCGGGGGAGTGGCGCCCCAGGTGCCCCGGAACAGCCGTCAATGACCCGCGACCAGTGAGCATGTTCGCTGCTCAGGGATTCGCGCCGCTCGCCGGAAGCGCGACGGCGGGTCGCAGGCTGTTGTTGCTGCGCTGGACATGCAGTTTCGGCGGCTCAGTGTCGCTGAGCGCGAGAAGATTGCCGATCGCCGAGCTGAGCTTCAGGCGATCTTGGACAAGGGTGGCCGCAGCTGAGGGGCCGGCAAGACGAACTGGTTGAGGTGCACGACCTCAAAACTCGAGCACCGTAGGTACACGAACATCACCGATGAGGAGCTGACCGTATGCCGAGCGGCCGGAACCTTCGCAACACCCGCTTCTGGATGCTCCTGGACCAGCTACTCACGCAGCCGACCGTAGTCGCGGCCCACGTCGCTAGCGAGGCCCTACGCGCGTAAGGGTGCTGCCCGGTTCGCGGGAGCCGCTCAGGCGAACCCGCAACCCGTCCATGGCAACTCCCGGCCTATCGACTCCCGTCCCTGCCAGTTCACGGGAGTTGCATTAGATGCAGGCACTCGCGGCTCGGTGGTTTGAGACCGTTTGCGCAGGTCACGACCGCTTTCTACAGGTCCAGCAAGTAGAGGCTGAACCTCGTCGGCGTTCCGTCCGGGTGAGTGTCTCGATTGGATGGAAAGTCCCGGACGTATCTGAACCCGGCCTTCTGCGCCACGCGGACCGACGCCGAGTTCTCCGGCTCTACACGGATGGCGGCGCGCGTCCCGATTTTGCCGGTTCGAAGGACGTCGCAGATGAGCCGGACGGCCTCGACCGCGACGCCTTGGCCGCGAGCCCACGGGTGGACCGCGTAGGCCAGGGCCACATCGTCGGGGTCGAGTCCGTCATCGAGATCAGGGGTGTAGTCGATGTATCCGCCAAGTTGCCCGGACTTCCAGATCCCGAACCCGCGCTTGCCAACTCCCGCGTCGGCATTTCCTGCGAGCCACTCGAAGTATTCGATGGTCCCTTCGACGTCGCCGTAGCCCCCGGTCAGCCAGCGAACGGTCAGTTCGTCTTCCCCTGCACAGTGCGCTTCGGCGTCCGCCGCAGTTAGGGGCCTGAGTTCGATCGTCACGCGGCAGACCGTATGTCGCGCAAATCGGCACGTCCACCGGCTTGTACGCGAGCTTGTACGCCAGCAAGACGCACTCTCATGCCGCGATCAGGGCGCCGCGCACCCGACTACTCCCGGCTCGTCAACTCCCGTCCCTGCCGGTTAACCCACGGGTTGTACTGATGCAGGGCCCGAAACTTTAGTGTTAAACGTTGGTGCGGGAGGGGCGGGTGGAGGAGACTGCTTCGATGGCTGCTGAGTACGTCCAGAGTGACCAGTTCCGTGATGCCCGCATTCACCTGTGTGAGCTTGCCGGCCTCGAGATCCGCGATTGCGAGGTCAGCGGTCTGAAGATCGTCGACTGTTATGGGGGCGACGTTTACATCGGCGGCGCCTTCGAGCGACTCGTCGTCAACGACGTCGACGTGACGGCCTATGTCGAGTCCGAGCTCGACCGGCAGCACCCCGCGCGGGTGCTGGCGCGTGAGGCCGCGTCCCCCGACGACTACCGGGCTGCTTGGGATGCCATCGAGACGCTGTGGGAGGTGACGCTCGACCGGGCCAGGCTGTTGCCCGAGGCCAAGCTGTACGAGCAGGTCAACGGCGAGTGGTCGTTGGTCGAGACCCAGCGGCACCTGTTGTTCGCCAGCGATGCTTGGCTCGGCTCTGCCGTGCTGGAGGAGGAAGCGCCGTATCACCCGTTGGGCTTCCCTGCCGGCGGGATGCCGCCCGAGGCGGCGGCGAAGCTCGGGCTCACCCTCGATGCCACCCCGACGCTTGACGAGGTGCTCGCGCTGCGGCTCGCCCGCATGGCCACGATGCGGCGTGTCGTCGACGGGCTCACCGAGGCCGAGCTCGATCGGGTATGCGGTCGCAAGCCGGCGGACCCGTATCCCGATCAGGAGTACGTCGTACGCCGCTGTCTCAAGGTGGTGCTGAAGGAAGAGGCCGAGCACCACCGTTATGCGGTGCGCGACCTCGCCGTACTCGAGGCCGGCGCCTGAAGCGAATCGTCTGCCAACCGCGGCCGGGTGGGACCATGGCGTCCATGGAAAGAGCGCCGGTTTTCAATGCGGTCCGGCCATTAGGCGACGGCCCGTACAGCTGTCCTTGTTGTGGTTATCTGACCCTGGCTGAACGGGGTGGATACGAGATCTGTTCGGTGTGCTTTTGGGAGGACGACGGCCAGGACACGCACGACGCCGACGTTGTCCGTGGTGGGCCGAACGGGAAGCTGAGCCTGGCGCATGCGCGCAACAACTTCGCGAGGTTCGGAGCTTCCTCGGAGAGGCGGGTTGCCAACGTTCGCCCGGCTCGAGATGAGGAACATCCCCTGAAATGAGCGAAGCCCGGATGGTCGTCGCCATCCGTGCGACATGCTGGTCGGCCCGGCTAGAAGGCGTCCAGGTCGTCCGGAAGCCGGTCGTTGTAGACCGATGGTTCCGGCCTCAGGTGCTGACGCGTGCGGCAACGGCCAGGAGACCGATCAGCGCCACCAGTGCGGCCGCAATCTTCTCGCCAGTGGGGATTGGCCCGTCGTCCGGCCAGTAGGTCTTGCCCTCGTCCCAGTTGAAGTTGACGCCGTCCGAGGTGGCCAGCCAACAGGATAGCGAGGCGATGACTCCGACCATCAGGCCGACGGCGAGTGCCATCTCGGGCGGCTGACCGGTCGTGGCGATCACCAGCGCGCCAAGCCAACCGGCCGCGGATGTGACGACGAATCGGCGGCGGATCCGCGCCCTCGCACGTACGAGGCCGACGACCAACGGCCAGGCGACGTACGAACTGATCAGGAGTAGACGGGACACGCGCCTGATTCAAGCACCAGCTTTGGCCCGGAGGTGCTGACCCGTAGTCGTCGGTGTCGAACATCGCCTGGTGGCGGGCGCGCCCGATGTGCTGGCGGGGGCTGACGCGAACCCCTAGCACTACTTGCCCCGATGGCCGGCTACTCGAGTTGTTCGGTGAGGGTGCGGATGGCTTTGAGGTATTGGGTGCGGGCGAAGGTGAAGGGGCCGAGGTGGCCGTAGTCGCGCTTCGGGCGGTTTGGTTGGGCGAAGTCGCGCCAGGTCACCAGGTCGTTGTCGAGGACAACTTGTGCCAGGAATGGCCAGCAGCCGACTTCGCCGCAGTCGCAGCCGAGGAGGGCGATCGTGCCCGGCTTGTCGCCGAATGCGTATCCGGGTTCTCCGGTCAGGTATTCGGTCAGGTCGCCGTAGTTGAAGTGGTCGAGTACCAGGCCGGCGTATTGCCCGGCCACGTCGAAGCGCGCGGCTCGCTCGTACGTCGAGACGAGGTCCAGCAGGCGTACACCGTCGACGTATGGGACCAGTTCGTGTCCGCCGTGCTCGTCCCACGGCTCAACCTGGAAGCTCACTCGGCGTACTGCTGGTCGATCGGCCACGCGAACACACTATGCAAGAGCGGTGGTGGTCCAGGCGGTGGCGTGGATGGTGAAGGGGGCGGTGGGGAGGCGTTCGGCGCAGCGGGTGCGGACGGCTTCGCGGTGGGCGGGGGTGAGTTTGGCGGTGTAGGCGCCGGCCGGGCCTACGCCGAGGGTGTAGGGCTCCCACCACTCGTCGAAGGACTCGTACCGGACTCCGACCGAGAGCGTGGTGGAGTTGACGTTCTGCAGGCCTGCGGAGGTGAAGAGTTCGGCGAGGTGGCCGGATCGTGCGCCGGCCAGGTCGGACTCGTCTTGGACGATTGAGGAGACGTCGTGGGCGGCTAGCCAGAACGGGCTCAGGGGGCCGCGGTCGCCGGCGTGGTCCCAGACGCAGGCCGCGACGGTGCCGCCGGAGCGGGTTACGCGGGCCATTTCCCGCAGGCCGGCGACGGGATCGGACATGAAGTGGACGACGAGTTGGGCCAGCGTGACGTCGAACGAGTCCTCGGCGAACGGGAGGTCCTCGGCCGTGCCGGAGTGGACGTCGACCTCGGGGAAGCGGTCGCGAAGTGCGGCGATGAACGGCGCCGACGGGTCGATGGCGGAGACGGCCTCCGGGCCGAGGCGGTCGACCAGTTGCGCGGTCAAGGCGCCCGGGCCGCAGCCGACGTCGAGCGCGCGCTGACCCGCCTGGAGGTTGGCGAGCTCCGCGAACTGGACCGCGAGGGGCTCGGAATAGCGGCCCATGAACCGTGCGTAGGCATCCGCGCTGACATTGAAACTCACCTTCGGAAGGTAGCCCGCGAGCGGTGCTTCGTCTATGCGGACAGGCCGGGGCCGAGGTCTCGCAGACTGTCGGTGGCCAGGTCTAGTGTGCGAATCACCGACCATTTTCAGTGCGCAAAGGAGCGTCCGATGGCCTCGCGACTCAATCCCTACATCAGCTTCACCGACAACGCCCGGCAGGCGATGGAGTTCTACCAGAGTGTTCTGGGCGGGAATCTCACGCTCAACACGTTCGGCGAGTACGGCATGGCCGGGACGCCCCAAGAGAACAACATCATGCACGGCCTGCTCGAGACGGACAGTGGCTTCGCCCTGATGGCCGCCGATACGCCGCCGGGGATGGAGCACAACCCGGGCTCGAACATCGCGATCAGCCTGAGTGGTGACGACGGTGACGAGCTGCGTGGTTATTGGGAGAAGCTGTCGTCCGAGGGAACCGTGAGCGTGCCGCTGGAGAAGCAGATGTGGGGCGACGAGTTCGGCATGTGCGTGGACCAGTTCGGCATCGGCTGGATGATCAACATCGCGGGCGAGCAGGGAGGCCAGGGAGGGGAGGGCTGACTCAGCTCACCCTGCCGGACGGGCGAAAAGTCCAGTATTGGCAGGGCGGGGATCCACGCGGGCGCGCGGTGTTCTTCCTGCACGGCTGTCCGGATACTCGCCGAGCCGCCTTCGCGGGTGAGGCCGCCGCGCGGCGACTGGGCGTGCGCCTGATCGCGGTCAATCGGCCGGGCTATGGGAGCTCCGACGCGTACGACGTCCCAGCGCTAGACGAGCTGGGCCATCGGTTCGCGGCGGACGACCTGGTCGCCGTAGCGGACGCGTTCGGCGTGGGGGAGTTCGGTCTGCTCGGGATGTCCGTCGGCGGGCCGTACGCCTTGGCCTGCGCGGCGCGCCATCCCGAACGGGTCCGGGCGGTCGCGGTCGTCGCAGCACCGGGGATGGCGCCTGTGATGGATCCGCCATGCCATCGCGACGACCTTTCCCCGGAGCAGCGGGACTTCTTCGCCACGCTCGCGGGCGGGTCCGTCGCGGCGAACATGGCCCTGATGCGGCCGGACTTCGAGCAGTACGTCGCCCGCTTGCGTCCGACCGACGACGATGACGAGGCCCTCGCCAAGCGGTTCCTCGAAGGCCTGCCCCCGAGGGATGCGCGCCTGCTGGCCGAGCTGCCGCCAAAAGCCATTGCCGAGTCGGCTCGCGAGGCGCTTGCGAACACGGACGGCTATCTCTGGGACGCGGCGATCACCTTTCGCCACTGGGACTTCCGGCCGGAGGACGTCGCCCGCCCGGTTGCCCTTTGGTACGGCGAGTACGACGCGAATGCGCCGCCGCGTAATGGCCGGTGGTTCGCGGACCACCTCGCCGACGCGACCCTCGTCGTACGGCCGACGGCGCACCTGGGCACTTTGCTCGAACACTGGGAGGAGGTCCTTGCCGCGACGTAGGTTGTTCGGCATGACGTTGCTCGCGCCGTTCTACTCGCTGTACGTCCGTCGCCTTCGGGCCCGGCTCGACGGCCGGCCGATACCGGCGCATGTCGGCATCGTGATGGACGGCAATCGGCGCTGGGCCCGCGGTCAGGGGCACGCGAACCCGAGTGTCGGACATCGGTACGGCGCGGAGCACGTCGAGAAGATGCTGGGCTGGTGCGAGTCGGTCGGGGTGCGCCACGTGACGACCTTCGTCTGCTCCACCGAGAACCTGGTCAAACGCGGCGATGCCGAGGTCGCGTACCTGATGCGCGTGACCGAGGAGGTGGTCGCGAGTCGCCTCAGCCAACCCGGCGGGCGGTGGCAGCTGCACATCGCGGGCATGCTCGATCTGCTGCCGGACAGTACGGCGCGGGCGCTGAAGGAGGCGGTCGAGGCGACCAAGGACTGTACGACCGGCAACCACCTCAACCTGGCGATCGGATACGGCGGGCGGCAGGAAGTGGTGGAGGCCGTTCGGTCGTTGCTGGAGACCGAGGCGGCCGCGGGCAAGGGCCTCGCCGACCTCGCCGGAAGCGTGACGATGGACGACATCAAGCGTCATCTCTACACGGCCGGGCAGCCCGATCCCGAGCTGATCATCCGCACGAGTGGTGAGCTGCGGATGTCCAACTTCCTGCTCTGGCAAAGCACCCGGTCTGAGCTGTATTTCTGCGACGCCTACTGGCCGGCGTTCCGCGAGGTCGACTTCCTCCGCGCGCTCCGCTCGTACGCCGATCGCACCCAACGCGCCTGATCGTAGGGACCGATGACCTGCTGGACGTTTACGGTCTGTCGGTGCGAATTGTGGGGGCAGAGGCGTGGTGATCTGGGGATACCTGTTCGTGGTCGCGGGGGCGGCCGGGGTACTGGCGGCCGGGGTGCTGGCGCGACGCGAGCGACGGCTCACGCGGGGTTTTGCCGCGACGGGTCAGCTGGTCGCGATCGAGGTCGACCAGAAGACGACCAAGAGTGGGATCAGCACGTACCGCTATCCCGTCATCCGCTTCCACACGGCCGACGGGCGCGAGGTGCAGGCCCGGTCGCCGTACGCCGACGCCGGCGGGAAGGCCGTTGGCGAGTCGATCGACGTGGTCTACTCCCCGCAGGATCCGGCCGAGTTCCGGGTGGCCGGCAGTTCGCTCGGTCTGGTCGGTGTCGCGGCGTTCGGCACGGCCGGCGCGGTGCTGCTGCTGATCGGCCTCCTTTTCGTCACGTACGCCTGACCGGGTCCCGCCGCCTGAGCACCTGCGACTGATCGGGCCTCGGCGCGCGTACGATGCGGCCCATGGCGAAGGGCTCACGCGAGGTTGTCACCAGGAACGACGTGGCCCAGTACGCCGGAGTCAGTACGGCCGTCGTGAGCTACGTCGTCAACGACGGTCCGCGAGCGGTCTCGCCACGGACGCGCGATCGGGTGCTCGAGGCGATCCGCGTGCTCGGTTATCGCCCGAACGCGGCCGCCCGTGCGTTGAAGGTCGGCAGCACGCGCACGTTCGGCCTGGTCATGCCCGACGGCGGCAACCCCCTGTACGCCGAGCTCGCGAAGGCCGTCGAGAAGGAGGCCGCCACGCGCGGCTACGTCGTACTGCAGACGAATACCGACAGCGACCCGGCGGTGGAGAAGCGCAAGATCTCCGACCTGCTCGCCCGCCAGGTCGACGGCCTCATCCTCGCCACGCCGACCGGCGAACCGGGCGCGACCGAGTTGGCCGAGCTGAACGATTCGGGCATCCCGGTCGTCGCGCTGAACCGCCCGGTGCGGGGAACGACCTCGATCTGCCCCGAGTACCGGGCCGGCGCTCGCCTCGGCGTTGAGCACCTGATCGGTCACGGCCATGAGCGGATCGGCCTGGTGATGGGCATCGAGCGGAGCGCCTGGAGCCCGGAGCGCGAACTCGGCTGGCGCGACGCCCTCGTCGCCGCGGGTTTGCCGGAGGGCCCGATCGCCCGGGCCGAGTTCAGCCGCCAGGGTGGGTACGACGCCGGGCGGCAGTTGCTGACGACGACGAACCCGCCGATGCCCGTCAAGCAGGCGAAGGTCGCCAAGTTGCTTAAGGCAACCGAAAGGCCGACGGCGATCTTCGTCAGCTCGGACCTGCAGGCCGTCGGCGTGCTCCGGGCTCTCCATGAGGCCGGCCTCGACGTACCGGGGGAGATGGCGGTTGTCGCCTTCGATGGCACGGCCGAGTCGGAGTTCAGCTGGCCGCCGCTCAGCGTCGTACGGCAGCCGCTGGAGGCCGTCGCGCAGAAGGCGGTCAGCCGTCTGCTCGACGAGGTCGACGAACCGGTCGAGGCCTTCACCTACCCGACCGAGTTGGTCCTTCGCGCCTCTTGCGGCTGCAACTAAAACCTAAAACCCGCCGAGCTCCAGATCCGCGATCGTGACCGGTTGGCCGGTCGCGAGGGATTCGTTCCCGGCGATACCGACCGAAATCGCCCGCACGCCGTCGTGGAGATCCGCGGCCCGGCCGAGCGGGTCGTCCGAAACCCCGCGGAAGAGGTCCGCGAACAACACCGCGTCACCGCCACCGTGACCACCAACACCCGACGGGATCGGCACCTCCACCGCGGACTCCCAATGCCGTTGCAGCACAAGGCGTTCGCCCTCCACCCGTACGTCGCCCGTCGCCACCGGGGTGAACGAGTAGCTCGGGTCCACCTCGGGGCCGAGGACGGCGGCCCGTTCGACCACGTCGAGCTCGACCCGGCCGGCCGTGCCGTTGACCGCGATGCGATAGCCCTCCCACGGGCTGTGCGCGTTGAGGGAGTACGACAATCGCGCGCCGCTGTCGTACTCCGCGGTCAGCGCGAGGTTGTCCTCGATGGTGATGCCCTCGCCGAAGACGTCCTGGTCACGCAGATAGCCGTCGTGGTGCTCGGCGTCCAGGTACAGCCGGCGCAAGTCCTCGTCCGTCCGCAGATCCAGGAGGAACGGGTCAGCGGATGAGCCGTCGACCGTGCCGCGCGGAGGTCGGGGGGTGAGCCCGCGTTGCTCGGCATTCGCAGCCCCATAGAACGCAAGCGAGCCGGACGCGAAGACCCGCGCGGGCGCAGCGTCGAGCCACCAGTTGACCAGGTCGAAGTGGTGGGAGGCCTTGTGCACAAGGAGTCCGCCGGAGTTCGCCTTCTCCCGATGCCAGCGCCGGAAGTAGTCGGCGCCATGCCGGGTGTCCAACATCCAGTGGAAGTCGATACCCGTCACGCGCCCGATCGCGCCGTCCGCGATGAGCTGCCGCAGCGCGCTGTTCCGAGGCGAGTAGCGGTAGTTGAAGGTGACCACCACCGAACGCCCGGACGCCTTCTGGGCCTCGACGATCTCCCGCGTGCCGGCGGCGTCGATCGTGAGCGGCTTCTCCACGATGACGTCCGCGCCCGCCCGAAGGCAGCGCGCGACCAACGCGGCGTGGGTGTTGTCGGGGCTGGTGACGACCACCCGGTCCACCCGCTCGTCGGCGATCATCCCTTCCAGACCGCTGGGGAAGTACGTCGGCAGGTTGTCGCCGCCGAAGCCCTTGACGAGGTCCAGGTGGTACGCCAGCCGGCCCGGGTTGGTGTCGAGCAAGGCGACAAGCTCGGCCGTATCGGCGTGATCGCGGAGGATCGCCCGCACGTACTCCCGGGCTCGACTCCCGGTACCCACTACGGCATAACGGGTCGTCATCGTCCGCCTTCCAGCAGCAACCGGAACAGAAATCTACTCGTGTAGATAGGCGACGCTAGCAAGCCCTTTCCAAACCAGTCAAGGGGCCCGTCAAGGGCAGCCGTCAGGGCGTACCGAGGTCCTCGAAGACCAGCGCGGTCCGCGTACTCAGAACCTCCGGAATGGCCTGGAGCTCGTCAAAGACCACCCGTCGCAGACCAGCGTTATCAGCCGCCCGCACCAGCAAAATCGCGTCGAAGTCGCCACCCACCAGCGCCACATGCCGCACCTCCGGAATGGCCGCCAGCCGCTCCCGCAAAACCCGCCACGAGCTCTGCCGCAGATTGAGCATCACGTACGCCGAGGTGGCCAGCCCGACCTTGAGCGGATCGACCGTCGCGGTGAAGCCGGTGATCACGCCCGCGCTGGTCAGCCGCTCGACCCGCGCATACGCGTTCGCCCGGGAAATGTGCACCTTCTCGGCCAGCGCGCGGATCGAGAGCCGGCCGTCCGCGACCAGTTCGTCGACGATCAAACGATCGATCGCGTCGAGGGGCGCGGCCAACTGTCCAGTACCACCCCGGTCAGAGGTATCCCCGACAGACATATTGCTCCAATCAAGGCGCACGAGTGATACATATTCTCGCATCCGGCGGATCTATGGCTCACGAATGGCCAGAAGAGCGACCATGAGGGATCCGTCCGTCTGTGCCGCAGGAGGGTCCATGCCGCCCGAGAAGCCCCGCAAAAGGCCCGTCAAAGCCAAAAGGCCCGCCATCGAGGAGCAGTTGCTCCCGTCCACCGAGCCGATCCGGCTGATCGACGAGCACGGCACCGCCCACGACCACCCGTCGTACGCGATGCCGGCGACCGACCTGCTGCTCAAGGGGTACGACGAACTCGTCGCCGGCCGCAGGCTCAACGACCAGGCGGGCGCACTCGTACGCCAGGGCCGGCTCGCCGTCTACCCGTCCTCCCACGGCCAAGAGGCCTGCCAGGTCGCGGCCTCACTCGTACTCCAGGATCAGGACTGGCTGTTCCCGACCTACCGGGACACGGTCGCCGCGGTCGTGCGCGGGGTCGACCCGATCGAGGTGCTGACGCTGCTCCGCGGCGACTGGCACTCCGGCTACGACCCGTACGAGCACAACGTCGCACCCCAGGCCACCCCGCTCGCCACGCAGCTCCTGCACGCGGTCGGCGTCGCGCAAGCCGCCAAGCTCAAGGGCGAGGACACCGTCGTGATGGCGTTGTGCGGCGATGGCGCGACGAGTGAGGGCGACTTCCACGAGGCGCTGAACTTCGCCGCCGTCTTCCAGGCCCCGGTCGTCTTCTTCATCCAGAACAACGAGTACGCGATCTCCGTGCCGCTCGACCGCCAGACCATCGCGCCATCCCTTGCCCACAAGGGCATCGGGTACGGCGTGCCGGGAGAACGGGCCGACGGCAACGACCTCGCGGGCCTCCTCGCCGTACTCGGGCAGGCCGTCGCGAAAGCCAGAAGGGGCGAAGGACCGCAGTTGGTCGAGGCCCACACGTATCGGGTGCAGGCGCACACCAACGCCGACGACGCGACCCGCTATCGCGATGACGCCGAGGTCACGCCGTGGCTCGAGCGCGATCCCCTCAAGCGCGCCGAGGCCTATCTCACCGCGCAAGGTCTGCTCGACGACGACGCCAAGATCAAGGCCCAGGGCAACGCCGAGCGGATCGCGACCCACCTGCGCGAAGGCTTGATGCAGGAGGTGCAGCCCGACCCGGCCGACCTCTTCGCCCACGTGTACGCCGAGCCGACGCCGCAACTGCGCGAGCAATGGGCATTCCTGCAGGACGAACTGGCCCGTGAGGAGACCGCGCGATGACGTACACCAAGATCTCCATGGGGCAGGCGCTGAACCAGGCGCTGCGCGACGCGATGGCCGCCGACGAGACCGTACTGGTCTTCGGCGAGGACGTCGGCCCGCTCGGTGGCGTCTTCCGGATCACCGACGGTCTGACCGCGGAGTTCGGCGAGAGCCGCTGCTTCGATACGCCGTTGGCCGAGGCCGGCATCGTCGGTACGGCGATCGGCCTCGCGATGAACGGGATGCGCCCGGTCGTCGAGATGCAGTTCGACGCGTTCGCCTATCCGGCGTTCGAGCAGATCGTCAGCCACGCCGCCAAGATGCGGAACCGCACTCGCGGCCGGGTCACCCTGCCGATGGTCATCCGTGTCCCGTACGCCGGGGGCATCGGCGGCGTCGAGCATCACTGCGACTCGTCCGAGAGCTACTACGTCAACACGCCGGGCCTTACCGTCGTTGCGCCTGCCACGGTTGCCGATGCGTACACCTTGTTGCGTAGGGCAATCGAATCGCCTGACCCGGTTGTCTTCCTGGAGCCGAAGAAGCTCTACTGGGCAAAGGAAGAGGTCGACCTCACGCAGGCCGAGCCCGGCATCGGCAAGGCCGTCGTACGGCGTGAGGGTGGCGACGCGACGTTGATCGCGTACGGACCGGCTGTTCCGATCGCGCTGGAAGCGGCCGAGGTGGCTGCGACCGAGGGGCGCCAGTTGCAGGTCGTGGATGTGCGCTCGCTGGTGCCGTTCGACGACGAGACGGTTTGCGCCGCCGTACGGAGCACTGGCAGGGCCGTAGTCGTTGCCGAGGCCACCGGATTCGCGAGCGTGTCGTCGGAGATCGTTGCCCGAGTCACCGAACGGTGCTTCCATTCGCTGGCGGCGCCCATCCGCCGGGTGACCGGGTTCGACATCCCGTTCCCGCCACCGAAGTTGGAACGGCATCAGTTGCCAAGCGTTGACCGCATTCTCGACGCCGTGGACGATCTGCAGTGGGAGGACTCGTGACCGTGCAGACGTTCCTGCTGCCCGATCTCGGCGAAGGACTGACCGAGGCCGAGATTGTCCGCTGGCTGGTCGCCGTCGGTGACGTCGTGGCTGTGGACGCACCGGTCGCCGAGGTCGAGACGGCCAAGTCGATCGTCGAGGTGCCTTCGCCGTACGCCGGAGTGGTCGCCGAGCTGCACGGCGCCGAGGGTTCGACCGTTGACGTCGGCAAGCCGTTGATCTCGATCGGCAGCCTGCCCGATCCGGCCGCCGAGCAGTACCGCGAGGAGGAAAAGGCCGGCTCGGGCAATGTCCTGATCGGTTACGGCACGTCAGGCCTGCACTCGACCGGCCGCAACCGTCGTCGCCGCACTACTCCGCCGGCTAAGAAGCACGCGGAGTCCAAGGTCCCCTTGGTGATGTCGCCGCTGGTGCGGAAGCTGGCGAAGGACACGAAGGTCGATCTGACCACCCTGAGCGGCACCGGCGCAGGCGGCGTCATCACCCGCCGCGACGTCGAAAACGCAACGCAGCCAGGTCCTGTGGTCGCCGACGAGCAGCAGGCAGGGACGGACAGCCGCACCGGCCTGCCGATCAAGCTCGTCACCCCGATGACCGGATTCCGCAAGGCCGTCGCGACCACGTTGAGCCGCAGCCGCCGCGAGATCCCCGAGGCCACCACCTGGGTCGATGTCGACGCCACCCCGCTGCTCGACCTGCGCGAGTCGTTGCGTACGGCAACCGATCCCGGCCCGGGCCTGCTCGCGCTGATGGCCCGTTTTGTCGTCGCCGGCTTGCTCAAGTACCCGGAGCTCAACGGCACGGTCGATACCGAGCGCGATGAGCTGATCCAGTACGACGGCATCAACCTCGGCCTGGCCGCGCAAACCGATCGCGGCCTCGTCGTACCGGCCGTGCTGAACGCGCATCGCCTCACCACCCGCGGGCTCGACGCCGAGATCCGGAAGGTCACGGCCGAGGCGCGCGAGGGCCGCAACATCGGGACGGCAGGCACCTTCACGCTGAACAACTACGGCAGTTTCGGCGTGGACGGCAGCGCGGCGATCATCAACCACCCGCAGGTCGCGATCCTCGGCGTCGGCCGGATCATCGACCGGCCCTGGGTGGTCGACGGTCAGCTGGCGGTTCGCAAGGTCACCCAGCTGTCGTTCGTCTTCGACCACCGGGTCTGCGACGGCGGTACGGCCGCGGGCTTCCTGCGCTTCGTCGCGGACGCCTTTGAAAACCCGGTCTCAGTCCTCGCCGACCTCTGACGGGTCCTCGACACCACCCAAGATGGCCCGGAGGCCGGCGACGAACCGCGCCTCCGGTCCGGCCAGGTCGTCCCGGCTCAGGTACGACGCGAGCACGCTGGTGCCGACGCCGAGTTGATCGCCCGCGGCGGCGGCCCAGTCGCGATTGCTGAGGCCGCTTCGGCGAATGGTGGCCGTCCACGCCGCGTCCGCGACGGCTGCACCGACGACGTAGTGGAAGACGGCCGAGACCGCGGCGTCGAGCCCTTCGCCGGTGAAGCCCGCGTCGGCCAGGATCTCCAGCACCCGTTCGGCGTACGCCTGGTAGTTCGGTCCGAGGCCCGCGTGGCTGCCGAGTAGCTGGGAGGCCCACGGATGGCGGCGCAGTACGTCGTACACCCGGCGGGCGAGGGTCTCGAGCTGCGCGCGCCAGTCGCCGGGCAGGTCATCGAGGGCCGCTTCGCCGATGACCGCGTCGACGGTCAACTCGAGTAGATCGTTCTTGGTGGCCACTCGCCAGTAGAGCGCGGAGGTCGCCGCCGTACCGAGCTCGACGGCCATCCGGCGCATCGTCAGGTTGTCCAGGCCCTCGGAATCGAGGATCGCGATCGCCACCTTGACGATGTGCGCGCGGCCGAGCGGTGAACGGGTCTCGCCCGGTTCGGGCCGCAGCCAGACCGAGCCCAGAGTGGTCTTCTCATCCGCCGCGCGTGCCATGGCAGCACACCCTAGCGGTCTGGATAAAACACTGTTTCAGCGGGGACTGATACAACGTTTCAGCCCCCGGCAAGCCAGGCTCACCGGGGGCTGAAACAACGGACTAGCTGTTGATCTGGGTCTGCAGCGCGGAGGCGTAAGTGGCCACCTCGGCGTACACGCCCGGGTTGCCGGCGTCGGCGCAACCGATACCCCACGACACGACCCCGAAGAGCTGGCCGTTCAGGACCAGCGGGCCACCGGAGTCACCCTGGCAAGAGTCCTTGCCACCCTGGGTGTAGCCGGCGCAGATCTCGCCGTTGGCCACGTAGTCGTAGTCCGCGTAGACGTCCGACCGGCCGCAGTACGAGTCCCCGAGGACCGGGACGGTCACCTTCTGGAAGCGGTTCGCGGGGCCGGTGCCTTCGGTGTTGCCCCAGCCGTAGACGACCGACTGGGCACCGACGGCGTCGGCCGCGCGGCTGGTCTCCAGCGGCAGGGTGGCGACACCGGTGAACGGCGTGGTCAGCGTCAGTACGGCGACGTCGTGGCCGGGCTGGCTGCCGTACAGCGGGTCCTTCCAGATCTTCGAGATCTTGGAGGTCTTGCCGACCGTGGTCTGCGACAGGCTGTCGCGACCCTGGACGGCCGTGTAGGTGCTCATCGCGCGGGTGACGCAGTGCGCCGCCGTGACGATCTTGTTCGCCTTGACGAGCGTGGCGCCGCACCACTGGCCGGTCGACGAGGGGGAGCCGCTGTTGTTCAGGGCGATTGCCCAGGGCGTCTGGGCGGTGCTGGCCAAGGTGCCGCCGACGATGCTCTCCGTCGGGACGCCGGGCTTCTGTGCGGCCTGCGCGGGTCCGGCTGCACCGAGGGCGGCGGTGGCAACTGCGGCGATAGCCAGCGCAAGCTTGAGCTTTCCTGTCATGCCTCACACTCCAGGTTGGTCGGGCCGCTATGGCGGGAGCGGCCGTCTGACCGAGAAGAATCGTCAGGACACGGACAGTAAGCAAGCGTTTGCCCGGCACATCAGTGCCTACTCAGAGTTGTGTCAGTGCTACTTAAGTCGCACGAGTCCAGCCGCAGGACCGATGTGCGAGGGCTGGCAAAGCCGAAAAATCGGCGTCATGCCGATGGATTTGCAAGGAGTCGCGTACGACACGGGCACGGTCTTCATGGATGAGGAAAGCCGCCCGACCTGGAATCGCCGCCAGCTCCGCCAGGAGCTCGAGGCCATCGACGAGCGCCTGCACGCCAATTGGGTCAGCGTCTTCGGGAGCGAGGTGGAGCGGCTGACCGAGGCCGCCGACGAGGCGCTGAGTCGTGGCCTGACCGTATCGATCCAGCCGCGCGCGTTCGACCGTCCGCAGGAGTACGCGCTGGAGCACCTCCGGCAGACGGCCTGCGCCGCCGAGCGATTGCGCAAGCAGCACGATCCCGAGGTCATCCTGGTGGTGGGCTGCGAGTTCATGCTGTTCACGCCGGGCATCGTGCCGGGCGCCGACTTCTACGAACGCGTCGAGAACCTGAGCAAACCCGATGCCGACTGGCCGGGCATCCATCGTCGATTTGCCACGTACGTCGACAAGGTGGTGAAGGTCGCGCGGAAGAACTTCGGCGGCCGGATCACGTACGGCGCGGCCGCGGACCTGGAGCCGGTGAACTGGGCGCTGTTCGACATCGTGGGGCTCGACTATTACTCGTACAACGAGGACCCGGCTGCCCATACGGCCGAGCTAGCGCCGTTTCGTCAATGGAACCAGCCGATTCTGATCCTCGAGTTCGGGTGTTGCACCTTCACCGGCGCGGCCGAGAAGGGCGGGATGGGCTGGAACGTCGTCGACTACACGAAGGACCCGCCGGCGATTCCGCCGGGCGTCGAGCGGAACGAGGCGGAGCAGGCCGAGCACTTGGTCAACATGCTCGGCGTGTTCGAGCGCGAGGCGTGCCTGGGTGCGGCGATGTACTCGTTCATCTCGCCTGATGCGGCCCACTCGCCGACCACCAAGGCGCACGACTACGACATCGCGTCGTACGCCTTGGTGAAGACGATCCGGAAGGACCACTTCGACCCCCTGTCGCCGTACCGGTGGGAGCCGAAGCAGTCCTTCCACGCCGTAGCGCGCGAATACGTCAGGCGACGTTGAACGTGTCCGGGTCCGGCCCGGTGCGCTCGCCGCGATCGGGGGTGGCGAGGTCGGTCAGGTCGGCATCGTCGAGCTCGAAACCGAAGACGTCCAGGTTCTCCGCGATCCGCGAAGGGGTTACGGACTTGGGGATGACGACGTTGCCGAGCTGAAGGTGCCAGCGCAGCACCACCTGGGCCGGCGTACAACTTCTCGAACGCGCGCCTCGTTCTGGTAGGCGGCGGGTTTCAGGCGTGGACGAGGATGGGGGCGGCCGTCTTCTTGGCGTTGCGGTCGAGTACGCCGGACAGCACGGCCACGGCTAGGCCCGAGGCGGCGAGCGCGGCGCCGACCCAGTTGGGGGCCGTGTACCCAAGGCCATGCTCGATGGTCAGACCGCCGAGGTAGGCGCCGATCGCGTTGCCGAGGTTGAACGCGGCGATGTTGGCGGCGGACGCCAGCGCGGGTGCGCCCTTGGCCTTGTCCATCACGCGCATCTGCAACGGCGCCACGGTGGCGAACCCGGCCGCGCCGAACAACGCGATGGTGATTGCCGCCGGCAACTTCGCGTGCGCGGTGAAGACGAAGACGGCCAGCACGGTCGCGAGCAGCGCGAGAATGACGTACAGGCTGGGCATCAGCGAGCGGTCGGCCGCCTTGCCGCCGAGGATGTTGCCGACGACGAGACCACCGCCGAACAGCACCAGCAGCCAGGTCACCGCGCCGGACGAGAAGCCCGCGACGTCGGTCATCATCGGCGCGATGTAGGTGAAGGACGCGAACACCCCGGCGAACCCGAGCGCGGTCATCGCCAGTGCCAGCCAGACCTGCACGTTCTTGAACATGGCCAGCTCGCTGCGCAGCCCGCCGCCCTCGGTGACGGTCTGCTTCGGGACCAGCGCGACGATGCCGAGCAGGCCGATCACGCCGAGCGCGGTGACCGCCCAGAAGGTCGAACGCCAGCCGAACTCCTGGCCAAGCGCGGTACCACCCGGGACGCCGAGCACGTTGGCGATGGTCAGACCGGTGAACATCAACGCGATCGCGCTGGCCTGCTTCGCCTTCGGCACCAGCGATGCCGCGACGACCGAGCCGACGCCGAAGAACGCGCCGTGCGACAGCGCCGCCACGATCCGGCCCGTCATCAGCACGCCGTACGTCGGAGCGAGCGCGGAGATCAGGTTGCCGACGATGAACAGGCCCATCAGCGCGATCAGCACGGTCTTGCGGGAGACCTTCGAGCCGATCGCGGTGAGCAGCGGCGCGCCGACGACCACGCCGAGGGCATAACCGGAGATGAGCAGACCGGCGGACGGAATGCTGACGCCGAAGTCGGTGGCGACCTCGGGTAACAGGCCCATGATGACGAACTCGGTGGTGCCGATACCGAAGGCACCGATGGCCAGCGCAAGAAGTGCGGCGGGCATGACTGGATTTCTCCTCGACTGTAGTCTAGTGACTGTTACCGGCGTCCGCGATAGTTGCACACGCGGACTATTGCACGAGCGCTATGCTGCCTCATGCAACGGTATGAATCAAGTCGTGCCCGTTTTCCTGGTGGCTACGGGCTGGAGGAGGAGCTGTGGGAGTCGCGGACGACGCCGTAGAGGCGCGGGCGCAGGGGTGGCGCACACTGGCCGCCCTGCATGCCCGGATCGAGGATGAGCTCGAGCGGGCGCTACAGCGCCAGCACGGGATCTCTGTGAGTGAGTACAGCGTTCTGGATGTTCTGGCGCGTCAGGACGACTACCACCTGCGGATGAACCAGCTGTCCAACGCGGTGGTCCTGAGCCAGTCGGCCACTACCAGGCTTGTGAACCGCTTGGAGGATCGTGGGCTGCTGTCGCGCTACCTGTGCGCCACGGACCGCCGCGGTATCTACACCGAGGTGACGCCGGCTGGGCGCGAGCTACTGGCCGAGGCGCGGCCCACGCACGACGGCGTCCTGTCCGAAGCACTGGAGAAGGCCTCGGAGTTGCCAGAGCTCGCGCCGCTGGTTGACGCCCTCGCCCGTCTAGCCTTACCTGCATGAAGCTTCTCCTCCTCGGTGGTACGTCATTTGTCGGTCGGGCCATCGCGGAGGAGGCACTGCGCTCGTCTGTCGACCTGACGATCTTCAGTCGTGGCGTGACGGGTAACGAGTTGTTCCCGTCAGTGCCGCGGCTGGTCGGGGATCGGGCGACTGGGGACTACTCGGCGCTCCGCGACGGCGGCTCTTGGGATGCCGTAGTCGACGTAAGCGGGTATGTGCCGCGGCAGGTTGGTCAGACTCTCGACGCCCTTGGTGATCGTTTCGGGCGGTATGTCTTCATTTCCAGTCATGCGGTCTACGAGCGTTCCGGGGCCGTGGCGGGTGACGACGAGGATGCTGCGTTGCGTCCGGCCGTTCGGGATACCGAGGAGCTTGTCGAAGAGACGTACGGCCCGCTGAAGGTCGCCTGTGAGCAGGATCTGCGGACCGCATTGGGTGATCGCGTCACGATCGTCCGGCCGTGCAAGGTCGCTGGGCCACATGACACCTCGGACTCCTTCACCTATTGGGCGCGACGTGCCGCTCGGGGTGGTCGGGTAGTGCTGCCGGGTCATCCCGAACAGCCTGTCGCGCTGGTCGACTCGCGGGATTTGGCTGGTTTGACCGTGCGGCTGGTGCTCGACGATCGCGCGGGTGCCTTCAACGCGGTTGGTGAGTCGACCACCCTGGGCGAGCTGATCCACCTCTGCGCGGACGTTGCCGGCTCTTCGGTTGAGGTCGTCCCGGTGCCGGAGGGGTCCGGTGGCCCGTTCTTCCCACTGGTCCGCGCCCGCGAAATCTGGCCGGGCCTCCAACGCAGCACCGCCCGCGCCGTCGCCGCCGGCCTACCCCGCACGCCTTTGGCCCAGACCGCCGCAGACGTCCTCGCCTGGGACCGCGCCCGCGGCCTCCCACCACTGACCACCGGCTTCACGCTTGCCGAAGAAGCCGCTCTACTCGCCTAACCGCGTTTGCATTCATTCGTCGGAATCCGCCCTCTCATGCCCGCGTACCTGTACTGCTCGGCGGACCGTAGAGGGCGGATTCCGACGAATGAATGCATAGGTATGTGGGAGGCTCGCGGCAGGACCGGGATCGTGGAATGAGGAGGCGGTTGGTGGCTGGGCAGGGTGCGGGGCGGGTGTTGGCGGCGAATCTTCGGGCTCGGCGGGAGGAGCAGGGGATCTCGTTGTCCGAGTTGGCGCGACGGTCCGGGATCGCCAAAGGGACCTTGTCGCAGCTCGAGTCCGGTACGGGCAATCCGACCATCGAGACCGTGTTCAGTTTGTCGAACGCACTCGGAGTAGCGGTGTCATCGCTGCTGAGTGAGGTTGCCGCCGCCGATGTGGTGGTGGTGCGGTCGGACGAGGTCGACGTGCTGAGCGGGGACGCGGTGGATCTGCGGATGCTGCGGCGGATCGAGGCGGCGGGCAGTTTGTGTGAGATGTACGACCAACGGGTGCGGCCCGGCAAGGTCCAGCACTCGGCCGGCCATCCCGGGATCGAGCACACCGTGGTCGTTTCCGGCCGGCTACGGATCACCTCGGGCGGTGCCGGTCACGAGGTGGGGCCGGGGGATTACGTCTCGCTGGTGGCGAGTGAGCCGCATTCCTATGAAGCGCTCGACGGCCCGGTGCTGTCGGTGCTGCTGCTGGAGTATCCGCCGGACGTGCGCGGTCCCGTCGTCCTGCCCCATTGACCTGATCGGTTCTGCCGCCTAGTCTCGATATCGTTCAGTTTAATGAACGATGTCTTCTTGAGGAGGTGCGCGTGCCGGACGTCGTCGTGGTCGGTGCGGGCATCATCGGCGCCGCCTGTGCGGAGGCGCTCACGGCTGCCGGTTTGAGCGTCCTGGTCCTGGATCGAGGGGCTCCGACCTCTGGAACCACTGCAGCCGGTGAGGGCAACGTCCTGGTCTCTGACAAAGAGCCAGGGCCTGAGCTGGATCTAGCTGTCGCTTCCCGTCAGGAGTGGCCGATCGTCCTTGAGCGCTTGCAGGCGGACGTGGAGTGGGAGCCCAAGGGTGGTCTCGTAGTCGCTACTACTTCCCTCGAGCCCTTGCAGGAGTTCGCGGGGGCCCAGCGCGCTGCAGGCGTTGAGGCCGTCCCTGTCACCTCTGCCGAGGCGCTCGAGTTGGAGCCGCTCCTAACGCCTCGCGTAACAGGAGGCGTCTACTACCCGCAGGACGCACAACTCCAACCAGTGCTCGCCGCAACCGCCTTGCTAGCCGCCGTACGTGCTCGTGGCGGAGAGGTCCGAGGCGGAGTCACCGCAACCGGCGTACGCCGAGCAGGGATGCGCGTAGTCGGCGTAGAGACTTCAGCCGGGTACATCCCTTGCGAGACCGTGGTGAACGCCTGCGGCCCGTGGTCCGGGTCGTTCGCCTCAGCAGCCGGTACGCCGGTCGAGGTGCTGCCGCGCCGGGGGATGATCCTCGTAACGGCCCCATTGCCGGAGTGCGTTCGGCACAAGGTGTACGACGCGGACTACGTCGGCGCCGTCGGTAGTGGCGACGCGGACCTACAGACGTCCACCGTGGTCGAGTCGACGCGAGGCGGCACGATCCTGATCGGGTCCAGTCGCGAGCGCATCGGGTTCGACGCGACGATCCGCGTGCGCGTGCTGCGTGACCTGGCGGCGAAGGCGGTCGGCCTGTTCCCGTTCCTGGCGGAGGTGCCGGTGATGCGCGCGTACGGCGGCTTCCGCCCGTACGCGCCCGACCACCTCCCGGTCATCGGGCCCGACCCGCGCCTGGACGGCCTTTGGCACGCGACCGGCCACGAAGGCGCGGGCATCGGCCTCGCCGCCTCGACCGGTCGGCTCCTCACCGAACTCCTCACTGGCGAGGCGCCGCACATCGACGAGAAGCCTTTCCGCGTGGATCGCGCGGCCGTGATCGGAGCAGCGTCATGAGCCCGTTCCGCGTACCTGCTGAGGATGACCCGACGCGCCCGCGCGCGGCCGGCGACCTGCGCGTCACGGTCGATGGCGAGCCGCTGACCGCCGTACCCGGTCAGACCATCGCGGCGGCGTTGATGGCGTCGGGCCGGGACTCCTGGCGGCGTACGCGCTTCGGCGATCGCCCGCGCGGCGTCTTCTGTGGCATTGGCGCCTGCTTCGACTGCCTGGTCACCGTCAACGACGTCCCCGACACTCGCGCCTGCCAACGCACTATCGCCGCGGGCGACACCATCACCACCGACACCCACGCCTTGCATTCATCGGTCCGAATCCGCCCCTCCGACCCTGCCCCGGGTATCCGTCAACCGACGGGGAGGGGCGGATTCGGACCGATGAATGCCATTTCAGGACACGTGGTCGTGGTGGGAGCGGGGCCTGCGGGTATCGCGGCCGCGCTCGCAGCGGCGGACGCCGGCGTGCCGGTGCTCCTGGTCGACGCGGGACCGGCGGTGGGCGGGCAGTACCACCGTCAGCTCCCCGACGACTTCCGAGCCGAACGCCCCGAGGCGATTCAGCATGGTTGGTCGTCCTTCACCCGCCAGCGCGAGCGGATCCAGCAGCACGACCTCATCACCCACCTCGCCGACACCTCGGTCTGGGCCATCGAGCCGGTCGAAACGGGCCAGCGGCTTCACCTCCAGACCGGTCCGGCCGACGCGTCCGGGCGTGAGTTGACGGTGGTGGAGACGTCTGCGTTGGTGCTCGCCACCGGTGCCTATGATCGCGCTTTGCCCTTCCCTGGTTGGGATCTGCCCGGCGTCTATACCGCTGGTGCCGCCCAGGCGTTGGCGAAGGGGCAACGTGTTGCCGTGGGCAAGCGAGTGCTTCTCGCCGGGACTGGGCCGTTCCTGCTGCCGGTCGCCGAGTCGCTGCTGGGTGTTGGTGCGCGTCCGGTCGCGTTGCTGGAGGCGAACTCGCTCGCGACTGTCACGCGGGGGTGGTTACGGAACCCATTAGTTGCCCGAGGCAAGTTGGGCGAGGGCGCGCGGTATGCGGCCATGCTCGCGCGGCACCGGATTCCAGTTCACCATGGGCAGACCGTCGTCGCCGCGCACGGGACCGATCGCGTCGAGGCCGTCACCGTGGCCCGGCTCGACTCGGAGTGGCAGGTCGTCCCCGGAAGTGAGCGGCGGGTCGAGGTGGATGCGGTGTGCGTCGGTTTCGGGTTCACGCCGAATCTGGAACTCGCCGTCACCGCGGGCTGTGCGCTCGACCCGTTCGTGGTGGTCGACGATGACCAGTGCACCTCGATCCCTGGCGTATTCGCGGCCGGGGAGATCACGGGCATCGCCGGAGCTGTCCCTTCAGCTGCGGAAGGCCGCGTTGCCGGCGCTGGTGCGGCAAGCTCGGTGCTGGCGGCGCGTGGTCACAAGGGCCCGATGAACGCCGACACGCCGCGTCACAAGGGCCCGATGATCGGAGACACACCGGGTCAGAAGGGACCGATGAACGGCGACGCGCCGCGTCACGAGGGGCCGATGAGCGCCGAGACGTCGAGGGCGCGGGCGGGCGACCGGAAGGCTGTTGCTCGGGGCAAGCGGTTTGGCGAGGCGTTGGCGAAGGCTTATCCCGTTAGGGATGGCTGGAAGAGTTGGTTGCGGGATGACACGCTGGTTTGCCGGTGTGAGGAGGTGACTTGCGCGACGGTGCGGGCTGCCGATGCGGAAGGGCTTCGTGCGATCAAGCTCACCACTCGCGCGGGGCTCGGGCTTTGCCAGGGGCGCGTTTGTGCCCGCACGATCAACGCGCTCGCCACCAGTCTCGACTCCGACGACCTCGGCGCGAGTCGCCCCATCGTCGTACCCGTGCGGCTTGGCGATCTCGCCATCGCACCCCTAGAACCCCAAGAACCCGTACTAAAGAACAACCTGGAGGATCAGTGAGCGAGAAGCTCGACGGCGTCATCGTGGCGACCGCCCTGCCGTATGCCGAGGACGCGAGTGCGCCTGCCGGGTTGCGGCCCGACTATGACCGGTACGCGGAGCACTGCCGCTGGTTGATCGAGAGCGGCTGCCGTGGTGTCGGCCCGAACGGTTCGCTGGGGGAGTACTCGTCGCTGACCGATGACGAGCGCCGTACCGTGGCCAAGACCGCGATCGAGGCCGTTGGCAACGATGGTGTGGTCGTCGTCGGCGTACACGGCGCGGGCGCGCACCAGGCTCGCAAGTGGGCCGAGCTCGCCGCGGAGGATGGCGCGGACGGGGTGTTGTGCCTGCCGCCGACGATGTATCGCGCGAACCGGTCCGAGGTGATCCACCATTTCACCGAGGTCGCGAAGGCCGGGTTGCCGGTGATGGTCTACAACAACCCGCACGACACCAAGGTCGACCTCACGCCCGACATCCTCGCCGAGCTGGCGCAGATCGAGAACGTGGTCGCGGTCAAGGAGTTCACCGGCGACGTCCGGCGCATCCTGGAGATCCGCGAGGTCGCGCCCGACCTGGCCGTGATCGCCGGCGCGGACGACCTGACCCTCGAGGCGTTGCTGATGGGCGCGACGGGCTGGTTCGCCGGCTTCCCGAACGTCTTCCCGGCCGAGTCGGTCAAGCTGTACAACCTTGCCCTGCAGGGGAATCTCGCCGAGGCGCGTGCGCTTTACGAACCGCTCGTGGCCGCTTTCCGGTGGGACTCGCGGGTGGAGTTCGTTCAGGCGATCAAGTACGGCATGGACTATGTCGGGCGATTCGGCGGCCCGTGCCGTCCGCCGCGTGGGCCGCTCGTGCCGGAGCACCTGGCTCAGCTCGAACTCGACATGAAGAAGGCCGTCGAGTACCTGCGGGCGGTCTGACATGCGCGCGGCCCGTTCGATCAGCGCAGTCGACTCGCACACCGAGGGCATGCCGACCCGCGTCGTCACCGGCGGCGTCGGCGTGATCCCCGGCGCCACCATGGCGGAGCGACGTATCCACTTCATGGCCCACCAGGACGACCTGCGGCTGTTTCTGATGAACGAGCCGCGCGGCCATTCGGCGATGAGTGGCGCCATCCTGCAACCGCCGACGCGACCAGATGCCGACTGGGGTGTGCTGTACGTCGAGGTGTCCGGCTATCTGCCGATGTGCGGCCACGGCACCATCGGCGTTGCCACCGTGCTGGTCGAGACCGGTATGGTCCCGGTCGTCGAGCCCATCACCACGATCCGTCTCGACACCCCGGCCGGCCTGGTCATCGCAGAAGTTGCTGTGAGCAACGGAAAGGCCGAGCACGTCACGATCCAGAACGTGCCGGCCTATTCGCACGCGCTCGACGCGGTCATCGACGTACCGGGGCTTGGGTCGATCACGTACGACATGGCGTACGGCGGCAACTACTACGCGATCTTGCCGCTGGAGCAGCTCGGGATTCCGTTCGACCGGGCGGAGAAGGACCGGATTCTTGCCGCGGGCCTGGCGATCATGGACGCCATCAATGAGAAGGACCGGCCCGTGCATCCGCTCGACGCGAGCATCTCGGGTTGCAAGCACGTCCAGTTCACCGCGCCCGGCCAGGACGGCAGCCATTCCCGCAACGCGATGGCAATTCACCCCGGCTGGTTCGATCGGTCGCCGTGCGGCACGGGTACTTGCGCGCGAATGGCGCAATTGCACGCACGCGGCGAGCTTGCCCTAGGCAACGATTTCGTCAACGAGTCCTTCATCGGCACCCGTTTCACGGGTCGTCTCATCGAGGAAACCACTGTCGGTCCTCACGTCGGCCTGATCCCCACGGTCACCGGCCGAGCCTGGATCACCGGCCTCGCGACGTACCTCTTGGACCCGGACGACCCCTTCCCCACGGGCTTCCAGCTCTAGCCGTACTTCTTTTGCGACGATCGGACCCGATTTGCCGCTGCGAGGCAGCCTGCACCTGACAGGTAGTAGACGAGCGGCAAATCGGGTCCGATCGTCGCAAAAGAAGGGGCAGCTCAGCCGGTGAACGTCAAAGGTTGGCCGGGGCGGAGTTGGGCGCAGGTGGGGAGCGAGGCGTCGGTTACGTAGGCGATGACTGGGTAGCCGCCGGTGACCGGGTGGTCGGCGAGGAAGAGTACGGGCAGGCCTGAGGGTGGGATTTGTAGCGCGCCGACGGCCATGCCCTCGCTGGGGAGTTCGCCTTCGCGGGTTCGGGTCAGCGGCTCGCCGTCGAGGCGTACGCCGACGCGGTTGCTGTTGCTGTTGACGGTATAGGTCTGCCCAGTGAGCAACGCCCAAGCCTTCTCGTCGAACCAGTCGCACCGCGGCCCCGGCACGATCCCCACTCGCACAAGGCCTTCCGGCGGAGCCGCCACCGGGGCAAAGTCGACGCCCGGCATCGGCAGCTCCGCCGTGCCAACCGGGAGTACGTCGCCCGTGGCAAGCGGCGCCGGGCCGAGACCAGCGAGTACGTCGCTCGATCGCGAACCGAGCACCGGCTCGACGTCGAACCCGCCACGCACAGCGACGTAGGTCCGCAGCCCGCTGGTCGGCGGCCCGAACCGAAGGACCGTGCCGCGCCCGACCTGATGCGGGGCGTTAAGCGGTACGCCGGTGCAAGGCGCGCCAGTGATGGCGATGACCAGGTCCGTCTCGGCCAGCAGCACCAGCCCGCCGAACGTCAACTCGAGCACAGCCGCGCCTTGGGTATTGCCAACCAGGCGATTGGCCAACGCGTACGCGGCGAGGTCGCAGGCGCCGGACCGACCAATACCGAGTGCGGCCTGTCCCGGGCGACCCGCGTCCTGGATCGTTGTCAAAGGCCCCGATTCGAGCACGGTGAAGCTCATTCGGACACCTCGGCAAAGCGGACGCGTACACCCGGGCGCAGCAGCGCGGCCGGCTCGCGCTTGAGGTCGAAAACCGCGATCGAGGTCCGGCCGATCAACTGCCAGCCGCCCGGCGATTCGCGCGGATAAACCCCACTGAACTCGGCGGCCAACGCGATCGATCCCGGCGGCACCTTGGTACGCGGCGACGACCGGCGCGGGATATCCCAATCGCCGCCGCTGGTGAGATACCCAAAGCCCGGTGCGAATCCGCAGAACGCGACGGTCCACTCCTCGCCGGTATGACGCTCGACGACTTCGCGCTCGGAGCACCCGAGCAATTCCGCGACATCGCCCAGATCCGCGCCGTCGTACACGACCGGGATCTCGACGAGCTCTCCCGTGGCTCGCCGATCGGCCCGTACGGTCGTTGCCTTGAGCACCTTTTCCAACGAGGCCAATGAACTCGCCGCGAGGTCGATCGAGACCATCACCGTACGCGCGGCCGGGACGAGGTCCACGACCCCGGCGGGCGGATCGGCCGCCAGGGTCGCGTAGTACCCGAGAACCTCGTCGAGGGAGTCGAGCTCGACCAGCAACGCCGACTCCCCGCAGGGCAATACCCGCATCAGGTCGCGAACGGGCTCAACGAAACGCCCGCCCCGGTCAGGCCGGCCCGGACCGTACGCGCGATCTCCACGGCACCAGGCGTATCCCCGTGCACACAGATCGACCCGGGCGACAGCCGCAGCGAACCACCCGCGCTGTCCTCGATCGGCTCACCCGTTGCCATCGCGATACAACGAGCCGCGATCGTCGTACCGTCGTGAAGTACGGCACCCTCCAACCGGCGCGAGACCAACGTGCCGTCCGGGTTGTACGCCCGGTCCGCGAACGCCTCGTGCACCACAGTCAGGCCGCGAGCGGCTGCGAGGCGGAGCCAGGCCGCGCCGGGCAGGCCGAGAACCGGCAGGGTGGCGTCGTACTCGGCGACAGCTTCGACGACAGCGGCGGCCTGCTGCTCGTGGTGCACGATCGTGTTGTACAGGGCGCCATGCGGTTTGACGTAGCGGACCCGCGAACCACCGATCCGGGCGAACGCGTCGAGCGCGGCGATCTGGTAGACGACCTCGTCGCGCAGCGCGGCCGGCTCGATATCGATGAACCGGCGACCGAACCCCGGCTTGTCGTTGTAACCGACGTGCGCGCCGATCGCGACACCTCGCTCGGCCGCGGCCCCGGTGACCCGCCGCATGATCGACGGATCACCCGCGTGGAAACCGCAGGCAACGTTCGCACTGGTGACGACGTCCAGCAACGCCAGGTCGTCACCCATCGACCAAGAGCCGAAGCCCTCGCCCAGATCGGCGTTCAGATCCATTTCAGGTCCTCTCACGTTCCCCTTCTAAAACCAACAGAACTTAGCCGAAGAGCTCGATGACCGGCCGCACCGATCGCACCGCCAGGTAGATGGTGAGCAGCCAGGCCAGCCAGCCGATCCCCAGCAACCATCGTGGGTACGAGTACCCACGGAGCAGATCCTTGCGCCGCGTCGCCACCCACAGCAGCACGCCGATACCGACGGGCAGCAGCAGACCGTTGAAGGCTCCCGCGAAAACGAGCAACGTGGTCGGCGCCGTGCCGACGGACAGATAGATGATCGTCGTGACCGCGATGAACGCCACCACGGTCCAGGTGCGGGCCCGATCGCTGGTCTTCGTCCGGCTGGTGATGAACGAGACGGTCGTGTACGACGCCCCGATGACCGACGTGATCGCGGCGGCCCAGAGCACGATGCCGAAAACGCGCAGGCCGACCTCGCCGGCCGCGATCTGAAACGCCGACGCGGCAGGGCTGGCCTTGTCGAGGGTGGCACCGCCGGCGACCACACCGAGGATGGCCAGGAACAGGACGATCCGCATCACGCCGGTGATCAGGATGCCGGTCACCGAACCGCGGGTGATGTCCCGCACGTGCTGCGGCCCGGAAACGCCCGAGTCGAGCAGGCGGTGCGCCCCGGCGTACACGATGTAGCCACCGATCGTGCCGCCGATCAGCGTGGTGATGGCGAGGAAGTCGACCTGCTCGGGCAGCACGACGTTCTTCAGTGCGGTGCCGACCGGCGGACCCGAGGTGATCGCGATGTAGGCGGTGAGCAGGATCATCAGCGTGCCGAGGCCGAAGACGATCCGGTCCACCGCGAGACCCGCCCGCTTGGACAAGAAGATGCCGATCGCGATCAGTGCGGAGAGCGCGCCACCGATCTTGGGATCGAGGCCGAGCATGGCGTCCGTGCCGAGCCCGGCGCCGGAGACGTTGCCGATGTTGAAGACCAGGCCGCCGGCGAACAGCAGCCCCGCCATCACCCAGCCGAGGCCGGGCTGGACCAGGTTGCCGAGCTCTTGCGCGCGCCGGCCGGAGACGCCGATGACGCGCCAGACGTTCAACTGCAGGGCGATATCGACCAGGATCGAGACCGCGATCGCGAACGCGAAGGCCGCTCCCAGCTGAACCGTGAACGTCGTGGTCTGGGTGATGAACCCGGGCCCGATCGCGGACGTGGCCATCAGGAACATCGCGCCGATCAGGGTCGACCGGGTGCTCGTCTTCATCGCGCCATCGGGCGTCTTCTTGCCCGCCGCGGTCTCGTGCGGCGTCTTACCGGTACGGCGCACCGGGCGGGCGGTGGATCGGGCTGGGGGTTTCGAGCCGGGCTTGTTCATGGTGCGCTCCTGGGTCTCAGGTGGGCGGATCCGTCACGGATCAGCGGCGGATGGCCCGGCCGGCGGCCTCGACGAGGGCGACGGTCTGGTCCACGACGGCCTTGCGGTCAGCCTCGAATTCGGGGCTGGTGAGCGCACCCGGGTCGGTCGGATACACCAGCGCGGAGATGTGCAGGTGACCGCCGGGCAGGCTCTTGTGTCCGGTACCGAGCCGCAGGCGGTTCGTCCGGTACATGCTTTCGTTCGACAGATAGTTGCCGCCCGGCGCACTTGCCGCCCGCGAACCCGGCGACGGGTCGGGTGCGGTCCGCAACGCGGCCGGGTCGGGGAAGGTGCCCGCGGGCCATTCGGTGATGCCCGGGTTGAGCTTGACCGGCCACGGACCCGTGCCCGCGTCGATCATCGCCTGGTACGGCAGCGTGGTGTGGATGAACTGCGGCGACGGCTGCGGCTGCGGCCACAACGCGGCGGCGGAGATCGGCCCGTAGTTGATCGAGCGGTTGTTGTCGGGCGAGCCGCCACGGAAACCGCCGGCCCACTTCTCGATGTTCATCTGGCCGCGTCCGGTCTGGCTGATCGTCATCAAGGCGTCGATCGAGCCCTGGTACGCCGGGTGGGTGCGGGCGACGAGCCAAGGGCCGAAGGCGTCCTCGACGATGCCCTGGTCGAAGTCGGTCCAGTTCACCGGGAAGACCACGGCCTGGATCGTCACCTTGCCCTGGCTGGTCTGGACGGTGCGGCCGTCGAGCTGGAGGGCCGAGGCGCCGGAGGGGTTCGAGTTCCGCAGGCTCGCGTCGAGGCTGTAGGTGTCGAACCCGCTGACCAGCATTCGCTTGCCTTGGTTGGGGAAACTAACGGCGTCGATGCCGCGCGAGGCGTAGCTCAGCTGCCGGATCATCGCCTGGCGCTGCAGGCTCGTGAGGGTGAACCCGGGCTTCCACTCGCGGACGGCGCGGCTCATCGTCGTACGGGCCCAGTAGAGCGGACGGTCGTCGTACCGGTCGATGGTGCCGGTCGTGATGCGGCCCTGGGCACGGTCGACCGCCGTACGCCAGAGGGTCGAGCCGGCGGCCTCGATGGCGGCACTGGCCTCGCTGACGTTCGTGTAGGCGCAGAGCTTTGCGGCGAAGTCGTCGACGATCGTTTGGAAGCCGGCGGCCTCGATGAACTCGCGGGCCGCGGGAGCGGTCTTGCCGGGGAGGGTGAGGCCGAGGCGCTGCTCCTCGACGGTCAGGACGGGCGCTGGGTCCAGGACGCAGGCAGAGGACGGATCTGCCGCCTGCGTTGCGGCTTGAGTCACGGGCGTGCTTCCGGTGGTGAGCGCTAGGGCTGTCACCAGGTTCGTAGCGACGAGCAGGGCGGGGAGGGCGCGCATCGGGTCTCCTCAGGTAAGGCCTTGACCACTGCGGGTAATTCGTCGAGAGTAAGGATTGTTGAACAATCCTGCAAGAGGTTCTTTCAACTCGCGACCATCTTTCGGCTCGCGGCGATTACCAGGCGTAGGTGATGATGCGAAGGTGACGACGATCAACGAGGCGACCCCGTCATCGACTGGTGGGGCAGCTGGCCGTGAGGCCGATTGGCTTGGCGCGGTCGCGGCTGAGGCTGCGCTGTTCGGCCCGAGCAGTTCCGCCGAGCGGGCGGCCGACATCCTGCGCAAGCAGATCACCGAGGGCCGGCTCCGGCCCGGTTCGCGCGTGCCGGAGAAGGAACTCGCCGCCGCCGCGAAGGTCAGCCGCAACACCCTGCGCGAGGCTTTCCGGCTGCTCAGTCACGAGGGTCTGCTGGTTTACGAGATGCACCGCGGGGTCTTCGTGCCGCAGCCGACCGAGGCGGACGTGGTCGACCTCTACCGCCTTCGCCGGGTGCTCGAATGCGACGTGTTACGGGGTCTCGAAGGGCTCGATTCGGACCGGCTGGTGCCGCTCCGGGCCGCGCTCGAGCACAGCGAGGCGGCCGCGGTGGCAGGGGATTGGGCCGAGGTCGGTACCGGCAACATGCGCTTCCACGAGCACCTGGTCGGGCTTGCGGACAGTCCGCGCATCAACGCGGTCACCGCGCGCCTCGTCGCCGAACTGCGGCTGATCTTCCACATCATCGCCCAGCCGCAAGAGCTCCACGAGCCGTACATCGCCCGTAATCGGGCAATCCTCGAACTGCTCGAAAACGGCCGGTACGGGGACGCGGCCGACGAACTCCACCAGTACTTGCTCGACTCAGAAGAACGCATCCTCGCGGCTTTCCGATCCGTCAGTTAGGTAGGGATTCACGTGACGTCCGTCAGATTGGCTTATCGCGAAGGGCTGGTGGAGCCGACCAGCGGTCGTGCGCCCGGTTACGCCCAGGCCAACCTGGTCGTACTGCCCAAGGACTGGGCGTACGACATGCTGCTCTTCGCCCAGCGCAACCCCAAGCCGGTGCCGCTGTTCGATGTGACCGACGCCGGCTCGTTCAGTACGACGCTCGCTGCCGACGCCGACCTGCGGACGGACCTGCCGCTCTACCGGGTGTGGGAGAACGGGGAGTTGGTGTCCGAGGTCCCGGATGTGCGGGAGCTGTGGCGGGACGATCTGGTCAGCTTCCTGATCGGGTGCAGCTTCAGCTTCGAATCGGCGTTGATCGAGGCCGGGGTGCCGGTGCGCAATATCGAGCAGGGGACCAACGTGTCGATGTATCGCACCAACCTCGACTGCCGTCCCGCCGGTCGGCTCTCTGGGCCGATGGTCGTGTCCATGCGTCCGATCCCGGCGGCGCTGGTTCCGCTGGCGGTCCAGATCACCGCCCGGATGCCCCAGGTCCACGGCGCCCCCATCCACGTCGGCTCTCCCGAAACCCTCGGCATCACCGACCTATCCACCCCCGACTTCGGCGACCCGGTCACCTTCGCCCCCGGCGACATCCCCGTCTTCTGGGCCTGCGGCGTAACCCCGCAGGCCGCGTTGATGGCCTCCCGCCCTCCATTCGCCCTGACCCACGCTCCCGGCCACATGTTCATCACCGATACCCCCGAATCCACCTACCGCCTCGGCTAGTACTGCGGACTACAGTTCGAGCATGCCCACGGGGATGGGGGGAGCGGCCGGTGCGGGTCTCTTCGGCCGTGACGCCGAGCTGGCCCGGCTGGCGGACCTACTGTCTCAGGCAGGCTCCGGCGGCGTAGCGGCTGCGGTCATTCGGGGCGAGGTCGGTAGCGGGAAGACAGCCCTACTTCGGGTAGTGGCGGACCGTGCGCGGGCGGATGGCTGGACCTGCCTGGCCGTGTCGGGCATCGAGTCCGAAGCCGTGTTATCCGGCGCCGGCTTGCTCGCAGCCTTGACGCCGTTGCGGCGGGACCTGGACTCGGTGCCCGCCTTCCAGGCCGACGTACTCGCCGCGGCGCTCGGGTGGGGTCCGGCGCCCGGCAGCGGGGACAGGTTCCTGGTCGGCGCGTCGACACTGAGCCTGCTGGCGGCGGCCGCGGCGCGTGCCCCGCTTCTTCTCGCCGTCGACGACGTGCAGTGGGTGGACGCGCAGTCGATGGAGGCACTCGCCTTCGCCGCTCGTCGGCTCGGGCACGACAGATTCGTGCTGCTGGTGACCCATCGAGACGGGACGCCGCTTCCGGTGCCGCTGGCCGGCTTCGACGTGGTTGCCGTCGCTGGGTTGACGCGAGAAGCCGCACGCGACCTGCTCGGCTCAGGCTTCTCAGCCAGCGTTGTGGAGCGGCTGGTGTCCGAGACCCCGGGACGGCGCAGATCCTGGTCGTCCAAGGCGGCCAGTGCACCTTCCGGCACCCGCTCCTGCGGTCGGCCGCGTGGTCCCGGGCGACCATGGCCGAGCGGCAGTCCGCGCACAACTCACTCGCGGCCGTCACGATCGACCAGGCGGCCCGGGCATGGCATCGCGCCGAGGCGACTCCTGGCCACGACAACGCCCTGGCCGAGGAACTCGCACGCGTCGCCGACGTGGACCGGTCGCGGCGCGGGTTCGCGGCCGCGTCCGGCGCCATCGAACGGGCGGCCCGGCTCACCACGGACCCAGGCAGACGGGCCGACTGGTTGGCAGTGGCGGCCGAGGACGCGCACCTCGCCGGCGATGCCGATCGGGTACGGCGCCTGGCGGCTGAGGTGATGCGTTCCGATGCCGCTGCCGAGCCGAGGGCGCGGGTTCTGCTCACCCTGGGAATGCTCGAGCAGTGGTACGGCACCTTCGCCCGCGCCCGGGATCTGCTCGAGCAGGCGGCCGAGCTCGCCACCGGTCGGCACCTGGTCCGGACGCTCGCGGAAGTCGTCCACATCTGCTATTTGCTCGACGACGTACCAGGCATGGTGGCGGCCGCCGACCGGGCCGCAGTTGCCGCCGACGGCGACGAACCCGAGCAGGCGATGCTCGCGGCGTACCTGGCAGGAGCCGCGCGGGTCGTCGAGGGCCGCTCGGATCTCGGAGGGCCGTTGCTCGGCAGGGCCCTTGAATTGCTGGAGTCCGACCCGGTTCTGCGCGATGACCCGCGCCACCTGACCGTCTTGCTTCTGTGCGCTCGATGGCTGATGGACCCGCAGGCTGTCGCCGTCTTCGCCGAGCGGCGGATTGCTCGTGCTCGTGAGGCCGGCGCGCTGGGGGTGCTGGCGATGGGGCTGTCCTTGTACTCCGGCGGGCTGGCCTGGCTGGGCGATCACGTCAGGGCCCACGCGTTCGCCGGTGAAGCCGTCGAGCTCCTGGAGATCCTGGGCTACGCGACGGACCCAGGGGTTGCGTACGAGATCGCCGCCATCGAGAGCGCCGCCCGCGGTATGCACGACGAGGCACAGCGGCTGCTCGACGAGGCCCGGCGGATGGTCGCGATCAACGCCTTCGATTCGATGCCGCCGCACCTGGCCCGGACCGTCGCGTTCTGCGCGACCTGCCGTGGCGACCTGGTCGAGGTGGTCGACGTACTGGAAGACCAAGTCGTCCGGTTCGACGGTGTCGGCCTGTACCTCGAACCGCTGGGCGTGGCACCGCTCCTGGTCGAGGCCTACCTGGGTCTCGGACGCGACTCGGACGCCCGGGCGCTCGCAGCCCGCTTCGCAGCCGCCCAGGCCGCGGAGCCGATACCGGCCGTGGCCGCGATGGTTGCCCGCTGCGAGGCCCTGGTGGCGGACGACGCCGCGCCGGCCTTTGAACGAGCCCTCGCGCTACTGGACGGCCAGCCCGACCAGTTCGAGCTGGCACGGACCCGGCTGCTATACGGCATGCGGTTGCGCCGCGACGGGCGTCGAGTCGACGCGCGCGTCCAGCTGGAGGCCGCGCGGCGAGCGTTCGTCGAGATGGAGCTGACGCTGTGGGCGGAGCGAGCCGCGCACGAGATCGCCGGCACTGGCGAGCGCGTGCACTCTCGGGACGCGACGAGCGAGCCGCTGACGTCCCAGGAGACTCGGGTCGCACTGCTGGTGGCGCAAGGCCTGAAGAACCGTGAGGTGGCGGCGGCGCTCTTCCTCAGTCCCAAGACCGTCGAGCACCATGTGGGCGCCGTACTCCGAAAGCGCGGGCTGCGGTCGCGCACCGAGCTGGCGCGGGCCCTAGCGGTCGAGTCGCCTGACTCAGCTGTGGGTGGCCGCGACCGGGATCGCGTCGTCCGTCAGACCGAGTAGGGCGGCGAACTCCGGCTTCATCACGTACAGCTCGATCGCCACATTGTCCGGTGCGCGCAGGTTGAGGTGATGACCCGCGTCCGTCTCGACGATCGGTGAGTGCGGTACGTCGAGAGCAGCCAGCCGTTGCTGCCAGCTGAGCAGCGTCTCGACGCTCGATACCGCGAACGCCAGATGGTCCAGACCGACGTTGTGCTCGTCGAAAGTTCCGGACACCGTCTGATCGTGGTTGCTCATGATCACCGCCAGCCCGGCGGCCCGGTCGAAGAGGAAGCAGTACGTCGGCTCCTCGTTGAAAACCTCGAAGCCCAGCACCTCAACCCAGAAGCGTTTGGCCGCCTCGCGATCCCGGACGCTCAAGGAGATGTGTGACAGGCCGACAACGCCCGGTGTCATCGCACTGTCCCTCGGCGCCCGAAGGTTGACTGATTCCTGGCGAGTGTGCGCCAGATGTAGAAGCTGGTCGCCGGAGGACCCAACCACATGGTGCCGGAGCTCAGACCACGGTAGAGAGCGCACAGCAAACGCGTCCAGCGCCCCTCGTCGGCGGTCGACCTGATGGAATTCGAGTTCGTCATGCCACGACGATGCGCTCAGCTGCCCGGTCATCGCGTCGGGAGAATCCCCTAACCCTTCTTTGCAGTCCTTGGGACCGATGAATGCAAAGAAGTCGCGTCTGCGGCGTTGGCGGCATAGGTTCGGGGGTAGACCCGGGGCTAGTGGAGGAGTGTGGATGAGCGAGATCAAGGCTAAGCGGACGGTTGCGCAGCGGGATGCGAATCGGCCCATCAACGCGGCCGGTTTCCGGTCCTCGATCAGCCAAGGGTGGGGAGCGGTCGATCGGTCCGTCAGCCTCCCAAAGGGCCTCGCCGAATCCGCGGCCGCGCACCGCGCCCAGCTGCGAGCAGCCCTGCCCAACCGCCGTATCGCGGTCGCCGCCGGCCGTGCACCTGTCAGGTCGAACGACACCGACTACCTGTTCCGCCCCGACAGCGACTTCGTCTGGCTTACCGGTTGCCAGGCCGAAGGCGCCGTCCTCGTCCTCGGCGCGAACGGTGAAGAGACGCTTTACCTGCGCGAGACCGCCGGCCCGGACGAGGTCGACTTCTTCGCGAACGCCCGTGACGGCGAGCTCTGGATCGGCCCGGTCCCAGGCCTGAAGGACTGGTCCGACGCTCTCGGTCTGCCCTGCCGCCCAGTGGAGGAATTGCCCGCCGGCGTCCGCGGCACGGCACCCGCCTTCATGTCGACGTACGGCGTGGAGCCGCTGCTCGACGCGATCGTCTCCACCGGGCCGGCGGAGTTGTACGAGCTGCGCCGGGTCCTCTCGGAGCTGCGCCGGATCAAGGACGACTGGGAGCTCGAGCAGATCCGCGACGCGGTGAACGCCAGCGTCCAGGCTTTCGCGGATGTCGCGTCCGAACTGCCCGAGGCGATCCGCGGTGGTGGTGAGCGTTGGCTGGAGGGCACCTTCGATCGGCGTGCGCGGACGCTCGGCAACGGGCCGGGCTACTCGTCAATCGTTGCCGCGGGCAACCACGCGCCGGTGCTGCACTGGGTCCGGAATGACGGGGCCGTGCGCGAGGGTGACGTACTGCTGCTCGACGCGGGTGTCGAGGTGCGCACGCTTTATACGGCGGACGTCACCCGTACCTTCCCGGTCACCGGCGAGTTCACCGCGGCCCAGCGCCAGGTCCACGACCTCGTACACAAGGCACAGCTCGCCGCCCTCGACGCGGTCCGCCCGGGAGCGCCGTACCAGGCCTTCCACAACGCGGGTATGGAGGTGCTGGCCGAAGGTCTGAAGGACTGGGGTCTGCTCGACGTATCGGTCGAGGAGGCGCTCGGTCCGGACGGCCAGCAGCACCGCCGGTTCATCGTCTGCGGTACCGGTCACTTCATCGGGCTCGACGTGCACGACTGTGCGTCGTCCAGCGCCGAGGCGTACAACGCCGGCACCATCGAGCCGCGGATGACGCTCGCGGTCGAGCCGGGGCTGTACTTCCACCCGAACGACGAGACCGTACCGCCCGAGCTGCGCGGCATCGGCGTACGGATCGAGGACAACGTCGCCGTCACCGAAACCGGCATCGACATCCTCACCGAGGCCCTCCCCATCACCACCGACGGCCTCGAAGCCTGGGTCCGCTCCCACCTCCCCTCCTAACGCCCGCCTCGCCCTCGCCCTTGCCACCACCGGCAAGGGCGAGGTGCTGACGTGTACCGCGCTGATGCGAGTAGCGAAGCGCGCGGGTGACGACGCGACGGCGACGATGGCCGGCCAGGTCCGATCGGCGAACCTGCTGACGGCCCTGGTGGGGGTCGTTGTCGCCATCCTGGCGGGCAGTGAGCCGTCCGAGGTGACGGGTGGAGTGGGCCTGTTGGTTCTGCTACTCATCGTCGCTGGCTTGGCCGCAGCCCTGTGGTTCATCGTTCTTTTGGTCAGTCACGCGGACCGCCCATATCTCCAAAATCCGTCGCCGACTGGAGCTGTTGGATGACGCAAAGTAGTTGCGAACTATTCGTCAAAAAAGGTCGTCACAACTAGTAACGCGAACGTGCTTCGGCACGATGTAGCGAGCGGGGGAGGGTCAAACTCGGCCCGGCGCGTGGCAGTGGGGGGCCGCGGTCCACGCGCCGGCCGGGCTGGCCCCGGTTTTTCAACATGGGGGAAATTCAGATGAACCTGCGTGCGCGGGTCGTCCACTGTGCCTACCTGGGTGATCACCACTGGTATGCCGACATTGACGACGCCGACGATCTACAGCCAGATGACCCGTACTGGTACTCCGAAGGCTGTGCCAGTCAGGCCGAGGCGTTGGCGAAGGCCTGCGCCGAGCTCGCCATCCTGACCGAGCGCTTGGACGACGGTGCCCGAGTCGAGCGAATCCTCGAAGCCCACCTCGTCTGACAACACATCGCGCCCGGAGGATTCTGAGTGGCGGCTCGGAATCCTCGCGGGCGCGAGTGGTTCAGGTGCTACTGATCAGCCAAGGGTGAGGCTGACGCCGTAGTAGTTCGCCGCGTCGACGACCGGCTGGTAGAACGAGTACGACCCGGTCGCGTTGTGGCCCTGGTTGAAGCCGCAGTCGTGGCCGTCGTTCGGACCGCCGGAGGTCATGCCCTGCGCGGTGGTGCCGGAGATGTACGCACCACCCGAGTCGCCGCCCTCTGTGCAGACGGTCGAGCGGGCCAGACCGCTGGTGCGGGTGATGGCGCCGCTCGGGCTGCCGTAGTTGACGGTCAGGTTGTACTGCGTGATCCGGCCGCAGGTCCAGCCAGTTGTGTTACCGGCCTTGCAAATGGTCGTGTTAACTGGCGCCTTCGACGAACCGGTGACCCGGGTCGTGGTGCCGTTGCGGTTGTCGATGTAACCGCGGCCGACATCCTCGGCGTCGATGTCCATCAGACCCATGTCGACACTCGGCTGGCCGGTACGGAAGCGGCTGCCGATGCCCTTGCCGATGTGCACGCCCTGGGCGTTCAGCACGTCGTTGTTGTTCTCCACGCAGTGTCCGGCCGTCAGCAGCACGTTGTTGCCGTTACGCATGCCGGGGAAGCCGAGCGAGCACCACGAACCTGGGACCAGGTCCATGATCTGGCCGCCGATCACGTCCGCGTGCGACTGCAAGGTGACGGAGTTGGTGCTGACGTCCACGCCGGGGATCGCCTTGAGCTGCTTGACCAGCTTGGCGGTTGCGGGCGTCTGCTTGCCGGGCATCAGTACGACCTGCAGGCGGTCGGTCGGCAGGTCGGCGCCGATCGATTGGACCTGGCTGGAGTTGGCGGTGAGCTTCTCGACTCGCGCCTGCAGCTTGGTGAGTGCCTTCTCGCCGCGGGCGACGGTGCGAGGGGTCAGGCCGTTCGCCCGGGCGACCTTGGCGGCGGTCTCCGAGTGCACGTTCACGACCAGCTGGCGGGCCTCGTTGAAGAAGGCGCCGTCGGTCACGGCCTGGGCTTTGGTCAGTGCGCCGGCGAGTTTGTGCTCGGCGTCAAGGCGGGCCTTCGCCTGGCTGGGGGAGATGCCCCAGTCGCTGGCGAGGATCTGGTAGACACCGTCGGCCTTGTCGGTCAACGGAGCGGCAGTTGCTGCCTGTGCGGGGACGAGGGCGGTCAAGCCCAGTCCCAGGGACAGGGCGGCGGCTGCGATGGATCTGCGCATGGGTCACATCCGATTTCCTCTGGTGGCCTGCCTCAAAGGCCACAGTGAGGAAGATGGTTGGGGCTACGGACGATCACCACAAGCGGACAGAACGTAATGGTTGCCTCGGTCGACCCGGTCAAGGGAAAGCCTTCGCCGATCCCTTGCCGAGCCGACCCAAGCGTGAGGGTCACCCTGTGCATACAGAACATGAACCGAGGGCGACCCTTCGCTAAACCGGTTCAACGCCGGGCAGTGAGTGCCGCGAGCGGGCACGGCCTGGCTGATCAAATAGCTGTCGATCAACGCTTTCGAACAAGGCGAACTGCTGTACGTCCCGTGCCCCCAACCGTCGTACGTGAGCAGTACGCCGTGACGCCCGAGCTGCCGCGTCACACTCGTCGCCCAGTTGTAGCCGGAGACGGGATCGTGCACGGCGGTTGTCACCAGCAACGGGATGTTCGTGTGTACGTCGAGACGGTGCTGCGGGTTGTCGACCTGTGCCGGCCTACCGAGACAGGTGGACGTCGCGATCAGTGCACCCGGGTACTTCATCTCAGGCGCGATACGGGCCAACCGGCGAAGGTGTGCGGCGTACTCGGAGTAACTGCGCACCGGCAGATCCCAGTCCTGGCAGAACACGAGCATCGGGTTCTGCCCTAAGCCGGTGGGGACGCCGGGCTGACCAACGGGCGGCTTGCTCACCTCAAGTGCCTTCAGGGTCAGCGCGAGTTGCGACCACTCAGGCTCCTTGAAGAACTTGGTGGCAAGGAAGCTCAGCGTGAACGGCGTCAGCGCCTGCTTCGGGTCTCGCGGCTGCGCTAGCTCGCCACGACCCGCACGGACGAGTAGGTCGGCCCAGAGCTCGCGTACGTCGCGCTCGTGCAGGGCACAGGTCGTCGTACGGTCGCACCACTTCACGAACTCGTCGAACGAGTCCTGTGCGCTTTCTGCCTGTGTATCAAGGAATTTCCGGGTACTGAGGCTGTGGTCGACCGTAGATTCCAGTACGACTGCCCGGACCTTCTGCGGGTACTGCTCGGCGTACTGCGCGCCAAGCATCGTCCCGTAGGAACTGCCATGGAAGGTCAGCTTCTCCTCGCCCAAGGCCTCACGGATGGCCTCGAGGTCTTTGACGGACTGCAGCGAGTCCAGGTGTTCGAAGAGCGGGCCGGTGTTCTTGCGACAGTCTGCCGCCAGCTCCCGGTTGTACTTGATAGTGGCGTCGTACTGGGCCTGACTGGTGATGATCGGCGACGGCGCCTTTGCCAGTAGTGCGGCCGAGCAGACCACCGGATTGCTGCCGGCGACTCCGCGCGGATCGAAGCTCACGATGTCGAACCGGCTGCGCAGCTCGTCGCTAAAGCGGTCGATGCCCTCGCGAATTCGGTAGACGCCGGAGTCGCCGGGTCCACCCGCGCCGAACACCATCGCGCCGACTCGCGCCGACTGGTTGGTCGCCGTACGACGGGCCAGCTTCAGGCCGTACGTCGGTCCGCTCGGGTTGTTCCAGTCCACGGGGAGCTGGAGCATCGCGCATTGCGGTGCGGGGATGTCGTTGGCGTCGACCGGACAGTCTTGCCAGACCAATGCGGGCGGATCGGTCGCCGTACCGGTCGTGGCATGGGCCGTTGGCGCTAGCGTGCCCGCGGCGATGAGGCCGGCGGTCGTGGCGAGCAGCAATGCTTTCACAGCGGAATGTCCTTCGGATGCGAGGGAAATCTTGTCCTTCGATCCTCGGCGCCGGTGGTCTTCGCCACATCCGGGCTGACCCCGGCCGGTCCCGGTTGCCACCCCGGTAGGCTGCTGGGTGATGACCGAGACCGTGCAAGCCCCGCAAACGACCGGCACGTCCCGGCATGCCACCTGGTTCCGTGCGATCGCGATCGCCGAGGCGATCTCGTGGACCGGCCTGCTGATCGGCATGCTCTTCAAGTACGTGCTGTCCGACAACGAGATCGGCGTGAAGATCTTCGGCCCGATCCACGGTGGCATCTTCATCGCCTACGTGATCACGGTGATGGTCGTCCGCGGCCCGCTGCGCTGGAGCTGGCCGATCACCCTGGCCGCGCTCGCCGCCAGCATCCCGCCGCTCTTCACCTGGTTCTTCGAGCTCTGGGCCCGCCGCACCCATCGCCTCTGATTACCTGACCACTCGTCACACTGGTCTCAAGTCGACTCCGGCCGTGCCCGCGGATTGACGCGCCGGTCGCCCGCGCCGTACCGTCGCGTCAGAATTCAGTTACTACAACTGCAAATCAGCCGCATGAACCCGCGCGGGAGAGACCCGGACCAGATCCGGGCGCCGTAGGAGCAACTCTCCCCGAGAATCTCTCAGGCACCTTCACCGCCCGGGCTAGGCACCTCTGGAGAGCGCATGCTCGACAGAGCGGGGAGGCATACCGACCGGTCAAAGGCGACCAGAAGGAACCTCCGTGGCGATCAGCGTATTCGACCTTTTCAGCATCGGGATCGGCCCGTCGAGCTCACACACCGTGGGCCCGATGCGAGCCGCCCGTACCTTCGTGACCGGCCTGACGGCCGACGGCCTGCTCGCCCGTACGGCGGCAGTGGAGTCTCAGCTCTTCGGTTCACTCGGTGCGACCGGACATGGGCATGGCAGCAACAAGGCGGTGTTGCTCGGCCTGGAGGGGGAGGACCCCGAGACGGTCGACACCACCACCGTCGACGACCGGGTGGCGGCGATCCGCTCCACCGGCCGGCTGCGGCTCGGTGGCGAGCACGAGATCGCGTTCGACGAGAACCACCTGGTGATGCACCGCCGCAAGGCCTTGCCGTACCACCCGAACGGGATGACCTTCCTGGCTCGGGACGCCGCGGGCGAGGTGTTGCGCGAGCGGACGTATTACTCGGTCGGTGGCGGGTTTGTCGTGGATGAGACGGCGGCCGCGGGGGACCGGATCGTGCCGGACCGTACGCCGCTGAAGTATCCGTTCCTGAGTGGTGCGGAACTGCTCGCGCGGTGCCGTGAATCGCAACTGCCTATTAGTGAAGTGATGCGCTCGAACGAGTTGGCCTGGCGGACCGACGACGAGATCGAGGCCGGGCTGCTGCGGATCTGGCAGGTGATGCAGGACTGCGTGCGCGAGGGGTGTGAGACCGAGGGCGTGTTGCCGGGTGGTCTGAAGGTTCCTCGGCGGGCCTACGGTTTGCATAAGAAGCTGAGCGATGATCGGTATTCGGTTGATCCGCTCAAGGTGATGGACTGGGTGAACCTCTTCGCCTTGGCGGTCAACGAGCAGAACGCGTCGGGTGGTCGGATCGTGACCGCGCCGACCAATGGCGCGGCGGGGATCATCCCGGCTGTGCTGCATTACTACCGCCGGTTCGTTCCCGGCGCTACTGATGCCGGAGTCGTGCGTTTCCTTCTCGCGGCTGGCGCCATCGGTGTTCTTTATAAGGAGAACGCTTCGATCTCCGGCGCTGAGGTCGGCTGCCAAGGCGAGGTCGGCTCCGCTTGCTCCATGGCCGCCGCCGGCCTTTGCGAAGTCCTCGGTGGCACGCCGGAGCAGGTAGAAAACGCCGCAGAAATCGCGATGGAACACAACCTCGGCCTCACCTGCGACCCGGTCGGCGGCTTGGTCCAAATCCCTTGTATCGAACGAAATGCAATGGCCTCGGTCAAAGCGATCAACGCCGCGCGCATGGCCATGCACGGCGACGGCAAACACGTCGTAACCCTCGACAAGGTCATCAAAACCATGCGCGAAACCGGCGCCGACATGAAGGTAAAATACAAAGAAACCTCCCGCGGCGGCCTAGCCGTAAACGTAATCGAATGCTAACCACCCCCTAACGCACCCCGCTTGGTTGGCGCCCGCCTACTGCCTTCAGGCGGGCGCCCACGCGTGACTTCTGCGACGCGGCCCTCCTGCGGTCGGCGCCCGCAGGAGGGGCGTGTGGTTGTTGTTAGAAGGGGTCGACTTTTGTGGTGGAGGCGTTGCCGCCTACGCGGGCTACTAGGCTGATGGTCCAGTGGTAGCCGGCGGTGAAGGGGTCGTCGAACTTCTCGAAGGTGCAGTCCTTGGTGAATTGGTGGCGTTGGTCGTCCCAGTCGTGGCCTGACTTGAAATAGACGTTGTATGTCCCGCGCGTCCCCTGATACGTCGCCCTGCTGCCGGCGCGGACGTACATCATCGCCTGCGGCTTAGTCGGTGCTCCAGTGACAACCGACACCGCGACATCCTGGTTATTCAACGTGTTGTCGACCTCCAGGCGCGTGTAACCACGCGAGCCCCGTCGCTCGACCACCTCACCGTTCTCACCGCGACGTTTGCCAGTCGTAGGCGCCGCGGGCAAGAACGTACCAACCTGAATCCCCTTTGAACGAAGGGCTGCGGCAGACGCGGCAACGGAGTTCTTCGCCAGCAGATCGCGCTCGATGACATCGCTCAACGCCGGAGCACCACCACAAGCGGAGATGCCCCGATATCCCTCGATGCGATCGGCCGCACTACGCAGCGACCTCGTCAACGCCGAGTGTTGCGCGGCCACCTGCGCCGGCGGCCGCGCCGCCTCCAACCCATCCGCCTGCTTGCGCATCGCCCGCACCAACGCCTGCTGCCCCGCGGACAACGCCGGCATCGTCCCCGCCACATGCACCTGCCGCGCAGCAGGCCGAATCGCCGCGTCGACCCGCCCCAGCAGCGCCCGATACGCCGGAACACTCAACGGTTTAGGCGCCTCAACCGTCGTACTGACCGACGGCGTCGCGGCCGGCGCCGTACTCGGGGCACTGGCGGTCGGCGTGGCACCAGGTGCGGATGGCTCGGGCTGACTCCGTGGCTCATCGGAACCACTGCAGGCGGACAAGGAGAAGACGACCAGAACGGCGATCCAGGGCAGTGGGCGGATGAGCAGGGGCATGTGCCACCTCAATCCATCAGGCTCGGTCAAACCTCTTATAAACAAGCCTAATCGCCAGCACCGACACTTTCCGGATCTGTCGTGTTGCTGCCATCAAACGCTCGCTTCCCCCGAGTCGCTGTTCGAGCTGTCGCCGACGTCGGCGTGCCCGGGCGACCGCCTGATACAGTCCCGCTCACCCCTCGAACGCAAGGAATCGACTGATGATCGCCCAGCTGGCTCGCTACACCCGGCACATGGTCCTGTTGATCATCGTCGGCGTCCTTCTGATCCTCGTCTCCCAGATGGGTTCGTCCCCGTCGGCAGGCTTCCTTGGCATGGGAATCGCGGTCACCCTGCTCGGAGTCGTACTCCTGGTCGTCACCAAGCTGGGCGGTCAGAAGCGCCAATAGTCGCGTCGGTCAGCCGGGCGAACTGCCTTCGAGCAGCACGCGCGCGACCAAGTCCGGGCTGTCGTTCATCGGCACGTGTCCGCACGCTGGCAGGCTCACCATCCGCGCGGCCGGGATCTGCTGACGGGCGCGAGCGGTTTGGCGTGGTTGAAGGATCCGGTCGTGCGTACCCCACGCGATGGTCACCGGCACCTCCGGTACGTCGCCCTCGAACACCACGCCGCTCCGGCCGAGCGCGAGTACCCGGTCGAAGGCGGGCGCGTTCGCCAGCGCGGCAGTCTCGGCGATGACCGCGGCCGGTTCGCGCAGAGCCGGACGGTGATAGATCATGCCGGTCATCGCCCGGCGGCCCGCCCTGCTCCGGGCCAGACGCGCCACGGCGATCGGCGGCGTACGGCGGGCCGCTTGCCGCATCGTGTTGAGGATCGTGAGGGCACGAGCGCGTTGGCCGGAGGTCCACAGGCCGGCCGGGGACAAGGCGGTCACCGACTGGACGACTCCGGCCTGACCGAGCAGCAGGCTGATCAGTCCGCCCATCGAGTTGCCCGCGACATGCGGCCGATCGAGGTCGACGGCCTCGAAGAACGCCGTCATCGCGCGGACGTACACCGAAACCTCGTCGGCGATGCCCGTCGGCACATCAGGCGACTCCCCGAAGCCGGGGAAGTCGATCGCGATCACGTCGCGTTCCACCGCCAGTCGGTCGATCACCGGATCCCAGGCCTGCCGGTGATGCCCGATGCCGTGCATCAGCACCAGCGGCTCGCCGGAGCCCGTCCGCTCGTACGCGATCTCGACCCCGTTAACCCCGTCGACCGTCACGGTCGCCTTAGCGCTCATACCCCCATCGTGATCCGGCCCGAACGCCACTGTCATCACGCCATGCCGAATGTCACACTCCCGATGTCACAAACAACCTGGTCACAAGAGCCCGATGAACCACGACACGCCTGGTCACAAGGGCCCGACGATCTGGTTCTTCCCCGCGAGTGGTCGGGTATGACGCGACCACTCGCGGGGAGGTTCGCAGGCGGCCGGCTCGTTTCTTTGCGTTCATTCGTCGGAATCCGCCCTCTGAGCACAGCGGACATGCACAGGTCCATGGCGGGAGGGCGGATTCCGACGAATGAACGCAAAGAAAGGCGGGAGGATGGGGGTGTGGCGAATCATCTGGAGTGGGCGGGTTGTGTGAATGTGCGGGAGCTAGGGGGGATGGGTGGGGTGGTGCGGGGGATGGCGTTGATTCGGGCGGATAGTTTGCAGTTCCTCGGGGAGGACGGGGTGCGGACGGTTCGGGCGGCTGGGGTTTCGCGGGTGGTGGATCTGCGGAATCCGGGTGAGTGTGAGGCGGGCCCAACCCCGTTCGCCGATCAGCCCGAGTGGGTCAACCAACCGGTGCACGGCCCGGATGACCCGGTCGGGCCGACTATGGCTGCGACGTACGTCGTGATGCTGGATAACAACCCGGCAGGCTTTGCCAAGGCGGTTGCGGCCATTGCCGACGCGCCGCCCGGAGGCGTGGTCGTGCACTGCCACGGCGGCAAGGACCGGACCGGCCTCGTCGTCGCGCTCGTACTCCGCCTGCTCGGTGTCGACGATGACGAGATCCTCGACGACTACGCGCTCACCCAGGAACGTCTCGCGGGCCGCCTCGCCGAACAGCTCGAAGGTGTTACCGACCCGGCAATCCGGGCCGAGAAACTCGAGATGCTCGACACCCGCCGCGAGACCCTCGCGCACGCTCTCGCGCACCTCGACGAGAAGTACGGCGGCGCCGAGGCCTACCTGACGCAAGCAGGTCTGACCTCAACCCAAGTCACTGCCCTCAAGGCGCGCCTGACCTAAACGCCAAGCAACCTAAGCGTCTAGTGCCGCGCGGCGGGCCGGACGAAGGGGAAGGCCAGGGTGGCGCGGATGTTCTGCCCGGTCAGCAGCATGATCAAGCGGTCGACGCCGATGCCGAGACCACCCGTCGGAGGCATCGCGTACTCCAGTGCCGTCAGGAAATCCTCGTCCAGCGACATCGCCTCGGGATCGCCCGCGGCCGCCTTGAGTGACTGTTCCGTGAGTCGGCGCCTTTGCTCGACCGGATCGACCAGCTCCGAGTACGCCGTACCGATCTCGGCGCCGAAGGCCACCAAATCCCAGCGCTCGGCCAGCCGCGGGTCGCTCCGATGCGTGCGGGTCAACGGCGACGTCTCGAGCGGGAAGTCGGTATAGAAGGTCGGGAAGCCCGTCTCGCCTTCGACCAGTTCGTCGTACAGCTCGAGCACGAGCTCGCCGGCGGACTGCCCGAAACCCGCGTGTACGCCGTGGTCGGCGCAGACCTCGCGCAGGCGCTGGACGCTCGTGCCCGGGTCGATCGCGCAGCCCGCGGCCTGGGCGACGGCGTCGTGCACCGAGATGACCGGCCAGTCGCCGGAGATGTCGATCTCGCCGTCGGGCCGGAGCACGATGGGTTTTCCGAAGACGGCTGTCGCGGCCTCGATCACCAGTTGGCGCGTCAGCTCGCGCATGTCGGTGTAGTCCGCATACGGCTGGTAGGCCTCGACCGAGGTGAACTCCGGGTTGTGCGTCGCGTCCGCGCCCTCGTTGCGGAAGTTCCGGTTGAGCTCGAAGACCCGGCCGAGACCGCCGACGCTGAGGCGTTTGAGGAACAGCTCGGGCGCGATCCGCAGGAACAGCTCGGTGTCGTACGCGTTGATGTGGGTGGCGAACGGCCGGGCGTTCGCGCCACCGTGTACGGCCTGCAGCATCGGCGTCTCGACCTCGATGAAACCGCGCGACTCGAACCCGTCCCGCAGCGCGCGCACCGCCGTACTGCGCCAGTGCATCATCCGCAGGGCGTCCTGGTTCATCACCAGATCGAGGTGACGCTGGCGGACCCGCGCCTCGGGATCGGTGAAGCCGTGCCGCTTGTCCGGCAAGGGATGCAGGCACTTCGCGGCCATCACCCAGTCCGTCACGGCGATGGTCAACTCGCCATGCCGGGTCGTGATCACCTCGCCACTGACGCCGACATGGTCACCGATGTCGACCAGATGCCGCCAGTTGCCCAGGGCAACTGAGCCACAAGCTTCTACGGACAAGAGGATCTGGAGATCGTTGCATCCGTCCCGCAAATCCGCGAAGGCCAGACCGCCATGGTTGCGCAGCCGCATCACCCGGCCGGTCGTGGAGATCTTCTTGCCGGTCCGATGGTCGGGCGGCAGCCCTTCATGCTCGGCGCGGATCCGCCCGAGCGAATCGGTGAACGGTACGCCGACCGGGTAGGGCGCCATCCCGATCGCGGCGAGCTGCTCAAGTTTGCCGCGACGGACCAGCTCCTGTTCGGTCAGCTTGCGCTCGGGCAGAGCCGGTCGCAGGAGTTCTTCCTCCTGTGAACGAACGAAGGTCGCGAAGCTGGTGCGGTCCGGCGCCGCGATCGAGTGATAGAGAGCGGCTTCCACCCGGTCGATCCGGGTCCACGGACGCGGTGCGGGCACGAAGCCTTCCGCCGTACCGGCCGCTATCAAGACCTGCGGCAGCGAGCCACCACGCGAGTAGCAGATCAGCCGAGGCGACCAACGTGGCAAGTACTTCTCGTTGGACAGGTACAGGCTCTCCAACTGCCAGAAGCGCGAGGCCGCGGTCAGCGTGGCGTTGGTGAGCCGCAGCACCGGACCGGCGCCGACGCGTTCGGCATCGCTGAAGATCTCGCGGAACATCGCGAAGTTGAGCGAGATCCGGTGTACGCCGAGATCGGTGCAGGCGTCGATCAGCGAGGTGACCATGAACTCCATCAGGCCGTTCGCCGACTCCGGGTCGCGGCGCATCAGGTCGAGCGAGACACCACGCACACCCCATGGCACGAACGACAGCAGCCCGCGCACCTCACCGGCGGCATCCCGCGCGATCACCATCACGCAACGCGCGTCGGCGCCATCACCGAGCCGCCCGAGCGCCATCGAGAATCCACGCTCGGTCCTGGTTCCGCGCCACTTGTCCGCGAGATCGACGTACTGCTGGAGCTCTGACGGGGAAAGGTCGCCATGCCGTACGACGGTCGCGTGGTACCCGGCGCGCTGGACCCGGGTGACGGCCTGCCGGACCGGGCGCATCGTCCGGCCCTCGAGGGTGAAGTCGGCGACGTCGATGATCGCCTCGTCGCCCATCGAGAGCGCGCGCAACCCGGCACCGACGTACGCGTGCGCGGCCTCCTCGCTCACCGACAGCGCGGCCGGCGACCAGCCATACGTACGGGCTTCCGCGAGCCACACCTGGATCGCGCCGCGCCAGGCGGCCGGATCGCCGATAGGGTCACCGCTGGCCAGGCTGACGCCGTTGATCACCCGGTACGCGATGGCGGCGTCACCGGTGGGGGAGAAGACGACGGCCTTGTCGCGACGGGTGGCGAAGTAGCCGAGGGAGTCGCGTTCGCCGTGCTCGAGCAGGAGTTTGCGGAGCCGGAGCTCTTCGGTCTGGCTCAGGTACCGGATTTTGCGCACGGAGCGCAGGAAGATCGCGAAGGCCAGCGACAGCGTGGTGGCCGACATCGCGCCCACCACCAGCGCGACCCAGGCGTGCCCTTGCTCGCCGACTTCCAGCGGGCCGGAGCGACCAATGGCGGCGTTCACGGCCCAGATGATCTTGTGCTTCTGGCCGGTCAGGGTGTTGTCGAAGAGCTCGGTGAGCGCGACCGACACGCTGGCCGACAGCAGCAGGCCGGCGACCAGCGTGATCACGGCCAGTCGGCGCGAACCCGGTGTGACCCGGGCCGGGAACTGGGCCCGCACCTTCCACAGCAGCACGATCAGCGCGCAGGTCACGGCGACCTGGGCGATCGCGCCGGCCAGCTCGACCGGGGAGCTGCGGCCGAACTCGTCGATCAGTGCGGCGTCACCCGGCATCACCAGGGTGCTGGTGTCGACGACCAGGATGCCAAGCCCGCCGAACAGCCAGAGGATCTCCCAGACGCCGATGACCCAGAGCAGGGCTGCCCGCTTGCCGCGGACCAAGGCGCTGCCGACCACCGCGAGGTAGACCGCGGAGAAGAACGTGTGCCCGGCCGGAATTCCGAGGAACTGGAAGACCTGGTCGACCTTGGTCACCCAGGTGGGGAAGGCAAGGTGCAGCGGGATCGCGACGAACGACCAAACGGTCGCCAGGACCACGGTTCGGGTGAACAACCCCGCGAACCGCGCCTGCCAAGAATGGGCCTGCACGAATCGATCATTCCACTATTGGGCGGCGCCGTCGGCCAGGGTGTGGGAATCTTGAGCGGTGGCGGCGCGGAGTTGAGATCACAATGACACAGGCACGGCGCTGGGTGGTGCTGCCCGGACTCGCTGAGACCGCCGAGGAATTCGAAGGCGTGATCGACCTGCTGCCCGAGTCGTACGACGTCCAGGTGGTCGACCCCTGGCTCGTCCCGGTCACCGCCTCGGTCGACTCGTTGCGGCAGGCAACCGGGGTCGACGGCGACGGCCCGATCGGGCTGGTCGGCCACTCGATCGGCGGCCTCGCCGCTATGCGCTGGGCGTTGTCCCGGCCGGCCGAGGTGGATCGCCTGGTGCTGGTCGATACCAGCCTGGCGAACGAGACCGGGCATCGTCTGCTCTACCCCGGCCGGATCGGCGATCGCCTGGTGCGCAAGGGATTACGCGGCCTCGGCCATCTCGGCGTACCGGCGTTGATCGGCCCGATCGTGCGTGGTTGGCTGCTCCGGATGAGTACCGAGACGGACCGCGATCCGTTGCACCGTGCAACGGTCCGCGAGCGGTACGGATCACCCGGCTCGTGGGTCCAGTTCTGGGACGAATTGGCCGCCAGCTGGCCGATGGCGGTCGAGGTCGGCCAACTGCTCGAGTCCCCGGTCGAGGCGCCCGCGACGGTCCAACTGGTAGGCGTCGGCCCCAGCTCCGCCCGCTGCCGCCTAGGCCCCCAGCGCGCCCTCGCGGCCCGCCTCAAGGCCAACCTGCAAACCCTCCAGGACTCCGCCCACCTGGTCCACCTGGACCGCCCCGACGCCATAGCCAAAGCCATCCTCGCCCCCTGACCCTGATCGAAGAGGGAATGCAGCGATGGCCCCGATTCCGCGGGCTCCCGTAGGGGAACTGCGGGATGGCGCGGGGGCCAGCCCGCCTGAAATGCCGCGAGAGAGCTATACCCACCCCTATGGCCGGGTATAGGTTCGGATCGATGGCGCTGGCGATCCACCTGCTCGGGAAACCGACCGTTCATCGGGACGGCGAGCCTGTCGCGGGCCCGAAGGGTCGCAAGGCGTGGGCGCTGCTCGCCTATCTCGTCTGTTCCGAGCTCCCCACGAGCCGTGAGCACCTCGCCGAGCTGTTGTTCTACGAGGCGGACGATCCCCTCGGCGCGCTGCGCTGGAACCTCTCACAGGTACGCCGGCTCCTCGGCCAGCCCCATGCCCTGCGGGGTGAACCGCTCGACCTGTGCCTGCCGCGCGACACGTTCGTCGACGTCGAGGTGGTCACCCGGGGGACATGGCTGGAGGGCATCAGGGTTCCGGGATTGGGACGCGAATTGCTTGAAGGGATGCACTTCGGTACGAGCCCGGCCTTCGAGGCGTGGCTGATGTCGGAGCGGCGCCATGTCCGGGCCGCCACGGAGGCGATGCTCCGCGAAGCCGGGCTCGCCCATCTGGGCGCGGGGGATCCCCGAGGCAGCGCCCGGCTCGCCACAAGGCTGGTCCAGCTCAACCCCTTGGACGAGGGCTTCCAGGCGCTGCTGATCCGGTCCCTGGCCCTGGCCGGGGAGCGCACCGCGGCCAAGCAGCACTACGACGCGTGCGTCGAGCTGCTCAGGACCGAGCTCGGAGTCGACCCCGGCCCCGAGGTCGTCGCCGCCTATGCCGCTGTCGAAGCGGTCTCTGAGCCGGCCACCTCGTCAACCGTTTCTACGCCGAGCGCGGCGCGCTCGGAGCTCGATGCCGGGCAGGCGGCCCTCGCGCACGGTGATGTCGAACCGGGGCTCCGGCACCTCCGCCGTGCGGTGGCCGAGGCACACCGGTGCGGTGGCGTCGAGACGCAGGTGGAGGCGCTCATCGCACTGGGGTCGAGCCTCATCAGCGTGGTGCGGAGCAGGGACGACGAAGGAGCGGCGGCGCTTCACGAGGCGATCTCGCTCGCTGTCGAGTCCGGGCAGCAGTCGCTGACCGCGGCCGCCTATCGCGAATTGGGCTTCATCGAGTTCCTGCGGGGCCGATACCAGCGGGCCGAGTTGCTCCTCCAGGAAGCCCTGGCAGTCGGTGGTGACCAGCGGTCGGGAGACGCCACTGCGCTGGTTCTGCTCGGCGCCTGCGCCACGGACACAGCCCACTACCGCACGGCGCTGGAGCGTCTCGCCAAGGCGGTCGAGCTGGCCGAAGGGGTCCAGGACCCCCGACCACTGGCGCGTGCCCTGGCTTTCAGTGCCCGGGCGCACCTGCTGAGGAGGGACCTCGCCGCGGCCCGCGATGCGGCGTCACGCTCGCTCGACATCGCCCGTGCGTCCTGGCCGACGTACCTGCCGTGGCCGGCGAGCCTGCTCGCCGAGGTGGACCTCGAGGAGGGCGACCTCGACCGGGCCGGCCGAGGGTTCCAGCAAGCGTTCGACCAGGGCTGCCGGTTGGGCGACCCGTGCTGGGAGGCCATGGGGGCCCGCGGATTGGGACTGGTCGAAGCCGTGCATGGAGACGCTGGCGCTGCGTTGGAGTGGCTCCTCGATGCCAACGTCCGGGCCGCGCGGCTGACGGACTCCTACCTATGGGCGCAGGCCTACGCGCTGGATGCCCTGTGTGCCGTGGCCGTCAACCACGGAGCCGGGAACGTCGCGAAGTGGATCACCGACATGGAGGCGCTCACCGCCCGGACGGGCATGCGGGAGCTCCTGGCACGTGCCTACCTGCACCGCTACCGGCTCGGGGACCACGCTGCGCGGAGCGCGGCCGTACTGCTCATCGACAAGATCGACAACCCGGTTCTTCGGGACCTCCTCCCCGCCGGCCCGCAGACGCCGCGTGGCTCACACGTCCGCTCACACGCCCCGGCCCCAGACTGACGGCTGGGGCTCCGGCAGTGGGCCCTCGCTCAGAAGGAGGAGCGATGTCCTCAGTGCTGTTCGTCCGCATCAAGAGCGATCTCGAGACGGCGGAGTTCGATCGGCGGCTGCTCGCCCGACGGCCGCTGTTCCACGACGTGCCTGGACTCGTCCAGAAGGTCTACGGCAGGGAGCCGATGACGGGCGACGTGTGCGGAATCTACTTCTTCCAGGATGCCGAAGCGCTCGCCACCTTCCGCGAGTCCGAGCTGGCTATGGGAATTCCCGGCGCGTACGAGGCCCGGGACGTCCGTCGCGAAGCCTTCGAGGTGCTCTACAGCCTGCGGCCCGAGCGGGGGCCGTTCCTGCAGGAGGATCGGCTGGCCGAGACGCCCTAGCCGCGTGCCGAGCCACGGTCCCGCCACGAACCCATCACCGGACTTGCACTTTTGACGACGCCCCGCCAGCCGAGCTGATTCGTCAAAGTAGCCCGCGTGGAGTCCGCCGATCTTCCCTGCATCTCGACAAGGCGCCTCGGACTACGGGGTGGCGAGGGCGGGTTGGGGGAGTTTGCGGGCCCAGACGTCGTCTAGGGCCATGCGCATGGCGCCGGTGACGACGGCGTCTTCGGCCAGGGCGGAGAGCTCCAGCTTGGGGTGGTTGAGGGTGAGGCTGCGGAGGTGGTCGTTGATGGCGTCGAGCAGTACGGCGCCGGCGCGGGCCACGCCGCCACCGATGACGACGGCGGTCGGGTCGAGGACCAGGACGGCGGGCGCGAGGGCGCGGGCGAAGGCGCGGGCCACCTGCTGGACGACGGCCTGGGCCGCCGGGTCGCGATCGGCCGCGGCGGCGAAGACGTCGGCCGTGCCGAGTTTGTGGTCCTTGCCGAGCTGGGCCAGTTTCGACTCGGGATGGGCCTGCACCGCCTGGCGGCCGAGCTGGGCGATCGCTTCGGAGCCGACGGCCCGTTCCAGCGGACCGCGGCTGTCGTCGGGGTCGATCACGTCGTCGGGGTCGGGCGCGATGAAGCCGATCTCGCCGGCGGCGCCGGTGCCGCGGTGCAGGCGGCCGTCGATCACAATGCCGGCGCCGAGTCGCTCACCCCACTGGACGGCGAGCAGCGTGCCGGTGCCACCGCGGGCGGCGGCGATCGCGAGGGCGGCCAGGTTGGCGTCGTTGTCGAGCATCACCGGGCAGTCGAGCAGGCTGCGCACGTGCTTGATCAGGTCGATCGCGGACCAGCCGGGCACGCTGGGCACCAGCCGGACGCGGCCGGTGTGCTCGTCCACGATGCCGGGGCTGGCGGCGACGGCGGCGGCGATGTCCTCGGCGGGCACCTCGGCCTCGGCCAGGGCTTCCGCGATCACCTCGGTGATGACGCCGAGCAGTTCCTGAGCGGTCCAGCCGGGCCCGGAGCGTCGTACCAGGGCCAGCTTCCGGCCGGCCAGATCGGAGACGCCGACGGTCACGCGGTGCGGGCCGACGTCCAGCCCGAGCACGGGTGCGGCGCGGCCGCGCAGAGAGACGCGGATGGCCGGGCGGCCGAGTGAGCGGTCGGCGGAGTCGGGGCCGTGCTGTTGCAGCCAGCCCGCGTCGAGCAGTTCGTCGACGGCCTGGGCCACGGTCGGCCGGGCGAGTCCGGTGCGCTCGACGAGCTCCGCCACCCGCAACGGAGCAGGCGCCGAACGCCGGACGGCGTCGAGCACCGCTGCCACGTTGATCCGGCGCAGCATCGTCGTACCGCCGCCACCCGCGGTTGCCTTGTTCATATCCGACCCCTCGCTACCGCTCAGCATGCCTCCGCCCACCATATATTGAAGCGAACATTCGTAAGTGGAACCCGTGCCGGATCGTGACTAACCCGCCAGCACCTGGCGAACGAAGCCGCTCAACGACTCACGGTCATTCTGCTGGGTTTTCGCCATCAGACTAGCGACATGCTTCTCCACCGTGCGGTGTGAGATGAACAACCTTTCCGCGATGGTCTTGTTCCCAATCCGCTCGACCAGCAACCGGCAGACCTCATATTCGCGCGCGGTCACCCCGAGTTGCCGCAGCGCCGGCGGGATCTGGTCGGAGCCACTCCGGCGTTGCTGGACCGACGCGCCGAACTGCCGCAACAGTCCTCGGCAGGCGCTCGCCACCGGCGCGATCTCGGCCGCGTGGAAGTACGTCTCGGCCTCGCGCAACCACTCGACCGGCGTACCCCAACCGTGCTTCTGCGCCTCCTCGGCCACCAGCCGGCGACCCAGGTGCCGGGCCATCGGGAACAGCGCGGACGCGTCGCCGAGTGCTGCCGAGGCCTTGTCCACCTGGCCGTCTCTGCCGAGTAGTACGGCGTGGGCGAGTTCCACGAACTGACGGTTCCACCGCATCTTGCTGGCGGCTGACGTCGTCACAGCCTCGTAGTGCTGCCACCCCGCACGTCCAGCCAGTACGCCGAGTAGGAGGTTCAGGCCGTTCTTCCCGGCGACGTGGAAGGTTGTCGGGTTCTCTGCGTCGTAGGTGAGCGCCTGAGCGAGTTCACGGCCCGCGAGCTCCCGGTCTTCCTCCAGCAGCGCACAGAACGTCCGAGCCAGTCCGTAGGCCAGTGACAACTCATACGCGGCACCAGTGCCAGTGCGGTCCAGCTCTTCCAGTGCCTCTTCCATGGCCCGGCGACGACCTTGGTGGGCGGCGAGCGTCCCCTTCGTCACGAGGATGTACGAACGCGTCTGGCCGACCTGCATCCGCTCCGCCAGGTCGAGGCTGCTCGCGACCATGTCAGCGGCGACCGCGTAGTTCCCGGTCAAGACGGTCTGCATGGCCATGATCCCGTCGGCGATGTACGCCAAGGGCATCGCGCCGATCCGCAGTGCCGCCGTACGGGCCCGGTCCATCTCCTCGACCGTCCCGTCGGCCAGGTACGTCGTACCGGCCTTGAGCACGAGCGAATAGGCGCGCGCGATCGGCAGGCCGTGCTCGTCCGCAAACTTCTCGGCCCTCTCGAAGTGCGCGTTCGCCTCTTCGAGGTCATGCTCCCGCGCAAGTACGCCGAGGAGCTGCCACGCCTCGCAAGCCACCACTGGAAGGGGAACGCGCTCAGCGGCCGCGGCGGCCTTACGGGCAAGAGTGGCCGCCGTCTTCAGCCGGTCTGGCCCAGGGATGCTCAGGGCCAGGTGAGCGGCAATAGCGTCCACTGGCGCCGCATCCCGGTCTGACGGGTTGGAACCGAGTAGAGCCTTGGCGATCGCGACGTGTTTGTTGGCCTCTTCCCAACGGGCTGCGAGATCTCCGATGGCTCCAAGCCGCGCGTGTAAGGCAGAGAGCCTCACACGGGATAGGCCCGCAGAGTCGAGACGGTCGAGCCGATCGGCCAGGGAGAACGCGCGATCGAAGTGACCGGTTTCGCCGAGTGCAAGCAGCAGTGACTCCAGTACGTCGGCACGCTCGTCCGGGTCGGCGTCGTCGGCCAGTAGCTGGTCTGACCGGTCCAGCAGGGTCACGGCCGAGAGGACGGCGCCACTCTTTAGAGCGCGTCTACCGGCCATGGCGTACAACTGCCCGGCCCTAGTCGAATCGCCCGCGCTGAGACGGAGCTCCGCTACCAGGGGACACCACTCGTCCGGTAGCTCCGGGTAGAGCTTCTCGATCGCAGCAGCGGCCTGTTCCGACAGGTCGGCCCTCTCCGTCGGAGTCAGGTCTGCCAGCAACGCCTCGGCCGTGAGCGGATGGCGGAACGCGTACCAATCAGGAGCGGGCTCATCCGGCCCGACGATCTGTGCGGCCATTCCCGCGTGCAACGTGGCAAGCAGCGTCCGCTCGTCTGTGCCGGTTGCCTCTCGCACTACCGGTAGAGAGAACCTGTGCCCGACCACGGCCGCCAGAGTGAGTAGACGCGTCGCCTCCGGCCCAAGCTGGCCAGTCCGGCTAGAGATGCTCCGAACGACTGCACTCGGCACGCCAGTCGCAAGATCGTCCACGACCTGCCAGCCATCTCCGGTCGGGATGAGATGGCCGGAGTCGGTGACGTCCTGCAGGAGTTCTTCGACCACGAACGGCACACCCGCGCTGTCGGTCCAGATCCGCTCGGTCAAGGCCTCCGGTACGTCGTCCGGGCTGATCGCGAGACACGACGAGATCATCGTGGCGGTGTCGACGCGATTCAGCCGACGTAGTTCCAGGACGGCGCCAGTGCCGTCGCGGGCGGCCTGGTGCGCCATGTCGAGCGCACTGCAGGGTTGAGCCCGCACTGTGCCGACAAGTAGCACCGGCAGCGTCGCGAGGTTGTCGACCAAGTACTCCAGGATGGCGAGCGTCTCCGCGTCAGCCGCGTGCAAGTCCTCAAGGACGAGTAGGCAACCGCGCCCATGACCGATCAACCCGAGTAGCCGCAGCAACGCCTCGGCCAGCACCACGATCGAGGGAGATTCGGCCTCGGTCGTCTCGGTCCGCCACTCGGGGATCAGCCGGCCGAGCACATTCCGGTATGGCCCGAGCTCGTCGACGTTCACCAGTTCACCCCGGCGCAACAGCGACAGCAGCGCCTCGGTCAACGGCCGGAACGGGACCATCGGGCCGACCGTTCCGACCCGTCCGCGCAGGGTGACGATGCCGTCCTCGAGGCCGAGCGAGGTGACCGTATTGGTCAGCCGGGTCTTGCCGATCCCGGGTTCGCCGACTAGGAAGATCGCGCTGCCCAGACCCGTTCGGGCAGAACTCAGAGCCAGCCGGAGCTGGTCCAGTTCTCGGTCCCTGCCGACTACAGCCGGTGCTCGGGTGCGCATGGCCCCAGACTGTAACCCGGCAGCAGCCGCCAGTAACGGGCTAACAGAAAATCACTGGGCAAAACCTCAGGGCCGAAGGACGCGGTAACGGAGGTGGTGCACACCCGGCCCGTCCAGCGCACGGACCAGCTCGAGCTCGGTGTGTTCTGTCGATAGGTTGTCGAACAGCCGTCGCCCCTGCCCGAGCAGGACCGGTACGACGTGCAGTTCCAGCTCGTCGAGCTCCCCGGCCACCAGCAGCGCCTGCGCGGCCCCGGCCCCATGCACCATCACCTCGCCGTCCCCGGCGGCCTCGCGGGCCTGTGCGGCAGCCTCGCGCACTTCGGTGACGAAGCGGACGCTGCCCGGCGGCGGGTCAGCCGGTACGTCGTGGGTGAGGACGAAGATCGGTACGCCGTCGTGGTGGTCGCCCTGCCAATGGTCGGCCAGCTCATAGGTACGGCGACCGGAGATGAAGGCGCGAGTCGCCATCGCCTCGCTGTACACCTGCCCGCTCGGCCCCGGGTCAAAGCGCTGGTCGAGCCAATTGAAAAGCCGGAACCCGCCGACGCCCATCGGCGCGTCCGCGCTGTCCTCCGGCCCGGCGACGAAGCCGTCGAGGGACATGGTCATATAAAGCCGAATGGTTGCCATGCGCCCAACCCTGCGGCATGGGGGCGACGGATTGAATCCCAGTTTTCTGGGACGGCGGCCCCGTGGCCGACGTACATTCGCCGCATGGTCAACGCGGTGGCGGCGCAGGCGCGCGTCCGCGACGACATCGTGAGGCTGGTGCACCGCGGGTTGCCGGTGCCGGAGTTCTCGCGGGCCGTCGGCGAGGCGTTGGCCCGGGCTGTGCCCGCCGAGGGCAGCTGTCTGATGACGGTCGATCCGGCGACCTTGCTGCCGACCGCCGAGTTCGTCGAGAACGGACTGCCTGCGGCCGAGTTGCTCCGGCTCGTCGAGATCGAAGTGCGTGAGCCGGACTTCAACAAGTGGGTTCAGCTGGCCCACGCGGACGGCCCGGCGGCCAGCCTGAGCGACGTCACCGCGGGCGATCTCGACCGCAGCCTGCGCCAGCGGGAGATCCGTCGTCCGGGTGGTTTCTCGGACGAGCTGCGGGTGGTGCTCGGCGGCGGCATGGGGACCTGGGGAGAGCTGACCGTGTTCCGCGAGGCGAAACGTCCCTACTTCACGCCCGCCGAGGTGAAGTTCGTATCGTCGATGGCCGGAGTGATCGCCGATGGCCTCCGGCGGGGGCTGTTGCTCGGCGACGCACAGGCTGGGCATGGCGACGTCGGCCTGCTGGTCCTCGACGCCGATGACGGCGTGAGCATGTCGAACCAGGCAGCGGACCGCTGGCTGGACGGGTTGGGCACCGGCGACAGAGCAGGCGCTCAACTGCCACTGGTGGTTCCGGCCGTTGCCCGCCAGGCTCGTGCCCTCTGCGGCACCACAACGCCGACCGATCTCCGGCCGGCGAAGGCGCGAGTGCGCACCCGGTCCGGTCAATGGCTGATCGTCCGGGGATCGCTCATGGGTGACGGTCCGGACTCGCCGGTCGCGGTGATGCTCGAAGCGGCTCGTCCGGCCGAGATGGCGCCGCTGATGGTCGCTGCCTACGGCTTCACCGATAGCGAGCGCCGGGTCACCGAGTTGGTCGCGCAAGGCCTGTCCACCAAGCAGATCGCGGGCCGGCTGCAGGTGACGTCGTACACCGTGCAGGACCACCTGAAGTCGATCTTCACCAAATCCGGCAGCGCGTCACGGGGCGACCTGGTCGCCCGGCTGTTCCTCGATCACTATGCCGCGTCCCTGACTTCGGGCGACAAATAAACCGGGCCGGGAAGCTCATACGGCTTCCCGGCCCGGCCCCTCCCCCCGGAGTCAGATGGTCAGTGTTCCGGGCAGCCGGCCACGATGTCGTTGCCGTCCGGCGCGATCGGATCGCAGGTCGTCTGCTTGGCGTGGCCGGGCAGGACGCCGGCGGCGATGCCGATGGCCAGCGTTCCGGCGGCGAAGCCGGCCAGGGCGCGGGCACGACGGCCCCGGCGCTCCGCGCGACCCACGGTGATCGCACCGATCGGGCTCACCTCAGCGTCGGTGGCCGCACACTCGGACTCAGCGGCCTGGTACTTCTCGGTCATGGTGTCTCCCCTTTGACATTCTTTGTTCGCACGGGCCTCTGGGCGGTGACCGTGACGTTTGGTGGGTGCATCAGCAGCGCCGACGGGACCTCGGGGAACCCAAGCCTGAGCAGGCCGTACCCGATCCCGGCCAGGCCGGTGAGCAGACCGGGTGAGGGCACGCCATCCGGCGTACCGCACCGCGGTCCGTGCAGGTCGATGGCGCCGAGCACCTGACCGGCGGCCCGGGCCCGCAGCGCCTCCGCGCTCGGATCGCCCTGGGCGGCCAGCTCGATCAGTGGTTCGAGGGCGCCGAGTTCGCCGTGGCACAGGCTCATCTCCCGCAGCGCGGGCCGAGCCGCCGTGTCCAGCAAGTACGACGTGATGGGTCCGCGCCATCCCGCGGCCATCGCGGCCACGGTGATACCGGCACGACCCGAGCACCAGCCGAGATCTGCGTCGGGCAGACCCTCGGACGGCAACGGCTCGAGATGTACGCCGGCCTTCCGCAGCACGGCCAGACCGGCCTCGCGATGCTTTTCCGCGGGCGAGCGCAGCAGCGCCCAGCCGATCCCCGTCGAACCGCGGGCGAACCCGGTGCCGGGCAGTTCCGCAGTCAGCAGCTTGTCGGCATACCTGCGAGCGAGCTCGGCCGCCAGTGGGTGATCGATCGCCAGCATCGCCGCGAGACCACCCGCTTCACCCTCGAAGTACGACGGCTCGGCATCCGGGTCGTCGTCGGGCATTGCCGCGGCGATCGCGAGGGCCTGGTCGAGCCAGCCAGCGAGTTCGGTGTTGTCCGGGTCGAGCGCGATACCGCGGGCGAGCATGTACGCGATCCCGCCCAGCCCAACGTATCCAGGCCCGATCGCCGCCGCGAGATCGGCGTCCGCGGCCATCGCGTCGAGCAGTCGCGGCAGCGGCCGGAGAGCGTCCCGCGCGAGTTCGACGTACCGCTCGGCGCCGGTCATCGAGGCGAGTCGGGTGAGGAACAACGCCGTGCCGGTGTAGCCGCTCGGCAGGCCCGCGCCCATCGGCAGCAGGGCCCAGTCCAGGTCGTCGACGAGTTCCAGGCCGAGCCAGTTCGCGCGGCCGTGCCGGCTGATCGAACGCGCCAGGATCTCGTCGGCGATACCGGTCGCGGCCATCAGCAGGCGTTCCGGATCCGGCGGTACGGCGACCGCAGGCATCCGGCGCCCGGCCAGTCCCCGGTGCTCGACCGGTGCCGAACGCGTCGCCAGCGTGGCGCCGATGATCCACTCCTGCGCGTGCCGGTCGACCTCGCCGAGGCGGGCGATCTTGGCTCGCGCCGAGGCGAGTCCGGTCGTACCGAGTAGTCCCGGCAGGCAGCCGCCGGCCGCGGTCCAGATCGCGCGCGACCCGGGCTTGGTGGTGAACAGCGGGATGTCGCCGGCCCACAGGTCGGCCAGCTCTGCCGGGACCAGTTGCCGCCGGACGTCATCCTCAGCCTGGTCGTACAGCAGGCTGAAGAGGTTGTCCCGGGCGTCCGCGTCGCGTAGAGCGTCTGGGTGAGTCGACTCGTCCAGCAACGTCGCGTACATCGAAGTGGCCTGGGCGACCAGCCGTACCTCGTCGTCGGCGCAAGCCTCGAGAAGAGGGCCGGCAAGTTCGTCGCGGTGTCGTGCGATCGCGTTGTAGGCAGTGGCGAACCCAGCGAGCAAGGCGCTCTGGTGCTGCCTCGGCTCGCTCGCGTGGCCGGAGAGCATCGGACGGTTGCTTGCGGCTTTGGTGATGCCAGGGCGACGTACGAGGCGCATTGTGTCTAGGCCGGCGTCTAGCCAGGTCACGACTGTTGTAGGCAGTACTGCATCGTCATCGCCGCCTAGGCCGGACATGTCGGCAGAACCCTGGTCGCCGAGCATCAGTAGCGGCAGTAGCGCGGTCTGGTAGACGGAGCTGGTCAGAGCCTCCGTAGCCGGGTCCGGCCCGATCAGAGATGGCACGTTCAGCACTGGGTGGAAGAGCGTCTCCACGTCCACAATCACCGGATGCTCGCCTGCTGCGATCAGGTTCTCGTAGTGCATGTCCGTGCCGTCTAGTACGTACAGGAGCGCGAGTAGAGCGCCTTGGCGGTAGTAGAAGCGGCGGACCGAAGAGACGTCCGTACAGGCTGTGTGTTCGACGAACTCGAGCCAGCCGTAGCCCTGGCGCGGCAAGAGCCGCACAATACGCAGATCCAGGTGCGCGCGGTCGTTGAGCCAGTCGACGATCGCGTTGAAGTGCCCGTGCAGGTCAAGCGGCCTGGGCCGGTAGACGAGCTTGGCGCCGGTCTCGAACGTCAGGATCGCAACAGCCCGGCCGCCGCGGTGGGTATCGCCAGTGACGGCTGCAGAGACTAGAAGGCCCGGGTCGTTCGCTAGGAAGTCGACCAGGTCGGCACGGTCGGCTGCGAGCCGGTCCAGCAGTTCGAGGTGCGCACTGACCGCCGTACGGCACGTCTGGCCCAGCACCCGGGCGAGAACGGGGTAGCGGCGTAGGAGCGGTACAAGACCGCCTTCGCTCAGCTGCCGCGTGAAGTACTCGAAACGGTCCGCGGAGGTTGTGCCCACCAGCTGCTGGTTCTTCCGGGCACGGTTCAGTTCCAGCACCAGTGTCCGCGCTGCCAGCCGCACGAGTCGTCGTCCGAGGTGTGCCACGAATTCGGCGGTGACGGCCGCGTTGTCGACGCCGTCGTACTGCCGGCGCAGGTCCGCGCGTACGCCGTCCAGTAGGGGTTGAAGCGCGTCCGCGAGGCCTTCGCCGGTAGAGGTGCTGTAGGCGGGCAGGCGGTCTACGTACAGCGCCCAGCCCGGGGCCAGCGCGTCGTACTCACGCGGCGCCAGCCCGGCCTGCCACCACGGTGGCGGCGTCCGGGCGATCAATGGCGGCGCTGAGAACTGGAACACCTGCACACGATGACATCGGCTGACCGGTCGGTACATGGGTGTAGTGCACCCATATTCCCGAGGCGGGGTGCGGTGGGTGCAGGGGGTGGGTGCGGCCGGCTGAATGTGGGTGCTGGCAACCCATGTGGCGCCGGCCCGATCGGAGTTGACTTCAGGTCATCGGGAGACGCCGCACCGGCCCTTCCGCCCCAAGGACCGGACACCTCGTCCGGCTCCCAACACCTGAGGAGAAATCATGGCTGAGCTTCTTGACCTGCAGATCCTGACCGACGAGGTCGCCGTGGACGTCGAGGTCATCCACACCGACGGCAGCGGCGTCAGCTACAACTGCTGATTTTCGCCCTTACCAGGGCCCGGGGCCCCCAACCCGGGCCCTGGCGCTGTTCTGCCCCTCGCTGTCTTGAGGGCCGGCGCCAGGAAGAGGAAGAGATGATCGACTCGTTCAGGGCCTACACGGTCAGCGACCCGCAGTACTACGACCGCGTCGAGCGGTCCTCCGAACCCGGCGAGTTCCTCGAGCTGTTGCGCGACCGGTTGACCGGCCGGGCCGACACGATCGACGGCGGTGGCGTCTGGGCGCGATGCCTGGACCGGCCGCTGGCCGACCTGCCCGAGTACGGGTGGAAGCTGCACATCTCCGCACGTCCGGACGACCTACGGGAGATCGTCGCGGCCGTGATCGACGAGTACGAGGTCGAGGCCTTCAGCTTCAAGTGCGTCCGCTCGCCCGAGCTCGGCCTGGCCCAGCTCAGCCGGTGGTGGGCGCGCGGCGGTGCGGGTAAGGCCGTCACCGTCTACCCCCTGTCAGAGGCCCACGCGCGGGAACTGGCCGACCGGCTGTCCGCGCGGTTGCAGGGCTTCCAGGGCTCACATGTTCTGACCGACCGCCGTTACCCGGGCAGCGACGTGGTGCAGTACCGCTACGGCACCTTCCGCAAACCGCCGGGTATCGACGACGAGGGCCGGCCCAGCAGCGTGGTCAACGGCCCGGACGGCAAACCGTGGAACGACTCGCGCACACCGAGTTTCACCTTGCCCCATTGGGTTTCCGTTGATCCCTTCGATGACGGCTCGGGCGCTGGGGAAGACCCGACTGGCCTGCTCAAGCGGTACCGAGTGACGTCCGTGCTGAGGCACTCGACCGCGGGCGGCGTCTACCTCGCGAAGGGTGAGGACGGCGCCGAGTACATCCTCAAGGAGGCGCGGCCGCATACGGCCTTCGCCCCGGACGGCTCGGACGCGCCGACCCGGTTGCAGCGCGAGTACGACTACCTCAAGCAGCTCGAAGGCACCGGCGTAGCCCCGCGCGCGATCGAGATCGCCAAGGTCTGGGAACACACCTTCCTGGTACAGAGCAAGGTCCCGGGAATCACCTTCCAGGTCTGGCTTTCCCGCAATCACCCGTTCGCCACCGGCGTCCCGGACGAGACCTATCCGGCCCGCGCGCAGGCGATCCTCGCGCAGGTCCGCCAGGCGCTGACGACTTGCCTCGACCAGGGCGTGGTCTACAGCGACACCTCGTTGACGAACATCCTGATCGACGACACCGACACCGTGCACCTGGTCGACTTCGAGGCCTGCCGCCCGGCCGGATCGGACCCCGCGTCGTACCCCCGGACCAGCGGGTTCGCTCCCGAGCCCGGCACCGAGGCGTGGACTACGGATGCGGCGTACGTCGCCTATGCGGCCGACGCGGTCGAGGCCGCCACCGTGATGCCGCGCAACGCCTTGCTGGCCTTCCGTCCCGAGGTGTTCGGCCGCGCCCTGGACACTACCGCCCGCCAACTCGGTACGCCGCTCGGCGATCTGCCCCGACGTCTCGGCCTGCCAAGAGGCGTGACGAGTGATGCCGAGCTGCTGGCTGATATCGCCCGCGGACTGCGCAACGCCGCGACGCCCGATCGCGACGACCGGCTCTTCCCAGGGCATCCCGAGCAGTTCCGGTCGAACGCGCTCTCCATCGCGTACGGCGCGGCCGGCGTACTGCGGGTGCTCAAGACCCTCGACGGCTGGGTGGATCCCGAGCTCACGCGCTGGCTGATCGCCCGCCTCGACGAGGATCGTCCGCTGCCGATGGGCCTGTACGTCGGACGCGCGGGTATTGCCACCACCCTGCTCGAACTCGGTCTCGAGGACCGCGGCCTGCTCGCCTCGGCAACCGCGGACGCACTCGGCTCGGCGGCCAAGCCCGCGGGCGTCGCGACCGGCCTGGCCGGCGTCGGTTTGTCCCTGCTCAGCGCACACCGTATGACGGGGGAGCAGGGCCACCTCGACCACGCCCGCGCCATCGCCGATGGCTTGATCGACCGGGCCTCCGACGATGGCACGGGCCTCTGGTGGCCGGTTGACCGCCATCCGCTCGGGTTCCTCTACGGCTCGTCCGGCGTGGCCGTCTTCCTCACCGAACTCGGGACGCTCCTCGGCGACAACGTGCTGGTGAAGCTCGGCCGTCGCGCGCTGGCGTTCGACCTGTCCCGTGGACGGGTTCGCGCGAACGGCGGCACTGGCTTCGGTGCTTACGCGGAGGGCGTCGCCTTCGAGCCGTACCTGATCCGCGGTGGTTCCGGCGTCGGTATGGCCGTCGCGCATCACCTACGGCTGACGGGTGACGAGAGCTTGGTCAAGCCGTTGCAGTCGATCGTGCGGGGTGTCGCGATGCCGTTCACGGTCAATCCCGGTTTGTTCTCGGGGATGAGCGGGTTGATCGAGTTCCTGCTCGACAGCCAGGCCGTGCTGCCGGACTCGGACGGGTTCCTCGATCTGGCCGTGAACCGCTTGTTCGAACAGGTCCTCGCGCTGCGCTGTGTGGACGAGTCCGGGACCGGATTCCCCGGCGACGGGCTGATGCGGAAGAGCTGCGACGTCGCCTCCGGCAGTGCCGGTGTCGCGATGATGCTGCACCGCCTGCAGCATGGCGGCGAGACGCTCGACGTCCGCTACGGGCGGCCGATGGGGGTGTTGAGTCATGCCGGCTGATCGCCTCGCGGTGGTCTGCACCGGCGCGAGTGCCGCGCTGGACCTGCCGTCCCACCTCGCGCACTGGCGCAAGGAGGTGAGCGGGCCGATGTCGGTGATGCTGACGCACTCGGCCCTCACTTTCGTCCAGCCGTCCGCGGTCGGCCTGATCGCCGACGAGGTCTTCGAGCCGGGTGGACCGGTCGTCAACCCGGTCGCTTTCGCCAACCAGGCAAGGCTTTTCGTGGTCGCACCCTGTACGGCGAACTTCCTCGTCTCGGCCGCCCTCGGTCTCGCCTCGTCACCCGCCTTGACCGCGATGCTGGCCACGCCCGCGCCGCGGATCGTCTTCCCGCACATGAACCCGCGGATGTGGCAGGCGCCGACCACGCAGCAGGCCGTCCGGTCGTTGCGTGAGCAGGACGTCATCGTGGTTTCGCCCGAGGACACCACCGTACTGACCTTGTGGAGTGGCGAGTTCGAGCCCAGCAAGGCGATGCCCGCTCCCGCGCGAACGGCGACGGTCATCTCGGCGCATTGGCGAAACCTGGTCGCGGCATGACCGGACGCGCGGCGTTGTTGAGGGATAACCGGGACTTCAGCCGGTTTTGGTGGGGTCAGGCGCTCACGGCGCTCGGTGCCCGGGTGAGCGATATCTGCCTGCCCTTGCTGGTGCTGGACATCACCGGTTCTCCTTTGTGGGCAGGGGCGCTCGCCACCGCGCGCCTCGTCGCCCTGAACGTCGCGCGCCTACCTGCCGGAGCGCTGGCCGATCGCTGGGACCGCCGGACCGTGATGATTCGGGTCGACCTGACCAAGGCTGTGCTCTGGGGGATGCTAGCGCTTTTGGTTGCCTTCGGCACCGGGTCGGTTTGGCCGTTGGTCGTCATCGGTGTGCTCGACGGGTTGGTGAGTTCGGTCTACAACCCATCCCTGGCGGCGGCACTTAGGCACTTGATCCGGCCGGACGAAATCACGAAAGCCGTTTCCTTGAACGAATCCCGGTCTTACGCTGCCAGTTTGATCGGACCGGCCGCTGGTGGAGGGCTTTACGCGTTGGCGCATTGGATTCCGTTTGCGGTCAATGCCGTCACGTTTCTTCTTTGTGCCGTGCTGGTTGCACGGATCACGGCTGGGCTGGGCGGCAGTAACGCTTCTGTAGAACGTCTTTCCGCCGATGTTGCTCATGGTATTCGCTATGTCTTCAACCAGCCTTTCCTTCGTACGTTGACGATTTGGTCAGCCGTGCTGAACTTTGCGACGGCTGCTGCGTTCTTCGGGATGGTGCCGATGTTGTCCGGGCTGGATACGCCAGCACCGGTGATCGGCGCCATGTCCGGTGTCGTCGCGGCCGGCGCCTTGCTGGGTTCACTGGTTGCGCCTCGCATAGTTGCCGCAGGCCCCTACCGTGCAGTCGTTGCCGGTGGACTGGTCGTGGCCGGTGTGACCCTGGCGGTAGCGGCAGTGCCTGTGTTGCCGGTGGTCGTCGCCGCGCTTGCGTTGCTCGGTGCGACCGCGCCGGTGCTGATCATCGCGATGACCGCCGAGGTGTACAAGGTGGTCGACGACTCGATGATGGCGCGGGCGCAGAGCACGATGACGCTCGTCGGCTCGCTGTTCTACCCCGTGAGCTTCCTGGCGATGGGCTGGCTGTTGCAGCGGTTCGGCCCGGGTCCGTCGTACGGCGTATTGGCCGGCGCGCTCGCCGCCTGCGTCCTGTTCACCCTGGCCCGGCCGGTCCGGGCTCAGCTCTCACCCGAGCCCGCCAGCTCGGGCATCAGGTCAAACTCGGAACTCGGGTCAAAGGAGTTGCATCATGCGTAGTGAGGCCTTGTCCAGCTTGATTCCCGACCCGTCGGCCTTTCTCGCTCAGCCGCCGGCCGAGGCCACGGTATGGCGTCAGGCCGCGTCGTTGGCGTTCGGTCTGGCCGAGGCGGGGGAGTTGCTCGACCACGGTTCCCTGCAGCGGCAGATGGTCAGCCTGGTGAAGGACGCCAAACGCGTCGCCCCGACGTCGTACACCTGGGCAGGTCAGCCGATCCAGCCCGGCTTCTCCGACGTCGCCCGGTCCACCAAGATCTCGGCGTACATCGCTGAAGGTGCCACCACCGTCCTGGAGTCTCTGCACCGGACGTGGAAGCCCATTGGCGACCTGTGCCGCCGACTGAGCTTCGAGACGGGCCTGCCGATCAGTGCCAACGCATACCTCACGCCGTCCGGAAGTCAGGGTTTTGCCCACCACTACGACACGCACTCCGTGCTGATCGTCCAGACGGCCGGTAGTAAGACCTGGCAACTGCACACGCCGGTGTACGACGATCCGCTGGAGCACCAGCCGTGGAACGCCGCGAAGGTCTCGCAGGACGAGTGGGAGCGCCTTCGCAACGCAACGCCGTTCCTGGAGGTGACGTTGAAGCCTGGCGACAGCCTTTGGATTCCGCGGGGCTGGATCCACAACGGCTTCGCCACCGACGACCACTCGCTGCACGTGAGCTTCTCCTTTCCGACGCTCACGCCGTACTGGATCGCCAACGAGCTCGTACGGCGTCTGGGCTCGGAGCGCGCGTTCCGTACCGAACTGCCCTGGGGATTCGGCCAGTCGGCGGAAGTCCGTGCCGAGGCGCTCGAGACGACGGCGAAGCTCCTGGCCGAGCACTTCGTCGCCTTCGACCCGGTCGTGGGGGAGGAGTTGGCGGACGACTATCGCCGGTTCTCGCTGGAGTCGGCTCGTCGTCCGATGGACAACTTCCTGCCTGCTCCGACCGCGAGTACGCCGGTCCGCACGGTCGCCGAGTCGGCCGTTGGGACCAGCTGGACCGACGAGGGCTCGCTGCGGGTTCATCTCGGCGACAGCGTGGTGCTCTTCGAGGCCGACGTGGCCCCGGCGGTTGCCGCGCTGATCGAAGCCGACTCGCCGTCGCCGTGGACCGCGGCCGATCTGGGCCTGCCGTCCGGCGCCGCCCTCGAGCTGGTGACCACGTTGCTGCGCACTGGAATGGCGGTGCGCGTCTGACCTCCCACGCCCCGGCTCACCCCGTTCGATTGGCCGGGGCGTGGGTCCTTACTTCCGCGGGATCGGTCCTGCCCGCCGGTCCCGCGGAACTGCTCTGACGAACCGTGGCACGGCGCGCGCCGGGCGCGGCGGACCGACCGACATCTGGGGTCGCCGGTCCGCCCCGTCCGGCGCCCGCCGTTCCCGCTGCTTCTTTTGCGTTCATTCGTCGGAATCCGCCCTCTTGCCGCCGCTCACCTGTACTGCTCCGCTGAGGTGAGAGGGCGGATTCCGACGAATGAACGCAAAAGAAGTGCCGAGGTGTCGCCGGGCGTGTCCAGTGGTGGAGTCCTAAGGTGCCAAGGGAGTTGTTCCTTACAGAACGGGAGTGCGTCATGGCGGGTAAGTTCGAGATCTACGAGGACAAGGCGGGCAAGTTCCGCTTCCGGCTCAAGGCCGGCAACGGCGAGATCGTCGCCAGCGGCGAGGCTTACGAGACGAAGGCGGGCGCGCACGCGGGCGCCGAGTCGGTCCAGCGTGCCGCCGCCGACGCGACGATCGTCGACGCCGACTGACGCGTCAGCAAACCCCCGGAAACGCCCTGCGAGCTTAGAGCCGCGGGGCGTTTCCAATCAGTGCCTAAGGTGGGATCAGTCGTCGAGCTGGAGGTTGTGATGTCCCGCGAGCAGGATGTCGTCGAGGCGTGTCCGCACCAGTTGTTCATCGGGGGCGAATGGCGTTCCGGCGAAGGCGGTAGGACGCTGGCCGTCGAGGACCCGTCGACCGGCGCGACGTTGTGCGATGTGGCCGATGCCAGTCCGGCCGACGGCTTGGCGGCGCTCGACGCGGCCGTCGCGGCGCAGGCGGAGTGGGCGGCTCATCCGCCGCGGGAGCGCGGGGAGATCCTGCGCCGGACGTACGAGCTGATGACCGAGCGGACCGACGAGCTCGCCCTGCTGATGACGCTGGAGATGGGCAAACCCGTCGCCGAGTCGAAGGCGGAGATCGCGTACGCGGCCGAGTTCTTCCGCTGGTTCGCCGAGGAGGCCGTCCGGATCGAGGGCGGTTACCAGGTCGCGCCGAACGGCAAGGGCCGCTTCATGGTGATGCGGCAGCCGGTCGGGCCGTGCCTGCTGATCACGCCCTGGAACTTCCCGGCCGCGATGGGCGCGCGCAAGATCGGTCCGGCCGTCGCCGCGGGCTGCACGATGGTGATCAAGCCGGCCTCGCAGACGCCGCTCTCGATGCTGAAACTGGCCGAGCTGATGACCGAGGCGGGCCTGCCGCCCGGCGTACTGAACGTCATCACCACCAGCGACTCCGGCGGTGTGATGGAGCCGCTGATCCGGGACGGCCGGGCCCGCAAGTTGTCGTTCACCGGCTCCACCGAGGTCGGCCGCAAGCTGATCGAGCAAGCCGCGGACCAGGTGCTGCGGACCAGCATGGAGCTCGGCGGCAACGCACCACTGATCGTGTTCGGTGACGCCGACCTGGACCAGGCCGTCGACGGCGCGATGCTGGCGAAGATGCGCAACGGCGGTGAGGCCTGTACGGCGGCCAACCGGATGTACGTGCACTCGTCGGTGATGGGGGCGTTCGCCGATCGGCTGACCGAGAAGATGTCGGCGCTGAAGGTCGGCCGTGGTGCCGAGGAAGGCGTGGACGTCGGCCCGCTGATCGACGCCAAGCAACGGGACAAGGTGGCGGAGCTGGTCGACGACGCCGTGTCGCTCGGCGCCGAGGTTCGTACCGGTGGCAAGGCGCTCGACGGCGATGGCTATTTCTACCCGCCGACCGTTCTCGCCGGCGTACCGCATGAGGCTCGCCTGCAGAAGGAGGAGATCTTCGGCCCGGTCGCGCCGCTCACGCCGTTCGAAACCGAGGACGAGGTGATCGCGATGGCCAACGACACCGTCTTCGGCCTCGTCTCGTACCTCTTCACCAACGACCTCAGCCGCGCTCTCCGGGTGGCGGAAAAGCTCGAGACCGGCATGATCGGCCTCAACCAGGGCATCGTCTCCAACCCCGCGGCCCCGTTCGGCGGCGTCAAGCAATCCGGCCTCGGCCGCGAAGGCGGCACCGTCGGCATCGACGAATACCTCGAGGTCAAGTACGTCGCGATAAACGTCTAGCGGCACTGCAGGTTGGTGCAGTTTCCTTGCTCCCCGATGCCTTTCCTCATTAGCTTCGGCGTGTCGCATCGGATGACTTTCCGGGCGGGATGACGAGGAGCCGAAAATGCTGAAGAAATCCGTTCGAGCCGCATTGTTGGTGGCTGCCGCAGTGGCCGTGACAGCTCAGCCGATCGCCGCAGGCGCAACTGAAGCCGACGTTACCGCCGATTCCGCGATCACCGCAGATTCCGCAATGGCTACAGCAGTTGCGGATCAGTACGGCTGCGTGAAGACGGTGATTGCCGGCGCGCCGTATCCCGGTGGCCAGGTCACCTGTCCGATCGGACGGCCGGCCTACGTGATTGTCCTGCTTTGCAAGAAGGGCCCCTTCGATTCTCGCTGGACGTCGTACAGCGGAAGTCGCTATGTCAACGCGCCGGGTAAATCCATTGCGTATTGCACCGCGAGCTATCCGGCCGTTTACCAAATTCAGTACAACTTCGCCGGCCCGCCGGTGGCCCCGGCCAACTGACCTGGGTCAGCGGGAGCGGCGGCGGCTCTTCCGCGCGGTTCGAGTCGGTGTGTGGTTCGACGTCCAAGTCGCGTTGAGGAGGTTGATCGAGTGCAGGGCGGTTTCGACCTGGGCGTCGGTCCACTTGGCGAAGGCGTCGGTGAAGACGGCTGCGCCTGCGGCGACGGATTCCTTCAGCGCGCGCCGGCCTTCGGCGGTCGGCGCGACCAGGAAGGTGCGTCCGTCGGCCGGGTCGACGGTGAGTGTGACCTGGCCGTCGTCCTCCAAAGCGGCGAGGTGTCGGCTTACCGTGGGCGCGGTCAGGTTGAGCTCGAACGCGATCTCGCCCGGCCGGACCGGACCTCGCACGGCAACCGTCGCCAGCACCTTCAGCCGGACCAGATCGAGCGTCTTGCTGATTCGCCGATGCCCGGTATCGACCAGATCCAGCATTGCCATCGCCAGTGCGACCCGGTCATTTCGTTCCGACATGAAACAAAACTACCCTGCTCACCGGGGTAATCCTTACTCGGCGAGCCAGGCCTGAATGGTTTCTTCGGACGGCCGGGCTTCCATTGCGATCGCGTGCGGGACGAAGCGGGCGTAGTAATCGGTGATCGGGCCGTCGGACTCGCGCACCATCATTCCCGCGGCGACGCCGTCGACCACCCAGCTGCCGATGACCGCGCGATTGCCCTCGAACGACGGCAGCGGATACCACTGCTGGTAGACGCAGTTCTCCGTGTCGTACGGCCCGTCCTGCACGTGCTCGCCCTCATCCGTATGGATGCGGATATTGCTGCCCTCGCGCCCGTGCAGGGGCTTCGCCACCCACTCGGTCAGCTCGCCCGGATGACCGAAGTACGCCGGGAGCAGGTTCGGGTGGTCGGGATAGAGCTCCCACAACACCGGCAGGATCGCCTTGGTCGAGAGCATCGTCTTCCACACCGGCTCGATCCACGTCACCGGCGCTTTCTCGATGCCGCCGAGGATGAAGCTGCCGAACTCCTCGTCGAGCATGTCCTCCCACGGATACAGCTTGAACGCCGTCCGCACCACCCGGCCGCCCATGTCGACGAACTCCCGCGTCGCCGAGTTCCAGCCGAGCTCCTCGATCACATGCCCGTACGTCTGCAGCCCGGCCATCGCCGCGGTGTCCCGCATATAGGCGACGGTCATCTCCTCCTCGCCCGTCGTCTCGGACGCGGAGTTGAAGAAGTGCGCCTCGTTGCCGGGGAAGCGTTGCTCGGACCACCACTTGACCAGGCGATCGTGCACCGAGTTCCACTGGTCCGAATCGGGGAAGACGTCCTCGAGCCAGTTCCACTGGATCACGGCCGACTCGACCAGACCGGTCGGCGTATCGCCGTTGATCTCCAGCATCTTCGGCTCGGGCCCGTTCCACGCGAGGTCGAACCGCGCGTACACCGACGGGTCCTCCCGGCGCAGCGACTCCCGCACCAACGGCAACGTGCCCGAGGCCAGACCGAGCTGCGTATCGCTGAAGCGGTCGCCGGTCGCCATCACCTCGGCCGCGTGCCGGCACATGCCGTACAGCTCTTCGGTGACGCGCTCGAGGTGCAGCACCTCGTCCATCGAAACCTCGTACCAGGCGCTCTCATTCCAGTACGGCGTCTCGCTGCCGTCGGGCAGATCGGTCATCGGGAAAACCAGGCCTTGCTCGATCACCCGGTCCTTCCAGCCGTCCCGGGCTTTGATCAGGTGGCGCCACATCAGCCTCCACTGCCTCCCTTGCTGCTCTTGCCGAATCCGCCCCGGCTGATCGTGCCGATGTCGCCGCCTTTGGTATCGAGGCCGCCGCGCTGCACGCTGACCGGCCGGCCCTGGCTGTTGCGCAGGGTCGAGACCGTGTACGTGCCGTCGCGGGCGGCATACCGCCCACCGACCGGAGGCACCAGCGCGGAACCACGCGTCGCCATGTAGAACCAGAAGAACCCGCTGCCGGAGCCGTGGTACTCCCGATCGTCAACACACTCGTCGTCGCGGACCCGCTCCTCGGTCTCAGGGTTCACGCAGATCGCGGCGTAGTCCTTCGGCTCCTCGCTGGAGCAGCCGGTCAACGAGGCCGCCATCAACGCGGTCAGGCCAAGGGTTACCGCGGCGCTGCGCATTCGCCGGCGTGGTTCGCTCATTCCGGATCTCCTTCCGGAGTATGCGGTTTCATCGAGAACATGACCGCCGCGCCAACCGCCAGACTGACGCCCACCACGACCAGAGGGCCCACGCCCACATCGAACACGGCGAGCACCAGCACCATCGCGAAACACACCGCCGCCAGCACCGGCACGACCAGCCGCTGCACTAAGCGTCCATCCAGAGAACCCTTGAAATAAAGCGGTACGGCGATCGCCGTCGCCAGATAGTAGAGCGAGACGAGCACCGAGATCGCCGCCACCGAATCCGCCAGCACCGCCTCGGACGTGAGCACCAGCAGGACGTAGATCAACGCGCTCGCGACCGCGAAGGCCCAAGTCGAAACGGTCGGCGTCTGGTACTTCGCCGAGATCCGCGCGAACTGCCCCGGGAACGCGTCCCGCCGGGCCATCGAGAGCATCGTCCGGGCCGTCGGCAGGATGGTCGTCTGGGGCGACGCGAGTGCCGAGATCAGCACCGCCCCGATCAGCACCCGGCCTCCCGTCGTACCAAGGAGGTCGTCGCTCAACGTCGCGAAGAAGTCGTCCTCGCCCACCCCCGAGAGCCGATCCAGGCCCGCATACGCGACGGCGGCCCACGCCACCACGACGTACACCAGAACCAGTGCGGCATTCGTCAGCAGGGCGCCGATCGCCGGGGTCCGGTTGGGCTCGACGCTCTCCTCGTTGATGCTGAACGACGAATCCCAACCCCAGTAGAGGAAGATCGCGACCAGAACCGCCGCAGCCCACGAGCCCGAACCGGTTGTCGTCGGCAACGAAATTGAATCAGCGCCCGCGAAGGCCTTGATGGCGAAGTAGAGCAAGGCGGCGAGCTCGAGGCAGACCAGCGCGATCTGCATCCGCGCGGCGATTCGCACACCCCGGTAGGCGAGGTAGGCCATCACCCCGATCATCGCCGTACCAAGCACTGCCTGGCCGACCCGCGACTCCGCGAGGCCGTCCAACCCGAGCAACGTGTACGTGTAGATCGCAGCCACCTGAGCCAGGTTGCTCATCACCAGCACGCAGGCCATCACCGTGGTCCAGCCGACCATCCGCCCGGTCGCCAGCCCGAAGGCCTTCTCGGTCCAGGCGAAGTTGGTACCGCAGTCGGGCTCGGTCCGGTTCAGCTCGCGGAAGCACAACGCCACCAGCACCACCGGGATGGCGCTCAGCGCGAGCACGAGTGGCGCGGCCCCACCGGCGTACGCCGCGAGCAGGCCGACGGACACCGCCAGCGAGTACGCCGGGGCGGTCGAGGCGATCCCGATCGCGGTCGACGACCCGATGCCGATCGACTTCTCCCGAAGCCGGCGGCCCCGGGAGCGTGATGCGGTTGGTGTCGACACGTCAGTTGCGTCCTTCGGTCAGCATCAAGGGTGTCAGCTCATCAGGTCCGTGACCGTGACGAGCTGATAACCCTGCGCGCGCAGTTTGCGCACGATCGGTTCAACGGCCTTACCCGTGAGTGGGGCCGTATCGCCGCCGTGCATGTGCAGTACGACGATGGAACCACCTTTGGCGTTCCGTACCACCTGGTCAACGATCGAACGCGCCGATTTCGCGAATCCGTCCGCTCCCGCGACATCGAGTTGTACGGCGGTCAACCGGGCCGGCGCCAGCTCGTGCAGCGCCGTACCGTCGTAGCAACCGCCGGGAAACCGGAACCACCTCGTCGCGTCGGGATCGAGCCGATCGAGGATCGTCACAGCATGCCGTACGTCGCTGAGCATCGCGCGCTTCGGCACGGACGCGAGCGTGTAGCAGTCCTTGGTGAACGCCTTGTGGGCGTAACTGTGAGTGGCGAGCTCGAACAGGGGATCGGCGGCGAGTTCGCGCGTCCGCCCGGGATATTGCTCCATCCACATCCCGGTGAGGAACAGCGTCGCCGGGACCTTCAGCCTGCGGAGGTTCCCGATCAACTCGGCGTTGTAGTACGACTTCACCTTCCCAGAGGTGAGGCGCTTCCGCATGGCGGCGGTCAGATCCGCATCAAAGGTCAGCGCGATCTTTTTCGTCCCCCGCGCCCCATGCCGAACCACCGGCATCAACGTCCCAACCTCAGACTCTCCCGGCCGCTTCCCCGTCGGCTCAGCGGTCGGCACCTCGGTCGGCGTCCTCTCCGGAGCAACCGGCGTAAGGGTGGGGGTGTTCCGCAGCGGACTGATCGCCGGCCCCGAGCCAGGCGTATCCCCACAACTCGTCATCACCGCCCCCGCCACCAACGCCAAACCCAACGCCACCACCCGAAAACCCCGACGCCCCGTCACACGGCCCGAGTATGCCGGTCCAGAGGTCTACCTTCTTTTTCGTTCATTCGTCGGAATCCGCCCTCTGCTCACAGCGGACCTGTACCGGCCCGCGGCGGGAGAGGGCGGATTCCGACGAATGAACGAAAAAGAAGGCGGCAGCCGCCAACTATGCCCAGGGGCGGGTTTGCCAGTCGGGGGCGAGGAGGGACCAGACTTCGAGGTCTTGGCGGATGGGGCCCACCGGGAACGCCGCGCGGAGGACGCCTTCGTGGGTCAGGCCTAGGCGGCGGGCGACGGCCTTGCTCGGTTCGTTGTCGGTCGAGCACTTCCACTCGAGGCGGTAGATGCCGCGTTCGCCGATCGCCCAGTCGATCAGGACCTGGCAGGCGCGGGTGATCAGCCCCTTGCCCTGGGCATCGGCGTTGAGCCAGACACCAATCTCACACGTGCCGAAGCGCAGGTCGAAGGTCCGGAACAGCACACCCCCGACGAGTTCGCCGCCCAGCCAGATCCCGTCGATGCGCCCGGTATCGGCCGCCTGCCGATCGGCGTACGCCTGCAAGAACGAGCGAGCCGACGACTCGTCCACGACGACCGCCGCCCACGGGATGTACTGGACGATATCCGCCCGGGCCTTCTCCACATGGGCGAGGAACTCGGCGGCATGCCTCGGCTCGAGCGGGCATAGCTCGGCGTCGGCGGTGAGCTGAACGGCGTACATGCGACCTCCGGTAGCGCGGGCGGACACCAACAGCGAACACCCGCGCGAACCAGAGGCCCGATGGATTGCCGAGATCTGTTATTCCACGACGATCGTCAGCCGTTGGATGCCCCAGTTGTCGGCCGCCGGGCCGGGTGGGAACCAGACGTCCACGATGTCGTCCTTGATCCAGCTACCGATATCGGCCGCGTAGCAATGCCCATATCCCGGCACGTAGAACCGCGTACCCCACGGGATGATCCGGGCGTCGACCGCGCAGACCCCGGTCCCGGCGTTGTACCCGGACGCCGTCTGGGCCACGTCGTTGTACGCCGAGACCCGATAGCTGAACGTCGTACCAGCGGCCAAGGCGAACGACGCCAGTTGGTTCGACGAGTTCAGCCGGTACGACGTACTGAGCTGGCCTGCCGACGCGGCCGACGAGTCATCGGTCCTCATCGCGTAGACCTGGTAGTGCGCACCCTGACAGGGATTGGCGTCCGTGACGGTCAGGGTTGGCTGGCCCCAATCGCTGATCCACTGCAGCGCCTGCCCATTCCGGAACGCGCGATACGCCGCGGCGCCGGCGACCCGGTTGAACGTGAACGTCACGCGTCCATCCGAACCAAGGCCGCCGGTCACCCCGCTAGGCGGAGGGAGTCGATCACTGACGCTGTACGCCGGAGCGACCTGGCCGTTGCCGTGGCCGCCGGAAATGGGTCGATCGGGGATTGGCCCGGTGTAGAAGTGCGCGCATCCGGGCAACGCGGCGGCAGCGGTGGAAGGTGTTGTGAGCAGTACGACGATACTGAGCAGGGCAAGCGAAAACCCTTGTAGACAACGGCTTTTGGGCATGACGAACAGACCTCCAGAGCGGGCGGATCTCACGAGGTGGCAATCCACAGCGTGAGCCCGCCGCCCTACTTAGTCAAGGTCTCGTCATAAATCGACGGAGCCCACCAGGTCGTTGACGCTCCGCAGCACCGGTACGTCGATAGGCCCTTCCGGCGCAACCGTGCTGCTCACCCGGAAGGTGTGCGACTCGCCCGCGCTGAGCGTGACCAGGCCCGAGTCCACCCGCGCGGCCGGGTCCAGCCGGTCGGGGAACAGTGCGAGATCCTTCACCAGCGCAAGCGCCTCGACCGTCACCTCGTACCCGCCATCGGTGGCCTTCGTCGCAACCGTGTAAGCCTGCTCCGGCGGCAGCAGTTGCAGCGTCGTGTCCTCGACGAAATACCAGTACGCCGCAAGGCCGTCGTCCGTCAGCACCTCGACGTACTCCGCCTTCCCATCCAGCGAAGTCGCGATCGCCGCAGGCAACAAAACGGTCAAAGCCGCGCGAGCCTCGACCGTGACCTCGACCTCCTCGGTCGCCAGAACCTCCGAGCCGACCGTCCGACGCCGAAGCGTCAACCGCGTCGACCAGACCTCGTCCGAATCGTTGTGCAAGGCAACGACCGGGCCGTCGGGCCGAGGCTGCACGCTGATCAGGCGATCGGCGAAGACGCGGCGAAGCGCGTACCACAAGGGTTTGCGGATGCCGTGGCCGTCGACGGCCGCCCACGAGATGACCGGCCAGTTGTCGTTCAGCTGCCACACCATCGAGCCGGTGTTGAGCGGGAACAGACTGCGGAAGTGCTCGATGCCGAAGGCAACAGCCCGCGCCTGGTTCAGTTGTGTCGACCAGTGCCAGTCGTCGATGTTCGACCAGACCGGCAGGTGTTCCCCTAAACCTCGCTCGAGCTTGAGATTGCCCTCGAACGCCTTCTGGTGCACGAGCATCTGCTCGGCATACGGATCGAGCGGCTCGTCATGCACGACCGACGTCAGCGTCGACCAGGCCGGCGGACCTTGGAACCCGAACTCCGCGACGAACCGCGGCTTGTAGTCGCGATACACCGAGTAGTCGACCTGGTTCCAGACGTCCCAGATGTGCATCGTGCCGAAGCGCTCGTCGTTCGGGTGGATGAAGTTGCTGTAGGAGAAAGGGCTGCCGGCCGAGTACGGCGTGCGCGGATCCAGCTCCGCGACGATCTTCGGCAGCAGGTCCAGGTAGTACCCCTCACCCCAGGTCCGGCCGGCGAGCGGCACGCGCCAGGACCATTCGACGTACCCCCAAATGTTCTCGTTGTTCCCGTTCCAGACCGCGATGCTGGCGTGCTGGCTGAGCCGCGTGACGGCCTGCCGGGCCTCGGCTTCGACCTCGCCACGCAACGGCTCCTCCTCGGAGTACGCCGCGCAGGCGAAGAGGAAGTCCTGCCAGACGAGGACGCCGAGCTCGTCGCAGATGTCGTAGAAGTCTTCGGTCTCGTAGATGCCGCCGCCCCAGACGCGCAGCATGTTCATGTTCGCGTCGATCGCGTCGCGGATGCTGCGCTCGTACGTCTGCCGGTCGAGCCGGGTGACGAACGCGTCGTCCGGGATCCAGTTCGCGCCGCGGATGTAGACCTTGCGCCCGTTCACTGTAAGGTCGAACGGGCTGCCGTGCTCGTCCGGAGCGACGTCCAGCTCGACCGTCCGGAACCCGACCCGCCCTTCCCAGACGTCGGACCCGAGCGCCACCTCAACGTCGTACAACGGCTGCTCGCCGTACCCGCGCGGCCACCAGAGGTCGACGTTCGCGACGGTGTTCCGCAGTACGACGCACTCGGTCCCAGGGAGGACGGTGGCCTCCGCGGTGGTGCCGCCGATCCGAACTGCGACGACCTCCGCCATCGCGCCGGGGCTCCAGGCCAGGTCGACGTGGGTTTCGAGCAAGCCGGCGCCGTCGGCGAGCGGTCGGACGGCGGCCAGGCGGGCGCCGGACCAGGACTCGAGGGCGATCGGCTGCCAGATGCCGACGGTCGCGACATCCGGTCCCCAGTCCCAGCCGAAGTTGCTCGCCATCTTGCGGATCGCGTTGTACGGATGCGTGTTGGTGCCCGGCCGAGGTCCGCCCGCCTCGGACAAAGCGACGGCCGTGTCCACCGGCGCGGCGAACTCGACCACCAGCTCGTTGCTGCCAGCAACCAAAGCGGAAGTGACGTTGAACCGGTAAGCCCTGTGTTGGTTGCAGGTCCGGCCGAGCTCGGTGCCGTTCAGGATGACCGTGGCGGCGGTATCGAGGCCGTCGGCAACGAGCTCCTGGACGGCGTGACCGTCCGGCTCCCACTCGAAGGTCGTCCGGTAGCTCCAGCCTGTCCGGCCGATCCACGCGAGCAGGCCCTCGTTGACGCCGTCGACCGGGTCGTCGATCAACCCGGCGGAGAGGAGATCGGTGTGCACCTCGCCCGGCACCGTCGCGGGTGACGGTTCGCTGAGCAGGCGCTCCAGCTCCGGCGGCACCGGCCCACTGGTGGCTCGCACGGTCCAGGTGCTGCCCGTCGCGCTGCCGAGCGGAACCCTACTCAGGGATGTCGTCACAGAGATCTCTCTTCCGAGAATGCACTGACAATATTTCGCCCCGACGCTACTTGACCGGTTCAGTAACGATCAAGAGCCCGCCCACGGAACGAATAGAGGCCGAAGTCAGGCGGTGTGGAGAGTGCGGCGCCAGATCTCCGCGATCAGCCGATGGCCAAGGGCGGTCGGGTGCACGCCGTCGTCGGCGATCGCGACCGCGCCGAGCGATTCCGCGCGCTTGTTCAGCTCGGTATCGGTCGGCACCAGTACCGTGCCGTACTCCGCGGCCAGCCGGCCCACCACCTCGATCTTCGGGTCGAGGTCCTCGCGCCAGGCGTGCTGCTCCGGCTTGACCGCCAGCAGGAACGGCTCCATCAGCACGATCCGCGCCCGGGCCGCGCGCAACGGCGCCAGCAAACGGCGGTACGACGCCTCGTAGGCCTCCACCGTGGTCGGGTCGGACTTGTCGAACCGCCGCCAGGTGTCGTTGATACCGATCATGATCGAGACGAGGTCCGGCTCGTGCCTCAGTACGTCGGTCTGCCAGCGCTTGACCAGATCGGCGGCCCGGTTGCCGCTGATCCCGGCGTTCACGATGCGCGGTGCGCGCGAACCGAGATCGACCTTGAGCTGGCGGACATAACCGCGGCCGAGACCGGCGCGCCAGTCGTCCCGGCGGCCGCAATCGGTGACACTGTCACCGGCGAAGACCAGCGTCGCGCGGGGATCCAGGATCGCCGTACTCATCGCATTCCTCACATTCCAGCCGTTACCCAGGACAAAGAAATCCCGCCGAAACCAGGGTCATTTAGGATAAGAACCGGTTCAGCGAGAGAACTCACCGAAACCTATCCCACCGAACGGGCGGGAGGCGATCGGTAGACCAGATTCCGGAGGAGCCACTGTGCCCCGAGTGACCATCAAGGAGATCGCCCGTCGTGCGGGCGTCTCGAAGGGTGCCGTCTCCTACGCGCTGAACGGTCAGCCGGGCGTGTCCGACGCGACCCGGGCGCGGGTGCTCAAGGTCGCCGAGGAGCTCGAGTGGGTGCCGAACCGCGCCGCCCGGATGCTGTCCGCCGCGCGCAGCGAAACGTTCGGCCTGGTGCTGGCCCGGACCGCGAAGACGCTCAGCGAGGAGCCCTTCTACATGGGCTTCATCGGCGGCGTCGAGTCCGTGCTCAGCACCAAGGGCTACGCGCTGACCATCCAGGTGGTGCCGGACCTCGAGACCGAGATGGCGGCGTACCGCAAGTGGTCGGCCGAGCGCCGGGTGGATGCGGTCATCGTGGTCGACCTGCGGGTGAAGGACCCTCGCATCCCGCTGCTGAAAAAGCTGGAACTGCCCGCCCTGGTCGTCGGCGATCCGAGCCTGGCCGGCGGCCTGACCGCGGTCTGGACCGACAGCCGGACGGCGATGACCGAGGCCGTCGAGCACGTCGCCGAGCTGGGGCATCGCCGGGTCGCCCGGGTGGCCGGACCGCCTGAGCACGGGCACGTGTGGATGCGCGACCAGGCGTTCAACGCGGCGGCCGAGCGGCTCGGTCTGACCGGCAGCATCCTGCACACCGACTTCTCCGGCGACGAAGGCGCGAGCGCGACCCGGGAGCTGATGACGGCCGACGATCGCCCGACCGCGGTGATCTACGACAACGACCTGATGGCGGTCGCCGGTCTGGGCACCATCCAGGAGCTCGGTCTGACCGTGCCGGGTGACGTCATGATCATCGCCTGGGACGACTCGACCCTGTGCCGCATCACGCATCCGACCCTGTCGGCGATGAGCCACGACATCGTCGCGTACGGCGGCCGCGTGGCGGGCCACCTCTTCGACCTACTGGACGGCGCCGAGCCCGCCGCCCACCTCAACTCGACGCCCAAGCTCCAGATCCGCGGCTCATCCGGCCCACCTCGGGCCTAAGGGCAGGCGGTGATGGTGACCGGGACGCCGTTCAGCGCGGCGGTTCCGGCCACGTCGTCGAGCAGGGCCGGGTCGGTCAGGTCGTTCGCGCTGACGCCGAGGACCTTGTTCGCCACCGACAACCGGGTGCCTTCCTTACTGTGGCCGAACCCGTGCGGCAGGCTCACCACGCCCGGCATCATGTCCTCGGTCGCCGCCACCTCGACGTCGACCGTGCCGGATGCCGAGGTGATGCGCACCTTCTGCCCGTCGGCAAGCTCGCGCCGACTCAGATCGCCCGGGTTCATCAGCAGTTGATGCCGGGGCTTGCCCTTCGTCAACCGGGTGGAGTTGTGCATCCACGAGTTGTTGCTACGCAGATGCCGCCGCCCGATCAGCAACAGCCCGTCGCCCTCGGAATCCCTGTCCAGCAAGGCCTTCCGCGCGCGATCCAGGTCGTCCATCAGTAGTGCCGGCACGAGGTCGATCCGCTTGTTCCGCGTCCGCAACCGCTCCGGGAACGACGGCTGCAACGGCCCAAGGTCGATCCCGCCCGCGGACTTCCGCACCTTGCGCAGACTCAACTTGTACGGCCCGGTGCGCAGGCCCGCCGCCACGATCAGACGCGGGTTGAGCCGCAATGTGGCCAGCGACGGCAACGCCTTCTTCAGCCGCTTGGCGTCGAACGTCGCCTTGGTATACGCGTAACCGAGACCGCGGAAGATCTCCCAGTCATGGCGAGCGTCGTCCGGTCGCGGCAGCACGGCCGCGTTCCAGCGGGCCGTGTTGCGCACGGCCAACTGGTGGAAGACGAGGTCGTAGTGGTCCCGCTCCAACGGTGGTGTCGGCGGCAGAATCACGTCGGCATGACGAGTCGTCTCGTTGATGTACGGGTCGACGGCCACCATGAAGTCCAGCGTGCCCAGGGCCTCGTCGAGCCGGCGGCCGTTCGGCGTGGACAGCACGGGGTTGCCCGCGATCGTCACCATCGCGCGGATCCGCCCGTCGCCCTCGGTCAGGATCTCCTCGGCGATACTCGCGGCGGGCAGCTCGCCACCGAACTCGGGCAGTCCGCGCACCCGGCTCTTCCAAACGCCCGCATGACCACGGCTCATCCGGCTCAGGATGTCCACGGCCGGCTTCGGGACCAGCGTGCCGCCCGGGCGATCGAGGTTGCCCGTCACTATGTTGAGCAGCTGGACGGCCCATTGGCAGACCGCGCCGAACCGCTGGGCCGATACGCCGAGCCGGCCGTAACAGGCAGCCCGATCCGCCGCCGCGAACTCGCGCGCGATCCGGCGGATGACGTCGGCGTCGATACCGGTGATCGGTGCGGCCCGTTCCGGCGTCCACCCGGCGAGGGCTTCGCGGAGTTCCGCCAGCCCATCGACGTACGGCGCTGTGTCCTCGACGCCGTCGGCCAGCACCTGGTGGACCAGCGCGAGCAGGAACGCGGCGTCGGTCCCCGGCCGGATGAAGTGGTGCTCATCGGCAACGGCGGCCGTCTCGGTCCGACGCGGGTCGATCACGATCACCCGGCCGCCACGCGCCCGTACTTCCTTGAGGCGTTTGGCGAAACCGGGCGCGGTCATCATGCTGCCGTTCGACGCGAGCGGGTTGGCGCCGAGCATCAGCAGGTACGACGTACGGTCGATATCGGCCACCGGGATCATCAGCTGATGCCCGTACAGCAGGTACGACGCGAGCATGTGCGGCAATTGGTCGACCGAGGTCGCGCTGAACCGGTTGCGCGTGCGCAGGAGCCGGACCAGCGGCGGCATATGCGTCAGAGCGCCGAGGCTGTGCACGTTCGGATTGCCCAGGTAGACGCCGACCGCGTTCTTCCCGTGCTCACGCTGGATCGTCGCGAGCCGTTCCGCGACCAGGTCGTACGCCGCCTGCCAGGAGAGCTCTTCCCACCCATCAGCCGTACGTCGTACCGGGCGTTGCAGCCGATCGGGATCGTCCTGGAGGTCGCGCAGCGCCACCGCCTTGGGACAGATGTGCCCGCGCGAAAGCGGGTCCGACTCGTCGCCGCGGATGTCGGTGACCCGGCCGTTGTCGACCGTGACCAGCACTCCGCAGATCGCCTCGCACAGGTTGCAGGATGTCCGCCGTACCGTCGCCGTCATCCCCTCAACCTACCCACAGGTAGCCCTCGCGTCACGAGGTCAAGGTCACGGCTGGAAGGTCAGGGTTGGGAGGTCAGCTCGGCGAGGTGGCTTTTGAGGATCGCGCGGACCCGGGCCGGCGTCGCGCGGGTGTGCTGGGTGGCGGCATGCAGGGAGAGGCCGTCGATCAGGGCGTGCAGGCGGTCGGCTTCGGCGTCGAGGTCGAGGCCTTCGCGCAGGGCGCCCGCCTCGGCCATGCCGGTCAGGACGGACGCGCAGAGACCTCGAAGACTTTCGTGCACGGGGGTGAGGTGCTCGCGCAACAGCGTGCTGGCCTCGTTGTGCGCGCTGGCCTGGGCGACGAACGCGAGCCAGACGTCGAACTCGACCCGGCGCTCCTCGTCGAGCGGGATGACCTCCTCGAGGTACTGCATGGCCCAGCTGCTCGGCGGGCCGGACGGCTCCACGGCCGAGACCCGTTCGGTGACTCGGCGCGAGACCAGCTCCATCGCGAAGCTGAGCAGGCCGGCCTGGTCGGGGAAGTAGTACCGCACGGCGCCGGGCGAACTGCCGGCCTCGGCGGCGACGGTCCGGACCGAGACGGCCGGGATGCCGTCGCGTCGGACGATGCGCCAGAGCGCCTGCGCGATCTCCTCGCGGCGGGCGTCGTGGTCAACGATCTTGGGCATGTCCCTTTTTAGCACGGTCGTGTTATCGTTGCTCGAAGCACAGTCGTACTAAATAAACTGAGACAAGGGGACTCTCGTGTTGCTCGCCGTCATCGCCGCCTGTGAGATCGGGTTCTGGGTGCTGCTGGCCGCCGGTCTGGCTGTGCGCTACCTGCTGCGGATGCCTCGGCTCGGCCTGGTGCTGCTCGCGGGTGTGCCGTTGGTGGACGTCGTCATGCTGGTCGCGAGCGTGATCGACCTGCAGAGTGGCGGTGAGCCGTCCGGCAAGCACTCGCTGGCCGCCATCTTCATCGGCGTGAGCGTCGGCTTCGGGCATCAGTCGATCAAGTGGGCCGATGGTTGGGCCGCCTACAAGTTCGCCGGTGCGCCGCGGCCGGTGAAGCCGCCGAAGGGTGGTCCGGAGCGCGCCCGGCGGGAGCGCCAGGGCTGGTTCCGGCATCTGCTCGCCTGGTCGATCGGCTGCGGTTTGATGCTGGCCGGCGGGCTGCTCGCGGGCGGCGTCGATCAGGCCGGCGCCCTGCTCGGCCCGGCAACGACGTGGACGCTCGTGCTGGTCATCGACGGCCTTGTCTCCTTCAGCTACGGCATCGGTAAGGGCACAGGCGGCGGCACAGGCGGCAGAGGCTCTGGTGAAGGTGACCGCGAGTCGCGGCCCGAGGCGTCGTTGAGGTCGTAGATTGACTGCATGGCCTCTAAGCAGCTGGTCGGGCGGGTCTGGTTCGCCGGCACCGCCCTAGTCGTTGCCGTTGGCATCATCCTGCAGTTGGTCGTCACCGGGGGATCGGCCGGCAATGGTGTCGGGTTCTATCAAGAGAATCCCGAGCGCGTGCTGAACGTCTTGGTCTTTTTCACCATCCAGTCGAACCTGTTGCTCGGGGCCACCACTCTGCTGCTGGCCATCCGGCCCGAGCGAACATCCCTGCTGTTTCGCACTCTGCGGTTGAACGGCGTGCTCGGCATCGCGGTCACCGGCATCGTCTACCACCTCGTGCTGGCCGATCTCGACGACCTGTCGGGTGGTGCCGCCGTCGCGAACCTGCTGCTGCACACGGCGACCCCAATCCTCGGTGTGCTCGGCTGGCTGATCTTCGGCCCGCGCGGTCAGACGGACGAGCGAGCCGCCGCCTGGTCGGTAGTGTTTCCCGTTGTCTGGTTGGTGTTCACGCTGATCCGTGGTGAGTTCACCGAGTTCTACCCGTATCCGTTCGTGGACGTGAACGAGCACGGCATGCCGACGGTCTTGCTGAACTGCCTGCTGATCGCCGTACTGCTCCTCGGCCTCGCGGTAGGCGCCGCCCTACTCGATCGAAGGATCCGGGTCGATCGAGCGACCCGTCCATAATGCTCATCACGTCCAGGTCGTACGCCGAATACGAGGCGATGTTCGACCTCACCACTTTGCCGGCCTCGGTACTGGACTGCTGCGCCGGCGGCTCGGGTTTCACCGCCGAGGCGTCGCGTCGTGGTGCCGAGGCGGTCGCGGCCGATCCGGCGTACGACTTGCCGCGCGCTGAGCTGGCCGACGCCATCCGGTGGAGTGCGACCACAGGGCTGTCGATTGTCGACCAGAACGTGGATGACTTCGTCTGGGATTGGTATGGCACACCCGCGGCGCGTGACGAGATGCGCGCCCAAGCAGCGCAGGCCTTCCTGACCCATTGGGAGGAGCAGCCCGAGCGGTACGTGGGTGCGGGGCTTCCCGATCTACCGTTCGCGACTGGTCAATTCGAACTGGTGTTGTGCTCGCATCTGCTCTTCACGTGGGCCGGCAAGTTCGACCTCGACTGGCATTTGCAGGCGTTGCGCGAGTTGGTCCGGGTCTCCGACGGCGAGGTGCGGGTCTTCCCGCTGGTCCACCAGGGCGCGGGCGAGCCGGTCGCCTTCCTGCCGGAACTACTCGAGCGACTGGCCCTGCCCAGCGAGATCCGCAAGGTGCCGTACGAGTTCCAGCGGCACGCCGACGAGATGCTCGTACTCAGCAAACTCTGAAAGGTTGGTCCCGACGCCAACGAGCCCCGGCGTAGGGTGCCGGGGCTCGTTGGCTGAGGGGTTTCAGTCGACCGGAAAAGCTATCGGAGACGGTGTACTACCGGAGGAAGCGGCCGCACACCGGCCACGGCTGGCTGCCGCGCTGCGCGTAGAGCTTCTTGGCTCGCATGTACTGCTCGGCTGCCGACGCGTCGATCGGGTTGCCGGTGCCACCAACGCTGCGCCAAGTCTGCTTGTCGAACTGGAACAGGCCGTAGTAGCCGGCGGGGTTCACCGCACGCGGGTTCAGGCTGGACTCGCAGTTGGCGACCTTGCGCCAAGCGGCGGTCATCTCGGCGCTGCCGCCGGTGGAGCGCTCGCTGGACCGGCTGGTGCGCTTGGTGGTGCGCTTGCGCTCGGTCTTCTCCGCGGCGGGACGCTTCTTGACGATCTTGGCGGGAGCTTTCCGCTCGGTCTGCTTGCGCGGCGTCGCGACCTGCTTGCCATCGAGGGAGAGCTGCTGACCGATCAGGATCAGGTCCGGGTCGGCGAGCTTGTTGACGCGGGCGAGCTCGTGCCAGTCCAGACCGCGCTGCGCGGCGATCTCGGAGAGGGTGTCGCCCGGCTTGACGGTGTAGTCGGCGGACGCGAAAGCGGCACCGGCTCCAGTAGCGGCAATACCGGCCCCGAGGCCGGTGATGGAAAGGGTCCGTACCACGTGGCGGGAACGCCTGGGACGGGCATGACGTGCTTTGGACATGGTGTTTCTGCTCCTCACGAGCTGGATTTAGGCAAACTTCTTCCAGCCCGGCCGATACAGCCTTGTGCGCACTTTCCCCGAGATCCCGCGAATTTCCGTCGTGCGTGACGCGGATGGCGAGACGGTGGTGGTCGTCACCTGGTGCGTGGGGCTCGGATCGTCGGCGGTTTCCCCAAAGGAACCAGCCGTACCGGGCTCCGCAATCTGGTGAGGTACCACTCCCTTCGGGCAGCAGGGGAAATGGCACCGGGAAAGGTTCACCCGGTGATCACGTAACGGTAACGACGCGACCGACACATCGTGCGGGACGATTCGGCGGAAAACAAGAGATGCGTGATCTTGGTCGCACCAAATTCAGGCAAAAGCACGCAAAGTGATCAACGCCGAGCGCAACGCTGAAGTGGATTTCACGCTAAGCGACCGAATTCTCACCGCCCGCGGCGCATTCGATCGCCCCTGGTGATGAGCCTGCCGTTCAGAGGGTGACGGGCCGGCGGCAGGCCGTAACCCCCACTCGTTGATTACAGAGGGGTGACAAACATCTCTCGACAACTCACACTGACAGTGACTGATTTGAGACGGCTCCGGTACTCTACGGAACCGAGGAGTCTCCGAATCGGGCGATGCATGACGCCAGGGGGGCGGAGGCGGTGATCCGGGTAGCTATCGGGCATCGCGGCAATTTAGTGCGTGGAGCACTGGCCGCGGTTTTGTCCAGAGAGACCGATTTGACCGTGGTCGCGGAGTTGGAGAGTGCGGATGACGTGCTCATCTCCGCCAGCGGTCCGCATGTCATCGTGCTCGATCCACTCCTGCCGGGCGATATCGGCATAGAGGAGTTATGCCGGCGCCTGGCCGGTCCTGGGGTGCTGATCCTGATCGAGCGGGACGAGGCGACCAGCTCGCTGGCGCTGGCACTGCTGCGTCAATCGCCGCGGGTCGGTTTGCTCGCGACGGACGCGTCTCCGGACGATCTCGTGGACGCCGTACGGCAGGTGGCGACCGGGAAACCCGTGCTGGATATCGAGCTGGCCATGGCTGCGCTCAAGGCGGGTGACAATCCCTTGACCGGACGTGAGGCCGAGGTGCTGCGAATGGTCCGGACGGGTGCGACCGTGCCGGAGATCGCGCGCACTCTGTGCCTCAGTGCCGGCACCGTCCGGAACTACATGTCCCGGATTCTCTCGAAGACCGGCGCGCGTAGCCGGATCGACGCGATCCGCAAGGCTCAGGACGCCGGCTGGATCTGATCGCCCTGCTGCCAGTGGCCGACCAGCTCGCGGTAGAGCGGCGACTCGGCCAGCAGGCTCGTGTGGGTCCCTACAGTCGGGTGCCGCCCGTCGAGCACGAGGACCCGGCGGGCGCGGAGGGCCGAGCTGACCCGGTGGGCGATGACGATCAGGCCGCCCGACCGTGCGGCGAAGGATTCCTCGGCCCGGCGTTCGGCCTCGGGATCGAGATGGCAGGTGGCCTCGTCCAGGATGACCAGCGGCGCCGGCGACAGGTAGGCCCGGGTGAGGGCGATGAGTTGGCGCTCGGCAGGGGACAGCTGCCCGGGACGGACACACGCGTCGAGACCGCCCAGGCGTCGTACCAGGGCGGTGGCGCCGACGGCCTCGATCGCGGCGTCTACGTCGGCCGGTGTGGCGGTGGGGCGTAGGTAGACCAGGTTGTCCCGGACGGTGGCCGAGAAGACGTAGGCCTCCTGTGGGATCAGCACGCGGGTCTCGGGCGCAGCCTGTACGGCGGGTACGCCGCCGACGTGGATCCGCCCGCTGGTCGGCGGCATCAGCCCGCAGATCAGCGCCGCGAGGGTCGACTTGCCGATGCCGCTCGGACCCACGACCGCAAGATGCTCGTTCTCGGCGATGTCCAGGTCGAGGCGTTCCAGCACTGGCTCGGCGTCCGGTCCGTAGGCGAAGGACACGTTCCTGATCCGGACCTGATGTCCGCGGGTCGCGGTCTGGGGTGGCGAGGTCTGGGTGGGGCTGGTGTCGAGGATGCGGCCGAGCGTCACGACGTACCGCAGGCCGCTGTCGCCGAGCGCCGCCATGATCGTGCCGAGGGCCGGCTGCAACCCGAGCAGGACGTACGTCAGCCCGCCGAGCAGGGTGCCCGTGCTGACGCCTCGGCCGGCCAGCCAGGGTGCGGCCGCGAGCAGGATGAGTAATGGCAGCCAGCCGCCGACGGCGAAGCAGAGCGTCCGCAGGGCCGCGACCTTGGCGAGCGCCCGTTCGGCCGCCGCATGCGCCTCGATCGGTACGCCGACGAGACCCGCGGCGTACTCCTCGGCGCCCGCGGCCGTCACATCGCGAATCCCCGCGAAGGCCATTCCGGCGGTGACAGCCAGGTCCTCATCGGCACGGATCGACGCTCTGACCCGGCCCGCGGCAAGCCCGAGCACGGCCAGCGACAGCGCGAAGCCCAGCAAGAACGGGGGAATCACGAGGGCCGCGATGATCGGTTTGAGCGAGAGCAGGCCGACGACGACGCCGATCACGGTGACCAGGAAGTTCCGGACGACCAGGATCAGCCCGGCGTACGTGTCCCGGACGATCTCCACCTGCCGGTTCAGCCTGGCCACCGCGCCGTCGTCCCGTGTCCGGCTCAGCGCGCCTTCGACCACCCGGCCGACCAGGGTGTCGCGGAACGGTTCGACCAGGTCGCCAAGCCGTCGGTAGACCCGGCCGGCGCCGATCGCCCCTACGCACGCCGCCACGACCAGACTGCCCAGCCACGCGAGGCCCCTCGCCGTACGGCCGTCCAGGAACGCGTCAGTCGCATGGGCAACGGCCAATCCGTAGCACAGCGTCGGCAGGATTTCCGGCACGGACCAGGCGGCCAGTACGACGGTCGGCCGCCGCCGCATCGCGTGAAGTCCGAAGGCCAATTCCCGGTTCACTGGAAGGCCTTCCGGTATGCCGGGTCCTGCAATAACTGCTCGTGCGGGGCGAACCCGCGGACCTGGCCGCGCTGCAACCAGATCACCAGGTCTGCTCGCGCGGCCGTGGCGGCCCGATGCGTCACGATCAGTTTGGTACGGCGTAAGGGGTCGTTCGCCAGGGTCTGGCTGATCTGGAGTTCGGTAGCGGTGTCGAGGCTCGAGGTGGCGTCGTCGAGGACCAGCAGACGACGGGCGTGCCATGCTCTGGCGAGTCCCAATCGTTGCCGTTCGCCCCCTGACATAGGTGCTTCGAGCAACGGAGTCTGATAGCCCTGCGGTAACCGGCTGACGAAGTCGTGTGCGCGGGTCGCCCGGGCCGAGGCCAACGTCCGCAGCGGATTGACCGCGCCTCCGGAAATCGCCTCGCCCACCGTCGCGCCGACCAGCGTTGGCCGCTCGAACGCGCAACCCACGGCGGAGCTCAGCGCCTGGGAACTCAAGGCCTGCAAGGGAATTCCGTCCAGCAGCACCAGTCCGTCCGACGGATCACGAAGGCGTGCGGCCAGCTCGGCCAGCACCGATTTGCCCGCGCCGCCTGGTCCGACGACGGCCACGGTCGATCCGCCCGGCACCTCCAAGTCGATTCGCAGTCCGTCCGCGGTCACCTCATCGAAGGTCAGCCGGCCGGGGCCGGGTGGTAGCGAAAGGGTGCCATGGGCAATGGGTTCGATGTCCAGGCTGATTCGCTGCAGGCCGGCGCGGGATCGGGCCAATTCGCCCAGGACACCGGTGAGGCTGCCGAGGCCCGCGCCGAGTACGGCGTACTGGGCGGCGGCAAAGAGATCGCCCGCGGTGATGCGGTGGTTCGCGAGCTCGATACCGGCGACGGCCAGAACGGAGATGAGGACGAGTGGTCCGGCAACGGCGGCCTGAGCACCGGATCGCGCGAGCACTCGCCAGGTTTCCAGGCCGTGCCGGTGGAGTTCGGGTAGCAGTGCGAGGATGCGGCGTTTCTCGACCGAGGTGGTCCGCGCAGCGGTGATCGTCCGGATGCCTGCCAGGGATTCCGTCAGGAGGGCCGCGATCCGGCCCTGGGTTTCTGCGTACGCGAGGCTGACCTCGGCGGTTCGCCGGGCGAAGAGCCAGAGCACACCGATGACGAGCAGGACGCCTAGGAAGAAGGCAACCGCGAGCCACGGGTCGATCCGTATCAGCAGGACGAGACTCCCCGCAGGCGGGATGATCGCGGCGAAAGCGGTGACCCGGGCGATACCGGCCTGAGCTGCGTCGACCGCGCTACCCGAGACGCGGCTGACCAGGTCGCCGGTATCGCATTCGCGGACGCCGGCGGGACCGCCCGCCAGGACGCGACGTACCAGTTGGTGGCGTAGCCCAGCCGTCGTACCGGCTTCGTAGGCCGTGCCCGCGAAGGAGTCCACGAGGCTGCAGGTGATACCGAGGACGACCAGCCCGGTGGCGATCGCCAACCAGCCTTGGACGTTGCCATTGGCAACGATTGTGTCGATCGTCCGGCCCAGTACCGATGGCAGCGCGAGTGCCACACCGCTGCCCAGCAAGGCGGTGAGGCCGATCACGGGCAACCAGCCGCGGCCGCGCATCAGGTCAGCCCGGTGTTGGCGCCGAGGAAGGCGAGCATGTCCGCGGCCAGACCGACGCCACGGCTGACCGTGCCGTTGCCGTGGCCGACGCCGCTCTCGGCCCGGAGCAGAATGGGCCGCGATCCGCCGGTCGCGTGCTGGAGCGCGGCGCACATCTTGCGGGCGTGCCACGGATCGACCCGGGTATCGCCGTCGAACACGGTGAACAGCGTGGCCGGATAGTCGGTGCCCTCGGTCACCCGGTGGTACGGCGAATAGGCCAGGAGGTGGGCGATCTGCGCGGGGTCTTCGGCCGACCCGTATTCGGGCACCCAGGATGGCCCGAGGCCCGAACGTTCGTAGCGGATCATGTCGAGCACCGGCGCCGAGCAAACCGCAGCCGCGAAGAGGTCCGGCCGCTGCGTGATCGCCGCGCCGACCAATAGGCCGCCGTTCGACTCGCCGCACAACCCGAGCTGCCGCGAAGTCGTCCACCCCTCGGCGATCAGGGTCTCGGCCGCGGCGAGGTAGTCGTCGATGACGTTCTGCTTGCGGTCAAGAACTCCAGCTCGATGCCACTCGGCACCTTCCTCGCCACCGCCGCGCAGGTTGGCCGTCGCGAACACCCCACCGGCCTCGACCCACGCCATCGTGAATGCGGAATAGGTGGGGGTGAGCGACAGCCCGAAACCGCCGTACCCATAGAGGATCGCCGGTCGCGGGTCGGCGCCGGGTTTGGCCAGCACCACCATCCGGACCGTCGTACCGTCCTTGGAGGTGAACGAGATCTGGTGCGACTGGATCCCCTCGACCGGGCTCGGCGTCCCGTCCCACAACTCGACTGCGCCCGAGCGTGCGTCGTACCGGTAGACGGCCCCGGGCGTGACGCTGTCCGTGTAGCCGAACCAGGCCTCCGAACCCCCCGTCGGCCGACTGGTGAGCCCACCGACCGAGCCGAGGCCGGGCAGCGGTACGTCGCCAAGGCGCGCGCCCGTCTTCCGATCGTGACAGCCGATCTCGCTCAGCGCGTGCCTACTCCGGCCGACCAGCAACAAGTCATCCAGCACGGCGATCTCGGTCAGCGGTGCACCCGGAACCTCGGAGACCAGCTCCTGCCAGTGCTCCAGCTCGGGATGGAACGGATCGCCCACGCAGATCCGCCCGCTCGGCGCCTTGTGCGTGGTCGCGACGTACAGCCGCCCATCCGGTCCCACCGTCATCGCGGTTTGTGCGTCGACGCCATCTTGGACGACGCGGAGGTCGTGACCCGGCTCGGCCAGATCGACCAGCCAGAGGTCATTGCGCGAACCCTCCGCGGCCGAGATCGTCAGCCAGCGGCCGTCCGTACTGAGCTCCAGCCCGTACGACGCCGGCGCCGCTCGCACCACGAGGTCATCGCGACTACCGAGGTGGTGCCGCAGGACCTGGCGATTGCGAACGAAGTAGAACGCACGGCAGTCGGGCAACCAGGCGACTGGGGAGTACCGGCAACCATCGATCGGATCATCGGCCGGATCGCCGGTCTCGACATCGAGGATGTGCAAGGTGGATTGCTCGGTACCACCTCTCGAGATCTGGTAGGCGAGCAGGCGGCCGTTCGGGGACGGCTCCCAGTGGTCGAGAGTGGTCTGGCCGGTCGGATCCAGGTGCGTCGGATCGACCAGGGCCTGCTCGACGCCCGCGCGGACGACGTACAGGACAGGGTGGTCCTGCCCGGCGCGGCGGCGCAGGAAGAAGTGCCGATCACCACGCCAGACGGGCGGCGAGACCATGCCGGTCCGGGTTCGGGCGGCGACCTTGGTGCGGAAGGCGTAGCGCCCGGGCAGCGTCGCGGCGTACGTCAGCCATCGCTCGTCCTGCGCGGCCCGCCAGGCCACGGTATCGGGATCAGCGGTGTCCTCTAGCCATCGATACGGGTCCGCGACGACATGGCCGTGCAGCACCTCGACGATGTCTGAACGCCTCACCAACTCGCCTCCTCCCGGTCTCGTTGGCAACTCTCCATGGCTTGGCGACGCCGAGTGGTCCTGGGCGGGAATGAGGTGTCCCGCCCAGGACCTCACTGGATCCGATGGATCAGTGGCACAGCAGCACGCTCAGGTTGCTCGGACGCCTGGAACCACAACCGAGGACGGTCAAGGTGCTACCGCCACCATTACTGCCACCGCCGCCACCGCTGGGGGCCTCGAGACCTTGCAGGTCGAGAAGTGCCATCGTGTACACCTCCTCTCGGGCTTCATTCGGGCTCGGACCGCTGGGGTGATCCGAGGAATGGAAGGGAGATCCGCTGCGGCCGCAAAGCGGCTGCTCCCATAGCCAGCAAGACGCCGGCCGAACCGGTCGCCAGATCCATTGACAGGCGCAGGAGCTGGTGACCGGGGAATGTGAGGCCCGTTCCGTCGGGCAGGGCATGCCAGCCGAGACCACGAACCAGCTGATCCCTGGTTTCGTCTTCGGCGGCAGCGAGCAGGATGCCGGCGCGGCCCATGAAGAGGTCTGGCTGGACGAAGTAGTCGCACTTGGTGACATCGCGCAGGGCGTCCTGCGCGGCGACCAACTCGTCGTCGGGGCAGTGCCGCAGATAGCGGTCGAGGACCAGGCTGATACCTGCCGAACCTTCTGCCAGATAAGGCAAAAGCCGCCAGCCCTGGTTGACCTGCAACATTCCCGTGGCATCTGATGAACAGCGCCGGAGGTCCTGCTGCAGGGCGATCTTCGCCAGGTCGAGCAGGCCGGCATCGGCGAATCGCTCGTAGGCGTGCAGGAAGAGCAGGGCCGGGCCGGACGAGCCGAACATCAGCCCGGCGCGCGGATTGCCCTCGCCGCTGACCTGCGGCACGTCCTCTGGTCCGCCAAGGCGATCGGCCACCTCGTCGATCGCCCGGGTCGCCGCCGCCAGGCCGATCTCGTCGGCGAAGTGCAGCAGGTTCAGTCCGATGCCGGCCAGGCCGGAGTGCAGGCCCAATTCGTGCTCGATTTGTGGCTGGAGGCAACGATCGACCAGGTCGAGCGCCCGGTCACGATGGCCTAGCTCATCGAGCACATGGGCGACGCCGTGCAGGCCGTCGTACAGGCCCAGCCTGATGTCTTGTGACGTTAAAGTGTGCCGCCAGAGCCACTCCTCGTAGTCCGGGAATCGGCCAGCACCGGTGCGGGCCAAGGCGTAGAGAACGCCGGCCGCGCCGTACGACAAGTTCACCCCACCACCGGGCTCGAATTGCGCGATATCGCCGGGGAACAGGCGGTCATCTCGTTGCGGAGTGGCGTGGGCGACGATGGCCCGGGTGATCGCGTCGCGGGCCTCGGGCCAGTTGGTGACGTCGGCGATGGGCTCCGCGGGGTGGTCGCCGACGATGGTCCGGACGGCTGTGTCGATCGTTGCCCTAGGCACCGGGAAGGTCTCGGTGATGAGGTCCGCGAGGTGATACGCCTTGGCCGGGTTGAGCTGTAGCAGCATGGTCGTCTGCGGCGCGAACATGCCGAGTGTGAGACAGGCCAGCGCATACCGGTCGACCTCCACGCCCTGGCGATCACCGGGTGCCGCGTATCCCGGATGCGCCAGTGCCGAACGGGCCTGCTCGGACGCGAGCGTCGCCACCTCGAAGTCGATCAGGACGAGACGCTCCTCGTGGCCGATCAACACGTTGTCGGGGTGGAGGTCGTTGAACACCACACCCCTTCCGTGCAAGGCCTCGACGGCCGCGGACACCTTGGCGATCATGTCGAGCGCCCACTCGGTGTACGTCGCGAGTTGCTCGGTCGTCGGGTCCGGCCGGGTCAGCGGGTACTTCGTGACCACCAAGCGCTGCAACGGGTTCGCGTCGACGAACTCCTCCACCAGGAAGTGGTGCTCCCCGAGGGTGAAGTAGTCATGCACCGCCGGTACGACGTCCAGGCCCGCGAGCCGCTCGAGGATGTCCCTTTCATGGCCGATCCGGGCCACGGCGTCCCGGCCGGCATCGTCCCACCCTGCCAGCGGACGGCCTTCCTTCAGCACGACGCGCGCCTTCGACTCGAGGTGATGCCCGAGGTAGACACCGCCACCGTTCGAGAACTGGATCACGCTCTCGATCGCGTAGGCCAATTCGTTGGTAGTGACGGCGTTCCGGGCCTTGAGATGCGGCTCGAGGAATGACGGCAAAGTCACCCAGGCCGGTACGGCGAAAGTGGCGCCGCGCACATCCGGAACGAGCCGGCCGTTTCCGTCCTCCAATGCGAGGACGCGCTCGCCGAGATCGCTGAGGCAGTACCTGGTGGCGAATGCGCCGTACCGCACGAACAGCGCACCTTCACCGAAACGCAGATCGCTAAGAATATAAGGCCCTTTGACGCCAGGCAGTAGGTCATCGAGCTCCTTGAGCACCAGCTCGAGCTGCGCCTCATCGGCCGGGTAGATGGTGACGAGTTTGCCGCTCGATCCGCGTGTCGCCGACTTCGAGTTGAGCATCACCATCACCGGCAGGTTGCGCAGGAACTTGAAGGCGATACCCCGCGGCACGCAGTAGTCCCAAACGACGGCGAGCGTGTGGTCCGCGCCCTCCAGGGAGGATGAGACGTGGATCTTCCATCCCTGCGGTGGCAGGACCACTCCGGTCGGGGCGTAGTTCATCCAGACGTCGCCAGGCTCGTGATCCCAGCCGGGAGGCACCGGCTGGGTAGTCTGCGCGAAGTCCGGATAGTCCGCACCACGGTTCGTCGGGGAGTCGTAGAACGTCCGGTCGGCCACGCAGAAGAGCTCGTACTGCGCCACGTCGGACCCCCTCGGCTCGTCGGTGTTCCAGAGCCATCTTGTGTCGTCCGAACAGCCACCGCGTAGTGCCGGGCGTCATCACTGGCATATGAGGAACTCACACGCTACGGATGGGTACGTAATGCCGAGCATTCCTACTGGACAGTTCATTCTTGACCGACAGTCACCTTGGAGTATTCCAGGGTCATCCCGACAGTCACCTCGCGCCGCGGTTTTGCTGACTCGCAAAGTAGGCGACCTTGCGCGCCCGCATGACCTCGCCAAGTGGCCTGTGTTCCACCAGCGCGTTCCACGGATCGAACCGCTCCGCCTCGACTTCGGCGTCGAAGGCCTGGTCGCGTTGCTGCGCCGGAATGGTCAGCCGGGCGACGGTCAGATACGGCGTCGGCCAATCGACCGAGGCGTCCTCGATGGGGGTTGTTGCTTGGTCACTGAAGAACTGGAGTTGTACATCGTGGGTCAGGGGGAGCCGGTTGTAGACGTCCGCGGCCCAATCCTGGTTCGCCTCTGGTGCGGGCTGGTCGGAAGCCTTCGCGACCTTGACGCGGACGGCATACGGACCACAGGCAATCGGCGCCGCACTGTGAAAGTCATGCGTCGCGAAACCGTCGAACGGTGTCTTCAGCGCGCCCGTCACGGCGACCAGTTTGGGAATGAGGCCGGGGTTGGACACGACGCGCTTCAAGATCTCGCCTCGGCTGCCAGCACCTCCAGTGGTGACGACCTTGGTGAAGACGTCGCTGGTGGGTGAGCTGAACCGCGAGTGGTTGATCAGCGCAAAGTCCTGCGACGCCGCCGAACCCCCGAGTGCGCCCTTACCCGTGACACCCAGGACTTTGATCGAGAAGCCTCTGATATCCGGAACCTTGTCGGGCGCGTAGTTGAACCCGCCATTCGACAGCCGCAACCAGGCGTCGTACTTATGCGGCACCGCGAACAACCCATGCCTCGCCTCATCCGGCAGATCCGGCAACACCTCAAACGTGGCCCGCAACCCGGCCAGTTGCTTGCGATGAAGAGCGCGACCGATGCCGTACTTCTCGCTCTTCCGACTCTGCATGGCAACGAACTGCGCCGCCTGCTCCTCATGCCGCACCGCTTCATCCGCCCCCACAACTTCCCGCCACCCGGTACTTGGCTCCATCGCGCGAATCCCGCTTCCCTCGTGGTTGGGTCAGTTTCGATCGTAGGCCGCGGGTTGCGGTCGACCCGGCTTTTGGTGGACACCCGTCCCCTGCGCCAGCGATTGGCGGGCACCCGTCCCCCTGAAGTCTTGCGAATTGTCAGGCCGGTTCGGGCCGCGTCAAGGGCTTCATCGGCTAGCGCCGACGCTGACGCGCCCTTGACCCGACCCGAACCGGCCAAGTACGGCGGGCTATTCAGGGGGACGGGTGCAGTCTGACCGTTTGCCACAAGCGATCGCGCTCACCGATGACGAGCCATTCCTAGTGCAGGGCGCCCGGGCCTTACAGCCGGCGTCTTCCTGAGCGAACCGGACGTTTTTCGGCCCGAAAAACGTCCAGTCCGCTCGGGAAGACGCCCGTGCTGGCCCTCGCGGAGTTTCTGCCCGCAAATCGGCGGTTATCCCTTGATCTGCTGGGTTCCGGTACCAAGTAACCGGCCCGGAACCCAGAATCTCAGACGTTAACCCCCCAAGATCCCGGGCTACCCCATCCGATCACGAGTGTGAACCCATCACCTCGGCGGCTACCCCTCCACATCGGAAGCGCCACTCCGAAGTTGGGACAAGCGCCCTCCCAAGTCCGGCTGTGCGCCTCCCTATTCCGAGGGTCGACCTGCGGAATGGGGAGTCGACCCGGCAAGTTTGGCGAGTCCACCCCCCATTCCGAGGGTCGACACTCGGAATAGGGCGGCGACCGGTCGCCTCGGCGGGAGCACTGGGTGCCGAGGGTGGCTAGCCATCCGCGAGGTGGGTTACCACCTCGGATTGGCGGTTTCGAGGGGTCGTTGCAACACCGGGTTGGTTTCTAGGTGGTGAGTAGATCACGTAGGCGTTCGGCTGGGGTGTCCCAGTCGAGCGTTTTGCGTGGTCGCCCGTTGAGTTCTTGGGCGACGTGTTCGAGGTCTTCGGGTCCGTGGATGCTCAGGTCGGTGCCCTTGGGGAAGTACTGGCGCAGTAGTCCGTTGGTGTTTTCGTTGGTGCCGCGCTGCCAGGGGGAGTGCGGGTCGCAGAAGTAGACGGCCATGTCGGTGGCGATGGAGAACTGTTTGTGTTTGGCCATTTCGCAGCCCTGGTCCCAGGTCAGCGAGCCGCGCAGATGGCCGGGCAGGGTTTTCATCGTCGCGATGAGACCGTCGCGGACCTGTTCGGCGTCGTGGCCGCCGGGCAGGTGGACCAGCATCGTGTAGCGGGTGGTGCGTTCGACCAGGGTGGCGATCGCGGACCGGTTGTTCTCGCCCATGATCAGGTCGCCTTCCCAGTGGCCGGGAACCGCGCGATCGTCGGCCTCGGCGGGCCGCTCGGAGATCATGATCATCTCCTCGACGAACCGGTGCTGGCGCTGGCCGGGCTGGCGTTGTGGTTTGCGGCGGGTCCGTCCGGTGCGCAGCGCGGTCTGGACTTCGCGTTTGAGGCCGCCGCGGGCCTGGAAGTAGAGCGCCTTGTAGATCGTCTCGTGGCTCACGCGCATGCTCTCGTCGTCGGGGAAGTCCTTGACGAGCCTGTTCGAAATCTGCTCCGGCGACAACTTCCGCTCCAGACCCAGCTCGACCTGCTCACGCAACGCGGGATCGGTGACCAGCTTTGAGGTCTTGGGCCGGGCCCTGGCGGCCGCAGCGTCGCGGTGGGCCTGGTGGGGCAGGTAGGTTCCTTCAACACTGTGGGCGCGGATCTCACGAGAGACTGTGGACTTGTCCTTGCCGATGCCGGCCGCGATCGCGGTCAAGGTGAGTTTGTTGACCCGCCCATCGGCGATCGCCAGCCGCTGGTCCAGGCACAGGTAACGGTCGCTGATCACCGCGTCAGCTGATGGGGTCATGGAAGTGGAGTATCGGGTTGTGGTGCCGTAGTCCACGACCCGCCCATCGGGATAGACCCGCGTGTTGCCCACCCTGCGGACCCCGTGATGCCAGTCCCGCGCAGTACCCGGATGCACGCCCACCTCCTTGGCTGCGCGCGTGATGGACCAGCCCGCCTCCAGCAACTCCTCGAGGCGGACCCTGGCCTGGGTCTTGCGTTTCACGGCCCGCACCGCGGGAACCAGCCCGGCCACGACAAGGATCCGCCGGGCAGTGTCATGCCTCAACCCGCAGGCCGAACCCGCGCCAGTGATGTTCCCCGATTCCTTGAACACCGCGATGACCTGCTCCCGCAACGCATCAGTGATCACCGTGCGCGGACGCGAACCACGGCCACGAGCCCGCAAGATCTCATAGCCACGACCACGCCCGATCCCCAACGACTCACACGCAGCCGCTACCCCGACCCCCGAATCCACCAGCCGCAACAAGGCAGCACCGTGACGCTCGTTGTCCTCCACAAACGACATAACCATCACAACTCCTCAAATCGAGGTGTTGCAACAACCACGTGAACCCGCCAATCCGAGGTGGTAACCCACCCGCACGGTGGCTACCCCTCGCCAGGCAAGAGCATTCCGCGACAACCCGGCAACCGAAGCCGGCACCACCCGCCAACTCGAGCACGGCACCGCCCGGCCGCCCGAGCGCGGCGACTCGGCCACTCGAGGACGGCGTGATCTGGCCACCGAGGTCGGCGCCACCCGGGCCGTCCGTTCACCGCAGCACCCGGCCGCCGACGACCGCACCGCTCGGCCATTCGTGATCGGCATCAGCTGGCCATTCGTGGACGGGAGGGCGTGAGGCAAGCGGGCAGACCTCATTCGTCCCCCTGAATAGCCCGCTGTAGTTGGTGGAGCCGGGTCGGGTCAAGGGCGCGTTAGCGTCGGCGTCAGCCGATGAAGCCCTTGACGCGACCCGGGTCCACCAGACAATTCGCAAGAACTCAGGGGGACGAGTGCCACCAACACAACCCCGCCAAAGACCTCACCCCGGCTTGACCGCAACAACCACAGCATCGTTCCCCCGACGCCAGACAACCTCGGCATGCGCAAACCCAGCCTGGCGGAGCCGATCGACATGCCAGTCGGCCGGCTCGAGCAAATCGCCGATCCAGTGGGATAGGCGCCGGGATCGTTCTTCCCAGAGACCCGCGTATGCCGGCTCGGCGTAGGCGCGGTGGTACCAGTCGTCGCAGCTTTCGGCGCCGGCCGAGAACGTGTCGCGTAGGCGTTGGGCGTGGAGGTCGTCGGCGGCTTGGCGTAGTACCGGATCTGCCAGCGGCACGTGGTCGGCGTTCGCGAAGACCCCGCCCGGACGCAATAGCCGAGCAGCGCCCGCATACACACCAGCCAAGGCTTCAGGCGGCAACCAGTGCATCGCCGTTGACGTGAGGATCGCGTCAAACCCAGGCGCCAACCCGGCATCCCAAGCCGGATCAGCCAGTTGCCCCTCAACCACCTCAACCCGTTCATCGCCGGCAAAAGCAGTACGAGCCAAGTCGAGCAACAACGGATCGATGTCCAGAGCAACCACTTGGGCGAAGGGGAACCGCTGCAACACCCGCCGCGTGATCGAACCAGGTCCGCACGCGAGATCCAGAACCCGGGCCGGGCGGCCGCTCAACAGCTCGACGTTGTCCAGCATCAACTGAAAGCGGAGCTCACGATCAGGCGCGTGGATGGATTGCTGCTTCTCCCAGCTGGCGCGCAGTTCTTCGGAAAGTGTTGTCATGATGTTCAGAGTCGGCCCGGGATAGGTTCGGCGTCCAAGACACATTCGCGCTAGCGTCACAGGATCTGGTTATGGATGTAGATCTGAGGTTGGTCCGCTACTTCCTGGTCATGGCCGAGGAGTTGCACTTCACCGCGGCCGCGCGGCGGTTGTACGTGTCGCAACCGGCCCTGAGCAACCAGATCCGACGGCTCGAAGCGCAGCTCGGTTTCCAGCTCTTCGACCGTACGTCGCGAGGCGTGACGCTCACCCCCGAGGGCGCGGCGTTCGTCCCGCATGCCCAGAAGGCGTTGGCCGCGATCCGCGCGGGCATCGCGGATGCGGCCGCCACGAGCGGGCGTAGCGACGTACTGCGTATTGATGTTCTCGAGTCTGCGCTTGCGGCACCGCAGGCGGTGTTGGCCCGGCTACGCGACCGCTTTCCGACCATGCGGCTGGAAGTGAGTAGTCGCGGCAGCGCCGAGCAGGACCGGCGCCTTCTCGCCGGCGACCTCGATCTCGGCCTCTGCGGAGCCACGGCGACCCAACCGGATGGGCTCGACCAATTGGTCATCCATCGCGAACCACTCGGCGTTGCCGTACCGGCTGAGCATCGGTTGGCAAAGGCGGACGCGATAAACCTGGCCGATCTCGCGCACGAGTTGCACTACCTCCCGCGGGACGACTTCGCGCCGGAGTGGAATGCGCTGGTGGTTGCGCAGTGTGCGGCGGCGGGGTTCAGCCCGCGACGGCATCCCGCGAGTACGGATGGCACGGGCCCGGCGCTGGAGTTGGTTCGGGCGGGGGAGTGCGTTGCGTTGGGGTTGTTGTCGACGCCTTGTCCGGATGGCGTGGTGGTACGGCCGTTGCGCGACGCGATCCCGCGGTACGAGTGGGTGGTTCGCTGGCGCCAGCCCGGTACGCAGCGAACTCGCGAGGCAGTCGACGCGATTAGCTCGGGTAGGTCTGGATCTCCGTTGCTTTGAGCGTGGCCCAGAGCGGTAGACCCGGTCGCAGGCGAAGGTCGGCGACGGCGGCCGGGGTTACGTCGGCGAGTAGCGCGGGTGGTCCGTCGAGGCGTACGCGGACGGTGTGCGCGTGTTGCTCGACCGTACGCACGATGACGGGCCAGGTGTTCCGCGGACTACCCGACGGGCGTTCGGCGTACAGGCTGATCGCGGTCGGCGGGAAGGCCACGTGCACCGGGCCGCGAGCCGGTTCGGCGATGGTGATGGTGCCGCCGTCGGCCAGCGCGACCGCGGTACCGTCCGCGCTACCGCGATAAAGGTTGAGCCCGACCAACTGGGCCACGTAGTCGGTCCGCGGCCGGCGGGCGATCTCGCCGGGTGGTCCCTCCTGGACGATCCGGCCGTTCTCGATGATGACGAGCCGATCGGCCAGCACCATCGCGTCGAGCGGATCGTGAGTGACCAGCAACGTCCGTCCCTCGAACCGGCTGAGGTGGTGCCCGAGCTCGGCCCGTACGTGCAAAGTGGTCCCGGCGTCCAGCGCAGCGAGTGGTTCGTCCAGCAGGAGCAACTCCGGCTTCGTCGCGAGAGCCCGCGCCAACGCCACCCGCTGGGCCTGCCCGCCGGACAACGCGCGCGGTCGTTGGCGCGCGAACGACGCGAGGCCCATCGTCTCCAACCAGCCAAGGGCCTGCGCGCGGGCGGTATGCCGATCGTTGCCTCGGGCCCGTAATCCGAAGGCGACATTCTCCAACGCCGTAAGGTGATTGAACAACAGGTAGTCCTGGAACACCACGCCGAGCGGGCGTTTGTCGGCAGGCTGGAACGTCTTGGGTGGTTCGTCCCACGCGTCGTCGCCAAGCCGGATGAACCCATCGGTCAAGGGCAACAAGCCTGCCAGCGTACGGATCGCGGTTGTCTTGCCGGCGCCGTTTGGCCCGAGCAACGCGACGACTTCCCCCGGCGCGATCGCCAGAGCGATGTCGAGTTGGAAAGACCCGCGCGTGACCTGGAGCTGGGCGGTGAGGCTCATCGCAGACCACTGATCCAACGCTCGCGCAGGCAGGCCAAGACGATGACCGAGACGGCGAGCAGTACGACGCTGAGTACGATCGCCACGTCCGGGTCCGTCTCGAGCGCGAGGTAGACGGCGAGCGGCATCGTCGTCGTACGGCCGGGCAGATTGCCCGCGAAAGTGATGGTGGCACCGAACTCGCCAAGTGCCCGGGCCCAGCACAGCACCGCGCCCGCGACCACGCCCGGCGCGATCGACGGCAACGTGACCCGGCGGAACGTCAGCCAGCGGGATGCCCCGAGCGTCGCGGCCGCCTCCTCGTATCGCGGGTCGGCCGCACGCAACGCGCCTTCAACCGAGATGACCAGGAACGGCATGGCCACAAAGGTTTCCGCCACGATCACCGCGGCCGTTGTGAAGGGCAACGAATACCCGAACCATAGGTCGATCCGCTCGCCGATCAACCCGCGCCGCCCGAGCACCAGCAGCAGCGCGACCCCTCCAACCACTGGCGGGAGCACCAGCGGCACGGTCACCAACGCCCGCACGACGCCGCGCCCGGGCAGCTCCGAACGGGCCAGCACCCAGGCGAGCGGAACTCCGAGCAGCAGGCAGATCACCGTCGCCGCCGACGCGCAGAGCAGGGACAGCCGCAGGGCCTGACCGACTTCGGCGCTGAACAGGCGATCCGGCAACGTCGACCAAGGCGCTTCGATCAACAGGCCGATCAGCGGTACGACGAGAAACGCCAACCCCAGCAGGGCCGGTACGACCAGCACCAGCGGCAACCGCCCCCCGACCTTCCGCCGGCTCACGGGACTACGAAGCCTGCCACGGTCAGCACCTTCCGGCCCTGGTCAGACCGGACGAAGTCGACGAAGGCCTTCCCGCCGACCACGTTCGGCGCCCCACCCAGCACGGCGATCGGGTACTCGTTGACGGCCTTGCCCGCCTCAGCGAACTCGATCCCCTCGACCTCATCGGCGGCGGCCTTCACGTCCGTGCGATAGACCAGCGCCGCGTCCACCTCGCCCAACCGGACCTTCGTCAGCGCGGCCTTGACGTCCTGCTCGAGGCTGTCCGGCTGGGCCTTGATCCCGGCCACCTCGAACACCTTGGCCGCGGCGGCACCGCACGGCACCTGCTCGGCGCACAACGCGATCTTCAGCGCCGGCATGCCGAAGTCGGCCAACCCGGTGATCTTGCCCGGATTCCCTTTAGGTACAGCGATTTCGAGCTGGTTCGTCGCGAAGGTGACGGGGGAGACGACGTCGGTGACCTGCGCCATGTTCTTCGGCGCGGCCGAGGCGAAGACGTCAGCGGGCGCGCCCTCGGTGATCTGCTTGGCGAGGGCCGAACTCCCGGCAAAGTTGAAGCTCACTTTCACCCCAGGGTGTGCGGCCTCGAAGTCCTTGCCCAGTTGGGTGAACGTCCCCGTCAGCGAGGCCGCCGCGAACACGGTCACTGTGCCGGACAGGCCGTCCCCTTTCGCTGAAGCGTCGCTTCCGCAAGCTGTCGTGATGAGGGCGAGCGTTGCGGTCAAAAAAGCGGCGGTACGGCGGAACACTCAGGCCTCCGGAATCTCGACAACAACGTGGGTCGACTTGATCGAGGCGACGGCGAGGCTGCCCGGCTCGAGCCCGAGCTCCTCGGCGGCCTCCCGGCTCATCAGCGACACCACCCGGAACGGCCCGGCCTGCATCTCGACCTGCGCCATCACGCCGTCCTTGAGTACGCGCGTGACGATGCCGCGCATCCGGTTCCGGGCGCTCGCCGCCTTGGTGCCGCCCAGCTCCGGCGTCTCGGCCAGCTCCTGCGCGAACGCGGCCAGCGCCTTGCCGTCGATCGCCATCCGCCCGTGCTCGCTCACCGACCGCAACCGCCCCTGGTCGATCCACCGCCGCACGGTGTCATCACTGACCCCCAACAACGAGGCCGCCTCACTAATCCGCAAATTCGGCACAACCACCACAATACCTCCGCACCTGCGGCGCCCAGGCCTGCGCCGAGGCAGGCGGTACGTTTGGGGCATGGGTGAATCGGGGCTGCGGGAGTACTTGGATGGGACGTATAAGCAAGCGCGGGATCAGGCGCGGGTGGGGTTGGCCGAGCACGTCGGCCTGCTGACCGAGGCGCTGGAGCTGCCGCGCGACGCCTACCGCGATCGGGTCCTCGACGTGCTCCGATCAGCGACGGATGACGGCCAGACCGCCCGCGGCTTCCCGAAGGAATTCGGCGGCGGTGGCGACCTCGGCGGGTTCATCGCGGGCTTCGAGACGCTCGCGTACGGCGACCTCTCGCTGTTGATCAAGGCAGGCGTCCAGTTCGGCCTCTTCGCCGGCGCCATCCTGCACCTCGGCACCACCCGCCATCACGAGGCGTACCTCCCGGACGCGTTGAACGCACACCTGCTCGGCTGTTTCGCGATGACCGAGACGGGCCACGGTTCGAACGTGCAGGCGCTCCGCACCACCGCGACGTACGACCCGGCGGCGGGCGAATTCGTCATCCACACGCCCGACGTCCAGGCGCGCAAGGACTACATCGGTAACGCGGCCCGCCACGGCCGGATGGCGGCGGTCTTCGCGCAGCTCGTCGTCGGCGGCGAGACGCATGGCGTGCACTGCCTGCTGGTCCCGATCCGCGACGACGAGGGCAACCCGATGCCCGGCGTGACGATCGGCGATTGCGGCGAGAAGCTCGGGCTGAACGGTGTCGACAACGGCCGGCTGACGTTCGACCAGGTCCGGGTACCACGCGAGGCGCTGCTCGACCGGTATGCCCAGGTCGATGCTGATGGCAACTACCTGAGCGAGATCGAGAACCCGGATCGCCGGTTCTTCACCATGCTCGGCACCTTGGTCCAGGGCCGGGTCTCCGTTGGCGGCGCGGCGATCAACGCCAGCAAGGTCGCCCTCGCGCTCGCCGTACGGTATGGATCGCAGCGGCGGCAGTTCGGTGCGCCGGGCGCCGCGGATGAGGCCCTGCTGCTGGATTACCGGATGCACCAGCGCAGGTTGTTGCCGTTGCTCGCTCGGACGTACGCCTTGCACTTCGCCCAGGCCGAGCTGGTCGACGAGTTCGTCCGCATCTTCGGCGCCGAGAACGCCGACGACCCGGACCAGACCAGTGAGCACGACCGTCGCGCGTTGGAGGCCCAGGCCGCCGGTATCAAGGCCCTCGGCACCTGGCACGCCACCGAGACGATCCAGGCCTGCCGCGAAGCCTGTGGCGGCGCCGGCTATCTGGCCGAGAACCGGTTCGCCACGCTGAAGGCCGATACCGACGTGTTCACCACCTTCGAGGGCGACAACACGGTCCTGCTGCAACTCGTCGCGAAGGGCCTGCTGACGGGATATCGCGAGTCGTTCGGCAAGCTCGATCCGCTCGGCGTGGCCAAGTTCGTGACGGCGCAGGCAGTCGAGATCGCGGTGGAGAAGACGGCCGTACGGCAGCTGATCGAGCGGCTGCGCGACGCCGTACCGAGTCGTGTCGACGAGGGCGACAGCGACGCCGGTCTGCGCGATGACGACTACCACAGCGGCATGGTGCGATTCCGCGAGCAGCACATGCTCGCCGGTGTGGCCCGCCGGCTGAAGCGGGGGATCGACGACGGCGTCGAGCCGTTCGAGGTCTTCAACCGCTGCCAGGACCACGTCATCGCAGCCGGCCGCGCACACGTCGAGCGGATCGTGCTGGAGGCCTTCGCGACCGCGGTCGGACGCGCGCCGGAAGGCCCGGCCCGCGAGACGCTCAAGCTCCTGTACGACCTGCATGCGCTGGCCACCATCGAGAACGAGCGAGCCTGGTACATGGAGCACGGCCGCCTGTCCGGAGCCCGTTCGAAGGCCATCACCGCCTTGGTGAACGAGCTCGCGGCCCAGGTCCGGCCCGAAGCGGTCGAGCTGGTGGACGCGTTCGGCATCCCCGCGGCGCTGGTCGACGTACCGATGCTGCCCACAACCAAGCAGGCGGTCACGGCGGGCTGACGCTGAACCGAAGGCCATGAGGTTGTAGCGTCGTCGTATGAGTGAGCCGAGGGAGGCCGCATCGGCCGCCACTGCCGCCCGGGAACTGGCGAGGATCCTGATCGAGCAGGCGGATGCGCTGGACTTACACGATCTGCGTGCCACCGTCGCGATCGAGCAGGTGCGGGTGCAGGCCCGCGTGCTCGCCGACGCCGTGCACGAGCGAGGCTGGGGCGACCTGTTCCTCGGCATCGACTCCTACGAGCCCGGCGAGTTCGACGACCCGGCGATCAACCCGGACGATTTCGAGGACCCGGACGACTATCGCGAATTCGTCGAGGGTGACCTCGAGAACGATCTGCCCGACCTGCCGCTGGTGCCCGAGCATGGCATGCGGCTGTCGTACCAGGCTCGCTACGACTTCGTGGTGACCGATCCCGAGGCGTTCGTCGCCTACGCGCAGCGGCTGGCCGAGAGCGCGAACAACGACGACGTGGTGCACGAGATCCACGATGTGGTGTCCGCGTTCGAGCTGGTCGGCTTCCTGCACGGCATCGGTTCGCGCGATTACGACGACGTCGGGCTGACCCCGGCCGGCGGCGAGGAGTCACACAAAGTGGTCGACTTCTCACTCTGGGACCTCGATCCCACCCGCAGGGACGACACGTTCCCTTACTGAGCGTGGGAATGTAGCCAAACGTCACTCAATGACTTCGCAAAGTCATTGATCAAATCCATGCAAATGTTTGATCCTGACCGTCGCGGGGAAGCGACGCCACATGAAATTCTTTCGGTTGTCGGCGACGGACGGGTCGCTGACAAAACGTGGCCTCCCGCTCCAGGCGTTGCGGGAAGCCATCAGCTGTACAAGGGCTCGTTTCCAGCCCGTGTTGTCGTGGTCGCGGTCACCGGTGAGGTGGTGACCGCCGCCACGACACTGCTGTTTCTGGGCCCTTTCAATTACTGACCGCCGCTTTCCCTTGGGTTAAAGGAAAGCGGCGGTTGCCTATTCTCAGGCCAGTTCGAGAAGGCTCTTCGGCCGGGCCGGCACCTCGCCGTACGTCGTGGTGCGCTGCCGGGCCGGACGCCCCGCCGCGGTCGCCATCCGGGTCAGCTCCTCCACGGACTTGCGCGAACCGTGCTTCGAACCGGCCATCCGGCTGATGGTCTCCTCCATCAACGTGCCGCCGATGTCGTTGACGCCACCGTTCAGTACGGCGACACAACCGTCCTCGCCGAGTTTCACCCACGAGCACTGGATGTTGTCGATCCGCCCGTGCAGCATGATCCGCGACATCGCGTGCACCGCCCGGTTCTCGTCGTACGTCGGACCCGGGCGCGCCACGCCGGCCAGGTAGATCGGCGAGTTGGTGTGGATGAACGGCAACAGCACGAACTCGGTGAAACCACCCGTCTGGTCCTGCACGGCCGCGATCGTGCGCAGATGCTGGACCCAGTGATGCGGCGAATCCACGTGGCCGTACATCATCGTCGAACTCGACGGCAGCCCGACCTTGTGCGCGGTGCTGATGATCTCGATCCAGCTTGCCGTGGGCAACTTTCCCTTGGTCAGGATCCAGCGCACGTCATCGTCGAGGATCTCGGCCGCGGTGCCGGGAATGCTGTCCAGCCCGGCCTCCTTGACCGAGATCAGGAACTCCTCGACCGACAGACCAGTACGGACTGTGCCGTTGACGATCTCCATCGGCGAGAACGCGTGCACGTGCATTTCCGGCACCCGCTGCTTCACCGCCCGCACCAGGTCCGCGTACGCCGTACCGGGCAGATCCGGGTGGATGCCGCCCTGCATGCAGACCTCGGTCGCGCCGATCACCCAAGCCTCTTCGGCTCGCTGGGCGACCTCGTCCATCGACAGCGAGTACGCGTCGGCGTCGGTCCGCCGCTGGGCGAACGCGCAGAATCGGCAGCCGGTGTAGCAAACGTTGGTGAAGTTGATGTTCCGGTTAACCACGTACGTCACGTCATCGCCGACGACCTGCTTGCGAAGGTCATCCGCGATCTTGGCTAGTTGGTCGAGCGCCGGACCGGTGGCCGTGATCAGGGTCAACGCCTGGTCGTCGGAGAGCCCGGCCGGATCGCGTTCGGCGGCCGCGAGGGCCTGCTTCACGTCACCGTCGATCCGCTCCGGCGCCGCCCGGTTCGCGACGTCCTCGCGCAGCACGTCCCAGTCGCCGTACGCCGCGTCGAAGTCCGACCGCGTCTCGGTACGACGTCCCTCGGTGTCGATCGCGGTGTGCAAGTCGGTCCGGCCGACGCTGTCCCAACCACCGTCGGGCTCTTGCCAGGGCAGGCCCTTCGGGTACGCGTCTTCGTTCGCCAGGCCGGTCGCGGGATCGACCAGAGCCTCGACGTGCTTGATCAGGCGCGGGTCCAACCACGGCTCGCGCAGGTACTCGGGATGGGCCGTGAGCCGTTCCTTTAGCGTGAAGCCGGCGTCCGCGGTGACCTTCGCCAGGTCGTCGATCTGCGGCCAGGGCCGTTCCGGATTGACGTGATCCGGCGTCAGCGGCGAAACCCCGCCGAAGTCGTCCACGCCCGCGTCGAGTAGCAGGCGGCACTCGGCCAGGTCGACCAGGTTCGGCGGAGCCTGCACGCGCATCCGTGGCCCGAGCACGATCCGGGTGACGGCGATCGCGGCAAGCCACTCATCGAGCGGTACGTCGGCGTCGTTGCGCATCGCGGTATCCGGCTTCACCCGGAACCCCTGGATGATGACCTCCTGGATTCCGCCGTACTGGCGGGCGATCCGGCGCAACGCGAAGATCGAGTCGGCCCGCTCGGCCAGATTCTCGCCGATGCCGATCAGCAGGCCCGTCGTGAACGGCACGTTCGACCGGCCCGCGTCCTCGAGCACCCGCACCCGTACGGCCGGATCCTTGTCGGGGGAGCCGAAGTGCGGCTGGCCCTTCTCCTCGAACAGCCGGCGCGACGTCGTCTCCAGCATCATGCCCATACTCGGCGCGACGGGCTTGAGCCGCTGCAGGTCCTGCCACGACATGACGCCAGGGTTGAGGTGCGGCAGCAGTCCCGTCTCCTCCAGCACCCGGATCGCCATCGCGCGCACGTAGTCCAAGGTGGAGTCGTACCCGGCCTCGTCCAGCCAGTTCCGCGCGGCATCCCAGCGGTCCTCGGGCGCATCGCCGAGCGTGAAGAGGGCCTCCTTGCAACCGAGGGCCGCACCCTGGCGGGCGATCTCCAGCACCTCGTCAGGACTCAGGTACGGCGAGTGAACCCGGCCGGGCGTGGTCGCGAACGTGCAGTAGTGGCACCGGTCGCGGCACAGCCGGGTCAACGGGATGAAGACCTTCTTGGAGTACGTCACGATGCCGGGCCGGCCCGCATCCGCCAGGCCCTGGTCGCGAACCCGGGCAGCCGTCGCCATCAACGTGGTGAGGGCATCGCCACTGGCCGTGAGCAGCACCTCCACCTCGGTAGCGTCCAGCGTCTTGCCGTCGTCCGCGCGTTTCAGCGCTCGGCGCATCGCCGTACTCACAGGGGCGTTCGCCGGGGTGGACTGTGGAGCCGGGCCGGTCTGCTCTACGTGATCAGTCACGCACCTGAGCCTATGTCGAACCTATGCACACGCAAGCACCGGTCTCGAACCTGGCCTCTCCCGGGTGCCTGGGCAATGCTCGGACGGCCCGTGCCTGGGCGTGTGTCAGGGCTTGGTTGCGCGGGCGCCGGCGTGCAGCATGCCCGTGACGATCAGATGGTGGAACGGCTTGATCACCTGGTAATACCCTTTGCCGGCCTTCCGGTGGAACTTCACCATCGTGATCAGGCTCAGCTTGTTGCCGTCTGCCACGGGCTCGGCGGTCATCGCGAGGTAGCCGGTGAGGTGGTTGTCGACGACCTCGAGCAGCAAGTAGCGATCCTCCTCGGCACGGGTGACGGTGAAGAAGCCGATCTTGCTGCCGGGCGTGAAGTCCATCCCCGTCGGCGTCGGCCGCGCGGTGATCGGCACGTTGGCCGTATCGAGGCGCAAGGCCTTCGCGAACACGTACCGGACGGCGAACAACGCCCGCATCCAAAGCGGCGACCAACTCAACGCCCCCGCGGTGAACTCGCGCAGATCCGCCTTGCCGACGGTCGTCTTCACATCGAACTCATCCGCCGTGCTGAGCGCCTCACCCAGTTCCTCGGCATACGTCAGAACCCTCACGTCGTTCCTCCAGTTCGGTTCGATTCGGTCTTTGGTCAGGCCTGCGCTTGCTCAGAGGGCGGTCTCGCCGATGGACAGGCGCAGGGTCATCGCATAGATCGCACGCAACTCATCCCGCGGCACGCCGGGCACAACCTGCCCGGCGCCGATCAGAATCAGGTAGAGCAACCGCGCCAAATGCGCCGCCTCGCCGGTCTCGACGCCCGCCGCGCTCTCGCGGTCCTTCCGGCTCTCGCGCTCTTTCTCCCTCTCGCGGCCTTTCGGGCTCTCGCGCTGGCTCTCGCGCTGGCTCCTGCGGTCTTTCAGGATCTCGCGGCAGAGCCCTTCGAGGTAGTCGGTCCGGGTCCGATCCACCCGCTCCTGCGCAGCCCGAACCTCGTCGTCCTGCAAGGCCCAGGCCCGAATGGCGATCTCCAGGTCATACCCACGCGAGTCGTCCAGGATGAGCTCGAGCAACCGATGCAGCTTCACCACACCGGCCGCCGTCGGATCCTCTTCAACGGCATCCATCAACCGCCGGGTGTTCTGCGTCTCGAAGTACTCCAGCAAAGCCGTCTTGAACCCCCCGGCCCCCTTGAAGTGGTGGTAAAACGACCCCTTGCTAACCCCCAACTCCCCAGTCAACCGCTCAATCGTCACCCCCGGCGCCCCCTCCCGCGCCAACACCCCCAGTCCAACCCGCACCCAATCCTCCCGCGCCACCATGCCCGGACCATACCATACCGTTTGGTATGGCAGCCGCCTTCGCCAGTTGTCCTCGCCCCGCCGCCGTCGCCGTCGCCGCCGCCCCCGCCGCCCTCGCCCCGCGGTCGCACGCTTCGCCGCCGTCGCTCGTCGTCCCGACCTCGCGCCACGCCGCGCGGCCTGACGTATCCCGTTCATCGGGCCCTTGTGACCCGGCGCGCCGCCGCTCATCGGTCCCTTATGACCAAGGAATGCAAGGTGCGTTACTGGCTGGCCTTGCTGCCAAGACTTCCGCGCGTGGTCACAAGGGCCCGACGAACCTCGACGCGCCGTGTAACAAGGGCCCGATGACGCGCCGGCGCGTGATCACAAGGGACCGATGAACGCCGACGCGCCGGGGCACAAGGGTCCGATGAACGGCGGCGCGCCGGGGCGCAAGGGACCGATGAGCGGGATGGCGGCGAGGTGTTGGGTGTGGGGGGATTAGGGGTGGAGGGTGGGGAGGTGGTGGGTGATGTTGCGTTCGGCTAGGGCGGTGATGGTTAGGAAGGGGTTGACGCTGATGGAGCCGGGGATGAGGGCGCCGTCGGTTACGTAGAGGTTGGGGTAGCCCTTTACGCGGCCGTAGTTGTCGGTGGCTCGGCCGAGTACGCAGCCGCCTAGGGGGTGGTAGCAGAAGTCGGCGGCGAAGCGTTCGTTGTTGCCGAAGAGGTCGTGGCGGTACGTCGTACCGGTGGTGCGGTTGATCTTGTCGAACAACGCCTTCGTCGCCTGGATGGCGGGATCGCTTTGGCCGGGGCCCCAGAGGAGTTTGGCCTTGTTGTTCGCGCGATCGAAGACCAGGCGGCCGCGTTCGGCGTTGGACGTGATCGTCAGATAGAGGCTGGCCCAGGTCTCGATCCCGACCGGCAGTGGTGCGATCTCGGCGAGAGCCGGATGGACCGGATCGTGCAGGTTGTTGATCGCGAGGGTCGGGATCGTGGACTGCAGGGTGCCGGTGCTGTCCCACAAATGGTTGGCGCGGGCGGTCATGACGTTGCCGTTCGGACCCCAGCCGCGGCCGATCGACTCGGGCAGGTTCGGCAGCGCGCCGGTTTCCCTTGCCCTGAGCAACAACTCGGTGGTGCCGAGACTGCCGGCGCCGAGGAAGAGGTAGCGGCAGCCGAGTTCGCCGCGCCAGAGAAGCTTGCCCCAGGCATCGATTCGCTCGAGCGTCAGGACGTAGTCGTCGCGCTCGCGGCGGATGCTCGTCACCTTCGTCAGCGTGCGGATGGTGACATTGCCGGTGCCGACGGCGTCCGCGAGGTACGTCTGGTCGAGCGACTTCTTGCCGTGGTTGTTGCCGTAGAGCACCTCACCCGCGAGCGCCGACCGCGGCACCTGCCGACGCTCTTCGCGTTGCATATAACGGAAATCGTAGACACTCGGGATCACCGTCGTACGAAATCCCGCCTGGTGCGCGAGCTTGCGGGAGACGCGGGCATAGCGGTACGCCGGGGTCCTCTCCAGATAGCGCGGGTCGATAGAGTTGACGCCGAGCAGGCGTTTGGCCAGCGGGTAGAACCGTCGGTACATCTGGTTCGCGTCGACGTTCGGCAGCACCTTCTCGAAGTACGCCCGCTCTGGCGTCGGCGCCATGCCACCGTTGACGAGCGACCCACCGCCGACGCCGCGTCCGACGTACACGCCCATGTTGTCGTAGTCGAGGCGGTCCAGTACGCCGGCGTACGGGCGGCCGATATCGCGGTTGACCACATCAAGCCAGAGGAACGTCGAAAGCGGCGCCTCGGTTCGGCGGGCGAACCACATCGACCGGTGATCGGGGTTGAGCGTCGAGCAGAAGACTTTGCCGTCGCGGCCGGGTTTCGTCCACAACTGGCCCATCTCCAGCATCGTCGTGGTGATACCGGCCTCGCCGAGGCGGAGCGCGGTCACCGCCGATCCGTAGCCGGTACCGACCACCACGGCCGGGACGTACTCCCGGCGGCGACTGGTGTCGCCGGAGGCTGAGCGAGCGGTCGCCACTTGGGTGAGGCCAAGGGCGGCAGCGGAGGTGAAGGCGGCCAAGCCGGCGAAACGGCGTCTCGAGATTGCGGACGGGTGAGTCTCGATATGCACGGTCATCCGCGCAGAGTAGTCGGCCGACCGCGATTGGTAGCGGTACGAGTGACGAGCGTCACGAAGGTGAAAGAAATCGGACCCAGTCCTGGAGCCTGGCAAGGTGGACGCATGATCGTTGCCTTCAGTATCAGTCCGGCCGTCGGTGATGAGACCGGCGGCGTCAGTGAGGCCGTCGCCGAGGCGGTCCAGGTGGTCCGCGATTCGGGCCTGCCGAACGAGACCAACGCGATGTTCACCAATATCGAGGGGGAGTGGGACAAGGTGATGGCGGTGGTGAAACAGGCCGTCGAGGTCGTCGCCGCGAAGTCGCCCCGGGTCGGTCTGGTGCTCAAGGCCGACATCCGGCCCGGCCACACCGGCCAGCTCACCGCCAAGGTCGAGCGGCTGGAGTCCCACCTCAACTCCTGAGCCCTGCAACCTCGTAGCGCCCTGCCCGGGGCTGATCCGGGCAGGGCGCTGTTGCGTTGTCACGGTCGCCGGGCGGCAATCGTCGATTCGGCCCGGAGTTCAGGTCAGTTCTCTACGGCCGCCGCGGCTCGTTTCTCGATGGTCTGCTTGATGATGGGCAGGCCGCCGTCCATGGCCGCGGCCAGAGGTTCAGCGAGGTTGTCGGGCAGTACGTCGTGAGTCCATACGAGTCGGCTGCGGTCGGTGCCGTCTGCGTGGATTTGCATCGCGGCATTGTTGTGGTCGGGTTTCGCCCACCCGTCGGTGAATGCCCAAACGATGCGTCGAGCGGAGGCATCACGGGCGATGAGGCGCTCGCGGGCCAGGTGTCCGTTGATGAAGGTCACCAGTCGGGTTTCGGGGTCTTCCAGCCGGGTGTCGGTCACGAAACCGGGTGCCATCTTGGTAGGCCCGCCGGCGAAGTCGCCGATGACGGCCCAAACCTCGCTGGGCGTGGCGTTGATGACGATTTCCCTGATCACGGTGGCCATGTCCTGCTCCTCTTGAGTTGCGGATCTCTACGTGGCGACAGCGCAGAACGATCTAACTGACGAACCCGGAACGCTAGTTATGTACCCGGCTATTGTCAATGGTCGGTTAGGGTGTGGCTATGACTGAGCAGGAAGGCGCAGCGGCGCCGTTGCCGCTGCGTGGAGTCGAGGAGTTCATCAACACCCGCCGCGCAGACGGCGACGACATCGCCGCTCCGGCCCAACTGGCGCACTGGCTGCACGCCCGAGGTCTGCTGCCCGCCGACACGGTGGTCAACGCCGAGCAACGCGACCGCGCCGAAACCGTCCGTGAAGGACTGCGGGCGCTCATCGCCGACAACAACGCTCCACCCGTTGCCAGCCCGCGGCCGGATGGCCTCGACCCCGCCGCCCGCACCAGCCTTGCCCAGCTCGCTCGCCAACTCCCCCTGGTGCTCGACCTCACCACGCATCCACCGCGGCTCGCCCCGAACGGGCTGGACCCAGTCGACAACGCGCTCGCCACGCTGCTCGGCGTTGTCGCCGACGCCGTGGCCGCCGGGACCTGGAGCAGGCTCAAGGCCTGCCGGGAGCCCAGCTGTCGATGGGCGTTCTACGACCACTCCCGCAACCGCCGCCGTACCTGGTGCTCCATGGAGCTCTGCGGCAATCGGGCCAAAGCGCGCGCCTCCCACCACCGAAAGACATCCCGCAGCCCTAACAGCAGCGCGGCCCGCCCGGAAGTCGATTCCCGCTAGGCCCCCAAGCTCCGCAGAGCGCCCCATCCGGACCCGATCCGGGCGGGGCGCTGTTGCGTTGTCACGGTCGCCGGCCTCGATTCGGCCAGGAGTTCCGCAACGGAAAGGGCTTCCCGGGGTATTGCGAAGGGATCTTCAATAAGTTAATTTAAGCCCTGAAATTTCCCCCCGTGATCGATCGGTAACTAGGGGTCGCATGCGCATCAAAACCAGACTTGTCGCCGGATTGCTGACCGGCGCGCTCGCGGTGGGTCATCCCGTCAGCGCACCGGCGACCACTGCTCCCGACCTGGCCTATCAGGACAGTCGGCGTCCGATCCAGGTGCGCGTAAGCGACCTGATGAGCCGGATGACGCTGGACGAGAAGCTTGGGCAGATGATTCAGGCCGAGCGGCTCGGCATCGGTGATCCCGTCGACATTGCGACGTACGGCGTGGGGTCGTTGCTCTCAGGCGGCAGTTCGCAGCCGACACCGAATACGCCGCAGGCCTGGGCCGACATGTACGACGGATTCCAGCGTCAGGCCCTGGCCTCGCGGCTCGGGATTCCGCTGATCTACGGCGTTGACGCGGTGCACGGGCACAACGGCGTGTACGGCGCGACGGTCTTCCCGCACAACATCGGCCTCGGCGCGACCCGGAATCCGCGACTGGCCGAGCGGATCGGCGTGGTCACGGCCAAGGAGGTCGCGGGCACGGGCATCGACTGGAACTTCGCGCCCTGCCTGTGCGTGGTGCGGAACGACCGCTGGGGCCGTACGTACGAGTCGTTCGGCGAGGTGCCGCAGCTCGCGTCATCGCTGAGCACGATCGTCACCGGTATGCAGGGGCGCCGCCTGAGTGACCCGGCCTCGGTGCTCGCGACGGCCAAGCACTATGTCGGCGACGGCGGCACGCTGAACGGCAAGGACCAGGGCGAGACCAACATCAGCGAGGCCGAGCTGCGGGCGATCCACCTCGAGCCGTTCCGGACGGCCGTGCGTAAGGGCGTCGGCTCGGTGATGATCTCGTACTCGAGTTTCAACGGGGTCAAGCTGCACGCCAACTCGTACCTGATCAACGAGGTGCTGAAAGGTGAACTCGGCTTCAAGGGCATCGTCGTATCGGACTACAACGGCATCGACAAGATCGACGGGCAGCCCGGGTTCACGCCCGCGGAGGTGACGGCCTCGATCAACGCCGGCATGGACATGATCATGGTGCCGTTCGCGTGGAAGGCGTTCATCGACACGATGCGCACGGAGGTTCAGGCCGGGCTCATCGCGGTCTCCAGGATCGACGACGCGAACCGGCGGATCCTGACGAAGAAGTTCGAGCTCGGGCTGTTCGAGAAACCGTTCACCGATCGGCGATTGACGGCCACCATCGGCAGCAAACCGCATCGCGAGCTGGCGCGTCAGGCCGTACGCGAATCCCAGGTATTGCTGAAGAACCACGGCCGCGTGCTGCCGCTGGACAAGTCGCGCAACCGGATCTTCGTCGCGGGCAAGAACGCGGACGATATCGGTAACCAGGCCGGCGGCTGGACCGTCGGCTGGCAAGGTGCGAGTGGCCCGACCACCATCGGAACCACCATCCTGCAGGGAATTCGGCAGACAGTTCGCGCATCGACGACCGTTGCCTATAGCAAGGACGGCACCGGCATCGACAAGTCGTACGACGTGGCCGTGGCGGTCATCGGGGAGACGCCGTACGCCGAAGGTAAGGGGGATCGGCCGCTGGGGATGGGGTTGGACCAGGCCGATCTCGAGACGCTCGCCCGGTTGGAGGCCAGCGGCGTACCGGTTGTGGTGGTGCTGGTCTCGGGTCGTCCGCTGGAGATCGCCGAGCATTTGCCGAAGTGGGCCGGGCTGATCGAGGCCTGGCTGCCTGGTACGGAAGGCCAGGGGGTGGCCGACGTGCTCTTCGGTGACTACAACCCGACCGGGAAGTTGCCGGTCACCTGGATGCGCAGCGTCGCACAGCAACCCATCAACGTCGGCGACGGGCAGACGCCGCTGTTCCCCTTCGGTTTCGGACTCCGCTATCGCCCTTAGGAAGGATCCGCCCATGCTCGCCGCCCGCAAGAGCCTGATCGCCCGAATCCTCGCATTACTCGTCGTCTGCGGTTGCCTGGTCACCGGCAACGCCTTTGCCCGGGATACCCGGGAAGTGGCGCCTGCTTTCAACGTGATCGCCTTCTACCACGGCACTTGGGATGCCGCGCACATCGATTTCGTGAAGGAGGCGAACCAGAAATTCCCGCAGTTCGCCGCGCAGCACAACTTCACCTACACCGCGACGACGAACTGGGAATTGCTGAACAACCTCAGTGCCTCCCAGTACCAGGTGGTGATGTTCCTCGACGATTCGCCGGGGACCGCGTCGCAGCGGACTGGATTCCAGCGCTATATGGAGAATGGCGGCGGCTTCTTCGGCTTCCACGTCTCGGCGTTCAATACCAACAGCGGCAACTGGCCGTGGTACTTCAGTACGTTGCTCGGCACCGGCACGTTCCGCAACAACACGTGGGGCCCGACGGCGGTGAACCTGAAGGTGGAGAACCGTCCGCACGCCTCGACGGCGAACCTGCCGAACACGTTCCGGTCGTCGGTGAGCGAGTGGTACAGCTGGACCAACGACCTGCGCAACAACGCGAATATCAGCATCCTGGCGTCGATCGATCCCGGCAGCTTCCCGGTCGGCACGGACCCGAACCAGACCTGGTACAGCGGGTATTACCCGATCATCTGGACCAACAAGAACTTCAAGATGATCTACGCCAACTTCGGGCACAACGCGATGAACTACGACACCAACACCCGGCTGTCGTCGACGTTCGAGAGTGCCACGCAGAACCAGTTCATGGTCGACGCGCTGAAGTGGCTCGGCGGTGGCGGCGGCACGGTTCCGCCGGTCGACCAGCCGAACCCCGCCGCCTGGTATTCCGTTGCGAATAAGGCGAATGGCAAGTGCGTCGATGCTCGCGCGGCCGGGATTGCGAATGGGACCGTCATCCAGCAGTACGCGTGCAACGGATCGATGGCCCAGCAATTCCAGTTCGCGACGACCTCGGACGGCTTTACGCGAGTGAACTATCGCAACGACGCCACGAAGGTCATCGACGTCAGTGGCGTTTCGACGGCCGATAACGCCGGGCTGCACCTTTGGGCGTACGGCGGTGGAAACAACCAGCAGTGGAAGGCCGTGTCCGAGGGTGGTGGCTACTTCCACTTCGTTGCCCGTCACAGCAACAAGTGCCTCACAGTCCCGAACGGCTCGACCGCTGACAGCGTGCAGTTGGTCCAGCTCACCTGCAATGGCAGTGCGGCTCAGTCGTTCCGCCTGACGCAGGTATAAAGCCCTTGCGCCCGAGGAGTCTCGGCTCTTCGGGCGCAAGAGGGCTTTAAAACAAGCGATCCACGTTAGGCGATGACGGCCTGGCGGCTGCGGCCGAGGGCGAAGGCGAAGGCTGCGGTGGGGAAGAACATGATGATGCCGTAGACCGCCACGGGGATCGACATCTCGCTGTTGTTCAGCAGGGCAGGGCTCAGGGCGATGGTGAGCGCGAGGGTGGCGTTGTGGATGCCGATCTCCATCGAGCACGCGATGGCCTGAGGTTCACCGAGCCGGGCGAGGCGTGGTACGGCGTACCCGATGAAGAGGCTGAGGACGTTGAGAAGTAGAGCTGCGAGTCCTACTTCGGCCAAGTAACCCAGGAAGTTGTCCCGCTCGGTGTAGATGGCCGCGAAGATCACTAGCGCCAGTACGACGGCGGAGCCGATCTTGACCGGTCTGGCCATCAGTTCCGCGAAGGCCGGCCGCCGTCGGCGTATGAACATCCCGAGTGCCACAGGGATCAGGACGATCGCGAAGACCTGCAACATCTTTGCCGGCTGCAGACCGATCTGGCCGTCGCCGAGGAAGTGCGCGAGGGACAGGTTCACCACGATCGGCAGGGTGACGACGGCCAGTACGGAGTTCACCGCGGTCAGGGTGACGTTGAGCGCGACATCTCCGCCGGCGAGATGGCTGAACAGGTTTGCCGTCGTACCGCCGGGGGAAGCGACCAGCAGCATCATGCCGACGGCCAGGGCCGGTGCCAGCCCGAGCATCTTGACCATGCCGAAGCAGATCAGCGGCAGCAGGATCACCTGACAGCCGAGGGCGATCAGCACGGCCTTCGGCATCCGGGCGACCCGGGCGAAGTCGGCCACGGTCAGCGTCAGGCCGAGGCCGAGCATGATGATGGCCAGCGCGATCGGCAACAGCACCGAGGTGAGTACGGAGTCGGACAAGGATCAGCTCCCGGGTTTCGACCCCCGAGTTGGTCGGATGACCAAGAGTGGCAGGGGTGGTCAGGCTCGGCAATAGCTCTGTCGAATGTCGGTGCTCTGTATTACCTTGCCGGGCATGAGGATCCTGCGCCCCACCGCCCTAGCGGCCGGAGTACTACTGATATCGAGCCTGACATTACCCGCACAGGGCGGTGGAGGGCCGTCATATGAGTGGGAGTTGACGCCAACCGGCAGTGCGTCGCAGTTCCGTGGGCTTGCCGCGGTCAGCGCGGACGTGGCGTGGGTTGCCGGCAGCAAGGGCCAGATCCTGCGCACGGTCAACGGCGGCAAGAACTGGGCCAACGTGAGCCCGGCCGGTGCCGAGACGCTGCTGTTCCGCGATATCGAGGCCTTCGACTCCGAGCGCGCGGTGGCCCTGTCCATCGGCCCGGGGGAGGACTCGCGCGTGCTGCGGACGGCCGACGGCGGCAAGACCTGGACCGAGACCTTCAAGAACCTGGACCCCGTCGCGTTCTACGACTGCCTCGACTTCAACGACAGCCGCCACGGTCTGGCCCTGAGTGACCCGGTCGACGGCAAGTTCCGCATTCTCGAGACGCACGACGGCGGCAAGAAGTGGTCCGTCCAGTCGACCAAGGGCATGCCGGCCGCGCTGCCGGGCGAGTTCGCCTTCGCCGCCAGCGGGACCTGCCTGGTCGCCGGGCCCGGGCGGATGGCGTGGTTCGCGACTGGTGGCGCCGACCGCCCGCGTGTGTTCCGGACGTACGACGGCGGCCGGAATTGGAAGGTGACGGACTCCCCGATGGGCAGTGGTGCCGCGGCCGGGATCTTCTCGCTGGCGCTGCGCGGTCCGTTGCACGCGGTCGCGGTCGGTGGCGACTTCCTCAAGCCGGACGACGCGGTCAAGGCGGCATCGGTGACGCGCGATGGTGGCAAGACGTGGAAGCTCGTGCCGGACGATCAGGCCCCGGCCGGGTATCGCTCGGGCTCGGCGTTCCTGCCGCATACGGGTCAGACCGTGGTCGCCGTTGGCCCGTCCGGTAGCGATGTCAGCTATGACGGTGGGGAGAGCTGGCACCAGTTCGACGAGGGCAGCTTCGACAGCGTCGAGTGCGCCCGCACCGGCTGGCGAACCGCCTGCTGGGCGTCTGGAATCAACGGCCGGGTCGCCAAGCTCGTTCGCTAGTTTGAGGCCGTGTCGCGGGAGGTTTTCCTTCCGCGACACGTTCTCGTGGTGCCGGGTTCGCCGAGGCGGCCAACGATGGGCCGATGCGCAGATTCCCCCTTCTTGCAGTGCTCACTGCTTTGCTGATGATCGTGCCGTCCACAGCCTCTGCCGAGGTCCGGTCGATCCGGGTCATGACCTACAACATCCATCACGCCCAGGGCGTCGACGGCGTTCTCGACCTGGAGCGGATCGCCCAGGTGATCGAGACCTCCCACGCCGACGTGATCGGCCTGCAGGAGGTCGACCGGCACTGGAGCGAACGCAGCAACTGGGTCGACCAGTCCGCCTGGCTGGCCGACCGACTCGACCTGCATGTCACGTACGCCGCGAACCTGGACCTCGATCCGCTGACGCCGGGTGCGCCTCGACGTCAATACGGTACGGCGATCCTGTCGCGCTACCCGATCCGTGCCTCCGGCAACACGTTGCTGCCGAAGTACCCGGGGCAGGAGCAGCGCGGATTGCTCGAGGCAACGATCAAGGTCCGCGGCCGCGAGCTCCGCGTCGCCAACACACACCTGACCCACAACAACGACGCGGAACGCCAGGAACAGGCTGATCGCGTCGCCGCCACGCTCGGCTCGTCGTTGCGATCGACCCTGCTGATCGGAGACCTCAACGCCGTACCGACTGCCAAGCCGATCACGACGTTGACGTCCATCCTCACCGACACCTGGCCGGTGGTGGGGGTTGGCCCCGGCTACACGATCGAGGCTGAGAAGCCGACCAAGCGGATCGACTATTTGTTGCACGGCTCGGCCCTCACCCCGCGCGCGGCTGAGGTCGTCTCCACCCTTGCCTCCGACCATTTGCCGGTTGTGGCGACGTACACCTTCAACTGACCGCACCACCCGTTTCAGCCGCCGTCCTGCCGCTTGTTGGCAGGGCGGCGGATTTTGTTGCCGGTGGCCCGGGAGTCGGTGGTTGCCGCGGGCATCTGGTTCGAGGGGTCGGGAATTACATTGGTGTAATTGTCAAGGTGACACACCGAGATACGCATGTTAATTGTGGGGAAAGTGTTCCCATTGGGGCTGAAGGCAACTAGTGTCGCCCATGTGGTTCTTGAGCACCAAAAGAGCGCGAAGCCTGGGGAAGGGATTCGCGCCCGGCGAAAGGTGAGCGGCATGCGGACGGTCACGGGGGCGCGTTCCGGCAGGGTCGGCAGACATGTGCTCGCGGGGGTTCTCGCGATCTCGATGACGGGGTCGATGGCGCTCACGGTGGTGCCGGCGTACGGCGATCCGACGCCGCCGGTGATCCCGTCACAGGGCGAGGTGGACGCGGCGAAGAAGGCCGCCGCCGCGAAGGCCGCGCAGGTTGCCGCGATCGAGCAACGACTCGCGGGAGCCACTGATCGGCTCGAGCTGCTGGGCCAGGTGGCCGAGCGGGCCGCCGAGGCGTACAACGGAGCCGTCTACAAGCTGGGTCTGGCCAAGGCCGACGCGAAGGCTGCCGCCGAGCGAGCGCAGAAGGCCGAGCGGACGCTGGACGCACAGCGCCGGCAGATCGGCCGGTTCGCCGCCGCGTCGTACCAGGGTGGTGGTGAGCTCGCGCAGGTCGCGCCACTGTTCCGGGTGGACGGGCCGCAGGAGTTGCTCGACTCGGCCGGGGCCAACCGGTCGATCTCGTCCGCGATGCAAGCGTCGTACCTGAGGTATTCGGCGACGCAGCTCGTGCGGAACGCCTTCCGGTTGCAGGCCGCGGAAGCGCTCAAGCGGGTGGCCGCGGCTACCCGGGCGGCCGCCGTGGCGAAGGCGCAGGCGGAGGCGGCGCAGCGTTCGCAGGCAGCTGCGGTTTCGGCGATGGGCGTTGAGCGCAAGTCACAGATCACGCAGCTCGCGAAGCTGCGGCAAACGTCGTACCAAGTGGCCGAGCAGCGGCAGAACGGGCTCGAGGAGTTGGCACGCCAGCGCGCTGCCGCCGAGGCCGCGCGTAAGGCGGAAGAGCTGCGCATGCGGGCGGCGGCGAAGGCGGCTGCCGAGGCGGCCGAGCGTGCTGCCGAGGCGGCGAAGCAGGCCAGCCGGGCCAAGGCCGAGCGTGCCCGGAAGGCGGCCGAGCGGGCGGAGCAGGCGGCCAAGCGGGCTCGCGAGGCGAAGACGCGGGCCGAGCGGGAGAAGGCGGCGCGCGAAGCCGAGGAGGCCGCGCGCCAGGCCGAGAAGGAAGCCGGTCGCGGGGGTAATGACGACGATGAGCCGGGTCGTTCGGGCATCGCGGGCGTGATCGACTTCGCTCGCGCTCAGCTGGGCGAGCCGTATGTCTGGGGTGCCGAAGGCCCGAGCTCGTGGGATTGCTCGGGGCTGACGATGAAGGCGTGGGCGCGAGCTGGTGTGCAGCTACCGCACTACAGCGTCGCGCAGTACGAGCAGGTCCGGAAGATCTCCGAGGACGAGCTTCGTCCGGGCGACCTGATCTTCTGGTCCGAGGACGCCGACGACCCGGGCACGATCTTCCACGTCGCGCTGTACATCGGCGAAGGCCGGATGATCCACGCGCCGCGAACTGGTCGTCCGGTCCGGATCGACAGCGTCTACTACTGGGAAGCCCCCGACTTCTTCGGCCGTCCCTAACCTTGGCTGCGGCTACCAGCGGGTGGTCAGGTCGGTTGGGTCCGCGGTCAGCGTGGTGGTGAGAGCCGGGTTGCTCGCTGGGCAGCGGGTGCCGTCGGCCGGGATCGTGAGGTCCAGCAGGTAGGCGTCGACGGCCGCGCGGGTGCAGGTATTGCGGGTGTAGGCGACGTGTCCCGCGCCCTCATAGGTGACGAGAACCGCGGTGTCACCTAGCTGCCGTTTGACGTTCTCCGCCCAGGCGTAACCCGTCGCGGGATCGTGGACGCCGTTGAGCATCAGGATCTTGGGCGCGCCGATGACCTTGAGCGGGTGCTGCGGGTTGTTGACCTTGCCGGGCCGGCCGACGCACTGGGTGGACGACGCGAGGGCGATGACGGACGCACGCATCCCGGGGGCTTCCTTGCGGGTGGCCTGGTAGAGCCGGTCCAGCTCGTCGTACGTCTTGATCGGCACGGCCCAGTCCTGGCAGAACTGCGGGCGCACGTCTTCCACCAGGTCCGTACTAAGAGACCTGAAAGCCGGGACGCCGGTGTTGAGGGAGGCGAGCAGCTTGCCGAGCTCGACCCAGCGCGGCCGGTTGAAGTAGAACTGGGTGACGTCGAGCAGATCCCAGTTGCTGATCGGCCTGCCGTCGGCTGGGTCGGCCAGAGTGCCGGCATCGGCCCGCCGGAGCAGATCGGCGAAGACCGCCTTCACGTCCTCGCCGTGCAGCTCGCAGTTGGCCGATTGGTTGCACCAGGCAACGAATTGGTTGTACGAGTCCTCGGCGAAAGCGCTGTCGGAGCGGATGAAACGGTCGATGTCGAGGCTGTGGTCCATGTTGCCGTCGTTGACCATGGCGCGGATCCGGCCGGGGAACAACTCGGCGTACATCTGGCCCATCAACGTGCCGTACGAAGCGCCGTACCAGTTGAGTTTTTCGGCACCCAGCGCGGCGCGAACGGCGTCGACGTCCCGCGCGACCGAGCGCGAGTCGACGTGATCGAACAGCGGACCGGTCTCCCGCCGGCAGTCGGCCGCGAGCTGCCGGTTGAACGCGACCAGCTCGGCGAACTCGGCCGCGTTACCCGGCATGATCCGGTTACCCGGCTGGTTCATCGCGGCGGCCGTGCACACCACCGGATGGCTGCGGGCCACTCCGCGCGGGTCGATGCCGATGATGTCGAAGCTCTGCAGGAGGGCCGGGCTGAACCGGGCGGGCGCCGACAGCGTCATCGAAACGCCGGAGCCGCCCGGGCCGCCGGGGTTGATGAAGAGCGGGCCCTTGCTCACACCGGTCGCCGCGCGTCGCGCGAGAGCCAGCTCGAACAACGGGCCGCCGGGTTTCGACCAGTCCACCGGCAGTTTGATCGTGCCGCACTGGACGGCCGCGTCCTCGGGGCAAGGTTTCCAGGTGATCACTCTCTTCTCGTCGGCGGGAGCCGCAAAAGAAGGCGCGGTGAGCAAGGTGGCAAGGCACAGCAATGCCCCCACTAAAGCCAGGCCGATCCGTCGCATGTCCAGAACCCCGATCCCCGCTGACAAAACTGACGGATCGAACCCTAGCGAGGCCCTAGGACAATTTCCCGCACGGAGCCGGAACCTGCAGCAAGCTGCAAATCAGATGTAAGGCAACACGCCGAAGAGCACGATCAACCCGCAGATCGCCAGGTTGATCCATCGATGCTCGACCAGAATCGCCACGAACTCGCGAATCGTCGCGCTCGGCCAGAAGTACGCCGCCGTCGGCGACCCGATCACCTGACCGTTCACGCCGGCCTTCCGCGCCATCAGCGCCGCCCGCATGACGTGGAAGTTGTTCGTCACCACCACGCAGCGATAGGAAGGCCGCAGCTCCGTCATGATCTTCCGGCTGAACGTCAGGTTCTCCATCGTCGTGGTCGACTTCTCCTCACGCATCACCAACTCGGCCGGGAAATCGCGCGCGATCAGGTAGTCCGCCATCGCCACCGATTCCGGCACGTCCTCGCCCGGTCCCTGACCACCCGACGTGATGAGGATCGGCTGCCGCCCGCGCTCCACCTCCTCGTCGTACGCCTTCCGGGCCCGGTCGAGACGGCTTGCCAGCAAGGGCGGAACGCGTGAACCGCGGAGGCCCGAGCCGAGCACCACGATGAAGTCGACGGCCTGGCGGTGCGGGATCCGCCCGTACACGATCGAGTAGAGCAGGAAGCAGAAGAAGACCAGCGAGAGATAAGCCAGTACGCCGTTGATGATCGTGTCGAAGGCGAGCAGCGGTTCCCAGTCGAGCCAACGCACCAGCGCGCTGAGGACGAACAGCCCGATCATCAGGAGACCGGCGGCGAGGGAGAGCAGGTTCGCCGGGCGGCGGCCTTCGCGTCGCAACATCAGTACGCCATTCGCCACGAGCAGCACGGGCAGCGCGAGCACGGCCAGGAAAACCGCGAGCAGGCCAACGATCACGATCACCGCAGTGGCCTGCTGGGAGATGTTGCCCAGCACAACGAGTACGCCGATACCGGTGAAGGCCAGCGTGATGGCGAGGTAGAAACCGTTGCGCAGCAGGCGCCGGTCCCGCCGGAAGCTGCGGACGAAGATCAGCAGCCAGATCGCCGCGATCGCGAAGGTGATGGCTGCTGGAAGCACGCCCATCATCCAACCACGGCAGGTCCGGATTGTGCATTCATTCGTCGGAATCCGCCCTCACAGCTCAGCGGACCCGCATAGGCAGGCGGCGGCTGAGGGCGGATTCCGACGAATGAATGCACAATCCGGACCCCCTCCTTACTTAAGGCCGCGAGGCCCTTCGAGCGAGTCGATGAACAGGCCCTCCGCGTGCGCGGGCGCTGCCGCCCGGGCAGCCTGAGCCGCCTTGCGGGTCGCGTCGGCCGAGGCCTTCACGTCGACGCCAGCCTCCTTGGCGCCCTCGGCCACGGCCGCGTAGGCCTGGCCGGCGAAGACGCGCGCCAGGCTGTACTCGTGCTTGGCGAAGGCCGCCTCGGCCAGGGCGATCAGGACGTCCGCGCGCAGCAGTTCGTCGTACGCGCGAGCGGCGTTCGGCGCGGCCAGTGCCTCGGCGGCGAGCCGGTTGGCCGCCTCGTTCAGCGCGGCGGTCTGGAACCGCTCCATGTTGTCCCGGTCGAACTGGCTGAAGTCCCAGTTCAGGTCGATGTAGCTCATCATCGAGTTCGACTGGTCACCGAGCCACGCGAAGAACGTGTCACCGGACGGGCCGAAGTCCGCGCCGGCGGTGCTGTCATAACCGTCGTGCGGGTGCGACAAGCCGACGTGGTGACCGACCTCGTGAATGATCGTGGTGGTCAGGCCGTAGCCGGACGACACGACATCAGGCGAGATGAAGTTGAAGACGTAGCTCTGCGTTCCGTCGGTGTAGTTGTCGTCTGCGAAACCAAGAGCCGGTACGTCGACGCCCGGGCCTACTGCGTAGTTGAAGATCGGCAGCTCGTAGTCGACCTTGCCCTGGTCATCCTGCGTCCTGGCCAAGTCACGCTTGTTCTGCAGGAAGAGGTTCGCAAAAGCGGGCAGACCCGTCTCTGGGAAACAGGAGACGCCAGTGAGCAGCCCTTCGTAACAGGTCTTCGCGTCGCCGGTGTACGGCAGGTCCTGGTCGTCGTAGCTGAGCTTGTTGCGCGGCAGGAGCTCGCCCAGCTCTGCCTTGACCAGAGGCGGCTTGATGTACGTCTTGTTCGCGTCTACGCCCGGCCAGCCCTCGTAGGTGTTGCTGTCGAGGTCGACCGTTCGCGACGGCTCATCCGTCGGCAGCTCCACCGGGTACAAAGGAGAGCTCGTGAACAACAGGTCCAACGCGACGAAGCGGACGATCTTCGCGAGATCACCAGTCAGCTCGGACGGCTTGCGATAGCCGTTGGCGGCGTACTCCCAGGCAACCGGGATGCGGTAGTCGGGCTCGTCGTCGCCATCCAGGTCGGCGTCATCGACGTTCCAGCTGCCAGTGCTCGCATTGGGCCCGGCGGACAGGTCGTGGAACCAGACCCGGCGCGTGCTGCCGAGACCGTTCTCCTCGTCGTTGGCCGTCGTACCGCCCCAGGCCACCAGCTTGCGGCTGGCGCGGACCTGGCCGAAGTTGTAGCCGGTGTCCGGGTCGGGCTCGTTCGTCTTGGTGTAGACGTGGTACTTGAAGTCGGACCGGCCGTACCAGTTGATCAGGAACACCGTGTTGCGACGGGTGTCCACGCCGGTCGGCGGGTTCAGCGCGAGCCACTTCTCCACGGTCGGCGCGTCGATCTCGTGGTTCGCCGTGACGTCGCGGACGTTCTTGGTCTGGTCGTTGTAGTCCTGCTGGAACGAGTTCACGGCGGCCGGCTTGGCCAGCTTCGTGAGCTGCTGGAAGAACTTGTTCTCGTACGACTTGTCCGCGACCTTCACGCGGTAGTCGTAGCTGTAGCGAATGCCGAGCTTCTCGGTGACGCCGTAGTTGAGCCGGGAGCGGACCACCGGCTCGTACTTCTTCGGCAGGTCCCGGCTGAAGGCGCCCAGGTTCACCTGGTCGCGGCCGTAGCCGAGGAACACCACGTTGACGGGCAGCTTCTCGGTCAGTTTCGGCTGGCCGCCGGGCTGCAGGTGGCGGAACGGCGGCGGTGGTGCGCTATTGGCGGTGGTCGCCGGAACGAGGCCTGCGGCAACTACTGCGACCGCAACCCCTACGAGACCGGCTAGACGGGTCCGTCTCATCAAAAATCCCCTCCTCACAAGGTGACCGCGATCCTGCCAGGGATCGGGTCCTTGTGGAGAGGGGATTTGCAGCTAGCTGTCAGTGGCCGTGCGTCTTGAGGCGCTCGAAGGATGCGGTGATCTCGAGCTCGGCGTCGGTGCGGCCGACCCACTTGGCGCCCTCGACCGACTTGCCCGGCTCCAGGTCCTTGTAGACCTCGAAGAAGTGCTGGATCTCCAGCCGGTCGAACTCCGGCAGGTGGTGGATGTCGCGCAGGTGCTCCTGGCGCGGGTCGCCGGCGGGCACGCAGATGACCTTGTCGTCCGGTCCCTTCTCGTCGGTCATCCGGAACATACCGACCGCGCGGGCCTTGATCAGGCAGCCCGGGAACGTCGGCTCGGGCAACAGCACGAGCGCGTCCAGCGGATCACCGTCCTGCCCGAGGGTCTCCTCGATGAAGCCGTAGTCGGCCGGATACTGGGTCGAGGTGAACAAGGTCCGGTCGAGCCGGATCCGGTTCGTCTCGTGATCCAGCTCGTACTTGTTGCGGCAGCCCTTGGGGATCTCGATGAAGACGTCGAACTCCATGCGGAAGATACTGTCACGGTTCCGACCTCACGATTGACAGGAGATGCCCGGTGAACCGCTCCCACCGTGCGGCGTACGTCACCCTCGCGGGCTGCGTCGCCCTGACCACGGTGCCCGGCGCACAGGCCGTCCCTGTCTCGTCACACAAAGTCACGACCGTGCTGGCCGCTCCGCCGGTGCTGGCGCCGGCGAAGACCGAGGGCGCCGCGCCGACGCCAGCCGGTATACAGAAAGCGCTGGCCGCCGCGTTGTCCGATCCGTCGCTGGGCAAGCACGCGGGCGCACTGGTGTACGACGTATCGCGCGAGCGGCAGCTGTTCGCCAAGGGCGCGGGTACGACGTTCACCCCGGCCTCGACGATGAAGGTGCTGACCACGGTGTCGGCGCTGGCCGCGCTCGGGCCGGATCACAAGTTCACGACCAAGGTGGTGAGCACAGGTGGTACCAACCTCGTGCTGGTCGGTGGTGGCGATCCGCTGCTCGCCTCGCGTAAGCCGAAGGCTGCTTATCCCAAGGTGGCGACGCTGCCGGAGCTGGCTGCCGCGACCGCGAAGGCGCTGAAGGCCAAGGGCGTCCGCAGCGTCACCCTCGGGTACGACGCTTCGCTCTTCTCCGGGCCGGCGATCAACCACAAGTGGCAGCCCAACTACGTGCCCGAGGGGATCGCGGGTCCGACCTCGGCGCTCTGGGTCGACGAGGGCCGGCTGACGCCGGGGATGGCCAAACGAGCCGCTTCGCCGTCGCAGGACGCGGCCCGTCGGTTTGTCGCGGCGCTGGCTTCGTTTGGGATCAAGGGCCGTCTGGGCAAAGCGACGAAGGCGCCCGCCTCGGCGGCACTGGTCGCGCAGGTCAAGTCGCCGCCGCTCTCGGTCGTCGCGGGGTACGTGAACCTGCATAGCGACAACGACGGCGCCGAGGTCCTGCTCCGGCATATCGGGCTCGCGGTGCGCAAGGAAGGCTCGTACCAAGGCGGTATCGCGGGGATGCGGACGACGCTGACCCGGCTCGGCGTGACCCTCGGCAACGCCCGGTTCGAGGACGGCAGCGGCCTGTCCCGGACGAACGCCGTACCGCTGTCGGTGCTCGGGAGCGCCATCCGGTTGGGGGCGGATCCCGATCGGCCGGAATTGCGTTCGTTGCTGCCGGGGCTGCCGGTGGCCGCGTTCAACGGCAGCCTCGAGGAGCGGTTCGGGACGGCGGGTACGGCGGCCGGTAAGGGGTATGTGCGGGCCAAGACGGGCACGCTTACCGGAGTGCACTCGCTGGCGGGGTTCGTCCGGACCCGCTCGGGCACGATGCTGGCGTTCGTGGTCGCCACGGACACGGCCATGCCGAACAAGCCGTTGGAGGCCCGGGCCGCGCTCGACCGGGCTTCAGCCGCGCTGGCCGCCTGCGGTTGCACTTAGTCCGCCCGGGCTCGTTGTCCGCCCGGCTCGCCTCGCGCGTGTTCATCGGTCCGAATCCGCCCTCTTCGGTTCGCCGATTTGTGACCGTCGGCGATGCTGAGAGAGCGGATTCAGACCGATGAACACAGAACGCGATTAAGGTCGTTACATGGCAGACATGGTGGACTGGCAGCTCGCGACGAACGTGGCGCGCAAGCTGCTGCGGCCCGGCCCGCAGGTCAGCCGCGCCGAGGCGGATCAGGTGGTGGCGGAGCTGCGCCAGTTCGCCGCCGAGTCCGAGCATCACGTGCGCGATTTCACCGGTCTGCAGGCCACTTCGGCCTCGGCGCCGGTGGTCATCGTTGACCGTGGTGGCTGGGTCCAGGCCAACGCGGACGGTTTCCGTACGGTGCTGCAGCCGCTGACCGAGCGGCTCCAGGAGAAGGCCGCGGGCAAGGCCGGTGCGGGCGTCTCGACGGCCGTCGGCTCGCGGGTCAGCGCGGTCGAGGCAGGCGCGCTACTGGCGTTCCTCTCGACCAAGGTGCTCGGCCAGTTCGACCCGTTCTATCCCGCCACGCCCGATCCGGAGCGGCCCGGGTTGACCGGCCGGCTGCTGCTGGTCGCGCCGAACGTGATGCACGTCGAGCGCGAGCTCAAGGTCGACCCGCGGGACTTCCGGCTCTGGGTCTGCCTGCACGAGGAGACGCACCGGGTCCAGTTCACCGCGGTGCCCTGGCTGCGTGACCACCTGCGGGCGGAGATCTCGCTGTTCCTGGATCAGGCCGAGCTGGATCCCTCGGCGTACGCCGCGATGTTCCGGGACGCGTTCCAGAAGCTCGGCCGATCGGCTCGCGGCGAGGAGGAGATCTCCCTCGTCGACCTGTTGCAGTCGCCGGAGCAGCGGGCCGTGCTGGATCGTCTGACCGCGGTGATGTCGCTGCTCGAGGGGCACGCCGATGTCGTCATGGACGGCGTCGGGCCGTCGGTGATCCCGACCGTCGACGTGATCCGCGGCAAGTTCAACGGGCGACGCTCGGGTGGTGGGCTGTTCGATCAGCTGCTGCGCCGGTTGCTCGGGCTCGACGCGAAGATGCGGCAGTACAAGGACGGCGCCGCGTTCGTCCGCCGGGTCGTCGACCGGGTCGGGATGGAAGGCTTCAACCGCGTCTGGACCGGTCCGAACACCCTGCCCACCAAGGCCGAGATCGCCGACCCGGATGCCTGGATCAACCGAGTCCACGGCTGACCCCTCGGGCCCTTCGCGTGCGGCCGGGCCTGACGCCGAGCCTGGGCCTGAGGTCGAGCCTGGGCCTGAGGTCGAGCCCGGGGCGGCGGTCGGGCCTGGGGCGGAGCGGCGCGGGCGGTTGCATCCGGCGGTGGCGCGGGTGCGGTCGGCCGTGCGGGAGATGTTGACCGAGCTCCCGCAGGGTACGACGGTGCTGGTCGCCTGCTCGGGTGGTGCCGACTCGCTCGCCCTCGCGGCGGCGACCGCGTTCGAGGCGCCCAAACTCGGTCTGACCGCTGGTGCCGTCATCGTCGACCACGATCTGCAGGACGGCTCGGCCGAGGTGGCGTCGAAGGCGGCCGACCAGTGCCGCTCGCTCGGGTTGGACCCGGTCCGGCAGGTCCGGGTCGAGGTCTCCGGTGGCGGTGGACCCGAGGCGGCCGCCCGGACTGCGCGGTACGACGCGTTGCGCGCCGCCGCCGAAGAACTCGCGGCCGACGTGATCCTGCTGGCCCACACCCGGGACGACCAGGCCGAAACCGTTCTCCTCGGACTCGCTCGCGGCTCGGGCGCTCGCTCGTTGGCCGGGATGGCGCCGGTCAGCGGGCGATTGCGTAGACCCTTCCTCGACGTCTCCCGCGGTACGACCGTCGCCGCCTGCCTCGCGTCGGGCCTGACGCCGTGGCACGACCCGCACAACGACGACCCGGCTTATACGCGAGTCCGGGTACGGCGCGAGGTGCTGCCGGTGCTGGCCGAGGCGCTCGGGCCGGGGGTGACCGAGGCGCTGGCCCGTACGGCGGGGCTGGTTCGGGCGGATGCCGATGCGCTGGACGCCCTCGCGGCCGAGCTCACCACGGCCGCGGTCCGACGTACGGGCCCTGAAACCTCCGAAATCGACCCAGCAGGTGGCATCGAAGTGCATTGCGAGATCGGTGCTCTCGAAACAGAGCACCAGGCACTTCGGACCCGGGTGCTGCGGCAGGCGGCGATCGACGCGGGCTGCCGGGCGACGGACCTGAGCGCGGCCCACGTGGCGGCAGTGGACGAGCTGATCACCGGCTGGCGCGGGCAGCGCTGGATCGACCTCCCGCAAGGGGTCCGGGCCGTTCGGCGGGCCGGTGCGATCGTGCTCGGCCAAGGTGTGACAGGCTGAGCGCGTGGATGCGCCTGACATCGATAAAGACCTGACCGAGATCCTCGTCACGGAGGAGCAGATCCTCACCCGGCTGCGCGAGATGGCCGAGGAGATCGAGCGCGACTACGAGGGCAAGGACCTGCTCGTCGTCGGGGTGCTCAAGGGCGCCGTGATGGTGATGGCCGACCTGGCCCGCTCGTTCCGCCGGCACGTGGAGATGGACTGGATGGCCGTCTCGTCGTACGGCTCCGGCACCAAGTCCTCCGGTGTGGTCCGGATCCTCAAGGACCTCGACACCGACATCACCAACCGGCACGTGCTGATCGTCGAGGACATCATCGACACCGGTCTGACCCTGACCTGGCTGGTCAGCAACCTGCGCTCGCGCAAACCCGCCTCGGTCGAGATCTGCACCGCCTTCCGCAAGCCCGACGCGGCGAAGATGGCGGTCCCGGTGAAGTACGTCGGCTTCGACCTCCCGGACGAGTTCGTCGTCGGCTACGGCCTCGACTTCGACGAGAAGTACCGCAACCTCCGCTGCGTCGCCACCCTCGCCCCACACGTCTACTCCTGATCCGTGGCCCCGTCCGCGGACGAGGTCAGGCGCGGCGCGGCCGTCTACAGCCGGGCGCTGCTGACCTGGTACGACCTCTTCGTGCTTGGCCTGGCCTGCCGCTTCGTTTGGCGCGCTCCCCGGCCGCTGACGCAGGCCGTCTACGACCGGCACGTCAGTGCGAATCACGTCGAGCTGGGACCCGGCACGGGCTACTTCCTGCGCCGGTCGTCCCGGGCGGACAACCTGAACCGGCTCGCCCTCGTCGATCTCAATGACCAGGTGCTGACCTACGCGAGTCGGCGCTTGGCGGCCTTCCGGCCCGAGACGTACCAGCGGGACGTGCTGCGCCCGCTCGACCTCGACGGCGCCCAGTTTGGCTCCGCCGGCCTGAACTTCCTCCTGCACTGCATCCCCGGCACGATCGCTGAGAAGGCCGTCGTCTTCGACCAACTGGCCGACGTGGTCGAACCAGGCGGCCGCATCTTCGGCAGCACCGTCCTCGGCCCGACCGCCCGCCACAGTTTCGCGGCTCGCCGCCTGCTCACCCGGCTCAACAAGGCAGGCGTCATGCACAACCGCAACGACACCCTCGACGACCTCACCGACGCACTCGCCGCCCGATTCACCAACTACCGCGTCACCCTCCACGGCTCCGTCGCCTACTTCGAGGCAACGCGTCCCTGATCCCTACGGGCTGTCGCTCCAGTACTGCTGAAGGCGCGCGATCGCCTCGGCCTTGCTCAAGCCGGCAACATCGCTGTCGGCGAGGCCGACGCGGGTGATCAACAGGTGGACGAGGTCGGCCGGCAAAGCCTCGGCCGGAATCTTGGGCCCGCCGCGATCGGGCTTCTTGCCGTCCTGGACGCATGCCCAGAAGGTGGCCTCGTCCACCTTCAACTGGTCGCGCAGGATGTGCTTCCAGATCGCGGGCCCGTAGTCGCTGTTGTCGACGGGGTGGGAGATCCGGGTCCTCGCGACCGTGCCGTCGGCGAACGTGAGTTCATAGGTGACGTGGTGAGTGCCGGTTCGCCCGCGAGCGTCCCGGACTCGCTGCCAGCCTTCGGTTTCGCAGAACTGTGCGTGGTCCTGCCGGGTCGGCGGAGGCCAGGTCACGCTGCCTCCGCGACAAGCCAGTCGTGCAACTGCTCGTCATCGCTGAGGGCGATCAGCTGGACCAGACCCCAGTTCTCCCGGTGGTTCGGCGCATCGACCAGACGCTCCTGCCAGTCCTCGCTGTACTCGCGAAGGGCCTCGATCATCTCGGTGATCGCTTCTTCGAAGGTGGCGCCGTCCGCCGCGAGCGGCAGACCTGGAATGAAGATCGACCAACCTCTGCCCTCTGGAACCACTTGTGCGCGCGAGGGAATGAGGGAGGACAGGAAATGGCGAAGCCGCACCACGTCGACCACGGCCGCCTTCATCGCGTCCCGGCGGACTGTCGCGACTCGCCCCGCCTCGGCCGCGTCGAGCAGATCTTTGAGATGGGCGCGGGCATCCGTGTAGTTGTCGTACTCCGCTTTCACCATGGCAGCCAGTCTGCTCGGGATGGTCAAGTACGTCAAGTACGTCAAGTACTTGGCTCAGGCTAGTCGGTCGAAAGGGGCCGTGAAGGGTCTGGTGAGGGCGGAGTTGGTGACAGGCTGTAGACAGGGTCGTACCGTCGTTCGGTGACCCTCGTGGTGGGCAGGCTTGCGCGACACGAGACACTTGGAGCGGTGTTACCGTCTCAAGCCCGTTCGACGGGCCTGCTGAGCTAGGAGGGACGGGGCGAAAGCCTCGATCATGGACGTGAAGCGAATCTTCCGCGGACCCCTGTTCTGGATCGTGGTCGCCTTCTTCGGCGTACTGGTGATCGGACAGGTCCTGACCGGCTCAACCGGGTACAAGTCAGTCCCCACCGGCGAGGTCGTGCAGACCATCACCACCGGAACGGGCATCAAATCGATCACGCTGATCGATCCCGACCAGGAGATCCGGGTCGAGAAGACCGACGGGACGAAGGTCCGGGCGCACTGGGTGGACGGTCAGGCCGCGAGCCTGAGCACCGCGATCCAGAAGCTCTACACGGACAAGAAGATCGAGCGGTACGACGTGGAGAACCCGAAGCCGAGCTTCATCCGGCAGGTGTTCTCGATGTTGATCCCGTTCCTTCTGATCGCCGTGATCTTCATCTTCCTGATGAACTCGATGCAGGGTGGCGGCTCGCGGGTGATGAGCTTCGCCAAGTCGAAGGCCAAGCTGATCACCAAGGACACCCCGAAGACGACCTTCGCGGACGTGGCCGGGTGTGACGAGGCGATCGAGGAGCTCGGCGAGATCAAGGAGTTCCTCCAGGAGCCGGGCAAGTTCCAGGCCGTCGGCGCCAAGATCCCGAAGGGCGTCCTGCTGTACGGCCAGCCCGGTACGGGTAAGACGCTGCTGGCCCGGGCCGTCGCCGGTGAGGCCGAGGTGCCGTTCTACTCGATCTCCGGTTCGGACTTCGTCGAGATGTTCGTCGGTGTCGGCGCCTCCCGCGTCCGGGACCTGTTCGAGCAGGCCAAGACCAACGCGCCCGCGATCGTCTTCATCGACGAGATCGACGCCGTCGGCCGGCACCGGGGCGCGGGCCTCGGTGGTGGGCACGACGAGCGTGAGCAGACGCTGAACCAGCTGCTGGTCGAGATGGACGGCTTCGACGTGCGCGGCGGCGTCATCCTGATCGCAGCCACCAACCGGCCCGACGTACTGGACCCGGCGCTGCTGCGCCCGGGCCGGTTCGACCGCCAGATCGCCGTGGACGCGCCGGACCTGCCGGGGCGCGAGCAGATCCTGAAGGTGCACTCGCGCGGCAAGCCGATCTCGGAGGACGCGGACCTTCGCGCCGTCGCCCGCCGTACGCCGGGCTTCACCGGTGCCGACCTGGCCAACGTGCTTAACGAGGCGGCCCTGCTGACCGCCCGGCTGAACCGGACCCAGATCGACAAGAATGCGCTGGACGAGGCGATCGACCGCGTCATCGCCGGGCCGCAGCGCCGTACCAGGCTGATGAGCGACAAGGAGAAGGTCCTCACGGCGTACCACGAGGGTGGTCACGCGCTGGTCGCGGCGGCACTGCCGCATAGCGATCCGGTGCACAAGGTGACGATCCTGCCGCGCGGCCGGGCCCTCGGTTACACGATGGTCCTGCCGGACGAGGACAAGTACTCGACCACCCGGTCGGAGATGCTGGACAAGCTGGCCTACATGCTCGGTGGCCGCGCCGCCGAGGAGATGGTCTTCCACGACCCGACCACCGGTGCCAGCAACGACATCGAGAAGGCCACCGCACTGGCCCGCGCGATGGTCACGCAGTACGGCATGACCGAGCGGCTCGGTGCGATCAAGTTCGGCCAGGACACCGGTGAGCCGTTCCTGGGCCGCGATCTGGGCAGCCAGCGCAACTACTCCGAGGAGATCGCCGCGGCGGTCGACGAAGAGGTCGGCAAGCTGATCCTGAACGCGCACCAGGAGGCGTTCGACATCCTGGTGGACAACCGGACCGTGCTGGACACGCTGGTCGAGGAGCTGCTCGAGAAGGAGACGCTCGACAAGGCCGAGATCGCTCGCGTCTTCGAGCCGATTCGCAAGCGCGACCCGCGTCCGTCCTGGACCGGCTCGTCCTCGCGAGTGCCGTCGCAGCAGCCGCCGGTGATGCCGGTGCAGAACCGCGGCGAGCAGAACGGCTCCCTGTCCGACGTGATCCCGGGTGGATCGATCGGGCCCGACGAGGGCGTCCGGCCGCCGGACTACGGCACCGGTCCGACCCCGCCGGTGGAGTAGATGACGAAGCCGGATTTCGACTACGAGCGCGCCGAGCGGGCCGTCCGTGAGTTGCTCTCCGCGATCGGGGAGGACCCCGATCGCGAAGGCCTCAAGGAGACGCCCGCCCGGGTCGCCCGGTCGTACGCCGAGATGACCTCGGGTCTCGACATGCGGGCCGAGGACGTTCTGACCACCACGTTCGAGCTCGGTCATGACGAGATGATCCTGGTCAAGGACATCGAGGTCTGGTCGATGTGCGAGCACCACCTGGTGCCGTTCACCGGCGTCGCCCACGTCGGCTACATCCCTGGTACGGATGGCCGGATCACCGGTCTGTCGAAGCTCGCCCGCCTCGTCGACCTGTATGCCAAGCGCCCGCAGGTGCAGGAGCGTCTCACCACTCAGGTGGCGGAATCCCTGGTGGAGTTGCTGAAACCACGCGGCGTGATCGTCGTGATCGAGTGTGAGCATCTCTGCATGACGATGCGTGGTGTGCGTAAGCCCGGCGCGAAGACAATTACTTCCGCCGTTCGTGGGCAGTTGCGCAATCCGGTCACCAGGGCCGAAGCTATGAGCCTGATCGTCGGCTGACGAAAGCCCTGGCGTCGACGGAAATCTCCCGCTACCATCCATAGACATTCTGTGGCGAAACGAATACTTTCCGTAGCGGCGCTTGTGCGTCATCGTGAGGAGGAAGGTATGACAGTGCGCTCTCAGCGCCTGCGGTTCGGAGTCATCTCGTTCACTGGATTCATCGCCCTGGCCGCAGCCGGACTGGTCGCGGCCAACGGAGCCCAGGCGAACCAGACCGCCGACCCGGTCGTCCCGTCGATTCCCGGCGTGGACCAGCTACAGCGGCGCACGCTCAAGGCCGTCGGCCTGGAGAAGCAGCTTGGCGGCAACACCCTCGGTAGTTACATCGATCGCTCGACCGGCCGGATCGTGGTGGCGGTATCGGACGCCGCCAGCGCCGACGCCGTGCGCCGGTCCGGTGCGGTGCCGAAGCTCGTGAAGTACACCGCGGCCCAGCTCGGCACGGTGAAGACCCGTCTCGACGGCCTAGCGGCGACATCCAGTGCCGGTCAGGTGCGGTCCTGGTACGTCGACCCGGCCACTGGCACCGTCGTGGTCAAGGTGACCGCCGGCGCCAAGGACGCGGCCACCCAGCGGTTCCTGAAGCAGGCCAGGGCCTTCGGCTCCAAGGTCAGCGTCAAGCCCGCTTACGGCAAGGTCCGCACCACCGCCGATCTGCTCGGCGGCCAGCAGGTCAACATGAGCAACGGGTACCTGTGCTCGCTGGGCTTCAACGCCCGGACGTCCACCGGCGCCCGCATCTTCATCACGGCAGGCCATTGCGCCCAGGGCCGCCCGACCTTCTCCCGCAACGGAGTGGTCATCGGTAGCACTAGGTCGATGTCCTTCCCAGGCAACGACTACGCCGCGGTGAACATCACCAACAGCAGCTGGACCCAGCGTGGTCTGGTGGAGCGCTGGAGCGGTACCGATGTGCCGGTCCGCGGTTACAGCAGCGCGCCCGTGGGTTCGCCGTTGTGCAAGTCCGGCCGCACCACCCAGTGGACCTGCGGCGTGATCGTGGCGAAGAACGTTTCCGTGAACTACGGCGACGGCGACATTGTCAGCGGCCTCTACGAGCACAGCGCGTGTGTCGAGGGTGGTGACTCTGGCGGTGCCAACCTTTCCGGCAACTACGCCCAGGGTGTCACCAGCGGCGCGGGGCTGGTCGGAGGCCTTTGCCTGGAGAAGTACGGGCAGCAGAACGAGTCCTTCTCCCAACCGATCGGTGAGGCGCTGTCCGCTAGCGGCGCCTCATTGGTGCTGGGTTAGCAGCCGTCGGCGGGCAGCCGGCGATTGATGGGGGCCCAGGCACCTAGGTGGGGCAGTTCGTGAAATGGCCACTACGGTGGTCGCGTGCGAACTGCCCCACCAACTAACGTTCACGGCCTTCCCACGCCCGGCAGATGCCTGGTGATGGGCGTCGTCAACGTGACCCCCGATTCCTTCTCCGACGGCGGCGAGTGGTTCGAACCCGCCGCCGCCATCAAGCACGGCCACGAGTTGCTGGCGGAGGGCGCGGACCTGCTCGACGTCGGTGGCGAGTCCACCCGGCCCGGCGCCGTGCGGCCCACGCCCGCTGAGGAACTACGCCGCGTCATTCCGGTGCTCGAGGCGCTCGCGCCCACTGGCGCCGTACTGTCGATCGACACGATGCGGGCCGACGTGGCCGCACTGGCCCTCGACGCGGGCGCCTCGATGGTGAACGACGTGTCCGGCGGACTGGCCGATCCGGACATGCTGCCGCTGGTGGCCGAGCGGAAGGTGCCGTACGTCTGCATGCATTGGCGGGGTCATTCCGTGGACATGCAGGACCGCGCGTCGTACGGCGATGTGGTGGCGGAGGTCATCGCCGAGCTCCGCTTGCGGATCGACGCGATAGCCGCCGCGGGAATCGACTTGAACCGGGTGGCGTTGGACCCGGGTCTGGGGTTCGCGAAGAACGCCGGGCACAACTGGGAGATCTTGCGCCGGTTGCCCGAGTTCGCCGTACTGGAGATGCCTTTGCTGATCGGCGCCTCCCGGAAGGCGTTCCTGGGTAGGCTGCTCGCCGACGCGGCAACCGGCGCGCCACGTCCCGCCGTACAACGTGATGATGCGAGTGCGGCGGTATCGGCGCTCGCGGCGGCGGCAGGCGCGTGGTGTGTGCGAGCACACGCGGTCGCGGCCAGTGCGGATGCGGTGCGAGTGGCGGCCCGATGGGGCATAACGTGAGGAACGAGGACATGGGGAATGGATGACTGAGGAGCTGGGCGGAGCACGGCAGCGACCGGTGGCATCGGCCGAAAGCGTTGTGCTGAACGCGAACACCGCGTTCTACAACGCCTTCGAGGCCGGTGACCTGGATCTGATGGCCGCGGTCTGGCTGCCGGAACCCGATCCGGTCTGCATTCATCCTGGTAACGCGGCGATCTACGGTTATGCCGAGATGATGCGTGCCTGGGCGATGATCTTCGCCAACACGCCTTATATCCAGTTCTTCCTGACCGATGTTCAGGTACGAGTCGATGAAGACGTGGCATACGTCACGTGTACGGAAAATGTCCTTTCCTCCGGCGAAGGTGCTCCTGAGGAGGGTTTCGCGGGGGGAAAGGCACTCGCGACGAATGTGTTCCGCCGGACAAACTCCGGGTGGAGGTTGTGGATCCACCATGCCTCCCCGGTACTGTCGTCAGGGGGTCGACAGGAGGAGGCGGAGTGAGCGGTCCCTCGACGTCCGCGGCCGAGTCTTTTTCACGGCCTGCCGACGTCATTGAGATCCGGGGAATCCGGGGTTTCGGCCGGCATGGCGTGTTCGATCACGAGCGCGCGGACGGGCAGGAGTTCACCGTCGACGTCCGGCTCGAACTGGATACCCGGCCTGCCGCCGCGTCGGACCTTCTCGCGGACACGGTGGACTACGGCAAGATCGCCGAGCAGGTCCACGCCGCGATCGAGAACGACCCCGTTGACCTGATTGAGACACTGGCCCAACGCATCGCGGACATCTGCCTCGCCGACTCCAAGGTGAGTGGAGCCGCGGTCACCATTCACAAACCCTCGGCACCGATCACCGTGCCGTTCGACGATGTTGTCCTGACAGTGCAGCGTAGACCCGGAGAAACCTCGTGACTGAGACCCCAAGTCCCCACGTGATCGATGCGGACACCCTGAGCGGTGGCCTGAAACCGATCCGCCAGGTGATCCTCTCCCTGGGCAGCAACCTCGGCGATCGCGAGGCGAACCTGCAGGGCGCGGTGGATGCGCTGCGGGATACCCCCGATGTCGTCGTGGTCGACGTCTCGCCGGTCTACGAGACCGTGCCGGTCGGCGCTCCGGACGAGTCGGGCCCGTTCCTCAACATCGTGCTGCTCGCCGACACCACCGTCTCGGTGGAGACCCTGCTGGATCGCGCCCACGCGGTGGAGCAGGCCTTCGGCCGCGAGCGCAGTGTGCCCGGCGCCCCGCGAACCCTCGACGTGGACCTGATCACGTACGGCAACAAGGCGATCCAGACCGACGAGCTGACCGTGCCGCACCCGCGTGCGCACGAGCGTGCCTTCGTGCTGGCGCCCTGGCTGGACATCGAGCCCGAGGCCGTCCTGCCCGGTGTCGGCCGGGTCGACGACCTGCTCGCCCAGGTCGGCACCGAAGGGGTCAAGCGCGTCGACGACCTCGTCATCGAGCTCCAGTAGTGGCCTCTGGTCGTCCCGGCTCCGGCCGTTCCGACTCGGGTCGCTCAGGCTCGGGCCCCTTCGGCTCGGGGCGTTCGGGCTCGGGTCGCTCGGGCGGGCCGGGTTCTGGCGGGTCGGGTTCTGGCGGGTCGGGTGGTGCCGGGGCCGGTGCGCCGCGGCCGGGCAGTGTCCGGCCGACGTCGCGCCGGTTGCTGGTGGCGCTGGCGATCCTCGGTGCCGCCGTCGGCTGGACGATCATCGGCGCGATCGAGAGCAACGGTGGCGTCGCGCCCTCGATGTCCTTGCTGACCCCGGTCGCCTGGGCATTCCTGGCCGCGCTGCTGTTCGCCGCCGCGCGCAACACCAACCAGCGGATCCACGTCCGCCGCGAGCGAATGGAACCGTCGCGCGCGGTGTTCCTGCTGATGCTCGCGAAAGCCAGCGCGATTGTCGGCGCGTTGTGCACGGGTGTGTACGCAGGGTTCGCGCTACGCTTCGTTGACGCGTTGGGCGTCGCGGGTCCCCGGAACCGCGTTGTGGCGGCTGGAATCACAGCCGCGGTTTCTGTGCTGGTCGTCGTGGCCGGATTATTGCTCGAACGAGCGTGTCGTATCCCCGAAGATCCTGACGACCTCCCCTAAGGTGTGCATCCATGGGGTCAAGGGGTAGCCGCCGTCGCGCCAAGGCCACAGTCCTCGTGGTGGCCTACGGATTATTGGTCATCGTCTGTCTGGGTGTGAGCATCGCGCTCTTCACCCAGTCCGCCTGGGTGCTGAGAGCCGCCGCGGCCGCCGCCGCCCTGACCGCCGTCGCCGCCACCATGCTGGTCAGACACCAACTCCTGGTCGAACGCCTCGCCCACAGCGACGACCGCGTCCAGGTAGCCCAGGAGTACTCCCGCATCACCAGCGCCCGCGTAGTCGAGAACGCCGAATTCGTCGACCTGATGCAACGCCGCCTGGACCGCATCGACGAACGCCTCGACAAGATCGACGAGGACGTCGCCACCGTCATCGCCGCCGGCGACAAACACTCCACCGCCGACGCCCCCACGGTCGTAGACCTAAAACTCCGCGCCCAAGCCGCCTCCTAACCTTCCGCGGCACAGCACACCGCCCTCCCCATCCGCGCGCGGTCCTTCCAACTCTTTGCGTTCATTCGTCGGAATACGGCCGGTATCTAAGCCGTGTCCCGACGAATGAACGCAAAGGTCTGTGGATAAGTGCGAGGGCTGGTCTGGGTAGCGGTGCATCTTCTCTGGCATGTCCGAGATTCCTGTGGATCGTCCGTTCCTGGACGGTCGGCCATTCACGTTGTCCGAAGCTGCCAAAGTCGGCGTCTCCGAGAAGGTGTTGCGGCGCCTGGTCGCCTCCGGGGTGGTGCGTTCGCTCTGTCACGGCCTGTACGTCGACGCCTCGACGCCCGACTCGATATCGCTGAGAGCCGAGGCTGTCGCCAAGGTCGTGGCGCCGGATACCGTCGTCTGCCGGACGAGCGCCGCGTGGCTCTACGGCGTCGACTGCTTTCCGCCGGACCAGCTCGACGCGCTGTTGCGGCTCGAGACTCTCCGTCCACCCAAGTCCAGGAGTGGCCGGCGAACGATCACAGCTGGTCATTCACAGACGCTGCTTCACGGTGACGTCATCGACTTGCACGGATTGCGGGTCACCTCGCCGCTAGCGACAGCTGTGCACCTCGCACGCCACCTCAGGCGGCCCTTCGCGTTGTCCGCACTGGACGCGATGGCCAGGGCAGATCTCATCGACGAACCGGAACTGTGTGCCGCGATCGACAGATATCCCCACCATCCGGGTATCCGGCAGGCCCGCGAGCTGGCGCGGTTGATGGACGCCAGGTCGGAATCGCCAGGCGAGTCCTGGCTTCGGCTCCGGCTGCTCGATGCCGGATTCACGGATGTGGTGCCCCAGGTCGAGGTGATGACCGGCCGGCGGGTGAGGCGGATCGATCTGGGCTTTCCCGGGCGGCCTCGGTCCAGTGACGGGCTGCGCCTCGGATTGGAATACGACTCCGACGAGTGGCATGGGACTCAGGAACAGCAGGTCATCGATGAGGATCGGGTCGATGAATTGAGGCTGGTCGGGTGGGTGATCCTGCCGGTTCGCCGGTGGCAGGTGTGGGGTCCCACAGGCGAGCTGGAGCTGGTCGTTGGCGAGTTTCTGGAGCGCGAGCCCTGGCTTCCTCGCCGCTGGTAGCTCTCCTTCTTTTGCGTTCATTCGTCGGAATCCGCCCTCTTCCGGCCACCTACCTGTACTGGTCCGCGGTGCTGAGAGGGCGGATTCCGACGAATGAACGCAAAAGAAGGAGAGAGAGAGGGGGCTACTTGTCGATGTCGCCTACTACGAAGAACATGCTGCCGAGGATGGCGACCATGTCGGCTACTACGGTGCCGGGGAGCATTTGGGGGAGGACGGCGATGTTGTTGAAGCTGGCGGAGCGGAGCTTGAGGCGCCATGGGGTTTTGTCGCCGCGGGAGACCAGGTAGTAGCCGTTGATGCCGAGGGGGTTCTCGGTCCAGGCGTACGTCTGGCCTTCCGGGACCTTCAGGATTTTGGGGAGGCGGACGTTTACCGGGCCGGTGGGCATGGACTGGAGGCGGTCGATGCAGGCGTCTACCAGGTTGAGGGAGACCTTCACCTGTTCGAGCAATACGGTGAAGCGGGCGAAGCAGTCGCCGTCCGTGCGGGTCACCACGTCCAGGACGCCGTCGCGGGCCAGCTCGTCGTACGCGAGGTACGGCTCGTCGCGGCGGAGGTCGGCGTCCACCCCGGAGGCGCGCGCGATCGGGCCGGAGACGCCGTACGCGTTGATCAGTTCGGGGGAGAGGCGGCCGACGCCGACGGTGCGGGCCCGGAAGATCTCGTTGCCGAGGACCAGGTTCTCGATATCCGGCAGGCGTTTGCGGACGGCGGCGACGGCGGCACCGGCGCGGCCGAGCCAGCCGATCGGGAGATCCTCCTTGAGGCCGCCGACGCGGTTGAACATGTAGTGCATCCGGCCGCCGGAGAGCTCCTCCATCACGGCCTGGATGGTTTCGCGCTCGCGGAATGCGTAGAAGACCGGGGTGATCGCGCCGAGCTCCAGCGGGTACGACCCGAGGAACATCAAGTGGTTCAGCACCCTGTTGAGTTCGGCCAAAAGGGTTCGCAGCCAGACGGCGCGGATCGGCACCTCGAGGCCCATCATGCGTTCGACGGCGAGCACGACGCCGAGCTCGTTCGAGAAGGCGGAGAGCCAGTCGTGCCGGTTGGCCAGGACGAGAATCTGGCGGTAGTCGCGGACCTCGAAGAGCTTCTCCGCGCCGCGGTGCATATAGCCGATGATGGGCTCGCAGGCGAGGATGCGCTCGCCGTCGAGGGTGAGGCGCAGGCGCAGTACGCCGTGGGTGGCGGGGTGTTGCGGGCCGATGTTCAGCACCATGTCGGTGGTCGGCAGTTCGGAACCCGGGCCGCTGCCGCCGCGCTCGTACAGGGTGTCCAAGCCGGCCGACCCGGCGCCGATTCCGACCACTCGTTCGGTGCTCATGACCACTATCGTGACAGGCTGGCCGTGTGAACGAACTCTTCGCTCCGTCGGATGTCACCTGGACGCCGGTTTCACCGAAGCTCGCGAACCTGCGCCGGGTCAATGCCGGGATCTCGTTCGGGGTGATCGCCCTGGTGTTGGTCCCGTCGCTCGGGTTCATGCTGAGCTGGGCCGGGGCGGTCGTCGCGCTGGTCGCGATCCTGGCCGCGTTCGCGTGGTCGTGGGTGCTGATCGGGCGCAACCAGCGGTCCTGGAAGTACGCCGAACGCGAGGACGAGTTGCTCGTCAGCCACGGGGTGATGTTCCGCGAGCTGGTGGTCGTTCCGTATGGGCGGATGCAGTTCGTGGACGTCACGGCCGGACCGCTGGAGCGTTCGTTCGGACTGGCCACGGTCGAGCTGCATACGGCCACGCCGGCCACCGACGCGAAGATCCCCGGGCTGACGCCGGACGAGGCCGCCCGGCTGCGTGACCGGCTGTCCGCCCTCGGTCAAGCGCAGGCGTGGGGCCTGTGACCGAGCCGCAACCACAAGCGCCTGCCCCCGAGGCCGCGCCACCAGTGGTGCCGCCGAACGAGGGTGTACGGCTGCACCCGCTCACGCCTTTTGTACGGGGTTGGGGTTACCTCGTCGTCGCGGCCGTGGCCATGGTGAACAACGAGGGCCTGCGCAGTGATCTGAGGCTCGCCGGGTTCGGTCTGCTCGCCGTACTTGTGGGCGGCATGCTGCTCGGTGGCCTCTCCTGGTGGTTCACGAAGTACCAGCTGACCAATGAGGCTTTACGCGTCGACAGCGGCTTCCTGTTCCGGCGCACGCGCATCATTCGGTTTGACCGGATTCAGGCGATCGACGTGGCGCAGCCGTTTGTGCCGCGCGTATTCGGGATGGCCGAGCTACGGATGGATGTGGCCGGCGGTAGCAGTAGCGACGGGCGGTTGAGCTACCTGACGTTGGACCACGCTCAGCACCTTCGCGCCACTCTGCTGGCTACAGCGTCGGGCGCTCGCAAGCATGAGGAAGTCGAGGCGACACAGGAAGTACGGCCGCCGCTGCTCGTCGTACCGACGTCTAGGTTGCTCGGGTCCGTACTGGTGTCGTCGACGGTTCTAGGTTCTGTTGCGGCCCTGGTGTGGCTTGTGATCGCTACAACCGTCTTGGAGTACCACGTCGGTCTGTTCGCGGCTATCCCGCTGCTACTTGGTGTGTTCTCGCCGATCTGGAAGCAGGTCGTCGGGAACCACAAGTTCACCTTGACCGAGTGGGAAGGCGGTCTGCGTACCAAGCGCGGGCTGTTCGACCTACAGCGCCAGACGGTGCCACCGGGGCGCGTACAAGGTCTCCTGATCTCTGAGCCCCTCCTTTGGCGGCGGCTCGGCTGGTCCCGGGTAGAGCTGGATATCGCGGGTGTAGCCGGCTCTAGCGGCGACGGCGAAGAAGAGTCGGGTGGAGCCCAGCTACTGCCAGTTGGTACGACGGCAGAGGTGGCGGAGGTACTCGGCCGGGTCTTGCCGGGGTTGGACCTGAGCCAGATCGAGATGCACCCAGCGCCGGAGCGGGCCAAGCGGTTGAGGCCGATCGGGTGGCGCTACCTGGCCTACGGTTCCGACGACCAGGTGCTGGTGACGACCCAGGGCTGGATCAACCGGCGTACGTCCGTCGTACTGCATCACAAGACCCAGTCCGTCCGTCTGGAGCAAGGGCCGCTGCAACGCCGTCTACGCCTCGCCAACGTCCACGTAGACACCCCACTGGGTCCGACGAACGCCGTAGCCCTTCACCGGGACATCGACGACGCCGCCCAACTCCTAGCGGCTCAGAGCGATAGAGCCCGCGAGGCCCGTCGTACCTCGGCACTCCCACCCGAGACCACCCAGCCAAACCCGCCGAGTCCTGAGGGGTCTAGCAGTTCTGCGGCCTCCCCGGCGGACGACAGCTCCGCTACGTAGCGCAGAGGTTCCGACCGGGCTAGGTCGTACGACGGCCGCGTACTGCTCACACCGAGCGTCTGGAGGGCTTCCCGCTGAGTAAGCCGGAGAGCCCCGCCGAGCGAGTCGAGGGCTACGTGAGCGGTTATGTCGCAGGAGCCGTCCGGGACCGGGTCACACTCGCGTCCCTGGCGGAAGCCCGTCAGCGTCCCGTACGGCGGTCTGGCGCCGCGTACATGCCCGTAGTCGATAGCGACCGCTACACCGCCGTTAAGCCGCCGTACGACGTCTGCCCAGGCCTGGTCACGGGGGAGACCTATCTCGGCTCTATCGCCAACCGTCGCCAGTGGCCACCACTGGGTGAGCCAAGCAAGATCTGGACCTGAGACGGGAGCACCCAGGCTGTGGTCTTCCAGGAGATAGCAGGCGGTTCCGTCAGCAGAAAGCTCCACCACCGGGCACGGAATGTTGTCGAGCCACTCGTTGGCTATCACCAGTCCGGACAGCTCAAGCGGCAGTACGTCGTCCAGCTCGACGCTCATGACCTCGAAGCCGGACAAACCAGCGCCCAGTTCACCCTCGCCCGCGCCGATATCCGTCACGCGCGTATAGCCAAGCGAGGTGGCGAGACGGCCGACGGCGGCGGCGAACAACGAAGAGGCGTGCACGGACGTACGGAAGTGCGCGGCCGGCCGGTTGCGGCGATAGAACCCGGATGGGCCGTAGAGCGCATCCGCCCAAGCCGCTTCAAATGTCCTCATGGTCTACGGAGATCTTAGGATCGGCAGAACCAGAACCGAGAGGGACCATGCCTGAGCTGCCCGAACACCTGCGCATCCTGCTGACCGACGAGCCGCTGCTGCATATCGCGGGACCGATCGATCCGTGGCGGATGCCGGAGGGCTGGCTGGACGAGCGCCGGGCCCGGATCAAGCCGCTGGTCGAGGATCCGGCGTTCGATCTGCCCGAGCTCCTGAAGACGTGGGTGCCGAAACCGTTCCGCGCTGACTCGCCCTTTCTCGCACGGGCGTTCTTCACTCTGGTCTGGGACATGTTCCCGCCGATGGGTCTGATCACCGGGCCGGTCAGCGATCTCTACGCGCATCTGCTCAACGACTACATGGCCACCTGGCGCCAGCAGGGCAACTACGACAGCTGGGTCGTCGGTCTGGCCAGCTCGGGTCTGCCGCGGAGCTACTTCGGCCGGATCACCGACCGCCCGGAGCTGCGCGAGAAGCTGGTCCACTTCTATCGCGAGGCGCTCGACCTGCTCAGCGACATCCCGCCGTTCGAGCCGCGCCGGCAGGTGCTCGTGCAGGCGTTCGACCGGATCGTGTCGGACGAGCGGTTGATGGCGGCCCATCGCACGATGAGCCATGACGAGCTGATCAAGCTCTGGCGCACCGAGGTGTTCGCCGACGACGCGGCGTTCGACGCCTTCCCGGAGCAGACCGGCAATCCGCTCGAGCTGCTGGTCTGGAGCATGGGCCGGCTGCGGATGGCGTTCGACGCCGTCTCCGCGGTCACACCGGAGCGGGAGGAGTCCTTCGAGGAGCACGTCGCGGGCCATCTCCACCAGGTCGGCAGGACCGATCTGCCGGCCGGACTGGCCTTCACCGATCTCGGGTCCGAAGGTGTTGCCGAGGTGCAGAAGATCTTCGACCGTACGACGAAGAGCATCGACCGGACGGCCTGGTTGCGTAATCGCCGGGCCTGGCTGGCACGAGCCGCCGAGGCCGGAGGCGCGGACGCAGCTCGGCACTGGCTAGCCGCGTCGTACGTGGCGGGCGCGACGCTCAAGGGCCTGCCGGGCGATCCGCTGGAGTCCGAGGACCTGCGGCTGGTGATCAGCCACCTGCGGGACGTGCGCAACATCTTCCGGATCCGCAAAATCGCCAAGCCCGCGCCGGTCGTAACCCCAAAGACCGACGCGGCAGAAACACCGAGGGAAGAGCCGACCGAGGGCAGCACGGCCGATCCGATGGCCGAGCTGGACACGATGATCGGGCTGACCCCGGTGAAGACCCGGGTGCGGGAGCTCGCCGCCCAGGTTAAGGTCGCCAAGCTCCGGCACGACGCGGGCATGGCGGTCGGCTCCCGGCCGGGCCACCTCGTCTTCACCGGGAATGCGGGCACCGGCAAGACCACCGTGGCCCGGCTACTGGCCGCGATCTACAAGGACCTCGGGTTGTTGTCATCGGGTCATCTCGTCGAGGTCAGCCGGGCCGACCTGATCGGCCGCTTCATCGGTGAGACCGCGCCCAAGGTCGAGCAGGCCGTCCAGCGCGCGCTCGGTGGCGTGCTGTTCATCGACGAGGCGTACGCGTTGTTCAGCGAGTCGGAGAAGGACTTCGGCCACGAGGCGATCGCCATCCTGATCAAGCTGATGGAGGATCATCGCGACGACCTGGTCGTCGTACTGGCCGGCTATCCGCGCGAGATGACTGCACTACTCGACGCCAACCCGGGGTTGCGGTCGCGCCTGCCGGTGACGCTGGCCTTCCCGGACTACTCCGATGACGAGTTGCACCGGATCTTCCTGCACCTGGTAAGCGAGGCCGGATTCACCTTGGCGGACGGGATTTCCGACCGCGTCGCGGCCACCCTGAGAAGGTTGCCCAGGGCCCCTGGTTTCGGAAACGCCCGCGCTGTTCGCTCACTGCTGGAGCAGATCGCCACCCGGCAGGCCGTTCGCGTCGCGGGTAGCGAGGCGCCGACACCGGCGGAGATCCGCCAGATCGTCGCGGCCGATCTCCCGACGGTCGAGTCGACGGCGCTCGCGACCGGTGGTGTCGTACCGCAGGTCGATCCGCTCACCGCCCTCGACGGCCTGATCGGTCTGACCGACGTGAAGGAGGTCGTACGGCGCTTGTCCGCCGAGGCCGAGGCGGAAGTGCTGCGGATCAAGGCCGGGCTGCGGCCGTCGACGCGATCGCGGCACATGGTCTTCCTCGGCAATCCCGGCACCGGCAAGACGACCGTGGCGCGGTTGATCGCGGGCATCTACCGGGATCTCGGCCTGCTCGGCACGGGCCAGCTCGTCGAGGTCAGCCGTGGCGACCTCATCGCGGAGTACCTCGGCCAGACCGCGCCAAGGGTGCGCAAGGTGGTCGAGAAGGCCCTCGGTGGGGTGCTGTTCATCGACGAGGCGTACGCGTTGTACGACTCCCACTCGTACGGCGCGGAGGCGATCGCGACGCTGCTCCAGTTGATGGAGGAGTACCGCGACGACCTCATCGTCGTACTCGCCGGCTACACCTTCGAGATGGAGGAGTTGCTCGACGCGAACAGTGGCTTGCGCTCGCGGGTGCCGACGCGGCTCGAGTTCCCGGATTACTCGGTCGAGGAGCTCGGGATGATCTTCACCAAGATCGCGACCGAGGCCGGGTACAGCCTGGAGCCCGGCATCAGCGAGCGGGTGGGGCAGTTGCTCGCGCCGTTGCGCCGGGAGCACGGGTTCGGCAACGGCCGCCAGGTCCGGAACGTGTTCGAGGACACGATCGCCCGCCAGGCCGTCCGCATCACCGCCCTGACCGGCCCGACCGTCGACCAGATCCGCGAACTCCTGATCGCCGACCTGCCGGGCAAGGTCACCGGTCCCCAGAGCAACGGCCCGGGCTTCAAGGTCTAAGGCGCCAAGTAAGGTAGGTCCAACCGCACGATCCGTCTGGTACCCGCCACGGGACTGGAACGTAAGGGCAGGTATGGAAAGCATCGGCATCATCGGTGCCGGCCGCGCAGGGACCGCCATCGGGCCGGCCCTGACCGCCGCCGGGTACCGCCTCACCGGCATCACCGCGCGCACCCCGGCCTCGGCCGAGCGCGCCGCCCGGCTCCTCCCGGGCATCCCCATCCGGCCTCTCGACGAGCTCGACGCCATCTCCGACGTGCTGATCCTGGCCGTCCCGGACGAGGCGATCGCGACGGTCGCGGCCCAGCTCGAACCAAGGCCCGAGCGGTACGTCGTACACCTGTCTGGCGCTTTTGGGACGGCCCCGTTGAAGGCGGCCGGGGGGATCCCGATCGCGCTGCATCCGCCGATGACCTTCACGGGTACGTCGGTGCCGGACCTTTCGGAGGTGACGTTCACCGCGACCGCGCCGGATGAGGCCCGGCCGTTCGTAGAGCGCCTGGTGAAGGACCTCGGTGCGGGCGTCCAGTGGGTCGCCGAGGACCAGCGTGCGACGTACCACGCGGGGGTCGTGCACGGCGCGAACCATCTGGTCACGCTGCTGGCCCAGTCGTTCGAGGTGCTCCGCGCGGCCGGCGTGACCGATCCGTCCGCAACAATGCGGCCACTGCTGCGGGCCACTCTCGACAATGCCCTGAGCTCCGGTCATGATGCGCTCACGGGGCCAGTCGCCCGGGGCGATGCCGGCACGGTCGAAGCGCACCTGACGGCACTACCTCCGGACACGGTTCCCGCGTACGTCGCGCTGGCCCGTGCGACCGTGGAGTTGGTCGCCGCGGACGGGCGGATCGACGCGAGCGCGGCGGAGCGGCTTCGCGCCGTACTGGTGGCAAACCTCGGACGGGAGGCGGCACTGTGAGGCTCACCCAGACGAAAGCCGAACTGAGGGCCGCCACGGCGGTCCGGCCCCGCGCGGTCGTGATGACGATGGGCGCGCTGCACGACGGGCACGCGGCGTTGCTGGCCGATGCGCGCGAGCGAGTCGGACCCGAGGGCAGCGTGGTGCTGACGATCTTCGTCAACCCGCTGCAGTTCGGGCCGTCCGAGGATTTCGAACGCTATCCGCGCACCCTCGCGAGTGACTTGGCCGTCGCCAAGAACGAGGGCGTCGACCTGGTCTTCAACCCGTCCCGCGAGGAGCTCTACCCGACTGAGCCGTCGATCACCGTGCATCCCGGGCCGTTGGCGGACGAGCTCGAGGGCACGTTCCGGCCCGGGCATTTCGGCGGCATGCTGACGGTGGTGTCGAAGCTGCTGCACCTGACCGCGCCGGATATCGCGCTGTTCGGGGAGAAGGACTACCAGCAGTTGACGCTGATCCGCGAGATGGTGGCCGACCTGGACTTCGGCGTCGACATCATCGGGGTGCCGACCGTGCGAGAGCCGGACGGACTCGCGTTGTCATCGCGGAACCGCTATCTCGACGAGGACGAACGGCGTGAGGCGCTGGTGCTGCATCGCGCCTTGAACGCGGGCGCCAAAGCCGGGGGATTTGGTCCGGAGGCGGTGCTCAAGGCCGCCCGGGACGAGCTGAACGCGGCCAAGGGCGTCGAGGTCGACTACTTCGCCCTCCGCGCGCCCGACCTCGGCCCGGTCGTCGGCCCCGGCGAAGCCCGCATGCTCGTAGCCGCCCGCGTCGGCGGCACCCGCCTAATCGACAACATGGCCGTAACCCTCCGCTGACCCCTGATCTCTTTGCGTTCATTCGCCGGAATCCGCCCTCTGGTGACCGCTTGCTCGCACAGGTAGGCATACAGGAGAGGGCGGATTCCGGCGAATGAACGCAAAGAGATACCGTCGCGGGATGATTGCTGCTGCCGTGCCTCAGAGGTTGGCTGCGCCGGCTCCGGGGTGGACCGATGCCGCCGACTTCGTTGTGATCGGGTCGGGGGTCGCCGGGTTGACGGCGGCGTTGCGGCTGCGGTCGATCGGCTCGGTGCTGGTGGTGACGAAGGACGTGATCGCGTCGGGTTCCACCCAGTGGGCGCAGGGCGGGATCGCGGCGGCGATGGGTCCGGGGGATACCCCAGAGGACCATCTCCAGGACACGCTCGTCGCCGGTGCGGGCCTGTGCGACGTGGAGGCTGTCCGCACGCTCGTGACCGAAGGCCCGGCCGCTGTGCAGGAGCTGATCGACCTGGGCGCGCGGTTCGACGAGTCGGCCGCGGGCGTGTTGTCGCTGACTCGCGAAGGCGGTCACCACCGCAACCGGATCGCGCACGCGGGTGGGGACGCGACCGGCGCCGAGATCGAGCGAGCCCTGGTCGCCGCTGTCACTCGCGCCGACGATATCCGCATCATCGAGCACGCCCTCGTTCTCGATCTGCTCAAGGCGGCGGACGGCGCCGTCGCCGGAGTCACTCTGCACGTGATGGGCGAGGGCCAGCTCGACGGCGTTGGCGCGATCCGCGCGCGGGCGGTCATTCTCGCGTCCGGTGGGATGGGCCAGATCTACGCGGCCACCACCAACCCGAGCGTTTCCACCGGTGACGGGATGGCCTTGGCTTTGAGGGCCGGCGCGAAGGTCCGCGATCTGGAGTTCGTGCAGTTCCACCCGACCGTGTTGTGGCTCGGCAAAAGCGCGAAAGGCCAGCAGCCGCTGGTTTCCGAGGCGGTTCGCGGTGAGGGCGCCGTACTCGTCGATCACGAGGGCAAGCGGTTCATGCAGGGTCAGCACGAGATGGCCGACCTGGCACCGCGGGACATCGTGGCGAAGGCGATCATGCGCCAGATGCTTGCCTCGGGCAAGGACCACATGTTGCTCGACGCCCGGCACTTCGGTGACGAGAAATGGCGTGTGCGCTTCCCGACCATCCTGGCGTCGTGCCGCTCGCACGGTATCGACCCGGTGCGCGAGCTGATCCCGGTCGCGCCCGCCTGCCATTACTCGTCGGGCGGCGTTTGGACCGACTTGCACGGTCGTACGTCGATCCCCGGGCTCTACGCCTGCGGAGAGGTCGCGTGTACGGGCGTGCACGGCGCCAACCGGCTCGCGTCGAACTCCCTGCTCGAGGGTCTCGTCTTCGCCCGGCGCATCGCCGTACTGCTCGAGCAGGAGCTGCCGGAATTCCGCGAGCCGATCGCGGACGACCGCGTGCCCGGTTTGACCGACGCGGACGTCGTACCGGAACTGCAGCGTGTGATGACGATGGGCGCGGGCGTGATCCGCAGCGCGCCCGGGCTGACCGAGGCCGCGGCCGCGTTGGCGAAGCTGATCGAGCAGACGCCGGGTGAGCCCGGTACGCCCGCCTGGGAGGCGACGAACCTGGTCACGGTCGGGTCGGCGCTGATCGCGGCGGCGTACGCGCGCGAGGAGAGCCGCGGCTCGCATTGGCGCGAAGACCACCCGGACCGGGATGATTCGGCCTGGCTCGGCGGTTTGGACATCACGCTGGCCGGTCAGAATGACGCAGCCCGCCCGGTGACGGCTTTCGCTCGCCGGGACTTCCCCTCAGATGCGGAGACACGAAACCATGGATGACGCGCTCGACAGGCAATGGGTCGAGGACCTCGTCCGGGCCACCCTGGAAGAAGACCTCGCCGGTGGCGTCGATGTGACCAGCACCGCCACCATCGACGCGGACCAGACCTCGACCGGCGATTTTGTTGCCCGTAGCAACGGAGTGGTGGCCGGTCTGCAGGTCGCGGCGTTGGTGCTGAAGCTGGTCAACCCCGATGTCGAGGTCGAGCAGAAGGTTGCCGACGGCACCCAGGTGTCGACCGGTGACGTGCTGATGACCGTGTCCGGCAAGACCCGCCAGCTGCTCACCGCCGAGCGGACCGCGCTGAACCTGCTCTGCCACCTCTCGGGTGTCGCCACCCAGACGGCGTTGTGGGTGCGAGAGCTCGAGGGCACCGGCGCGGCCGTTCGCGATACCCGGAAGACGATGCCGTTGATGCGCAGCCTGGAGAAGTACGCCGTGCGCTGCGGTGGCGGGTCGAACCACCGGATGTCGCTGTCCGACGCTGCCCTGATCAAGGACAACCACGTGATCGCGGCCGGCGGTGTCGCGGAGGCGTTCGCCCTGGTGCGCAAGGCCTTCCCGGACGTGCCGGTCGAGGTCGAGGTGGACACCGTCGAGGACGCGATCATCGCGGTCGAGGCCGGAGCCGACCTCATCCTGCTCGACAACATGGATGTGCCCGAGCTCCGGGCCGCCGTCGAGAAGGTGGCCGGCCGGGCCAAGCTGGAAGCCTCCGGTGGGCTCACGCTCGCGACCGCCCGGGCCGTCGCCGAGACCGGCGTGGACTACCTCGCGGTGGGCGCGCTGACCCATTCGGCGCCGGTGCTCGATATCGCGTTGGACCTGCGGGACGCCTGACGATGTTGCTCGCCGTCGCCGTTGAGAACACCCGCACCCTGGTCGGCGTACTCGACCAGGGTGAGGTCCGGCGGCACTGGTGGGTCGGCACGGACCCCCGTCGTACGGCGGACGAGTGGGCCGTCCTGCTCGGCGGGCTCCTCGGTGCGACGGTCATCGACGGGGTGGCCGTCTGTTCCGCCGTGCCGAGCGTGTTGCACGAGCTGCGCGAGGTCGTCGCGCGGTACTACCCGGACGTGCCCGGTCTGGTGGTCGAGCCGGGCGTCAAGACGGGCCTGCCGGTCCTGGTCGACAACCCGCGCGAGGTCGGTACGGACCGGATCGCGAACGCCCTCGCCGCGGTCAAGCTGTACGGCGGACCCTGCGTGGTGGTCGACTTCGGCACGGCCACGACGTTCGAGGTGGTGAACGAGTCCGGCGCCTACATCGGCGGCGCCATCGCTCCCGGGATCGAGACTTCCCTTGACGCCCTCGGCCGTACGGCGGCCCAGTTGCGCCGGGTCGAGCTGATCCGGCCCCGCGCGGTGATCGCCAAGAACACGGTCGAGGCGTTGCAGTCCGGCGCCGTCTTCGGTTTCGCCGGCCAGGTCGACGGCATCGTCACCCGCATCGTCGCCGAGCTCGGTATCGACCGCTCGGCCGTCACCGTCGTCGCCACCGGCGCCCTCGCCCCCGCCGTACTCGCCGAATGCCGCGAAGTCGACCACCACGAGCCCTTCCTCACCCTCCTCGGCCTCTCCCACGCCTTCACCCGCAACCACCCCTAACAGAGCGCGGGCCTGCGGCAGCGAGTAGGCAGGTAATCCGGGTACCGCGTAGCGGTGTTGAGGTGTTCGATCGTGCCGTGGCCCGTCCGACGCAGCGATTGATCCTCCGGATCAGCGAAGAATTCGCACTGGAAGATGCTGCCGCCGACAGGGCTGAGCCGTCGGGGCCAGGTGCGATCAGCCGACCTGCTTCTGCGCCTTCAGATGCTGCGGCTGACCGGGTGTCGGTGGCGGGAGGAGGGCGGATTCCGACGAATGAACGCAAAGAGGTGCCCGCGCCACCCTTAATTTCGATACGGGGCGGCTCGTTTATGATGGGTGGGTGGCGGACAGCGAGGAGCCCGTACGACGGGGGCGTGGGCGGACGCGGGATGCCGCTACAACGTCGGCGATTTTGGATGCGGCGATGGCGCTGTTGACCGACAAAGGGCTGGCGGGGTTCACGATGGAAGGGCTCGCCGCCCGTGCCGGAGTGGGAAAGGCGACCATCTACCGGTGGTGGCCGTCGCGTGGTGCGGTCGCGCTGGACGCGTTCCTGGCGGCTGTCGAACCGCAGGTGCCGTATCCCGACACGGACGACTTCGCTGTTGCCTTGCGGAGCCAGGTCTTGTTGCTGGTGGGCGTCTTCCGCGACACCCCCGCCGGCGGCGTCGTGCGCGCCCTGCTTGCCGAGGCGCAATCGGACGCCGACCTGGCGGAGGCCTTCCGGACCCGCTGGCTGGAGTCACGCCGTACGGCCGGCCGGGCGGTTTTCCGGCGCGCCCAGGAGAACGGTCAGCTACGCAAGGACCTCGAGATCGAGACCGCGATCGACCTGGTCTACGGCGCGGTGTACTTCCGGTTGATGACGGGCCATGAACCGCTCAGCGACGAGTTCGCCGTTCACCTCACGGAGTACGCGATCCGCGGCTTGGCCGCCTGAGGCGTGAACGCGTCGTTGACGTCCATCGGGGCGCCACCGCCGTGGTTGCCGCCGCCCGGAACGTAGATGGTGTTGCCGATACTCGCCGCGGCCGTGCCGTGCCGGGGGATCGGCATGGGGCTGAGCCGCTGCCACCGGTCGCGAGAAGCGTCGTACGCCTCGACCTGGTTGAAGACGCTGTTCGTCCCGCCGGCGACGTTTCCTTCGCCGCCGAATGTGTAGACCTTGGTGCCGATCGTGGCGGTCGCGATTCCACCACGGGCGGTCGGCATCGGCGCCCGCTCGCTCCACTTCCGGCTGTGCAAGTTGAACGCGTAGACGGTGTCCCGGACGTTGACCTGACCACGGTCGCGGCCGCCGAGGACGTAGAAGGTGTTGCCGACGACCGCGCCGCCGACGTGATCACGTGCCTGCGGCAGCGACGGCAGTGACCCCCATCGACCCGTCCAGGTGTCGTAGGAGTGGACCTGGTCGACGGTGTCCTGAAGCCCGCCAGGGCCGGGAGTCAGCGTGCGCATTCCGCCCGCCAGGTAGATCTTGTGGCCATGTACGCCGATGGCGCTGCTGCCGCGTTCCGTTCCGGCCGGCATTGGTGGCAGTGCGGTCCAGCGGTTAGTGGCCGGGTTGTAGACGAACGTGTCGCGCAGCGCCTGCCAGGACGCGCCACCGGATAGACCGCCGAGGACGTACAGCCTGCCGTTGACGGCAGCCAGGTTCGGGTGGTTCATGGCGACCGGCATCGAGGCGGCGCGCTGCCACGTGTTGCGGCTGGGGTCGTACACCTCGACATCGCTGACTGTGGTGAATCCACCTGAGCCGTTCGGGCGGATGCCGCCGACGACGAAGACCTTGCCGTTCAACGCGGCGACGCTGTGCTCTTGGCGCGGTCCACCGGCGATGGCGGCCAGTGGTTTCCAGCCGTTGCCGTACTGCGGAGTGGTCGGCGTGCTGGTCGGCGGGTGGCTGGGGTGGCCCGGATGGGCGTACGCCGCGGTGGTCGGTACGACCAGCGTCAGGCCGATCGTGGCGGCCGCGATGACCTTCTTCATGGCTGTCTCCTGTGGTTGGCGGGAGTTGTTTCGATTTATAATACGATACGTCTCGTTTTGAAAGAAGACAGGTCTGAAGTAACGGGTTGGGATCAGGGTTGTGGTGGTTGCCCGCTCAGTAGGTAGGGTCTGCGACGCGACGGATGTACCGGCGCGGAAGTGAGGTGGGTGGCCTTGGGTACGTTCCGCCGCCCTGGGGCTCTGCCCGCGCTCGCGGCGATCCTGCTGCCGGTGCTGGCCGCGGCCGGGTGTTCCTTGCAGGCGCCGTCGCCGACTTCGGTCAGCGTCGCGTGGTCCGACGCGTCCCGGCAGGGCGTCGTCGTCAGCTGGGACGAGCCGACCGACGTACCGAACAAAATCGCGATCGAGGGCGTCGTCACGGCCTCCCCGTCGTACCTGAAGTACACCAAGGTCGGCGAGCCGAATACGGTCACGCTGCCGCGATCGGCCTTTCCCGTCGACGGGAACTACCGGATCGCCGTCACGCACGGAACGCCGACGGCCGGTTCGTCCAGCAAGCCGGGGTACTCGCCGATGTTCGACACGGACGGGCCGGCCGAGCCCGTGGTGGTGTCGGCGGCCCGGAGCGGTAACGCCGTCTTCGTGAAATGGCGGGCCGGAACTCGTACCGAGGACTACACGCCGGGCGATCCGCTCGACGTGCCGCCGGGTAAACAGCTGTTCAGCCCGGCAGTCGGCCGAGCCGGCAAATCCCTGCAGGTGCTTTCGCGCAACACCTCGCTGGCGCAGCGCCTGCTCAAGAACGTGCGGCCGCCGTACCGCTTCCAGGTGATGGCGGCCAACGAGTGGGGTTCGGTCTGGGGCGCGATCGTCACGGCCGACACCACTGCCATCCAGGCGCAGGTCCCGGCCGCCGTGGCGTACGGGCGGCCCACGATGGTGCGCGGCCAGGTCGCGCAGAACCGGATGGTCTGCCAGACCTCCCGCTGTTCGGTCCAGCCGATTCCGGCCGAGGCGGGAATTCGCGTGGTGCTGCACGCGCGGGACCGGATGAGCGCGCCGTGGCGAGCCGTCGGCAGTACGAAGACCAGGGATGGCGGGCATTTCGTCGTCTCCGTGCTCTCGCCCGGGACCCGGATGTACCGCGTGGTGGCGCCGACCACGATCCGGTCCGCCGCCCAGGTCGCGGTGGGTTCGACCAGCAAGGAAGGCGTCACCCGGACCAGGGTGCGGCTGGTCTCGGCCGGATTCACCGGCGGCAACCTGAAGCGCCGCGGCCAGGCGGCCGTCGCCGCCGTGACGATCGCGCCGGCCGTCAACGGTCGGGCCATGCTGCAGTTCTGGAGCGGCCGCGCCTGGACGAATGCCACCTGGGTCCCGATCCAGGGCGGCAAGGCCTCGAAGCAGTTCGGCGCCACCCGGCCGGGGATCGCGGGCTACCGCTACGTCATCCCGGCGCTGGTGTACGCCGGCCGCCCGATCGAGGGTGTGGCCACGGGAAGTTTCGTTCTGCGCACCTTCTGAGCCATCGGCCCGCAACCTTTCCGCACCTCGGCGCATCAAGGGTGTGTCAGCACGACCTAGGAGGGGTGGTTCGGACCCGATGACCGTGGGGGCGCGGTCTATCGGTGGCTATCCGGGCCTTCCGTGCTGGTCGGGCGTGAGCCCGGATCGTGGCGGCGGGCGGCTGCCACGGTCCGGGGCCCGTATGCCCATGCCCGGGCCGCGGCCCTGACGGATGGGCAGTAATGAACCGATCCGGCCACGATGCTGGAGCTAAGTTCCGAAACTTGTTGACACCGACCCGTGCAATGGTGTGACTTTCTCTCAACACCCCATCTGCCGAAGGTGAGCGTTTCGATGAGGAAGTGGACCGCAGGTCTGGCCGGACTGGGCCTCCTACTGCTGGCGGGCGTGGCCGGTCAGCCCGCTCAGGCCGCCGAGGGCGAGCCGAGCAAGATCATCCGCGTCGGCGCGACCCAGGCGATGGACTCGATGAACCCGTTCCTCGCGGTCCGGCTCGTGTCGAGCTCGATCCACCGCTGGATGTACGGCTTCCTGACCGTCCCGGACGCGAAGACGCTGCAGCCGAGCCCGGACCTGGCCGAGTCGTGGACGACCTCGCCCGACGGTCTGACATGGACCTTCAAGATCCGTACGGCGCAGTGGTCCGACGGTAAGCCGATCACGGCCGAGGACGCGGCCTGGACGTTCAACAAGATGCTGACGGACGACGGCGCCAAGACGGCGAACGGCCCCGCGGTGGAGAACTTCGCCAGCGTCACCGCCAGTGGCCAGGACCTGACGATCAAGCTCAAGTCCCCGCAGGCCTCGATGCTGGACAACCCGGTGCCGATCATGCCGAAGCATGTCTGGGAGAACGTGCCGGACATCGCCAAGTACGAGGCCGAGGTCTACCCGGCCGTGACGAGCGGTCCGTACATCGCGGTGGAGCACAAGAAAGACCAGTTCGTGAAGCTGAAGGCCAACCCGACGTACTGGCGGGGAGCGCCGAAGATCGACGAGCTGCAGGTCATCTTCTACGACAACCCGGCCGCCTCGGTGGTGGGTCTGAAGAAGGGCGACATCGACCTGATCGGCCGGCTCGCGCCGCCGGACTTCGAGGCGCTCAAGGGCGACGAGAACCTGGTCCAGTGGAACAAGCAGGGCCGCCGGGCGACGTACCTGCAGATCAACCACGGCGCCACGACGAGCGACAACAAGCCGATTGGTGACGGGCACCCGGCATTGAAGGACCCGAAGGTCCGGCAGGCGCTGCACACCGCGATCGACAAGCAGAAGCTGGTCGACGAGGTGCAGAACGGCCTCGCGAAACCCGCGAACGGCTCGATCATTCCGCCGATGTACAAGGACTTCTTCTGGGAGGCCAGTGGCGACAAGCTGGTCGGTTTCGACCTCGACAAGGCCAACCAGATCCTCGACCAGGCCGGTTACAAGAAGGGTGCCGACGGCATCCGGACCATGCCGGACGGCTCGAAGAAGCTGCAGTTCCGCTTCAGCATCCACACCGACGCGCCGATCGAGGAGAAGCTCGCCGAGTACCTGACCGGCTGGTTCAAGGACATCGGCATCACGCTGACCACGAAGCGGCTGGACTCCAGCAAGTTCACCGAGGAGACGGGCACGACGGCGCTGTTCGACATCGCGATCAGCGGCTGGTCGGTCAACCCCGATCCCGAAGAGGTACTGGCCACGCACTTGTGCAGCCGGCGCCCGACCGCGTCAGGCGAGGGTGGCGGCACCGAGTCGTTCTACTGCGACCCGCAGTTCGAGAAGCTCTACCAGGAGCAGTTGAAGGAGCTCGACCGGCCGAAGCGGGCCGAGGTCATCAAGCAGATGACCGAGCGCCTCTACACCGACGCACCCGTCATCGCCCTCTACTACCCGAACGACCTCGAGGGCTACCGCAAGGACCGCATCGCCAAGATCACCCCGATCCCGGAGACGGACGGCATCCTGTACGGCGGTAGCGGGTACTGGCCGTTCTACACCGTCGAGGCCGTGTCGAAGGACGGCGAAGCGGCCGACAGCGGCTCCAACACGGGCGTCATCGTCGGAGTGGCCGGCGGCGTGCTGGTCCTCGCACTGGCGGGCCTCTTGCTGGCGCGCCGGCGTAAGGGCGTTGCGGACGAGCGCGAGTGATCGAGCCCGCACTGCTCGGCGAGCCGCAGCCGCAACAGGCGGACGCGGAGGCGGAGCGCCCGAGTCGCCGGGGAGTGCTGCGTTACGCGGCCTCCAAGGCGGCTGGAGCGCTGCTCAGCATCGCGATGGTCGTGGTGGCGACGTTCTTCGCGTTCCGGCTGCTGCCGGGTGACCCGGTCCGGGCGCTGGCCCAGGGCCGGAACATGACCCCGGAGCAGCTCGACCTGGAACGCAGCCGGCTCGGCCTGGACAAACCGCTCGCGGAGCAGTTCCTCAACTTCGTCGACCGGACGTTGCACCTCGACCTCGGTACGTCGTACGAGTACAAGCGGCCGGTCCTGGATCTCATCGGCGAGCGGGTCGGCCCGACGCTGCTGCTGACCGGAACCGCACTGGTGATGGCCGTTGGCCTGGGCATTTGGCAGGGCGCTCGGGCGGGTTGGCGGCCCGGCAGTCGGTTCGACCGGTTGTCGACCGGGGTCTCGCTGGTGCTGTGGTCCGTGCCGACGTTCTGGCTCGGGCTGTTGCTGCTGATGGTGTTCGCGGCCGGTATTGGCCCGATCCCCGGGCTCTTCCCGACACGGGGGATCGAAAGCGTGGACGCGCCGGGCGGTATCGCGTACATCTTCGACGTTGCCAAGCACATGGTGCTGCCCTGCCTGACGATGGTGGGCGTCGTCTATGCGCAATACCTGCTGGTCATGCGGTCCTCGCTGCTCGACGAGGTTGGGCAGGACTACGTCACCACGGCCCGGGCCAAGGGCTTGCGTGATGACGATGTACGCCGGCATCACGCCGTACCGAACGCATTGCTTCCCACCGTCACCTTGGTCTTCATGCGGATCGGCTTCGTCGTGGGTGGCGCGGTGACGGTCGAGGCGATCTTCAGTTGGCCGGGTCTTGGGCAGTTGTTCTACGAGGCGATCCGGGTGCCCGACTTCACCTTGATGCAGGGCACGTTCATGCTGATCACGGTCTCGGTGATTCTGATGAACACGTTGGCGGACGTCGTTTACCACTTGCTCGACCCGAGGGTGAGGTCCGCATGAGCATCGCGTGGACCCGTCGACGGATGGCCTATGGGCGCTTCTGGAAGAGCTTTCGCAGCCAGCGAGCGGGGATGGCCGGGCTCGGCGTACTCGTTGTCGCGGTGGTGCTCGCGTTGATCGCGCCACTGTTCATCGACGAGAGCGTCACCAGCGTCGTACAGGGAACCGGTGAAAGGCTCGCGCCGCCGGGGTCTGGGCATCTGCTGGGCACCGACGAGTCGGGCCGGTCGATCCTCGCGATGATCTGGTGGGGATCGCGGACGTCGTTGCTGATCGGATTCCTGGCCGCCCTGCTCAGCATGGTGATCGGCACAGTCTTCGGCATCGCCGCCGGGCACTTCCGCGGCTGGATCGGCGCCGTCCTGATGCGCATCACCGACTGGTTCCTGGTGCTGCCTTCGCTCGTGACGGCCTTGGTGCTGGCGGCCATTCTCGGTGGCAGCACGTGGACGATCATCACCGCGATCGGCGTGACCTCGTGGGCCGGCACCGCCCGGCTGATCCGGGCGCAAACGCTCGCGGTCGAGGCCCGGCCGTACATCGAGCGTTCGACCGCGCTCGGCGGTGGGCATTGGCACATCACCACCCGGCACGTGCTGCCGAACGTGGCACCGTTGCTCTTGGCAAGCACCACCTTGGAGGTGGCCAGTGCGATCGTCACCGAGTCGACGCTGGCGTTCCTCGGCGTCAGCGCGAACAAGACCTCGTGGGGCACCATGCTGCGCGGATCGTACGACTGGGGCGCGGCGACGTCCGGCGCCTGGTGGTACGTGCTCGTGCCGGGTCTTTGCATCGTGTCGGTCGTGATGGCGTTCACGCTGTGCGGGCGTGCGCTGGAAACCGTGCTCAACCCGCGACTGCGGAGGGCCGGATGAGCGTGCTCGAACTCGACAACTTGTCGGTGACCTACCGAATCGCCTCTGGCGAGGTCCCGGCTGTGCGCGGGGTCTCGCTGAAGTTGGACGCGGGCGAGGCGCTCGGCGTGGTCGGCGAGTCCGGATCCGGCAAGTCCACGCTTGCGATGGCGTTGCTCCGACTGCTGCCGAAGGACGCTCGCGTTGAGGGCCGCGTTCTGCTGGGTGGCGAGGACATTCTTGGGATGTCGTGGGGCCGGCTGCGGGCGGTCCGATGGGCCGAGGCGTCGATCGTTTTCCAAGGCGCGCAGCACGGGCTGAACCCGGTCCACCGGATCGGGGCGCAGATCGCCGAACCGCTGCTGGTGCACGGGTTGGCGAAACCTGACGAGGCGCGACGCCGGGTGGCCGAGTTGCTGGAGCAGGTCGGGTTGCCGGGTTGGCGTGCGCGGAGTTATCCGCACGAGTTGTCCGGCGGGCAGCGGCAGCGCGTGATGATCGCGATGGCGCTGGCCTGCTCGCCGCGGTTGATCATCGCGGACGAACCGACGACCGCGCTGGATCTGATGGTGCAGGCCCAAGTTCTGCAGCTGATCAAGGATTTGGTCGCGGAGCACGGCATCTCGTTGCTGATGATCTCGCACGACCTTTCCGTGCTGGCGGATCTCTGTGATCGGTTGGCAGTGATGTACGCCGGCCGGGTGGTCGAGGAAGGCCCGGCCGCCGACGTGTTCCATCGGGCCGAGCATCCGTATGCGAGGGCGCTCGCGGGCGCTTTCCCGACCGTGGGCGATCCCGTTTCGCGGCTGGCTCCTCGCGGGCTTGGTGGGGATCCGCCCGATCCGATGCACTTGCCGACGGGCTGTCCGTTCCATCCGCGCTGCCCGGTCGCGCTGGACGAATGCGCGACCCTCGATATCGGTCTGCGGCCCGCCGGCGATCGCCGTACCGCAGCCTGTGTGCACGTTGGAGCCAAGGAGACCGCCAGATGACCGCCTTGCTCGAGGCCCGGGACTTGCACGTGGAGTTCTCCGCGCGCGGGCGGCGAGCGCGTGCCGTCGATGGCGTCAACCTCACGGTCGGTGCGGGGGAGATCGTCGCGCTCGTCGGTGAATCCGGCTGCGGCAAGACCACCCTCGCCCGCACCCTGCTCGGGCTGGAGCGGCCGACGTCGGGGTCGGTCCTGCACGACGGATCGTCGCTCAGCTATCGGGCGAAGGCGCTGAAGGCCTACCGCCGGGAGGTCCAGCTCGTCCTGCAGGACCCGACCGGCTCGCTCAACCCGCGGCAGACGGTCTACGAGGCTGTCGCCGAAGGCCCTCGCATTCACGGCCTGCCCGACGAGGAGCAGGTGGTGTCGGAGGCGCTGGCGCGGGCGGGGCTGAGGCCGCCGGAGCGGTTCTTCCTCCGCTATCCGCACGAGTTGTCCGGTGGGCAGCGGCAACGCGTGGTGATCGCGGGTGCGCTGGCCTTGAATCCGAAGGTGCTGGTCGCCGATGAGCCGGTCGCCTCGCTGGACGCCTCGGTCCGGGGCGAGATCCTGGCGTTGCTGCTTCGGTTGCGCGACGAACTCGGTCTGTCCGCACTCGTGGTCACCCACGACCTCGGTCTGGCGTGGAATATCGCGGACCGGGTCGCGGTGATGTACCTCGGCCGGATCGTGGAGACGGGAACCGTGGAAGAGGTGCTGACCAAACCACAACACCCGTATACCCAGGCCTTGCTGTCCGTGCTGCCGGAGTCGCCTGAGCGGACGGTGTTGACGGGTGAGCCGCCGGACCCGACCCGGATCCCGTCAGGCTGCCGGTTCCATCCGCGCTGTCAGGTGCTTGCGTCGGGTCTGGCGGCGGAGGTGGGTGTGGCCGATCGGTGCCGGTCTGAGCTGCTGAGCATCCTCCCGGCGTCTGCAACGGCTCAGGCCGCTTGCCACTTCGCTTCGGTCCGTCAGGCGTCTCTGTGAACGCCTCGTCTGTGAGCCCCACGTGGGCCTCGTCGGCGGGGCACGCGACAATGTCCGCGTGAAGCTTCTGCATACGGGCAAGGTCCGCGACCTCTACAGCGACCGTGACGGCGAACTGCTGCTGGTCGCGTCCGACCGCGTCAGCGTGTACGACGTGGTGCTGCCGACGCTGGTCCCGGGCAAGGGCAAGATCCTGAACCAGCTCTCGCTGTGGTGGTTCGACCAGCTCGCGGACGTGGTGCCGAACCACGTGATCTCCGCGACCGACGTACCCGAGGAGTTCGCGGGCCGGGCGATCCGCTGCCGCGCCCTCGACGTCGTACAGGTCGAATGCGTTGCGCGCGGTTACCTGGCCGGCGGCGGCTGGAAGGCGTACCAGGAAACCGGAGAGATCTTCGGCGTGGAATTGCCGGCGGGGCTGGTCGAGGGCGACCGCATTCCCGGCGGGCCGGTCTTCACTCCGAGTAGCAAGGTGGCGCCCGAGGACGGGCACGACGAGCCGATGACGTACGACGAGGTCGTCGCGCTGACCGGGCCGGAACTCGCGGCGAAACTGCGCGACACCACGCTCGCGTTGTTCACCCGCGCCTCGGCGATCGCGGAAAAGCGCGGCGTGATCCTGGCCGATACGAAATTCGAGTTCGGGGTGACTACGGAAGGCGAGCTGATCGTCGCGGATGAGGTCTGTACGCCGGACTCGTCGCGTTACTGGCGGGCCGACGAATGGAAACCTGGTAGCTCGCTGCCGAGTATGGACAAGCAATACCTGCGCGACTGGTCGTCGTCCATCGAAGGCTGGGACCATACCGCTCCCGGCCCGGAAATCCCGGCCGATGTGGTGGCCGAGCTGAAACGCCGTTACGTCGCCATGTACGAGCAACTGACCGATTCCCCCTGGACGGAGTGACGTTAACGATTCGTTCTCATCGCTAACCGGCCACTAGCCTTTGGTGTTATGAGTGAATCGCGTGCGAACCCAGTGGCCCCCGACCACGGGCAGGACGACCTGCCCGAGCAGATCAGGGTCCGCCGGGAGAAGCGTGACCGCCTGCTGGCGGAAGGGGGTGCGGCGTACCCCATCGAGGTGCCCCGGACGCACACGCTGAAGGAGCTGCGCGAGACGTACGACCCGCAGCAGCTCGAGGCGGACACCCGGACCGGCCAGCAGGTCGCGGTCACCGGGCGGGTCATCTTCCTGCGGAACACCGGCAAGCTGTGCTTCGTCCGGCTGCGCGAGGGTGACGGCACCGAGCTGCAGGTGATGTTCTCGCTGGCAGACCTCGGTGAGGAGGGCCTGGCCCGGTTCAAGGCGCTGGTCGACCTCGGTGATCTGCTGGCGGTCCAGGGCGAGGTGATCACCAGCCGCCGCGGCGAGCTGTCCGTGCAGGCGACCGCCTGGCAATTGGCGGCCAAGACGCTGCGCCCGCTGCCCAACGAGCACAAGCCGCTGAACGAGGAGGCCCGGGTCCGGCTGCGCTACGTCGACCTGATCGTGCGGCCCGAGGCCCGCGAGATGGTCCGGATCAAGGCCGCCGTGCTGAAGTCGCTGCGGGCCACGCTGGACGCGCAGGACTTCGTCGAGGTCGAGACGCCGGTGCTGCAGCTGACCAACGGCGGCGCGGCGGCCCGGCCGTTCCGTACCCACCTGAACGCCTTCGACCAGCCGATGCTGCTGCGGATCGCGCTCGAGCTCGACCTCAAGCGCGCGATGATCGGTGGTGTCGACCGGGTCTACGAGATCGGCCGGACGTTCCGGAATGAGGGTCTCGACTCGACCCATGCGGCGGAATTCTCGATGCTCGAGGCTTATCAGGCATATGGCGACTACAACTCGATGGCGACGCTGACCCGGGAACTCATCCTGAATGCGGCCCGCGCGGTCGGCCGTACCGTTGTCACCGCGCGGGATGGCTCGGAGATCGATCTGGAACAGCCTTGGCGTGAGGCGCGCGTTTTCGACCTGATCAGTGAAGCGGTCGGAGAAGCCGTCGATGTGAACACCGACGCGGCCACCCTGAAGAAGCTCGCCGAACAGCACGAAGTCGAGTTGCAGCCGGGCTGGAATGCCGGCGAGATCGCTCTCGAGCTGTACGAGAAGCTGGTCGAGCACACGTTGATCCAGCCCACCTTCGTGAAGGATTATCCGGAGTCGGTGCGGCCGCTGGCCAAGCCGCATCGGGAAATTCCGGGTTTGGTCGAGGCGTGGGATCTGATCATCAACGGGGTGGAACTCGCGCCCGCCTACTCCGAGCTGAATGACCCGGTGATCCAGCGCGAACGCCTCACCGCACAGTCGTTGCTGGCCGCCGCCGGTGATCCCGAGGCGATGGATCTGGACGAGGATTTCCTTCGCGCGATGGAGTTCGGTATGCCGCCGGCCGGTGGTGTCGGTATGGGCGTGGACCGTTTGGTGATGTTGCTCACGGGCGTCGGCATCCGCGAGACGATTCTGTTCCCGTTGCTGCGGCCGGAGTGACACCGAATATTCCACCGGTTCTGCCGATTGAAAGCAGCAGAACCGGTGGGCCTATTCCATCGGTTCGGCCGCCGCTGCGGGTGCTGTCACGAATACCGAAGGTCACATCTCGCGTTCTCGTGTCCACGTGGCGGAATATTTTCTGCAATTTCCCGCCTGTTCAATGACAGCCGAGGCAGGTTTGCGGTAGTAATCTGTACGAAGTATTTCTGCCAGGGAATGTGCCTGGGTAACGGCCACGGAAAGGACTGTCATCGATGGCGCAAAAGATTCAGGTGCTGCTGGAGGACGATCTCGACGGCGGTAAGGCCGATGAGACCGTCACTTTCGGTCTGGACGGGACGACGTTCGAGATCGACCTGTCCAAGAAGAACGCCGCCAAATTGCGCGACGCCCTCGCCGCGTATGTCGGCGCCGGGCGCCGGGTCTCGGGCCGTCGCGGCGCAGCCGCGGGCCGCGGCGCGCGCGGTCGGGGCCGTTCGGCCACCGACTCGGCCGACATCCGCGCCTGGGCCAAGGAGAACGGGTACGAGGTCAGTGAGCGTGGCCGTATCTCCGCCGAGGTGCGGGCCGCCTACAACGAGGCGAAGTAACGCGCATTCAGCAGCGGACCCGGTCCCGGCAGCCCCAGTGGCGCCGGGACCGTCCGCATTCCGGCCGATTTTCACCCCGGCCGGGTAGGTTCGGAGTTACTGCGCGCGAGCCACGCGGGTAGCTGAGAAAACAAGTTCACGGATGTCTTCGCTGGTGGCGAACAAGGGAACACCGGGCCGGTCCGGGCGGTTGTTCCTTTGTGATTGCCGGTGGCCGGTTTCGCGATGTGTTCGCTGAGAGCGAGCCTGTCGGTACCGGGGACTAGCATGCATGTACGGGGGTTGGACACACGGCTCGTCCAACTCCTCTGAGGCAAGGAGTGCTTTGGCGATGTTTGAACGATTTACGGACCGCGCCCGTCGGGTAGTCGTCCTGGCTCAAGAAGAGGCCAGGATGCTCAGCCACAACTACATCGGGACCGAGCACATTCTGCTCGGCCTGATCCATGAGGGTGAGGGTGTCGCCGCCAAGGCTCTCGAGAGCCTGGGTATCTCGCTGGAGGCCGTTCGTTCCCAGGTCGAGGAGATCATCGGCCAGGGGCAGCAGGCTCCCAGTGGGCACATCCCGTTCACACCCCGAGCCAAGAAGGTGCTGGAGCTCTCCCTGCGGGAGGCGCTGCAGCTCGGACACAACTACATCGGTACCGAGCACATCCTGCTCGGTCTCATCCGCGAGGGTGAGGGTGTCGCCGCACAGGTCCTGGTCAAGCTGGGTGCCGACCTGAACAAGGTCCGGCAGCAGGTCATCCAGCTGCTCAGTGGTTACCAGGGCAAGGAGACGGCAGCCGCGGGGGCTCCCGCCGAGGGAGCGCCGAGCAGTTCGCTGGTGCTGGATCAGTTCGGCCGGAACCTCACCCAGGCCGCGCGCGAATCCAAACTCGACCCGGTGATCGGGCGCGAGAAGGAGATCGAGCGGGTCATGCAGGTGCTGTCGCGCCGGACCAAGAACAACCCGGTCCTGATCGGTGAGCCGGGTGTCGGCAAGACCGCGATCGTCGAGGGCCTGGCCCAGGCGATCGTGCGTGGCGACGTGCCCGAGACCCTGAAGGACAAGCAGATCTACACGCTCGACCTCGGCGCGCTGGTGGCCGGGTCGCGCTATCGCGGTGACTTCGAGGAGCGCCTGAAGAAGGTGCTCAAGGAGATCCGCACCCGCGGTGACATCGTGCTGTTTATCGACGAGATCCACACCCTGGTCGGCGCTGGTGCGGCCGAGGGCGCGATCGACGCGGCGAGCATCCTGAAGCCGATGCTGGCGCGTGGTGAGCTGCAGACGATCGGTGCCACCACCCTCGACGAGTACCGCAAGTACGTCGAGAAGGACGCGGCGCTGGAGCGTCGTTTCCAGCCGATCCAGGTCGCCGAGCCGTCGATCGCGCACACCATCGAGATCCTCAAGGGTCTGCGCGACCGTTACGAGGCGCACCACCGGGTCACCATCACCGACCCGGCCCTGGTCGCGTCGGCGCAGATGGCCGATCGGTACATCTCGGACCGCTTCCTGCCGGACAAGGCGATCGACCTGATCGACGAGGCCGGTTCCCGGTTGCGGATCCGCCGGATGACCGCGCCGCCGGACCTGCGTGAGTTCGACGAGAAGATCGCGAACGTGCGCCGGGAGAAGGAGTCGGCGATCGACGCCCAGGACTTCGAGCGCGCGGCGAACCTTCGCGACGATGAGAAGAAGCTCATCAACGCGAAGGCCGAGCGCGAGAAGCAGTGGAAGGCCGGCGACATGGACGTCGTCGCCGAGGTCGACGAGGAGCTGATCGCCGAGGTGCTCAGCACCGCCACCGGCATCCCCGTCTTCAAGCTGACCGAGGAGGAGTCCTCGCGACTGCTGAAGATGGAGGAGGAGCTCGCCAAGCGGTATGTCGGTCAGGAGGACGCCGTCAAGGCGCTGTCCCGGTCGATCCGCCGTACTCGTGCGGGTCTGAAGGACCCGAAGCGGCCGAGCGGCTCGTTCATCTTCGCCGGTCCGTCCGGTGTCGGTAAGACCGAGCTGTCGAAGGCGCTGACCGAGTTCCTGTTCGGTGACGAGTCCGCGCTGATCAGCCTCGACATGTCGGAGTACTCGGAGAAGCACACGGCCTCGCGGCTGTTCGGTTCGCCTCCGGGTTACGTCGGCTACGAAGAGGGTGGCCAGCTCACCGAGAAGGTGCGCCGCAAGCCGTTCAGCGTGGTGCTGTTCGACGAGGTCGAGAAGGCCCACCCGGACATCTTCAACTCGCTGCTGCAGATCCTGGACGAAGGCCGTCTGACCGACGCCCAGGGCCGCGTGGTCGACTTCAAGAACACGGTCATCATCATGACCACCAACCTGGGGACCCGCGACATCGCGAAGGCGGTGCAGCTGGGCTTCAACCAGGCGGCTGACACGGCCGGCAGCTACGACAAGATGAAGGCGAAGGTCGCGGACGAGCTCAAGCAGCACTTCCGCCCCGAGTTCCTGAACCGCGTCGACGAGATCGTGGTCTTCCACCAGCTGCTGCGCAAGGAGATCGTGCGCATCGTGGACCTGATGGTGGCCCAGATCGAGGAGCGCCTGAAGGACAAGGACATGGGCATCGAGCTCACCCCGGCCGCGAAGGAACTCGCTGCCGACCGTGGCTTCGACCCGGTTCTGGGCGCTCGCCCGCTGCGTCGCGCGCTGCAGCGTGACGTGGAGGACGCGCTGGCCGAGCGGATTCTGTTCGGCGAGCTCAAGGCCGGTCAGATCGTGGTGGTCGACGTCGCTCCGGAAGGCACCAAGAGTGCCGACGGCGTGACCGAGTTCTTCACCTTCACCGGCACCCCGAAGCACCCGGCCCAGGACGCCGATCTGGCCCTGACCGAGCTCACGGGTGGCTCATCCACTGGAGTCCAGGACACCTGAGTCTGGGTTTTCAGTACGTCGAAGGGCCCCGCGCTTTCGTAGCGCGGGGCCCTTCGTGCGATCGCCATTGGGCGCGCTAGCGGGTTCCGGCCAGGTGGTGGCGAGGTTGTCCTGACCGGCCGATCCCTGTCGTCGGCTATCGACTGGCCCACGCACGGCATCGAGCACTGAGACCGCTCGCCGCTGCTCAGTCCTGAAGCCATCAAAGGGGCCGCAATTACGTAGCGGCACTACGCATACAAGTGAATGTATGGGCTCGCTGTATGAGTTGTATCTGTTACTCCACGTTGCGCTCGGACAAGGTTAGTGGCGTTCCGAGACGTGCTGGGGGTGACTCGGATTGGCCTCCAGATTGGCGTCTCTCCGCCCAACCTGGAGGTACACATGTCTGCAATCGGCAGACGCAGTCTGCTGGCCGTAGCGGCTATCACACTGCCTATGTTGATCCCGCTCTCGGCTATCGGCGGCGCGGCTGCGCCGAGGTCAGAGGCGGGGATCAAGATCATCAGCTCCGACATCTTCCCCAAGGGGCAGACCGGCCCCGCAGGCACGAAGGGAGGATTCGTCGTACTGGCGGACTCGTCCGCTGCCGATCGGCTACGGCTCAGTCTGGACGGCCAGGCGCTTCCTGAGCGCAACTTCTCGATACTGGGCAAGACCATCAGTACACGGTTCGAACTCACCCCCACTCCGGGCGTTCACAAGCTGTCACTGACTGTGGTCGACAAGGCTGGGCAGGCCGGTGAAACCGAGGAATACAGCTTCGCTGCCAGGGCCGTTCCAGTGCTGCCGACTGGCAAGTCTGCGGCTGCTGAAGCGCCGATCGTTGTCGGGGGCCGGTTCGTCGAAGCGGATGGCTCGCCTGCGGTGAATCTGCCAGTGGCGGTTCATATGGTGCTGGCTGCAGTCGGCAAGGAGCAGGCCCCGCTTGCCACGGCGACTACGCGAGCAGATGGCACGTGGGAGGCGCAGATCGTTGATCTCCCGGCCGACGTGGAGAAGCTGGCCACAGAAAACAATGGCGTTCTGAACCTTCAGGCGCGGGCTTCCGGGGTCGCCACGAATCCTTCCACCGGTCAGCCGCGGGCCATGTCGGGGGTCTCGGCGTTCAGTACCGGTACCGCCACGGCCGGTGCTGGGCTGACTGAGGCTGCCCTCAGAGCGCGGCAGTCTCCGGTAGTCAGCTCGCCGCTGTTGCCGGTGCTCGACGAGGCGGAGCTTCCGCCGACTCCAACTGGGCCTGATGCCGAGTCCGTCGAACAACGGAGCCCGCTGACCACACAGGAGAAGGAGTACTTTGAGCCGACGTACTTCGAGTTCAAGGCTGCCTACGGGGATGAAAAGCCAAGGCCACCGAGAATCCCCGCATCGTGAACGGGGTCGATTACACCAGCCTCCCGGTGGTTCCAGAGCCTGCGGCGCCAACGAGAACCGTCGCTGCCCCCGGTGACCAGTGCTATACCGTGCCTTCCCTTGTGACCCAACGGCCGCGGGCGGCCGCGGGGTACACCAAGGCGCTGGAAAGCCATGCTTACCAGGACGCATTCGGCACGGTTCTCTACATGAATCAGGCCAGCACCAACGTCACCTACGGCGTCAGCCAAAACGGTGGCAGCTCCTGGGCAGTGGGCGGTAGCAACAGTGTCGACAACAAGATTTCATGGGCAAGTGGCTTCGAGCTGCGCGGCCCGCACTTTTCGCGCGAGTAGAAGATTCCGATCATTTACGCGTGGCTCAACATCTACAAATGCGTATGGGACAAGGGCTTAAAGAAGCTGAAGTATCAGGAGAGCGCCATCGTGCCTGAGGGCGCCAGGATCCCCAATGGTGGCAAGAACGGAGAGCTTGGTGCCGATGTCTCCAGCGATGATGGCTGGTACGGCTACCGCGACGCGCCGTACAAGTTTGAAGTGGTGCGTACCACTAATTACGAGGCCTACCGTGAGAGGGCGCTCACATATAGTGGTGCCGTCAGTGTCTATGGCTTCTCGGTGGCAGCCACGACGATCAAGGCGGTCAGCCGCTCCCAGCGGATCGATGCCGGCAGTCAGAACTTGCGACATATGGTTTTCGGTCACTCGCCGATTAGCGGCGCCATGAAGGTCTTTTACAGCTACTGACGAGAGGCCAAAAATGCCTAAGCGACTCGTGCTCGTCGGAGCCGCTGTCCTGATCGCGGTGGCGGCGACGGTCTGGCTGGTGCTTCCGTCCGGCGGAGGTGTCGGAAGGGAACTCGCTGGTGGCGGTGATGCCCTTGAGACGGAAGGCAACGGGCATCGTATCGGGTTTCGCAGTGCCAAGACCGGTGAGGAGATCTACTTCCTGTCACCTGCTCCGGTCAATCTCGGCGATCGCGACATAGTTTTCAAGTCTGCCGCGCTCGCGACAGTACCTGCTGGGATCGAATTCGTAGATGCGCGCGTGTACAGGAGATCGGAGTTTGATGCGGTCCCGATCAACTGGTCATCGAGCATGGGTAGCCCGGGCAGCGATCCCCGGCGTAAGCGCTCGTCATCAATTGAGGGCGTTGAACTCAAAGCCGGGCAGACAATGGACGATGTGGTTCTGGTGCACGTTCGCGTGATCGGCTCGCAGCGGCCACTTGAGATGTCTGGCATCAGGTACACATACAAGTACCGTGATGGCGATAAAGAGTGGCAGCAGGTTGTGCCGGTGGATCTGTCCATCAAGGGCTAGGTCGCCATACAGAACGAGGGCGGTTCCGGAGTCAACCGGGCCGTCCTCGTACTGTGAAGTCGTCAGTGAGGCCGGTGCGCTTAGAGATGTCACCTTGATGGATCCGGCCTAACGGAGGTTCTTGCTCAGCCCTGGTAGCAGGTGGTGCAGGTGCCGCGGCGGCGGAAGTAGTACGCCGCGGTGGCCAGGCCGAGCGAGGCGCCCCACAGGGGGAACGGGAACACCAGGATCCACTTGACGTTCTCCCAGCCGCTGGCGCCTGCTTCCCAGGTCAGGTCGACCAGCGACGGGCTTGCGACCAGCAGCAGTACGGTGGCGATCGCGCCGGGGATGACCGCCGCCTTGATCGGAACCGGCCGCTTCGCCAGTACCGGCATCCAGCGCGGCCAAACCTCACCCCACGGCCGGATCAGGCCGAGCGTGACGAGGCCGGAGGTCAGCGCCACCAGGCCGAGGCCGAGCCCGAACAACCGGATGCCGGGGTCGGCGTCCAGCTCCTCGGCGGTGAAGCCGATCGGGTTCGGCAGCAGCCAGGTCATCCGCAGTAGCGCGTACGGCATCGGGCAGAGGACCGCGACGATGGTGGCCCAGAATCCCCAGCGTCGGGCGACCTCCGGCTGGGTCCAACGTGCGCCGGGCCGTCCGCAGGCCAGGCAGCGTTGCCACGCCTCGCGGGATCCACGGATGGCCAGGATCGCCCAGGCGGCGCCGAGCGCGAATACCGCGAAGACGAACAACGGCCGGGTGCCGAGCTTGGCGGGCACCCCGGCCATTCCCTCGGCCAACTGCCGGAAAGCGGCCCAGTCGAACAGGCCGATGGTCAGCTGCGCGATGACGATGGCCAGGGCGGCCGCACCGACGAGGAGCCGGGTGGCGCGTTGTCGCCAGGCGCCGACCAAGAGGAAGACGACGGCGGTGGGGATACCGAGCAGGACCAGCAGGTAGCCGGTGATGACCAGCACGGACATGTCGGAGGCGCCCAGACCGAACACGAACGCCTCGACCGCTGCGAAGACCAGCAACGGCCGGTACGCCGATGGGCTCCAGTCGTGCCGCCGGAATGCCAGTGCCGCGGGGACCCCGAGCCAGCCCAGCACGGCGAGTAGGCCCGCGCCCAGGTCGTTCGGCAGATGCGAGAGCAGTGACGGCATCGCGTCGGCCGAAGCGCCCAGCGGGTAGTCCCACCAGCCGAAGGCCCAGAAGGTGCCGAAGACGCCGAACAGCAGGGATATCCCGGCCACGACCAGGGGCAACCACCCGGATCCCGTGTCCGGGCGATGGACTTCCACCTGGCTCTGCGTGCTCGTCACGGTTGTTCCTCCCGCCTGGGCGGTTGCGACGACCTCAGCGTCGTGCTGGCTCAACCGGCCCTGCACTGCAACTCTCGCGGGATCGGGCCGGGGCGGGATCGGCCTTGCGAGGGGACTGCCTCACTCGTCCGGGTGAGTGACCGCTGACGGGAGGTCGAGGGGGCGCTCAGTGCGGGTACGGCGGAGGCGGGTGCGGGCGTGCTGGAGTTCGGCCGGCTCGGGTGGTCGGTCCGGCCGGTGGCGTTCGGCGAGCAGGCGGGCCGTGCAGGCGAGGATCCAGAGCAGGCCAACGCTGAGTGCGGCCGAGGGGCCTGGGCCGGACCAGCTGTCGATGCCGGCGGGCAGGCCGTTCTCCTGCCAAGCGAAGCCGGTGAAGACTAGGGCGCTACTGGCCGAGACGCCGAGCGGGACCCAGCGGCTGCGTAGGTACCAGGTGGCGATCGCGGCGGCGATACCGATCAGCCAGGTGATGCCGAGGAGCGGGTACTGCTCGATGCCGAGGCGCCAGACCTGGAGACCGAGGCGGCGGCTGTAGGTCCAGGGCAGCAACAACGTCCAGGCGGCGACGAGGGTGATGCCGATCAGGATCCAGTCGAGCCGGCGTCGGTCCGCGTGGTCGAGGCGCTGTCCCATTTCGGCGATCTGCTCGGGCACGTCCTGGTCGGGCAGCTCCGGCCGGTTGGCTTTGTCGTTGCCGCTGTTGCCGCTGTTGCCGCTGTTGCCGCTGTTGCCGCTGTTGGCTTTGCTGGCGGGCGTCATCGGGCCGCCTTTGGGGCGACGCGGATGACGTCGTCGCCGTACTCGAAGTAGAGGTTCGTCCCGATCTTGGTGACCCGGTCGGCCGCCTGCGGGAGGCCATCGCCGGGTCCGGCCATTACGGTCACCCGGCCGATCCCTTCGACCCGGTAGAGATGGCTGCCGTCGTACCCCCACAACCGGCCGTCGGGTCCGCCGAACCACGACCCGGCCGCCGACCAACGCTGCGGCGGGATCCGGTTTTCCACGGCCGACCAGATCGACCATTGCTCGAGGCCGGGACCACCGAACAGTTCGATTTGCCGGCCATCGGGTGTCAGCGAGATCAACCGGCCTTGCAGAACGATCCCCGCAGCTCCGGAACTGGTGAGACCAATGACCGGCTTGCTGGGCCTGTTCTCGCTGGACGTGACCGGCACCTGCTTGGTCCGGTTGGAAGGCCCGTAGAAGCCGTACCGGTCCTCACCCATCGGCGCCACGAACCGATCGCCGTACGCCGCTGCTGGCGCGTCTTGCCTCCCAGCAGAGGCTGGCACCGGGTCCTTGATCGTGCGGGCTGTTCGGGATCGCGGTGGCAGGTGCACTGCCGTGAAGCCGCGTGGTCCCGCAGTCTCGGACCGCTGCGCTGCACCCCACCACAAGCCGCCCTGGCCATCTGGAGAGACTCCCACCGCGTTCTGCGGGTATCGCATCCGCACGAGCTTCCCGGACGCGTCAAGCGCCAGCAGGCCCCGTAGCGCCAGCTCACGCGCACGCCCGGGCTTGCCGGCGATGTCGACTGGTGCCACCACTGTCGGGATATCCCGCACCCGACTCCCGCTGTACGTCGTACCGGTGGCTGGGCTGTGTGGGCCGGTGCAGCGTTCTGACGGAGGTGGTGCCGGCTTGTACCGGTCTGCGGCCTCTGCGGCTCGGGTGATCTCGAGGATCTGGTTTCCTCTGACCGAACGGCTTTCCAGCAGGACCGAGCCGTCGGGACGCGCCTCTAGGTCTTCCACCCGCTCGTTGACTTCGGGAACGACGCGAAGGACGCCGTCGGTCGTGAGCACCGCAGCCGGGATGGTCTTGTCACCGGCGATCCAGACGTTCCCTGCGGTGTCTACTGCGAAGGCCGACGCACCGATGCTTGAGCCGGCGAGGTCCGCACTGAGCGGACAGCCTTCGGGTGCGGTGCCCGTGAGCTGTTCGACGGGACTGCCTGGCCGCTGCACGGCAAGACCGTGGGTGCCCGTCCACCAGGCCGCCGTACCGTTCGGGGCCGAGGCGAGCCTGGTGTTGCGAGACCCGGGACCTAGATCCAGGGAGTAGCGGTCGAGGACCAGCCCGGGACGTAGAGCGGCCAGTGGGACTCGCCAGGTGCCGTCCGCGCCCCACATCACCACTGTGCCGTCAGCGCTGCGCTGTAGGCGGATCGTGCCGTTGCCCTGCGCTACCCGCTCCACGCCCGGGGTGACGTAGTAGCTGCCGTCGGCGTTCTGGTGTTGCAGGCTGAGGTCTGCGAACGGCAGATCGAGTGGGACTGCCAGTAGGGCCCAGCGTTCGTTGTTCTCGATTGGACCGGTCAGGAGCAGCAAGCGGCCGCCGGAGATCCCGATAAGCGTCGGCGGGCTGTAGCCGTGGCTGAGGCTAGTCCTGGGCAGTGCGAGGCCGTCGCGTACTGCGAAGACGGTTGAGGTATCGGAGCCGGTTCGGCCCATCAGCCAGACGCCGGGTTCGCCGTCGAGGCTCCACGCCATTGAGGTCAACGCGCTGGAGGTCCCGAGCGAGACGCGCAAGCCCATCGTGTCGCTGAAGAGCCCGCCTCGCAGATTCAGCAGGCGATGCGGAATGCCGTCACGGGCGTCGGGCTCGAAGGCCGGGCCTGTCGGCGATGGGGCTAGTAGGCCGGTAGTGGTGGCCACGACCGCTGCAAGCGCTACTGCCACGGCCTGGATCTGCCACCCGCTGCTGGCTCGTCGTACGGCTTGGACGAGGCTTGCGACGCCGAGGGCTGTCAGGGTTGCACCGAGGGCTAGAGCGAGCCAGGCGCCGATGCCCGGGCGGTAGCCGACGCCGTCGGGCAGACGTTGCGGGAGGCGCAGTACCGCCACGAAGAGGCCTGCGAGGGTTGTGAGGCCTGTGGCGGTTGCACCTGCCATCAGGATGCCGTGTTGGGCTCGACGGATTAGCGGCGAGCTAACGGTGGGTATGGCGGCCGCGATCGTCGCAAAGGCCGTGGCGGCGACTACGGCGGGCCAGCCGCCGGTGTAGGTCATCTCCCAGAGCTGGAACCGCGGCAGGCCCGCCTCGTCGCCGGCAGAACCTGTAGCCATCGGATCGACCAGCTCGCGCCAGGGGAGCACGGTGGTCAGCAGGAGCAGCCCACACGCGGTAGCGGCTAGTGGAGCCAGTCTGAGGACGTGTGAGGACTTGAGGGCGCTGAGGATCTTCTGGAGGTGCACGAAGGCCGCGTGCAGCTCTGCCTGGTTCAGCGGCTCGGGGTCTTCGTCGGGCTCGGGGTCCTTTGCGAGCAGGGGCGAGAGGTGGTCTTGGTGGCGAGCCCAGATGATCGCGGTGACGGTTGCGACGAGTCCGAGCGTCACGGTGCCGACGATCGCGGGGGAGGTGCCACAGCCGGTTCTGCCCTGCGTGACGAGCCCTGCCCAGGCAAGGACGGTCAGGATGCCGAGGACGATCGCTGCCCAGCCCCTGAGGCGCAGACGCTGCATACTCCGCTCGGGCAGCATCGTGTCCAGCAGAACTGCCGTGAGGATCATGAGCGGCAGCAGTCCGGCAATGAGTCGCCCGATGGTCGGATCCGACGACGCTCGCCACAGGTAGCAGCTGTTGGTTCCGGAGCCCGGAAGAAGTATTGCGACCATGAGCCCGACAGCGCAGGCCATGAGGATCCGTGGCTGCCAGACCGACTTCCTGTCCTGGTGACGTTGTCTGAGCGCCTCGAGCCGCAAGAGAGCGTCCGCCGCCTGCTGTTCGGTAGGCAGGTTCCGCAACGGCATGACTAGAACCTAACTCGTCAATCGCACTGCCGGTGGGGACACCGCCGTGGTGCGCCTCCGCGCTGGATAGGCTCACCAGCAGAGTCACCTGCCCGAGGAGATGGATGAACGTCGAACAGGCCTTCGCTGAGGTGTCCGCGCTCGCGGCCCGGCAGTCGGGGCTGGTGGCGATGGCCCAGGCGGAGCGTCTTGGCGTCGAGCGTGCCGCGCTGGACGATCTCGCCCAGGCGGGTCTGCTGACGCTGCTCGACTGGGAGGTCTACGAGGTCACCGGCTCGGCCTTGCCGCCGCGCTTCGGTTACCCGTACGCGGCCTGGCTGGCGTTGCGCCCGGCGGCGTTCGGGTGGGAGCGGGCGAAGGACCGCACCAAGGACGCGGTCATCTCGCACGAGTCGGCCTGCCGGCTGCTGGGACTGGGCGCACCGAGCATCGGCGGCATCACCTTCACCGCGGCGGACCCGCTGCCCGAGCCGCGGTCGACTCGCGTGGTGGTCGCCGTACTTCGGCCCGACGAGATCACCGTGCACGAGGGCCTGCCCGTCACCACGGCTCACCGCACGCTGCTCGACCTGACCCGCGATCACACCGACCACACCGAGCTGCGCCGGGTGCTGACCGACGCGGTCCGGCTCGACCTGGTGGACCTCGCCGCCTTGTACGCCGACCTGGTGCCGCTGAGCGAGAAGTACCGCTTCCCATCGGCTGGTCCCGATTTCGTCCGGTACTTCCTGCCCGAGCTCAACCTCGCCGACCTGTCCATTCGCAACCTCCGAGCCTTCGCCCGGCTGGTGCTACCCGACCAGGTCGAGCGAACGGCGGCAGCGCTCGAGCAGGCCCTACCCGGCGTCGACCGGGCCATCCTCGACGACGTCGCGGCCGAGCTGGCCGGGAAGGTGGGACCGGCATGACGGTGTCCGATTTCGAGCAGCTCTACTCGGCCGCGTCCCGGATGCTCGGCGCCCAGGGCTCACCGACCTGGCACGAAGACCGCTGGCCGGCCCAACGCCGAGTCACCTTCACCCAACTGGAAGCCGAACTAACCAAAGCCACCTTCCGCCCCGCCGATCCTCTGGTCCAGCCCGGCGATCCGGCTGCCGCTGGTGTTGGTGTTGGCGCTCAGGGTGGTGACCGCGTTGGCGATCCGAACCACGATGAGCCGGTACTCGTCGCTGATCCGGCCGACGTGGCCGATCCGGCGCTCGGCCTGGTGACGATGGGCGCGCGCTTCCCGGAGGCGCTGCTCTCGCTGGCGGCGTACGTGAGCGAAGACCCCGACGGCGTGGACGAGCCGCTGGTCCTGCCCGGCCTGCTGCACACCGCGATCACCGGCGCCGTCGACGAACTCGCCGCCCGGATCGCCCCCGGCCGCCCAACTGTTGCCATAGGCAACGAAGGCGCCGAGGCGGCCGACGCGCTACGCGAACTGGCGAACAGCCTGCGCACCGCACTAGGCCTCCCACCCGGCGTACCCCGCCGGATCCTGGTCAACGCACACCCCGTCGCCGCCGACGCCGCCGCACACGAACGCCTCGCCGCCTTCGCGAAAACCGCCGCGGACGCCGTACCGGCACCTGACGAACTCGGCGACGACTTCTCCGTCCGGTACGACGTAGCCGTCGCGGCAGCCGACCTACGCGCCCTCATCGCAGGCGAAGACGTCCCCGCCTGGCGCGAGCGCCAACCCGGAATCGACCCATCGCGCCATCTCGTCACGGCCTACCGCTGGGAAGGCGCCGACGGCCGCCCGGTCGACCTCGCCGACTGGGCCGCGGAACTACGCCAAGCCCTGGCGACCTCGGAAGCCCCCTGGCGCCCGTCCCCCGAGCACCCCCTCCCGACGGAATCGGCCGACCGCAGCTGGCTCCTCTACCCGAAACGCCAAGCCCTCGTCACCGCCGACCTCCTCGACGAACTGGCCGCTCGCCTAACCCCCGGCACCACCACCGGTCTAATCCACTTCACGTCCTACCCCCTCCACCACTACCTCACCCACACCCTCCGCACCCCCACCACGGAGCTCTAACTCCTCCGTTCATCGGTCCCTTGTGACGCGGCGTGTCGCGCATCATCGGTCCCTTGTGACCAAAGGCGAGGGCCTACCGCACTTTGCATTCATTCGTCGGAATCCGCCCTCAGCCGTCGCCTGCCTGTGTGGGGTCCGCTGAGCTGTGAGGGCGGATTCCGACGAATGAATGCAAAGTGGAGGGTGCCGGCCCGCCGTTGTGGGAGACCGTGCGTTGGTCACAAGGGACCGATGAATGCCGACACGCCGCGTCACAAGGGCCCGATGAACGGGATACAAGGGAGGCGGCGGCGTGGCGCGGTTGGGCGAGCGGGAGGGAGGGGTTAGCGGTCGAGGGTGCGGTCGGGGGGGTTGGGCGCGTTGCGGTGGGTACGGTCGGACTCGCCGGCACCCGGGCCAGTGGCGGTGGTTTGGGTGGGGGCGGCTGAGGGGGAGCCCGACTGGAGGAAGCGCGCCATGTCTCCGGCTTCCGGTGCCTGTTCTGGTGTTGGCTCGGTCTTCACGGAGTGGCCGGCTTCGGCGCTTTGGGTGGGTGCGACGGTTGTGATTGTGGTGGGGCGGCGGGTTACGGGTAGGACGGCGCCGTTGGCGCCTTGTTGGGTGGAGACGTTGGCGCCGGGGTGGGCTTCGCGGGCGGCGGCGAGGAGGGCCTTGGCGCTGTTCTCGCGGGTGTAGTTCTGCAGGACGCCCTTGAGTTCGCCGGCCGCCTCCCGACGGTTCGCGTAATCCCCGCGCAGATCCTGGATCGCGCCGGCCCATACCTCAACCCGCCCGGCCTGGTCATTCCGCAGACCTTGATCCGGTACGACGCTCGCCGCCCCCAGGCGCTCGGGGATTCGGTTGCCGTCGGCAAGGAACTGCCCGACACCACTCTCGGCGTTCACCAACACCGGTACGCCGTGCGCGGCCGCCTCGGCGCCCACCAACCCGTACCCCTCGATCTTGGACGGCATCACCGCCGCGTGCGCCCACCGGTAGTCGCCGAGAAGCTCCTGCTTGTCCGGCGTATACGGCAGCAAATGCACAACTCCGGGCCGTCCGACGATCTGGTCCGCACGTTGTTGCTCGGCCTGCAGCTGATCGGGTTTGACCCCGCGCACGCGCAGCTGGATCGGCACCCCGCGATCCGCGAGTTCCTTCGTGGTGGCGAGCAGATCGTCGTACCCCTTGATGGGATCGCCCACCCGGCCACTGAACAGCAGGTTGAAGTTCTCGCCCGAAGGCGGATCGCCCACCTCGCCCAGCGTTTCCACACCCGGCACCAGCTCGTGAAAGCTCGGCGGGACCCGCGCGCCATCGGCCATCTCGGCGCCGACGTTGGTGAGCAAGGGGCCGACGCCGACGACGATATCGGCGTTCTGTACGACGGCGGACTCGATCCGGTGCGACTCGATACCACGTTCGACTTGGCCCTGCACCTCGCCGTACTCGCGAGAGGGCATGTGCATCACGTGCGCCAGTTGGGCCGTGGGATACCAGCGGTTGCGGATCAGCATCGCCTGGTAACCCGAGAACCGGGCATGCCCGATGACCAGGTCGAACGAGCCGCGGTCGATCGGCATGCCGGGAATCTGGTCGGGCGTGCCGTTCGTGGCGACGTCGAGCAGTTGCACTCGCGCGGATTGGCCGTCGGGCGTGATCGAGACGATCTTCGCCTCGCCGTGCTCCTCGGTCTCGCCGACCGTGAGCAGGGTGACCTCCGCGTTCTCCAGACCGGCGAGGGCCTTGGTGAGATCACCACTCGCGACGGGCAGACCGCCGAGGCCCGCGCTCCGGCCGCTGGCGTGCGCGACGACCAGCACACGCTGCTTCGGCAGTTCGGGCCCGGACACCTGGACCGAGGTCGTCTGGCCGGTCCATTGCCAGGCGTCGGGGTCCCACTTGCCGGTGGCGACCTTCGTCCGGTCGAGCAGCGGATCGAGGAAGGCCCGGGCGACCGGCTCGGCCTCCGCGAGGGTCTTGAACGGCAGACCGGGCGTCGCGCCGGCGTACTTGGCGAAACCCTCGGTCCAGGCCGGGTTCGGCCGGTAGTACTTGTTCGGCGGGCGCAGCGGTTCGCCTTGGGAAATGCGCCAGCTGAACTCTTCGTGCAGCATCGCCTGGACGGTGCCGGCGTCCCATTCCTCGTTCGTCGCGATCATCATCACGTCGACCAGGTCCTGCACCCGGTACGGCAGGTCGCCGGTCTGGCAGGCCCATTGCCCCTGCGTACGCGGCAGGCAGTCGTCGCACTTGGTCTGCTCGGTCTTGACGCCCTGGGTGTACATGCCGGCGACCTTGTGCGCCAGCGTGTCCGTCAGCGAGATGACTCGCAGCCGCGGGTTCTCCCCGCTCGCACCGGTGGACATGATCTGCTCGGGGAACTTGATCAGCTCGGGCTCGGCCCACATCGGCCGGTCCCGCGGCGGCGCCAGATCGACGCTCACCTCACCGATCTCGCGCCCGCCGATGAAGGCCTTGTGCTTCAGCCGGGCGCCCGCGCCGTGCTGGAGCTCGCCGTCGTACTCCAGCTGGAAGGTCAGATGGTCGTCCAGGTCCAGCTCCAGCGCGCTGGTGTAGTTGCCGACCATCGTGTCCCGCGAGGCGCCCGGCATACCGACCATGTCGATATCGCTGGTGGAGCGGCCGTTCTCCCACCGCGCGAGCAGGGTCTGACCGCCCTTGACCATCCAGGCGTCGGGATTGGCCGTGAACTGGCGGGCCATCACCCGCTGCAGGACGAACTGCTGGAATTCCGCCTCCGAGCTGGTGCCGCGGCGCTCAGCGGTCTGGCGGACGCGCGCAGTCAGCTCGCGGTAGAACGCGGCGGCCTTCAGGGGATCACTGCTCATACCCGCTCGGTCCTCCCGACGATCTCCGCGGCGAGCGCGCGGACGGTCTCCTCACTCACCCGATCACCCGCGGGCACCGCGGCGAGCGCAAGGGCGAGGGCGCGCGCGGTCTCGGTCACCCGATCGCCGAGTACGACGGAGGTGAACGCGCGCTGGTTCCGGACGGACAGGCTCGACGGATTGAGCTCGGGCAGGAAGTACCCTGCGAACTCCGGGCCCTCCGGCGGGAACTCGTGGTGCTCCGCCAGCGGCACCAGGTCGTCGTACAGCCGCGCCAGATCGACGGCATCCCGCAGTACGGCGTCGGTGAGCGCGCCTCGCACCTCGCCGTGGTCGGTGTGGCTGCGCACGAGGTCGAGAATGGTCCGGTGCGGCGTCGTGACGGTCACGCCGCCGAGCACCATCACGTCCTCGGCCGGGAGCTCGGCCTGGTTGACCTCGATGGCTCGCGGAAACCGTCCGGTGGGCGTCGTCGGCGTCAGGAAGGTGGTGGTGGGAGCGGCGACCGCGCCCAGGCCGTGCAGCCGGGCAGCGGAGCCCTGGGAGAGTACGGCGTCCGCGGCCGGGCGTTCGGCGGCGAAGCGCGCGGGTTGCAGCGAGAGCCAGGCGGCGTACGGGTAAGCGAAGCGCGGAGCGAACGGGCTGGACGTGAGTTGGTGGACGTCCCAGTCGAGTTCGAAGAGGAGACCGACGCCGGCCAGACGTTCGAGCTCGGCCCGGTCTATACCAATCCGGGCCGCTTGTTCGCCGGTCACAAGGCCGGACTGCCCGGCCGCCAAAGAGGTGAGTTGCTGAAGCACCTCTAGTGGTCCGTGTTCGGGGTGGTTCACCGCTCACCGGCGCCCAGGCACGCACCTCGCTGCGTTGGAGAAGCAGCCACGATAAAGAGCATCGAGGCAGCTTCTCCGCCTTGCGATGCACGCACCTGGACACCGGTGAGCGGCAAACCACCCCGAACACGGACCACTGACATCGAACTCCCGTCTCGACCCCGCGGAATTGGCTCGGGAAACCCTACTCCGGCAAACGTTCAAGACACGCGGGCCGGCAGTGCCTACGTTCGCCGTATGAATGTTCGCTCGCAGCCGATGATCGCCGTGTCCGACGTACCGAGGAGCAGTGCGTGGTACCAGCTGGTCCTGGGGGTTTCGAGTGGTCATGGTGGGACGGAGTACGAACAGCTGCGGTCTGACGGTGTGCTGGTTCTGCAGCTGCATCGCCTCGAGACCGAGCATCACCACGGGACGATCCGGGATCCGGGCCTGCCGGTTGGGAACGGCGTTGCGCTCTGGTTCGAGGTGGACGATCTGGACGCCGCCGTGCGACGTGCCGAAAAGGCGGGAGTGCAGGTCGACAGGGCGCTTCATCACAATCCGATGGCAGATCACCGAGAGCTTTGGCTTCGTGACGCAGACGGCTATCTTGTGGTGCTCGCTGATCAGGTCGCTTGACCTGACCCTGTGACCGACCCTGGCAGGGACATTTCGGCGACTGGACGGCGTGGGAAGTTGCCATCTCCCGATTGCGGGATCACCCGTGGCGACTTGGCTCGTTGTAGGAGCGTGAGTGCGCATGGTGACCCCGGGCTGTCGTAGATGGGGCCGTTGATGGAATCATCTCTTCGCATGGACGCCCCGCGTCTGCCTATGACCCAGGAACCGGTCGTTGACGCCGGTTCCTTTGGCGTGCGGCAGGCAGGCGGGGTGCTCGAGCGCGCTCAACGGATAGCGGACACCCTGCGCGAGCAGGCCGAGCGGGAGAACGACGCCGCCCGGGAGAAGGCCGACCGGTTGATGGCGCAGGCGGAGCGGGTGCATCGCGATGCCGAGGCGGCCGCGGCGAAGGTCCGGGCCGACGCGGACGCGGACGCCGAGCACGTGCGTGCAGAGGTCGCGGCGGAGATCGCCCGGCTGCAGGCGGCGGCGGAAGCCGAGATCCAGCAGATTCGCGGCGAAGCCGAAACGTATTCCGACAACATGCGCGAAGAGGTCGCGACCAAGATCGCGCGGATGCAGACGACCGCGGACGCCGAAATCCAGCAGATTCGCGGCGAGGCCGACACCTACGCCGAGCAGGCCCGCGCCGAGGCGGACGCCTACTCCGGCGAGACCCGCCACGCCGCCGACACGTACGTCGAGCAGGTGCGCGCCGAGGTCACGGCCGAGATCGACCAGTTGCGAGCCGAGGTGATCGCGGAGGTCGCGAAGCTGCGGGCTGACGCGGACGCCGAGGTCAAGGCGCTTCGGGCGGAGGCAGCGGCCGAGGTCAAGCAGTTGCGGGCGGAGGCGACGGCCGAGGTCGAGGCGTTGCGGGCCGGCGTCGGGGCGGAGGCCGACCGGGTCAAGGGCGAGGCAGCGGCGGAGGCCGCGAAGGTCCGGAAGGACGCCGAGGCGGCCGCGAAGCAGTTGCAGCACGAGGCCCACGCGATGCGGGCCAAGGCCGCGCAGGACCGCGAGATGGCCAAGGAGACGGTCGAATCCGCGAGTCGCGAGGCGCAGGAGCTGGTCAAGGACGCAGGGGAGCAGGCCGCCCTGGTCTCGCAGGCGGCGCTCAACACCGAGGCCGAGTTGATCGCCCGGGCAGAGTCCGAGGGCGCGGAGCTCCGGGCCGCCGCGGAGCAGGAGGCCGAGACCGTTCGTGAGCGGTCCCGGATCGAGATCGCCGCGGCCCATGCCGAGATGGAGCGGTTGCGGGGCGAGTCGCTGGCGGAGGTGGACCGCCGGACCGCCGAGCTCGAGGAGACCGAGCGGGCCCGGCTGGCCGCGATCTCGGTCGAGGTCGAGCGGATCCGTGCCGAGGCGACCGCGGAGCTGGCCGAAAAACGAGCCGAGGCCCAAGCGGAGAACGAGCGGCTGATGGCCGACGCGAAGGCGCAGGCCAAGCTGGTGATCGACGAGGCCGAGGCCCAGCGTCGTACGGCGGCTGCCGAGGCACGTCGCATCGTCGACGAGGCGAACGAGAGTGCCGAGGGCCAGCTGGCCGCCGCCGCGGAGCAGGCCAAGGCCTCGCAAGAGGCGATCGAGAAGCTGCTGGTCTCGGCCGAGCAGGACGCCGAGGCCACCCGCGAGGAGGCCCGCACGCATGCCGGGGAGATCGTCCGCCAGCGCCGGGCACACCTGCGCCGCGTGGTCGGCCGCACCACCAGCCGGCTGAAGGACACCCAACTCGCCATCGCCGCGGAGAATGCCGAGCTGACCGCCCGGGCCGAGGCCGCGTTGACCGAGGCCCACGCCGAGGCGGAGACCGCGCTGACCGAGGCCCGCGATCACGCGGCCCGGATCAAGGCCGAGGCCGAGGCGATCACCGAGGGCGCGGCCGAGCGGGCCGAGGCCGCCGCGAAGGAGATCGTCGACCGCGCCAACCGCCGGCAGACCGAGGCGGAGTCCAGCGCCCGGGTGCTGCGCGAGCAGGCCGCGGACGATCTGGCCAAGGCGCAGCGGCAGTCCCATGACCTGTTGCGCAAGTCCCGGGCGGAGGCGATGCAGATCGAGGCACAGGCCCGTGCACACGCCGACGAACTTCGCGCCCAGGCCCGAAAACACCTCGCCGACGCCGAGGCGAGGGTCGCGACGCTGAACCAGCGACGCGACGAGATCACCAAGGAACTGACACAGTTGTCCGGTGTGATCGAGGCACTCGCTGTCCCTGGACTCCATCTTGGTGGTGGAATGTCGGGGCAAGAGGGTTCCACGGGGGAATGAAAGACGAGGACGTGACAGCCGGATCCTCGTCAGTGACAATGTGTGATCCACCCACCCACCGAAGTGAGCATCAGAAGACATGAGCAGTGAAGCGCCAACCCCCTTCCGTACCGTTCTGCGCGGCTACGAGCCGGCCCAGGTGGACCAGCACGTTCGTGAGCTGACCACCTCGCTGACCGCGCTGCAGCAGCAGTCCGAGCAGCTGCAGCGTCACGTCCAGGAGATGCAGGGCCGCCTGGACGCCGCGGAATCGGCCGTGGTCTCCGCCCAGGAGGACTCGCGCGATAAGTCGCCCACCTTTACCGAGTTCGGCGAGCGGGTCGCGAAGATCCTGTCCCTCGCCGACGACGAGGCTCGTGACCTCGTCACCCGTGCCCGTTCGGACTCCGAGGGCATCATCGCCGACGCCGAGGCGCACGCGAAGAAGGTCCGCAAGGAGGCCGAGCAGTACTCCCTGGACTGGAAGAGCGAGGTCGACGCCGAGGCCGCCCGCATCCTGGAGGAGGCCCGTACGCAGGCCGACGACATGCGCGACGAGGCCGAGCGCGACGCGACCGCCCGCCGCAGCGAGGCTCAGGCTCTGTACGAGCAGGAGCGCGCCAAGTCGGCCCAGGCCGCGGCCGCCTTCGAGACCACTCTGGCCGAGCGCCGGGGCAAGGTCGAGCAGGAGTTCGCAGCCCGGACGGCGCTGGCCGAGCAGCAGCTGGCGGCGGTCACCGACCGTGCGGCCCAGGTGCAGCGCGAGGCCGACCGTTCGCGTTCCGAGGCGGAGCGCCTGGCCCAGCAGCAGCTGGCCGACGCGAACCGTCAGGCTCAGGAGATCGTCGCCGCGGCCAAGGACAAGGCCGAGCGCATCCGGGGCGAGTCCGAGCGTGAGCTCGCCGCCGCGACCCAGCGTCGCGACAGCATCAACGCCCAGCTGACCAACGTCCGGCAGATGCTGGCCACGTTGTCCGGCACCCCGGCGTTGCCGCTCGACCTGCTCGACGACGAGCCGGCCGACGCGAGTGGCTCGAAGAAGAACTAACTGTTTTCGGCGGCCGCTCGATGAGCGGCCGCCCAGCTCACTGCGGTAGGCGGAAGCGGGAACGCGCCAAGGGCTCCACCAAACCGTCGGCCACCAGGCCGTCGAGGGCGCGCTCCCGCTGGGCCGCGTCCGGCCAGGCTTCGTCTAGGCGAGCCTTGCCGACCGGACCAGCCGAATCCCGGAGTACGGCGAGCAGCCGTCCCCGGGCCTGGCGATCCGTGCCGTCATAGGTCTGGCCCTTGCGGGGCGGCCCGTCATACGCGGGCCGCCCGGCCAGCGACCAGGCGCAGCGCTCGACGATCGGGCATTGGTCGCACTTCGGCGTGCGCGCGGTACAGATCAGCGCACCCAATTCCATCGTCGCGACCGCCCATTTCGCCGCATTCTCGAGCGGCATGGCCTCTTCGGCCCGGCGCAGATCCGCCGCGGTCGGGCTGATCGACGGCTGTGCGTCGCCGCCGAGGGCCCGCGCGAACACCCGTCGTACGTTGGTATCCACCACGGCATGCCGCTGGCCGAAGGCGAACGACGCGATCGCGGCCGCCGTGTACGTGCCGACTCCCGGCAGCGCGAGCAGCTTGGCGTGATCGCTCGGGACTTCGCCGCCATGGTTCTCCGTGATGGCCTTCGCCGCCGCATGCAGCCGCAGGGCTCGTCGCGGATAGCCGAGTCGTCCCCAGGCGCGGACGGCCTCTCCGGGCGGTTCCGCCGCGAGGTCCTTCGGGGTGGGCCAGCGGTCGAGCCAGATCTCGTACACCGGCAAGACCCGCGCGACCGGCGTCTGCTGCAACATGAACTCGCTGACCATCACCGCCCACGCGCCCGCGTCCGGCGTACGCCACGGCAGCACGCGCGCGTTTGCGTCGTACCAGGTCAGGATCTGGTCGTGGACGCTCGTGAGGGTTTGAGATGCGCTGGAGCGCGGCGAGTCGGGCATGGCGTCACGATCCTGCCATCTATCGTGCTGCCATGAGCAGCCTGCTCCGTCCGGTCGGGCATCTGCCGGCCAGCGTGTACTGGTTCCGCCGTGGGTTGCTGCTCGTCGCCCTCTTCGCCCTCGTCTTCGTTCTACTCCGCGTCATCGGGGGTGGCGGCGGTGGGGAAGACCCACAACAGGCCTCGATGACTCCCGGCGCTGGCTCCGGCACGAACACTCCGACGACAACCCCTTCGAGCGGTACGACGACCCCGGGCGAGGTGGCTCGGTGTGCCGGGTCGGACATCCGGATCGGCGTGGCGCCCGCGACGCGGACGATCCTGGCCGGAGGCACGCTGAACTTCGGGATCGTCATCGGCGCACTCAGTGGTTCGTGCAAGGCCGAGATCGACCCGACCCGGTTGACCTTGACGGTGATGTCGGGCAACGACCGGATCTGGACGAGCGCGCACTGCCAGAAGGCGGTCACCAAGGCCACGACCGTGCTGGCCGACAAGACGGACTACACGGGCAACATCCGCTGGGACGGCCGTCGCTCGGTCGCCGGCTGCACCCCGGGCCAGACGATCGCCAAGCCCGGGACCTACACAGCCCAAGCGGAGTACGACGGCCGCGCCTCGGCGATCCAGGCCTTCCGGATCAGCTAGTCCTTGCGCATGTGCAGCGGCCGTTCGAACCAGACTGCGGCCACTAGACCGACTACCAGCACGATTGCCGGCAGGTAGAGCGATTGAGCCATTGCAGTGCTGAAGCCGTCGTGGAGATTCTCAGGCAAGTGCATGCCAAAGCCTTCGGCTGCAAGCTCCGTAGTGCCTAGCTCGGTCGCAAGCCGCGACTCCATCAGCACGGCGATACCCGCGCTACCAAGCACTGCACCGACCTGCCGAGTGGTGTTGTAGACCCCGGCGCCTGCACCCGCCTGATGCATCGGGAGGTTCCTAGTCGCCGTACTGCCGATCGGTGCCCACATGAACCCGTTAGCGACGCCCAGGAGACCTATAGGCAGCAGTAGTTCCCAGACTTGTGCCTGCGGAGTCATGACCTGTGCAAGCCACACCAGCGACACCGGGAAGCAGGTCAGCCCAATGCCGGCCAAGTACCTCGGGTGGACCTTGTCGGTCAGCTTGCCCACGAACGGCGCAAGGGCTCCGGAGATGACGGCCATCGGCACCAGCAGCAACGCCGCCCGCGTCGGGCTCAAGCCGCGAACGGACTGCGCGTACAGCATCAACGGGAAGGTCATCGCGGTGATCGAGAAGCCGATCGTGGTGATGGCGATGTTGGCCAACGAGAAGTTCCGGTCGCGGAACAGGCTCAGCGGCAGCAACGGCTCGCGCGGATTGCGGCTCTGCCAGAACAGGAACAACGCGATCACGACCAGACCGGTGCTGATCAGGGCCCAGACCGAGATCGGCCCGGTGATCGTGCCCCAGTCGTACTTCTGGCCTTCCTGGATGCCGAAGACCAGGCAGAACAGGCCGACCGTGATCAGCGCGACGCCGAGCCAGTCGAAGCGATGCTCGTTCGTCGGCAGGTCCGGCACCAGCCGCATCGCCAGCACGAAGCCGATCACGCCGACCGGTGCGTTGATGAAGAAGATCCACTCCCAGCCGAGGCCGTCCACCAGCACCCCGCCGAGGATCGGGCCGACCAGCGTCGCGACACCGGCGACGGCGCCCCACAGGCTCATCGCCCGGCCGCGCTCGTCCGCCGGGAAGATCCGGGTGATCACGGCCATCGTCTGCGGCGTCATCATCGAGGCGCCGAAGCCCTGGAAGACCCTGGCCACGATCAGCATCTCGATCGAGTTGGTCAGCCCGCACCAGACCGACGCCGCGGTGAACACGACTAGGCCGGTCAGGTAGAGCTTCTTCGGCCCTACGCGATCCCCGAGGCGGCCGGTGATCAGCAGCGGCACGGCATACGCCAGCAGGTAGGCGCTGGTCACCCAGACCACGTTGCCGACGTCGGTGCCGAGGTCGACCAGGATGGCGGGGGTCGCCACCGACACGATGGTCGAGTCGACCAGGATCATGAAGAAGCCGAGCACCAGCGCCCAGAGCGCGGGCCACGGCCTCAGCTCGGGTTTGGCGGCTTCGGTATGGACGGCCATTCCCCGAACCTAGCTCTCGATCCGGGCGAATCCAGCAGCTGGTGGTTAGACGTAGCGCTCGAGGATGCTGGATTCGGCCAGCCGGGAGAGGCCTTCGCGAACCGTGCGGGCGCGGTTCTCGCCGACGCCGTCGACGGTCTGGAGGTCGTCGATACTGGCCGCGAGCAGCTTCTGCAGGTGGCCGAAGTGGTCGATCAGGCGGTCGATCACGGCACCCGGCAGGCGCGGGACCTTGGCGAGCAGGCGGTAGCCGCGCGGCGTGACGGCGGCGTCGAGTTGCTCGGCGCCACCCAGTTGCAGGGCTCGCGCGACCTGGCCGATATCGAGCAGGTCGGCCGCGCTGACCGCGTCGAGCTCGTCCAGTACGTCCTCGGCGGTCTTGGCCTTCTTGCCGGTCGCGGGCGGCAGGTAATCCCGGACGACGAGCTCGCGCTCGCCGGCCACACCGGCGACGAGCTCGTTGAGCTGCAGGGTGAGCAGGCGGCCGTCGCTACCGAGCTCGATCACGTAGCCGTCGATCTCGGCCGCGATCCGGCGGACCATCTCGAGCCGTTGCGCGACGGCGGCGACATCGCGGACGGTGACCAGGTCCTCGATCTCCAGCGCGGACAACGTGCCGGAGACCTCGTCCAGGCGGAGCTTGTAGCGCTCCAGCGTGGCGAGGGCCTGGTTCGCGCGGGACAGGATGGCGCCCGAGTCCTCCAGCACGTAGCGCTGGTCGTCGACGTACAGCGCGATGATGTGCATGGACTGGGATACCGAGATGACCGGGAAGCCGGTCTGCCGCGCGACCCGGTCCGCGGTTCGGTGCCGGGTGCCGGTCTCGTCGGTGTGGATCGACGGATCCGGCATCAGGTGCACGGCGGCCCGCAGCATCCGGCTGACGTCGCGGTCGAGGATGATCGCGCCATCCATCTTGCTGAGCTCGCGCAGACCGGTCGCGCTGAACTCCACGTCGATCTCGAATCCGCCGGTCGAAATCGAGTCGACGGTCTTGTCATGTCCGACCACCAGCAGCGCGCCCGTCCGGCCGCGCAGAATCCGCTCGAGGCCTTCGCGCAGCTCCGTTCCAGGGGCCACGGCCGCAAGGGTCGCTCGCATCCGGACGCCGGTGCTGTTCTTCTCCGAGGAGTTCGCCACGGTCACCGAGTCTATGCGGCCTGGCGCCGCGCTGTGACCGGCCCGCGCCCGTTCAGCCCGAATCATCTGCTTGTTTGCCGCTTGTTCTTGGTCCTGTGGTCGCTGTGTTGCCCCACGTGGGCAGGGGAATTCGCTGGCTGGGAGCCGCTCGACCATGTCACTGTCGCCGGGTGAATTCTCTTGCGAAAGAACTGCTGGCGGCGTACGACGACCAACTTCGTAGCGGGGGTTCTGCCGATACGCCGAGTGATGCGGACGGTCCGGTGCTGCGGATCGACTACCCGCAACGGGGCTTCGTGACCTATCGGTCTTTGGAGGGACTCGACGGGGAGGAGCTGGATGCGTTGATCGCTCGGCAGCGCGACTACTTCGGCGAGCGCGGCAAGTCGGTCGAATGGAAGACGCGTGGGCATGACCTGCCGGCGGATCTGCCCGAGCGGCTGATCGCGGCCGGGTTCGTACCGGAGGAGCTCGAGACCGTGATGATCGGCGAGAGCCAGGCCGTCGCGGATCGGCTCGCGTCGGTCGAGTTGCCGGCTGGTACGACGCTTCGCGCGGTGACCGAGCGGGCCGACCTCGATCGCATCGCGGCGATGGAGTCGGAGGTCTGGTCCGACGACTGGGGCTGGCTCGCCGAAGACCTGGACTCGAAGATCTCGGCCGACCCGACAGCGATCGACGTGTACGTCGTGGAGGCGGACGGGGTCGTCGTCTCAGCCGCGTGGGCGGTGCACCTTCCTGGCACGGACTTCACCGGGCTCTGGGGTGGTTCGACGCTGGCCGCGTGGCGGCGCAAGGGCATCTACCGCAACCTGGTCGCTCGACGCGCCCGCCGTGCCGTCGAACGAGGCCACCGCTACCTCCAGGTAGACGCCTCCGCCGACAGCGCCCCCATCCTCGAATCCCTCGGCTTCACCCCCGTCACCACCACCACGCCGTACATCTTCACGCCGTAGACCAACTTCTGCCGCGAGTGGTCACATCTGGTCCATCACGCCGACGCCTGCCGGACCGCCGCGCGGACCAGATGTGACCACTCGCGGCAGAGAACGGGTCAATAGGGCCCGATGAACGGTTAGGGGCAGCGGACTATTTGGCCGGCGTAGGAGAGGCCGCCGCCGAAGCCGAAGAGCAGGACCGGGGCGCCCTTGGGGATTTCGCGGCGTTCGACGAGTTTGGACCAGGCGATCGGGATGCTGGCGGCCGAAGTGTTGCCGGACTCGATCACGTCTCGCGCGATCACGGCGTTGACGGCGCCGAGGCGCTTGGCCAGGGGCTCGATGATGCGCAGGTTCGCCTGGTGCAGCACGACCGCGCCGAGGTCTTCCGGGGTGATGCCGCTCTTCTCGCAGACCTGCTTGGCGATCTTCGGCAGCTGGGTGGTGGTCCAGCGGAAGACGCTCTGGCCTTCCTGCGCGAACGTCCCGTCGCGGCCCTCGATCCGGACCGCGTCCGACATTTCCGGCACCGAACCCCAGACCACGGGTCCGACCTCAGGTTCCTCGCTGGCGACCAGCACCGCGGCACCGGCGCCATCGCCGATCAGGACGCAGGTGGTGCGGTCGGTCCAGTCCGTCCAGTCGCTGAGCTTCTCGACCCCGATCACCAGTGCCTTGGTCGCGGCACCCGCGCGGATCGCGTGATCGGCCGTCGCGATGGCGTGGCTGAACCCTGAGCAGGCGGTGTTCACGTCGAGTGCGGCCGGCGTACTCAGGCCGAGCCGGGCCGCGACCCGTGCGGCGACGTTCGGCGAGCGGTCGATCGCCGTACACGTGGCGACAACGACCATGTCGATCTCGGTGGCGTCGAGCCCGGAGTTGGCGAGGGCCTTCTCGGCGGCGCGGGCGGCCATCTCGTCGACCTGCTCATCCGGCGCGGCGATCCGGCGCTCGCGAATACCGACGCGACTCTGGATCCACTCGTCGTTGGTGTCCACCATCGTGGCCAGCTCGGCGTTGGTGAGCACCCGGTCGGGCTGATAGTGGCCGAGGGCAACAACTCTGGATCCGGTCATGTCGCACTGCCTTCCACTGGGTCGACTGGCAGTCTACTTGCCAGTACGCCCTGCTGGCGCGGCCTGTCTCATCCCCTGGCCGTGATCAATGGCACGCGCTCATCGGCTCACTCGCCGGCGCCGGAGCGGGGGTCAGCTGGTGATCCCGGCGGCTAGGAGGGCGCTGCGGATGTCGGCGGCGGAGAAGACCTTGAGGCCGTACTTGGCTTGGATGTCCATGGGTTTGAGGTCCTTGCCGCGGTTGGGGGTGTCGGCGGGGACGATGGCCTTGGTGAAGCCGAGGCGGGCGGCTTCGGCCAGGCGTTTTTCGAGGCCACCGACGCGGCGGACCTCGCCGGCCAGGCCGACTTCGCCGATCGCGATCAGGCCCGGGTGGATGGCCTTGTCCATCACCGACGAGGCGACCGCGATCGCGACGGCCAGGTCCGCGACCGGCTCGGTGATCTTCACCCCGCCAACGGTCGCGACGTACACCTCCATGTCGGACAGCTTGATCCCCGCGCGATTCCCGAGCACCGCGAGCACCATCGCGACTCGGCTCGACTCCAGCCCCGACGTCGTACGCCGTGGTTGCGGCGCTCCGGACGGCCCGACGAGTGCCTGCACCTCGGCCAGCAACGGGCGCCGACCCTCCATCATCACCGTCACGCACGTCCCAGGAACGGGCTCGGCATGACGGGATACGAAAAGCCCGGTCGGGTCGGTGACCTCGACGATCCCGGTGTCGACCATGTCGAAACAGCCGACCTCGTCCGACGGCCCGAACCGGTTCTTGGTCGCTCGCACCATCCGGAACCCGGAATGCCGGTCGCCGTCGAACGCGAGCACCACGTCCACCAAGTGCTCCAGCATCCGCGGGCCGGCGATCGCGCCTTCCTTGGTGACGTGCCCGACCAGCACGATCGCGATGTTCCGCTCTTTCGCGAGGCGGACCAGCGCGCCGGTCACCTCGCGGACCTGGGTCACCCCACCAGGCGCGCCATCGACCTCGGGATGCGCCATCGTCTGGACCGAGTCGACCACCAGGAACGTCGGCTGGACCGCGTCCACCTGGCCGATGACCGAGCCGAGGTCCGTCTCGGCGGCAAGGTACAACTCGTCGACCAGCGCGTCCGTCCGGCCGGCCCGGAGACGGACCTGGGCGGCCGACTCCTCACCGGAGACGTACAACGTGCGTTGGCCGCGACGGGCCGACTGGGCCGCGACCTCGAGCAGCAGCGTCGACTTGCCGACCCCCGGCTCGCCGGCCAGCAGGATGACCGCGCCCGGCACCACGCCACCACCGAGCACCCGGTCCAGCTCGCTGATACCGGTCGGGCGGGACTCGGCCTCGACCGCGCTGACCTGGCCGATCGGCATGGCCGGGTGGGACACCGCGCTCGCGACCACCCGGTTGGCCTTCGGCGCACCGATCTCCACCACCGTGCCCCAGGCCTGGCACTCGCCACAGCGGCCGATCCACTTCGCCGCCGTCCAGCCGCACTCCGTGCAGTGGAAGGGCGATCGCGTTGTTTTGGTCGCAGTCTTGGCCATGCCCGACAACCTAGAGGACGCCACCGACATTCTCCGGCAGCCCGTCGAGAAGCCCGAAAACTCAGTACTGACGGGTCCAGAGGTTGATCGCGTAGTCGACCTCGACGCCCGCGTGTTCGGCGATGATCCGCTCGGCCAGCTCCGGTTTGAACTCGATCCGGACGACCGCCTCGAAGTCCTCGCGCCGCTCGAACCGCCAGCCCATGTCGAGCGCGTGCCGTTGCCAGCCGCGCGACGACCAGAACCGCTCGACCTTGACCGGGTCGATCATCGGATAACCCTCGCGGAACCACCGGCCGAACGTCGACCGCCCGGCGTCATTGTCGATCACGAACGCCGTACCGCCGCGGCGCATCACGCGGTCGAGCTCGGCCAGACCCGGTTCGCATCCCGGGCCGAAGAAGTACGCCCAGCGCGCGTGCATCACGTCGATCGAGGCGTCCGGCACGGGTAGGGCCTGTGCGGTCGCCTGCCGTACGTCGACGTTGCCGAGGCCTGCCGTCCGGCGGCGGGCGGCCGCGGCGAGGGTCGCGTGCGGCTCGATCCCGATCACCTGACGAGCGGTCGTCGCAAAACGCGGCAGGTGGAATCCGGTGCCACAGCCGATGTCGAGCACGACGGCACCGGCCCAGTCGTGCAGTTCGCGCATCGTCGACTCGATCACGCCGCCGGGATCGACGGCCCGGTTCTCCACCTCATAGACGGCCGGGTGATGCCAGATGTTCGGGCTGGGGATCCCGCCCGAGCTGACGTCAGCCCGCACTGAAGGAAACTTCACGGCTGGAACCACGACGGCGGCTTCATCGTGATGAAGCCCTGCGAGGCCGGGAACTTGTCCGGCTTGGTCCCGATCTGCACCCAGTCATTGAGCGCATCGACCGCCGTGAGGATCTGCCCCGGGCTGAACTGGCAGTGGCCCTTACCGGAGGTCCAGGCGTTCGCGAGCCACTGCTGCGTCCCGGCGGTATCAACGGTCTGGTTGTAAGCCTGAGAACTCGCCGGCGCGATGAGCGCGTCAGTCCTGGTCCCGAGCAGTAGCACCGGCCGACTGATCAATCCGCTGAAGTCCGCGTACTTCTCGGCATATGGCCGGCCGGCGCCGGGCGCGATCCGCAGTGCGCCCATTCGCTCGACCGTGTCGTTGATGAGTTTGTCGCTCACGCCGACCGCGTGCAGGTGCTGGCGGTCCTTGGGGGAGACGCCGTAGTGATGGTCGAGGTTCTGCCCGACGGGACCACCGGCACGCCGCTCCAGGTCGGCGCGGGTCTCGGTCGCGAAACCCCAGACCCGGGTCCACCACTCGGCGCCCTTCGGAATACCCGCGAGGATGCGGATCAGCTCGAAGTTCCGCGGGCCGTCCGGTTCGCCGTACTGCTCGGTGAGAGTCGGTTGTACGTCTCGTTCGAAGTCGAGGTCGTCCCGCACGTCCGCCGGGGTGCCCCACTCGGACGGCCAGCCGTAGACCGCGTCGTAGGCCAGCGACAGCGCCAGCATCGCGTCGAACGTCCGCGACGTACCGGCGCCGACGGGACAACCCGCCAGCACGCCGTCGTACAGGTCGTTGCGCTCGAGCTCGCTCAAGGCGATCACCGAGCCCATCGAGAAGCCCGCCATCAAGGTCGTCTGCGGTTGCCCCACGACAGCCTTGAAGTACTCGAAGAGGGCGCGCATGTCGTCGATGCCCTCGGCAACGGCCCAGCCGTCCTGCCGGTACGCCGAACCGGCGACGGCATAACCGTTCTCCAGCATCAGGTCCTCGGCTTTGTCGCTGAGGAACGCCGACACCTCGCGGGGCGCGCCACGGGCCTCGGAGGTGTTGCGCAGGCCGTGCGCGTAGAGCACGAGCGTGCCGTTCCAGTCGGCCGGCACGCGGATCTCGTACGCCGCGCCGCCGAGCACGCCGTTCAAGTCCTGCGCGGGGCGCTTGTCCTGCCCGGGTTTGGTCGGGTCCGGGTTGCCGTCGTCACCGGTCAGCGTCGGCTGCGGCGCGGGGGCGACCGGCGGCGCGATCACCAGCGGATTGGCGAACGTACGCCCGAGGAGGAAGAGCAGGACCAGGACCAGCACGACCGCGATTCCGGGCACGACGACGCGCAGACGTGACATCGTCGCCTTCCCATCGGGCCCTAGGGGCGTTCGGGTCCATAAGTACTGCTCCAGCAGGTCCCGACGCCTCGCGCGAAAGACCGGCAACTCCGGGTGAACCGGTGCTGCCTATCAGTCATATCAAGTGGCCGGCTGGAACCGAAGCGAATGATATCCGCCCGTAATCCCCTCGGGCCAAACCGCGGGCGCGGCTTGTGGATAACCCGACATCAACCCATCATGACGCGGTTATGGCCGACGGTGGTTTGAGGGCGGTCACGGTCAGTACCGCGACCGGGATGAGCAGCAGGGCGCAGAGGCCCGCGAGCCAGTGGAAGCCGAGGGCGTCGAGGACGGGTCCGGCCCCGATAGCGGCGATCGAGGCGGACAAGCCCATGGTCAGATCGGACAGCCCCTGGGCCGAAGTGCGGATGTCGGCCGGCACGGATTCCGACATCAGGGCCGAGCCTGCGACCAGGCAGGCCGACCAGCCGAGGCCGAGCAGAACCAGGGCCGTCGCCGTCAGGCTATGAGCCGAATCGGGCGCGAGTGCCGCGACCAGCATGGCGGCGGCGAGGACGGCGAGTCCGATCCCGATCGTGCGGATCCGGCCGAGGTTGTCCGCGAGCCAGCCCATCACCGGGGACAGTGCGTACATACCTGCGACGTGCGCGCTGATCACGAATCCGACGATCGTGAGCGAGGCGCCGTGATGCCGCAGGTGGACCGATGTCATCGACATCACACCGACCATGACGGAATGAGCCGTCGCGATGGCGACCAGGCCGAGCCGGGCCGGCGGATTACTGAAGACCTGGCGGAAGGTGATGCCCAACGGCTGACGCGCCATCGGAACGGCCGCAGCCGTCGTAACCCGGTGCAGGCGGCGTAGGCCGAGCCAGACGACTACGAGGCTCAGAGCGAACGCTGCCACGGAGAAGATGTACGGCCCGGCCAAGGCGGTAATACCGACAGCTGTGCCGAGAGAGCCGCCCACGCCGGTGAGGTTCGGCCCGACGACTACACCGATCGTGGTGGCCCAGACCACGACCGAGAGGGCTCGAGCGAGATGCTTGGGATCAGCCGCGTCCGTGGCTGCGTACCGGGCCTGGAGGTTTGCAGCCGACCCGCTGCCGAAGAGGCATCCACCGAGGAGCAGTAGCGCCAGCGAGTCCGTCTGAGCCGCGACGATGCTCAGGACGGCTCCAGCCAGTGCGATGGCATAACCCGCACTCAGCGACGTACGGCGTCCTTTGGCGCGGGCAAGCCTTGCCATCGGTACGGCGAGTGCTGCGGCGCCAAGCGTCATTGAAGTGGCCGCGAATCCTGCCATCGACGTGGAGCCCGAGATGTTCTCTGCGAGTAGTCCGGAGACAGCGATTCCACTGGCCACTGCAACTCCACCGAGCACGTTGCTCACTACGAGCACCCGCACAGTCTGTTGCTGTAGCGAACCCGGCGTCAGTGCCGGCAGGTCGGGTGGAGGCATATGGGCAGTCACCCCGCCACCTTCTCACCGCCTCGCTTCCACGGCAGCAGGTTTAACCAGACACGAATCTCGTCACGGCAGGAAAGAACAGCTCCGGCACTTCCAGATGCCCGAAGTGCCCGGCATTCGCGAATTCGGTCAGCTTGGCGCCCGGAATCGCCTCGGCCATCTCCCGCGCCCAACGAGGACCACAGATGAAGTCGTACTCCCCAACGAGCACCAGTGTCGGTGCGGCGATGGCCGGCAGGTCCGGACGGATATCCCACGCGTCCGGCTGCCGATTCGCGTCGTACGTCAGGTCCAATGCGGTCATCCACTCGGTGAGCGATTCCTTGATCACCTCGAAGTCCGCGAAGTAGATGGGCAGGATGCCAGCCAGATAAGTGAGGAACGAGGCCTTGTCGGTGGGCGGCCGCTCGAAGGCCGCGAGCACGGCCGGCACGTTCGGATCACCGGCACGCCGTTTCGCCCACTCATCGGTCTGCAGCAGCCGCTCGGCAAGGAGGTCCGCCCCGGACGTCGGTGCTGCGTCGTACAGCACGAGACCGTTGAGCAGCTCCGGGTGGTCGTGCGCGAGCTGCAGTCCAACCATCCCGCCATGGGAATGACCTAGGAATGACACCTTCGGACCGAACTCGCGCGCGATCGCCGCTGCGAACGAGGCGTACCGCGGCATGGTGTACCGGCCGTCGGGCAGCAGGCCGGATTTCCCGGTGCCGACGGGTTCGACGTACACCGTCGTGAACTGCTCCTCCAGCACCGGCATGCGCAGGTACTCCCAGTGGATGCCCGGGCCACCCGAGTGCACCAGCAGGACCGGGCCTTCGCCGGCCACGTGGTAGCGCTGCAGGACCTCGTCAACGGTGATCTCGTGGCTGACCAACTCCGCCATGGCGGCTCCTTCGTCCGGAGGCTGAGTGCCTGCCGTCATGATGCCAGGGGCAACGAACTCCGGAGGGTGGACCTGACCTGGTAAGGAACTGGTCTGGATCGGTAGGGTCCACGGTGTACTTGCCGCGTTGTCGAAGCCTGACTGGAGTTCGGTATGTCCGACCTGATCGCGATCATTCCCGCACCGCGAGAGCTCGTCCGTGGCGAGGGGTATTGGACCTCCGCCGACCCGATCGGTGACGCCCTTCGCACGGTGGTGGAGAACCTGCCCGACGACGAGTACCGGATCGACGTCACGACCGACGGCGCCCGCTTGTCGGCCGGTTCGGACCAGGCGCTGCGGCATGCGGAGCAGACGTTCGCCCAGCTGGTCGGGCCGAACGGCGTGCCCGTGGTGAGCATCGCCGACGCCCCGCGGTTCGCCTGGCGCGGCATGATGCTGGACGTCGCCCGGCATTTCATGCCGAAGGAGTTCGTGCTGCGCATCATCGACGCGCTCGAGCTGCACCGAATGAACAGCCTGCACCTGCATCTCACCGACGACCAGGGCTGGCGCGTCCAGATCGACGCCTACCCGAAGCTGACCGAGGTCGGCGCCTGGCGGCCGGAGACGATGATCGGCAAGATGTCGCACGGCCAGACCGAGTTCGAGTACGACGGCACTCGGCACGGCGGCTTCTACACCAAGGACGACCTGCGCGAGATCGTCGCGTACGCCGAAGAGCGCGGGATCAACGTCGTACCGGAGATCGACCTGCCCGGCCATATGCAGGCGGCGATCGCGGCCTATCCCGAGCTCGGCAACAACCCGGACAACCCGATCGGCGTGCGTCAGGTCTGGGGCATCTCGGACGACGTGCTGAACGTCAACGACGCGACGGTCGACTTCGTTCGCACGGTGTTGCGCGAGGTGCTCGACATCTTCCCCGGCCCGTATATCCACCTCGGTGGTGACGAGTGCCCGGCCGACCAGTGGCGCGAGTCCGAGGCGGCGCAGGCGAAGCAGGCCGAGCTCGGGCTCACCGACGCGGCCCAGTTGCAGGGCTGGTTCACCGCGCAAGTGTCGTCGGTGCTCGCGGAGGACGGCCGCCGCCTGGTCGGCTGGGACGAGATGGTCGAGACCGACTGCCCGAAGGACGCCGTGATCATGGCCTGGCGTGGTGCCGACCGTGGCGAGATCGCGGCCAAGGCCGGGCACGACGTGGTGATGGCCCCGCACGAGTCGGTCTACTTCGACTACTACCAGGCCGACCCCGAGACCGAGCCGCTCGCCATCGGTCACTTCACGCCGCTGGAGAAGGTGTACGACTTCGAGGTGGTCCCGGCCGGGCTCACCGCCGAGGAAGCGGCCCGCATCATCGGCACCCAGTGCCAGGTCTGGACCGAGTACATGGAAGACGAGGACCGCGTCGGCTACATGCTCTTCCCCCGCATGTCCGCCTTCGCCGAAAAAGCCTGGGGCTCCCCGAAAACCCCCTTCCCCGACTTCCTCGCCCGCCTCCAAATCCACCTCCCCCGCCTAACCGCCCTAGGCCTAAACCACCGCCCCCTCGACTAACCTCACCCGGCTTACCTTCCTCGCAACCCTCTCGCGAGGTGCCTTGTCGTGTTTGCACGCGCGCGACACAACAAGGCATTTCGCGGAAGGGTTATCCGGCTCTACTGCCGCATCTGTGGGTCACCAACACCGCCAACGCCAACGACAGTCGGACGCGAAATGCGCCTCCTGTGGACAACCTTTCCGCGAGTGGTCATCCCTGAAGGGGTGGGGTTGTGCAAGGGGCTGGTGGGTGCGTGTTTTGTGGGGTTCCGGTCGGGTTTTGGGCAGCGTGGTGTGCGGCCGGGGTCAGGGCCGGCCGGAGGCCGCCCGGAGGGCTTGGTCTTGACGCTGGTCGTAGACCATCGCCAGCCTTGCTGTGACCGGAATGCCGGTATAGGGGTTGTGGGTCGGTTCTCCATCCCTTGTCTTGTGCAAGGGTCCGGCAGGTCGGGTTGCTCGACTGCCCTGTCATCCCTTCGCCCCGCAGGTCTTGGGGGCATGGAGTGGTTCGGCCCGCAGCGCGCGAGGTCAATCACGTACAACGACCGTGCCCTGGATCACCGGTTCGGGATCGGGAGGTCTGACCACTCAACGACCCTGCGTGCGCTGCGGTCGAGCTACTCATACCGGGTCCTGGCAGCGGGCCAGCGCACGGATCTCGTGGTCGCGCAGCCCGTAATAGACCAGGGTGAGTAGTTTGCGGGCCGCGGCGACCTTGGCGATGTTGGTACCGCGGCGTTGCTCGATGCGGTGCCGGTCGGCAGCGATCTTGGCCACGGTGGCGTGCTGCACGGCCTCCACCGCTGCCCACCGCACCAGCCGGGAGCCCTGCTTGCTGATGTGACCGCGGTGAACGGTCGTGTCGGACTCACGATGCCGCGGGGTCAACCCTGCCCAGCTGGCCAGCGCGGCGGCGTTGGCGAACCGGTGCACATCACCGATCTCGACCACGAACACGGCCGCGAACGTCGGCCCGACACCAGGCAACTGCTGAATCACCCGATACCCCTCATCACCGGCCAGCCGGGCCGCAATCAACGCCGCGAACCGGGCCTCTTCCCGATCAAGATGATCGATCAGATCCAGCAGCGACCCGACCCGGACCGCATACGCCGCCGGCAACCGGCACCCCGCCAGCCATTCGCGCCCGGCGACACCGAACAGGTCACTCACCCTCGCCCCGAGACCATTCTTGGCCAGCACCGCATGAACCTGCGCCTTCAACCCCGACCGGACCTTCACCAGCTTGGCCCGATACCGCACCAGCTCCCGCACCTCCCGCACCGGCGGCGGCGCGATCCACGCCTGCGGCAACCGCCCCATCCGCAACAAATCCGCCAGATCGAACGCGTCCCGGACATCGTTTTTCACCCGCCGGTACCTGAACCCTTTCACCCCCAGCGGATGCGCCAAATACACCTCCGCACCCGCCGCCCGCAGCTCGTCCACCGCCCAGTACCAGCCATACGTGGCCTCGACCACGACCCGCGGCACCGGACCCGCCAACCCGATCTGCTCGCGCAACACCTCACGGTCATTCACAATCCGGACCCACCCCAACGACTCACCAGACTCAGACTGACGAGCAATCACCGAACGCCGCCGATGCAGATCAATACCCACAACCTGCCGACCGTCGTACTCTGCACACATAAGGGGCCTCCTTCCCCACTCGTGCAAAACCTGCACACCGAGCATCACTCGGAAACCACGACGGGCGGGAGGCCCCGCCCCTTCATCGCATCACGTCATGACGCGACCACTCGCGGAAGAGTTGTCCCCAAAAGTCGTGAACGCTGTGCGGATTTGCGGACGCCCAGGTCCACGCGGTGGCCGTCTTCGTCCCGGCTGGGCCTGTTTCGCGATATCGCGTGGACCTGGCGGTCCGCGCGCGACCACCAGTGCAGGTCGACGGGCCGGCCAAACTCGGAGCGGATAGCCTGGCCGGCCGCCTCCCGCTTGCCACGCCTCGAACCGCTGCCGATCCGTGGGGGTGCGCACGCGGTAGCGTCGGGTGGGTCGAGGAACGGGGTGTGGGATGAGTGTGGTTGGGCCGTTGGATGCGATGTTTTTGGTGGGGGAGTCGCGGGAGCATCCGATGCACGTTGGTGGGTTGATGGTGTTCGACCTGCCGGAGGGGGCGGGGCGGGACCACTTGGCGCGGTTGTATCGGGAGATGGTGGATCCGGGGCTGGCGGTGAATCCGATGTTCGGGCGGCGGATGCGGCACAGCCTGGGCAATCTCGGGTATTGGTCGTGGCAGCAGGATGACGAGATCGATCTGGAGTACCACGTCCGGCTGTCGGCGCTGGCGCGTCCCGGCCGGGTGCGGGAGTTGTTCGAGCTGACGTCCCGGTTGCATGGGACCTTGCTCGATCGGCATCGGCCGTTGTGGGAGATGCACCTGATCGAAGGCGTGCAGGGACGGCGGTTCGCGGTCTACAGCAAGGTCCACCACGCCATGCTCGACGGCGTCAGCGCCCTTCGCTGGATGCAGGCGACGCTGACCGATGACCCTGCTCGCCGGCACATGCCCGCCACGTACGCGTTGCCCTCCCGTAAGAACGACGCGGCGCAAGCAGAAAGCCTGGTCAACGCCATCGCGAAGGCTGGTGGCGGTATCGGCCGGGCGTTGACCGATCTCGCCGGGCTAACGCCGACCGGCCTGCGCGGGTTGGCGCACACACTGCGAGCGGAACATGCGGCCGTCGCGTTCCAGGCACCGAAGACGATCTTCAACCGGCCGATCACCGGTGCCCGGCGATTCGCCGCACAGTCTCGGCCGATCGAGCGGCTCTCCGCCGTACGTGCGAGCACCGGCGCCACCCTCAACGACGTCATGCTCGCCATGTGCGCAGGGGCCCTGCGCAACTATCTGCTCGACCTCAATGCCCTTCCGGATAAGGCGTTGACGGCGATGGTGCCGGTCTCGATACGTGGTCCCGGCGACACGTCGGAGGGCGGGAACTCGCTGGCCACCCTGTGGTGTGACCTGGCCACCGACGAGCCCGACCCGGAACGGCGGATGCGCCGCGTCAGCGAGTCGACCAAGTACGCGAAGGGTGTGCTGTCACAGCTCACACCCCTTCAAAACTTGATGATCGGCGCCTTCGGCCTGGGTTCGGCGGGCCTCGGCGCGGTCATGCCCGGAGTGGCGGGACGGACTCCTCCGCCGTACAACCTGGTGATCTCGAACGTGCCCGGTCCGGTCGACGAAACCCTTTACTGGAACGGCGCTCGCCTCCGCGGGCTGTACCCGGCGTCGATCGTGCTGAATGGCCAAGCCCTCAACATCAGCGTGACCAGCTACGACCAGCAGTTGCACTTCGGCCTGGTCGGCTGCCGCCGGAGCGTCCCGCATCTCCAACGACTGCTGACACATCTCGAAACTTCGCTGACCGAGCTCGAACGGCTTTAGTTGCCTTCGGCAACACGTGGGGCAATGGCCGAAGCGAAGAAGACGGTGATGGCGCAGAGCACGATCGGCAGGATGAAGGCGATGTTCAACGGCATCCAGTGCGCCAGCCCACCGATCAGCGCCGGGCCGGCGAGCAACCCGACATACCCGAGACCGACGACTCGCGCCATCAATGCGCCCGACGCCCGCGTATCGAGATTCCCCGCGGCGGTGAAGAGCTGCGGTACGCCGCCCGCGAGGCCAAGCCCGAACAGCGCCCAGCCGATCAACGCGAGTGGCACGTACGGCGAGACCACCACGATGGTCAGACCGAAAGCCGCGAGCGCCGCGCCGTACCGGATGATCGCGACCGGGCCGACCAGCGCCGCCACGCGGTCGGTGGCGAACCGGCCGATCGTCATCGCGACGGCGAACGACCCGTACGCGAAGGCGGCCGTGCTGGTCGAGGTACCGAGAACGTCCTTGAACTGCAAGGCGGCCCAGTCGTTCGCGACGCCTTCCGCCAGCATCAGCGCGAAGGCCAGCCCGCCGAGCAGCCAGACCAGTCGCGCCGGGGGAGCGGACCGCGCGGGCTCATCCTCTTCGGGGAGCGCGTCGGGATGGGCGGGCTCGATGAGGTAGCGGGCGGCGATCAACGACACCACCACGCTGAGCGTCCCGCACAGACTGAGCGAGACGGCTGTCGGTACGCCGGTCCGGAGCGCGGCGGCTCCGATCACGGCCGCGATGGCTCCACCGATCGACCACATCGCGTGGAATGCGGCCATGATCGGCCGGGGATAGGCCCGTTCGACCACGACTGCCTGCGCGTTCATCCCGACATCGAGCGAGCCGTTACTGAAGCCGAACACCGCCAGCGCGAGGCCGAGCGTCCACCACGAATCCGCGAGCCCCGGGCCGAAGAGCGACAACCCCATCAACACCCCAGCTGCCGGGACCAACCGGCGTTGGCCAAAGCGGTCGTTGAGCGGCCCGGCCACCTGCATCCCCAGGAAGGCGGCACCACCCAGGATCAGCAGCAAGAGCCCGAGCGTGCTGTGCGTGATACCGGTTGCGTGCTCGACGTTCGGGATGTGCACGACCCACAGGCCGACGGCGAACCCGTTCAAGCCGAAGAACACCCAAGTCGCGACCCGCGCCGCCACCGGCCGTTCGGTCGTCGCGATAGCTGGCGGTGCAGCCGTCATCGGGTACTACCTTCCTCAGAGGTCGTGACGACGTGAACGCCGCGCTCGGCGAGGGCCGCGCGCTGCTCGGCGGGCGCGGACTCGTCAGTGATCAGTACGTCGGGCCGGTCCGCCGCGCAAACGAACGCGAGCGCCGTACGGTCCCATTTCGCGCCATCGGCCATCACGATCGAGCGATCCGAAACGGCGAAGGCCTGCTGCTTGACCTCGGCGTCTTCCAGATCGAACGCGGTCATCCCGGCGGTCAGGCTTAGGGCGCACGGACTGAGTACGGCGACGTCGAACCGCAGCGCGTTGAGCGACGCGAGGGTCAACGGACCGACCATGGCCAGCTCACCCCGGCGCGGCTCGCCACCGGGCAGGATCAGCCGGGCCCTCGGGGCGTCGATCAGCGCCTGGGCCGCGTGGAACGAGAGCGGCATGACCGTCACCAGCCGGCCGCGGAGCAGCCGGGCGATCTCGAGCGCCGTCGTGCCGCTGTCGAGCACGATGGTCTCGCCGTCGTGGATGAGGTCCACCGTCGCGGCCGCGATCGCCTTCTTGGCCTCGGTCGAGGCGGTCGAGCGGGCGCCGAACGGCGGCTCGACGCCGGCCGGTGATGCCGGTACGGCGCCGCCGTGAACGCGCCGGACGATGCCTTCCGCCGCGAGCAGATCCAGGTCGCGGCGAATCGTCATCTCGGAGGTGCCGATCGCCTCGGCCAGGTCGGTGACGCTCACCCGGCTGGCGGCGCGCACTTGCTCGACGATGATCCGTTGGCGTTCGGCACTCTTCACGCGGGAGAACCTAACAAGATCTTGCTCGGTCTCACAAGTTTGTTGTTCGAATGAACGTCCTGGGGTTGGGGTGGTTGGGCGTGGGGTGAGGTTGGGGGAAGGATTCTGGTGGTTGGGCGAAGGGTGGGTGGTTGGTGGGCACCCGTCCCCCTGAGTCTTGCGAATTGTCTGGTGGACCCGGGCCGCGTCAAGGGTTTCATCGGCTAGCGCCGACGCTAACGCGCCCTTGACCCGGCCCGGGTCCACCAAGTACGGCGGGCTAGCCAGGGGGACGGTTGAAGTCTGACCGATTGCGTCCGCTATTCCGTGCGCAGCTGGCAAGCGTTCCTTCTTCTTACGTACGGGCTGGCCATTTTTCGGCACCTCGCCGCCACAACTCACGACTTGCCGCCACATGCTCGCCCGTTTTGCGCCGGCGGTCCCCGACGCCCCGAAATCGTGGGTTATCCCTGAACTCCTGGGTTCGCGTACTAAATAACCGGCCCGGAACCCGGAATCTCAGACGTTAACCCCCGAGATTCCGGGTTAACCCCTCCGATCACGGGGGTTAACCCATAACCGCGGGGATTAACCCCTCCACCGGCAGGCGTCGCACGACACCGGCAGGCGCGCGCCGATATCGGGATGAGCTGCTCCCCATTCCGGGGGTCGGCATCCGGAATGGGGGGTCGACCCTCGAAATTTGGCGAGTCCACCTCCCATTCCGAGGGTCGACCCTCGGAATAGGGGCGTCGGCACGGGGCGCAGGCCGGGGTGACGGCGACGGCGGCGGCGATGACGATGGCGATGGCGGTGGCGGTGGGAGTGGCTGGCCATCGGCGAGGTGGGTTACCACCGCGGAATCCGAGGTGGTAACCACCCGCACGATGGCTACCGCTCACCGTGGCTATCACTCGCCAGGCGAATGCCGTCCGCAGCAGCCAGCCATTCCAGAACGGGAAGGCGCGACCATTCGTGAAAGGGAAGGCGGGTAGCAAACGGTCAGACTTCACCCGTCCCCCTGAATAGCCCGCCGTACTTGGTGGAGCCGGGTCGGGTCAAGGGCGCGTTAGCGTCACCGGCAGGTGATGAAGCCCTTGACGCGGCCCGGGTCCACCAGACAATTCGCAAGACTCAGGGGGACGGGTGCCCGCCAACACATCCCGTACGAAGAACCAACCCGCACACCTCAGAACCAACCCAGCCCAGGAACCAACCCAGCCCAGGAACCAACCCAGCCCAGGACCAACCCTGGCGCAAACCTCAGAGGCGAACGATTCCCGTAGGCGTCTGGAACACGGCGGCCACGAGCCCAGGCTGGCCGTTCGGCCCGACCCACGCCACGTCCAGGTCGTCCAGCAGATGGTCAGCCGGATGTCCGATCCACTCGGTCACGCGGGCCGGATCGCCGGCGATCTCGAGCGCGTTCAGCCGGATGTCCTTGCCGCCGATCGACGGGTGCTGGCCTTCGTCGTCCCACTTGATGAAGAACGGCAGTTGCGGGTCGGCCATCAGACCCTTGACGCCGATCTGCCGCCAGGTGATGTTCACGCCATCCGGACGATGCCGGTTACCCGGTACGGCCTCGCGGCCGAGGCGCTGCTCCATCCGGGCCATGTCGCGGACGCAGACGACCCAGCCGAGCCAGCCGCCGCCCATCTCCTTGCGGGCGCGCACGGCGTGGCCGAACGGCGCCTTGTCGGAGGCGGGGTGGTCGAGCACGTCGACGACCTCGATGTACCGGTCGTTCTCCAGCGGCAGCACGAAGTTGACCGTGCCGAATCGCGGGTGGATACCGCCGTCGACGAACTCGGCGCCGAGCAAGGCGGACAGGCGCTCGACCGTGGCATGGACACCGTCGGGTCCGGCGGCGTACGAGAGATGATCAAGTCGCATGCCGCCATTGTGGTCCCCGGCGTCGGCGCCCGCAGAATTAGGGTGTCATAACCTCGGTCGTCGCCGGGTGCTCCAGCAGTGGCCGGCCAGTGGCCAGGTAGTTGCGGCAGATGCCCTCGAGAATCGCGTACGCCGCGTCGCCCATGAGCGTCTGCAGCTCGACCCGGCTGGACTCGAAAACGGCCTCGACGCCGACGTGCGCCTCGGTGTTGCCGGTGCAGTACCAGTCGAGGTCCGCGCCACCCGGACCCCAGCCGCGCCGGTCGTACTCCCCGATCCCGACCTCCGTGTACGACGAACCGTCCGGGCGCTCGACCTCGCGGAAGGTGCGGCGGATCGGCAGCTGCCAGCACACGTCCGGCTTGGTCTCGACGAAGTGCACGCCCTTCTTCAGCGCGAGCCCGTGCAGCGCGCAACCGGCGCCGCCTTCGAAGCCCGGGCGGTTGAGGAAGATGCAGGCGCCGTCGAAGACGCGGGTCTTGCGGTCGCCGTCGTCATCGGTCTCGACCCAGCCGTTGGTCTTGCCTTCCTTGCGGAACTGCCAGTCCTCCTTGCCGAGCAGCTTCACCCAGGTCTTGACGCGCTTCTCGTCGTCATCGTCGGAGAAGTGGGCGCCCAGCGTGCAGCAGCCGTCGTTCGGACGGCCTTTGTAGATGCCCTGACAACCACCGCCGAAGATGCAGCTCCAGCGCGACGTCAGCCAGGTCAGGTCACAACGAAAGACCTGGTCGGCATCAGCGGGGTCGGTGAACTCGGCAAAGGCGCGGGGGAAATCGAGTGAAACCTCAGGCACCGGTTAAGCCTACGTCCATTCGGCGCCGATGCGGGTGCAGCGCGGAGCATCGGCTCGGCCGGTCCAGTAGCGTGAGGGCATGCGGCTCGGCGTACTCGACGTGGGTTCCAACACCGTCCACCTGCTCGTGGTGGACGCACATCGTGGTGCCGCGCCCTTGCCGGCGTACTCCCACAAGATCGAATTGAGGCTCGCCGAGCACCTCGATGCCCGGGGCATGATCGAGCCCGCCGGCGCCGACGGCCTGGTGTCGTTCGTCGCCGAGGCGGCCGAGCTCGCCGAGGACAAGGGCTGCGAATCGGTGTACGCCTTCGCCACTTCGGCCATCCGCGAGGCGCCGAACGGCGAGGAGGTGCTGGACCGGGTCCGCGCCGAGACCGGCGTACGGCTGGTGGTCCTCACCGGCGGGGACGAGGCGCGCCTGACGTTCCTCGCCGTACGACGCTGGTTCGGCTGGTCGTCGGGCCGGCTGGCCGTGTTCGACATCGGCGGTGGGTCGCTCGAGATCGCCGCCGGGTCAGACGAGTCCCCGACCGTGGCGGTGTCGGTTCCGCTCGGCGCCGGCCGGTTGACTCGTGAGGGGTTCAGTACCGACCAGCCGAGCAAGGACGAGGTCAGGGCACTGCGCAAGCGGATCCGGGCCGAGATGGCGGCGGTTGCGGGTGACGTGCTGCGTGCGGGGCGGCCGCAGCGTTCGGTCGCGACCAGTAAGACGTTCCGATCGCTCGCGCGGGTCTGCGGTGCCGCGCCCTCGGCCGACGGGCCGTATGTGCCGCGCACGCTGGCCCGCGCCGATCTCCGCGACTGGCTGCCGAAGCTGGTCGAGATGACGCCGGACGAGCGGGCCGACCTGCCCGGGGTCTCGCACGGCCGGTCCCATCAGCTCGTCGCCGGTGCGCTAGTGGCTGACGCGGTGATGGATCTGTTCGACATACCGGAGCTCGAGGTCTGTCCCTGGGCCCTGCGCGAAGGCGTGATCCTCGCACGCCTGGACCAGCTGTAAGAAAGAAGAGTTGTGAGCACGAGAAATCGCGGGCCCAAGATCGGCCTGTCCACCGCCTCGGTCTATCCCGAGTCGACCGCCAGCGGCTTCGAGCTGGCGTCCCGGCTCGGGTATGACGGGGTCGAGGTGATGGTCGGTATCGACCCGTTGAGTACCCAGATCGACGCGATCAAGCGGCTGGTGGACTACCACCAGCTGCCGGTGCTGGCGATCCACGCGCCCTGTCTGCTGATCACCCAGCGCGTCTGGGGCACGGACCCGTGGGGCAAACTCGAGCGCAGTGCCGAGGCCGCGACCGAGTTGGGCGCGGACGTAGTCGTCGTACATCCGCCTTTTCGCTGGCAGCGCGAGTACGCGAAGGGTTTTGTCGAGGGCGTGGCCCGGCTCGAGGCTGATACCGGTGTCGCTTTCGCGGTCGAGAACATGTACCCGTGGCGTGCGCCGGGCAAAGGCCTGCAAGCGTATGCGCCGAGCTGGGATCCGACCGAGCACTCGTATGCGCACACCACCCTCGACCTGTCGCATTCCTCGACCGCCGAGCAGGACTGCGTCGAGCTCGCGCACCGGATGGGCGACACCCTCACGCATATCCACCTGACCGACGGCACCGGTTCGGCCAAGGACGAGCACCTGGTCCCGGGCCGCGGCACCCAGCGCGCCGGGGATCTGCTCGCCATGCTGGCCAATCGCGATTTCCGCGGGCATATCGTGATCGAGATCAATACCCGCCGGTCGACCAGTCGCTCCGAGCGCGAGGTCGATCTGATCGAGTCGCTGGAGTTCACCCGCAAGCACTTCAGCCGCGGGCCGGTCGCGATCGATGGCCGTCGTACCGCCTCGTTCGCGGTCAGCTCCGACGGCGAGGTGTCGGAGCTCGAGACCTGATGGCCGGCCGACGTCCCGGTGGTCCGGACACGCGTGGGGAGATCCTCACGGCGGCCCGGGAATCCTTTGCCAGCAAGGGATTCGACCGTACGTCGATCCGCGGCGTGGCGCGTGATGCCAGGGTGGACGCGGCCCTGGTGCACCACTATTTCGACGGCAAGGAAGAGCTCTTCATCGCCGCGCTGGAGCTTCCGGTCGATCCGCGAGTGGTCGCCGCAACCCTGGTGCAGGGACCGATCGACGACCTCGGCGTTCGTATCCTCACCGCCTTCCTGGGGGTGTGGGAATCGGCCGACGGGCAGTCCCGGATGAAGGCGATGGTGCGCGGGGCGGTCACCAGCGACGAGGTGGCGAAGATGTTGCGCGAGGGCATCACCCGGATGATCCTCGGCCCGGTCGCGGCCCGACTCGGTACGCCCGATGCGGCCCAGCGGGTGGCCCTGGTCGCGAGTCAGATGATGGGCCTCGTGCTGGTCCGCTACGTGCTCGAGCTCGAACCAATCGCCTCCGCCAGCACGGAAGAGCTCATCGCCCGAGTCGCCCCCACCCTCCAGGCCTATCTCACCGACTGACCCCTTTTTGAGGTTGCCAAAGGGCGCACTCGGGTCTAAATTCATCACATGGTGAATAACGCGGTGATCGGTCGCGACGTGACAGTGGTGCGCGGTGATCGGGAGGTGCTGCACGGGATCGACTTCGGTCTCGCGGCCGGGGCGGTGACGGGTCTGCTCGGGCCGTCCGGCTGCGGTAAGACCACGCTGATCCGCGCCATCGTCGGCCTGCAGGCGAAGGTCACCGGCACGGTCGAGGTCCTCGGCCTGCCGGCGGGCAATCCCAAGCTACGTGGACGAATCGGCTACGTCACTCAAGAGCCCAGCGTGTACGGCGATCTGACCGTGACGGAGAATCTCCGGTTCTTCGCGGCCGTCCTCGGTGTCGGCGGCGATGACGTCGAGCGCGTGATCGAGGCCGTCGACCTGACCGATCACGCGGATGACCTGGTGGACAGGCTTTCCGGCGGCCAGCGGTCCCGGGCGTCGCTCGCCGCGGCCCTGCTGGGTAATCCCGAACTGCTCGTGCTGGACGAACCCACGGTCGGTCTCGACCCGGTGCTCCGGCGCGATCTTTGGGAGTTGTTCCATCGCCTCGCGGACGCCGGTTCGACGTTGCTGGTGTCGAGTCACGTGATGGACGAGGCCGTGCGTTGTGACCGGCTGCTGCTGATGCGCGATGGCGATCTGCTGGCCGATGAGACGCCGGAAGCCCTTCTGGAGAAGGCGAAATCCAGCGATATCGAGACCGCGTTCCTCACCTTGATCGAGCAGAAGGAAGGTGCCCGATGAACCCCCGTGTGACCTTCGCCGTCGCCGCCCGCGTCCTTGCCCAACTCCGCCGGGACCACCGCACGGTCGCGATGCTGGTCGTGATGCCGGCGCTGCTGGTGTCGTTGATGTGGTGGATGTACAGCGATTCGCCGGCCACCTTCGATCGGGTCGGCGGTCCGTTGCTGGCGGTCTTCCCGGCGATCATCATGTTCATCGTCACGTCGGTTTCCACGCTGCGCGAACGCTCCGGCGGTACCTTGCCGAGGCTGTTCACGATGCCGATGGGCAAACTCGACTTCCTGCTCGGGTATGCCCTGGCCTTCGCGTTGATCGCCATCGTGCAAGCGGCCGTGGTGGTCTCGATCGCCTTGTACGCCTTGGATCTGGACATCCGTGGCGACGCCTGGCAACTCGGCGTGGTCGCGGTCCTCGACGGCGTTCTCGGTACGGCTTTGGGCCTGTTCGCGAGCGCCTTCGCGTCGACCGAGTTCCAGGCGGTGCAGATGATGCCGGCGGTGATGATCCCGCAACTCCTGCTCTGCGGCCTACTCGTACCCCGCGACCACCTCCCCGGCGTACTCCACGCCATCTCCGACGTACTCCCGCTCTCCTACGCGGTAGACGCCGTCGGCGGAGTCACAACCGGCCAAGGCTTCGGCTACGGCGCCGGCACCGACGCCTTGGTCGTACTCGCCTTCATCCTCGCCGCCCTATCCCTAGGCGCCGCCACCCTCCGCCGCCGCACCCCCTAAACCCCCGGCCTCTCCCGCGAGGTGCCGTCCGCATTCCGAGTCCGACCGTCGCAGTGATATCCACACCCAACCTCCCCCGACCGGACGCGAATCGCGCCACCCGCGCGAACCTCCACCACGGTCGGACGCGGAATGCGCCACCTGGGCCAACTGCTGCCACGGTCGGACGCGGAATGCGCCACCTGGGCCAACTGCTGCCACGGTCGGACGCGAAATGCGGGTCGCCTGTGGAAACCGCTGCGACGGTCGGACGCGGAATGCGGGTCGCCTGTGGACGCCGAGCCCATGGCACCTAGGTCCGACCCGCACACGTCCGGGCCGATTTGTGCAAAACCCTCTCGCGAGGTGCCTTGTTGTGTTTGCACACGCGCGACGCAAGGAGGCACCTCGCGGGAGGGTTATCCCCAGATCGACTCGAGCGTGTGCACGCGGCGTCCGGCCGTGGCTGGGACGTCCACTGGTGGCGCTCCGCATTTTGCGTCCGACCGTGGGAAGGAGGGGAGGGCTCGCGGGACGGAAAGGTGGGGGAACGCGGGTTTTCCCTTGAGTGTGCGGAGGGTTACGGGGGGTATACCACGAGTGGTAGTGGTCCGATTTAGCGGACGGGGCTTCATCCACGTAACCTGCTAACACCCCTGGCATACGGGGCCGGGTGCCGAGAAGGAGGAACGCGTCGTGCTTCGCCAGGTCCTGCTGGGTGTTTCCCGCAGCCCCCAGATCAAGAAGGCCGTGTCGTCGATGCCGGTCTCGTCCGGCATCGTGGCCCGTTTTGTCGCCGGTGAGCAGACCGATCAGGCCGTGCTCTCGACCGAGAAGCTGGTCAGCGACGGGCTGTTCGTCACGCTCGACCGCCTCGGTGAGGACGTCACGGATCTCGCCGACGCCACCGCGACGACCGACGCCTACCTCGAGCTGCTGAGCCAGTTGTCCGAGGCCGGTCTGACCCAGCACGCCGAGGTTTCGGTGAAGCTGTCCGCGGTCGGCCAGGCGCTGCCCGGCGACGGCGAGAAGATCGCGCTGGAGAACGCGCGCACGATCTGCCACGCCGCCCGCAATGCCGGCACCACGGTCACGCTCGACATGGAAGACCACACCACGACCGACTCGACGCTGGAGATTCTGCGCGAGCTGCGACAGGACTTCCCCGAGACGGGCGCGGTGCTGCAGGCCTACCTGCGCCGGACCGAGGCCGACTGCCGTGATCTCGCTCACGCCGGTTCCCGGGTCCGCCTCTGCAAGGGTGCCTACAAGGAGCCCGAGTCGGTCGCGTTCCAGGCCAAGGCCGAGGTCGACAAGTCGTACGTGCGCTGCCTGCGGATCCTGATGAACGGCGACGGCTACCCGATGGTCGCCTCGCACGACCCGCGCCTGATCCGGATCGCCGGCTCGCTCGCGGACCGGGCCGGCCGGCAGAAGGACACCTTCGAGTACCAGATGCTGTACGGCATTCGCCCGGAGGAGCAGCGCCGTCTCTCCGCCGAGGGCAACAAGGTCCGCGTCTACATCCCGTACGGCGAGGACTGGTACGGCTACCTCGTCCGCCGCCTCGCCGAGCGCCCCGCGAACCTCCGCTTCTTCCTCCGCTCCCTGATCAGCAAGAAGTAGCCCGCACCCCAAGAAGAACCCCAAGACTTCGCGGGGTTTTTGCCTTCGTTCAGTGAGCGAACCGTCGCGTTCTGCGCCCGAACCGGTTAGCCTCGCCCGGCGAGCTGGTTCGGGGGAACCACGGGAGGCGCACGCGAATGTCCGGAACCGTACCGCCGCGGCCCGAAGCCCTTGAGGGCATGGCCGAGTTCGGATCACGCCTGCGCGAGTTGCGGGTCTGGTCCGGTGTGTCCTACCGCGAGCTGCATCGCCGCATAGTCAAGGCCCGTACGGCGCGTGGGGTCGCGGAGATCCCGGCGTACGACACGGTCTACCGATGCCTTCAGCCGGGGCGAAGCCGCCTGGACGTCGAGCTGGTCGTCGACGTCGTACGGGCGCTGCTGGCCGATGAGCCCGACGAGCAGGCCGTACTCGCTTGGCGGCAGGCCTACCAACTCGTCACCGGCGCCGCCTCCGACGCGGCCGTGGTGAACGTGACCGACCGCCTCCCCGATGACCTCGACGTCTTCACCGGCCGGGCCGACGTGCTGCACAGGCTCAAGCGGTCGGTCTTCGAAGGCGGCCGTGCGGAGCCCGTGGTCGTCGTGGTCGACGGGATGGCGGGTGTCGGCAAGACCCGGCTGATCGTGCACGCGGCCCATCTCCTGCCCGGTGTGGACCAAGTCCTCGCGGTCAACCTAAGGGGCTACGACCCGCGCGAGCCCGCCGAACCCGGCGCCGTACTGGACGCCTTCGTCCGTCTGCTCGGCGTTCGGGTCAACCGCTTGCCGGGCGTCGACCACACCGCCCGTACGGCGAAACTGGGCGAGCTCCTCAAGGGAAAGCGGTCCGTCCTCCTACTCGACAACGCCGCCTCTGCCGAGCAGGTCAAACCCCTGCTCCCCGGCGTACCCGGCAGCGTGGTGCTGATCACGAGCCGCCGACGCCTCGACCTACCAGGCGCCGAACGGCTGCAACTCGGCCCGTTCACCCCGGCCGAATCCGCCGAGCTGCTGAGCAAGTCGGTCAAACCCGCACGCCTCCAAGCAGATCCGGACACGGCCGAGCGCATCGCCGTACAGGTCGGCCAGTTGCCACTCGCACTCGCGCTGGTCGCCGGCCGGATCGAGGCCAGCCCGGACTGGAGCCTCACCGATCACCTCGAGCGCTTGGTCGAGCGGGGCCGGACGTTGCGCATGGACGACGCCGTCGAGATTGCGCTCGCCCAGTCGTACGCGAGCCTGTCGCCGGCGCATCGCACGCTGCTCCGGATGCTCGCGTTGCACCCGGGCGCCGACTTCGACACCTCGGCCGCCGCCGTACTCGCGGCTGCCGAAGAGGCCGAAACGTCAACCCTGCTTGGCGATTTGCTCGCCGGAAGTCTGTTGCAACAGCGTTCGCCCGGCCGGTTCGAGATGCACGACCTGGTCCGGGTCTATGCCGCGAAATGCGGGAGCGACGAGGATCCGGCGAGTGTGCGCAGGGCGGCGTTCACCCGGCTGGTGGACCATTACCGGGCGATGGCCGCCGTCGCGATGGCGGTCTACGCGCCACATGAGACGGACTGGCGGCCGCGGGTGATGCCGTCCGTCGTACCGCTGGTGGCGCCGGCCGATCGGGACGCGGCCTTGGCGTGGCTGGAGGCTGAGCGGGTCAACCTGGTCGCGTGTGGTTTGCGGGCCGCCGAGCAGGATCTGCCTGGGCATGCCGTCGACCTGTCGTGGATCCTCTATCGCTATCTCGACGACGCCGGGCATTACGCCGACGGCGAGGTCCTGCACGCGCACGCGGCCCGGGTCGCTCCGCGCGCCTCGCGGGGCAAAACGCTGAGCAGCCTCGGCGTCGTCTACTGGCGGCTCGGCAAGTTCGGTGAAGCCCGTGAGGTGTACGCCGAGGCGCTCACGATCGCGACCGCCAGCGGAGACCACCGCGAGCGGATCCGGGCCCTGATCAACCTCGGCCTGGTGCTCGAACGGGTCGGCGCCTACGCCGAATCCCTCGCGAACTACTTCCAGGCCATCGAGATCTCGACCATGATCGGATCCCGGCTCGCGACCGCCCACGCGTTGCACAACGTGGTCCATCTGGCCGAACGGCTCGGCCGGTACGACGAGGCGTACGACCGGGCGCAGGAGTGTCTGTCCATGCTGCGCGAGACCGGCGACCGGGTGACCGAAGGCCGGACCCTGAACAGCAGGGCCCTGGTCAACCTCAGCCTCGGCCGCCTCGACCAGGCCCGCGCGGATGCCGAAGAGGCGATCGCCATCGCCCGCGAGGTCGGCAACCGTACCGGCGAGGGTTATGCCCTGATCACCAGCGGCCGGGCCCTCGGCGCACTCGGCGCGATCGAACCCGCCCGCGCCCGGCTCGACCTGGCCCTGCTGATCGCCCGCGAAGTCGCCAACCGCGACGCCGAGGCCCTCGCCCTGAACGAGTCCGGCACCCTGCACAACCTGGCCGGATCACCCGCCGCCGGGTACGACCAGCACCGCGCGGCCCTCGCCATCGCGGAAGAACTCGGCGATCCGTACGAACGGGCCCGCAGCCACCTCGGCTCCGCCCGCGCCCTCGTCCGCCTCGGCAACGACCGCGCCGCCCAAGCCGAACTCCGCCTCGCCCTGGTCCTCTTCGACCGCCTCCAAACCCCCGAAGCCGACACCGTCGCCACCCACCTCGCCGCCCTCTCCGCCTGACGTTGTCTTCTTTTCGTTCATTCGTCGGAATCCGCCCTCTTCCCGCCGCGGCGCTGCACAGGTCCGCCTAGCTGAGAGGGCGAATTCCGACGAATGAACGAAAAGAAGGGGTTGACCGGATTCGATCGGGAAGTGGGACAGCGGGGGTGGCGTAGTGCCAGGTTCTGGGCACTGCCCAGTGAGAAGGAGTTCGGAAATGCGCATGCCTCTTAGGACACTTGGTATCGCGGCTACTTCGGCCGCCCTGCTGACGCTCGGTATCACGCCCGCGATGGCCGAGGACGGCCACATCTACGTGCATGTCGCCACGTTCCCGTCGGGTGGTGACTCAGGCGGCTCGTCGTACGCGGACCTCAACTTCACCGCCGACCGCTCGGTCACGTACAACAACTGGGTCATCAACGACACCTGCCCGGGTGACGGCTACCGCGTGATCGCGCGGGCCCGCGCGCAGCTCCGCAGCGGCGCGTACGCCAATGGCTCGTGGCACGAGGACGACGGCACCTGCGAGAGCGACGCGTGGGGCCCGTACGACGGCAAGGAGCTGAACACCAGCGGCGACATCATGCGCGCGGGTATCCAGGTCTGCGTCGACCTCGGCAGCAGCCTCAAGTGCGAGACGGAGTTCCGCGACAACCCGCACACGTAATACCGCGATCCACTGCCCCCACAGTGGCAGCCCGGCCGGCCTCGCCCCCACGAGCCGGCCGGCTGCCCTGGGTAACCGTCTCAGCGACACTCCGATCTTGTAATCGGACTGTGACAAACAGTTAGACTCCCCTCGGAACTGGGGAGGTCCGAGTGATGCTGGCAACTGAGGGGGCTCCGGGCCCGATTGGCGCCCGGACGGTCGACGAACTGAGCGCACGCCTTCGCGCCCTGCAGGCCTGGTCGGGAGTGTCCTACCGGGAGATCCATCGCCGAGTGGTTCGATCCCGGCAAGAGCGGAACGTTGCCGAGATCCCGGCGTACAACACGGTTTACCGCTGTCTGAGCCCCGGCCGTTGCCGGCTTGACGTGGAACTGGTCGTCGATATCGCCCGCGTGCTGCTCGACGACGAGGCCCGGGTGGCCGAGTGGCGGCAGGCGCATCAGGTGGTGAGCGGGCTCGCGGCCGACGCCTCCGTGGTCAGCGTCGAGGCCCTGCCGGACGACCCGGGCGCGTTCACCGGCCGTGCCGCCGAGCTGACGGCCGCCCTCGACAGCAGTACGGCGCGAGGCCTGCTGCTGGTGGAAGGAATGCCCGGCGTCGGCAAGACCACTCTGGCCGCACACCTCGCTCACCGGCTGATCGAGCGCGGACATGGCGGCGAGATCCAGTTCGCCGTGAACCTGCGCGGCCATGACCCGGACCGTCTGCCCGCCGATCCAGGCGCAGTCCTCGACGGATTCCTCCGCCGCCTCGGCGTGTCCGGCAGTCGCATCCACGGCCTCGACGTCTGCGGCCGCTCGGCCCTGTTCCGCCGGTTGATCGCGGGCAAGCAGGCGCTGATCCTGCTCGACAACGCCGCCTCCGAGGAGCAGGTCGAGCCTTTGCTCTCCTCTGGTCCGGACTGCTTCACGGTCGTGACCAGTCGTCGCCACCTCGCCGGTTTGCCCGAGGCCCGGCGGTTGCGGCTCGGCGTGTTCAGCCTGGCCGAGTCGCTGGCATTGCTCGCGCGTACGGCGGGCCGGGCCGTGGTCGACGCGGATCCCGGAACAGCGCGCCGTATCGCTGAACTGGCGGGCCACCTGCCACTCGCCCTCGCCGTACTGGCCAGCCGGATCAAGGCAACACCCGGCTGGTCGCTTCGGGATCACCTCGAGCGGCTGGTCGAGCACCGGGCCCGGTTGCGCCTCGACGACGGTGTGGCGCTCGCGCTCTCCTCGTCGTACGAGGCGATGGGGCCGGATAGTAGGCGGTTGCTGCGATTGCTGTCAGTGCATCCCGGCCGCGACTTCGACCAGCGGGCGGCGGCTGCGCTTGCGGGGGTCGAGCCGGACGAGGCCGCGCGGCTGTTGTCGGAGCTCGTGCGCGCAAGCCTGGTTCAGGATCGCGGGCAGGGGCGGTACGACCTGCACGACCTGATTCGCGTCCTGGCGTCGGACCGGGCGCAGGACGAAGAGGCTCCGGCCGTACGTCGTACCGCGCTCGACGGTCTCTTCGGGTACTACCGATCGGCGGTCGCATCGGCGGCCACCAGCTACGCGCCGCATGACTGGTTGCGTTGGGGTGACGCCGTTGGGATGGCCGAAAAGTTGCCCGCAGCAACGGATCCCGCGACGGCTCGTGCCTGGCTTGATCGCGAACGGCCCAACCTCGTCGCGACGGCTTTGGCTGCCGCCGACCACGGCCGGCCGGGGTACGTGACCGATATGTCGATGATGCTGCACTACTACCTCGACACCGCCGGGTTCTTCTGCGAGGCGGAGACATTGCATCGCGAGGCGGTGCGCTGCGCGATCGACGACGACACTCGCAGCCGCGCGTACAACGTATTGGGCTGTGTTTATTGGCGATTGGGCTGCTACGCAAACGGTCGGGACGCGTACGAGCGCGCGCTCGATCTGGCTCGCGGGGTCGGGAATCAGAAGGGCGTCGGCAGCGGCCTGTCGAACGTTGCCCTCGGCCACTACCGGCTCGGCCGGTATCGCGACGCGATCGAGCATCACCTGGGCGCGCTGTCGATTTTCGTTGCTATCGACAACAAACCTCGGCAGAGTACGACGCTTGCCGGGCTGGGGTGGAGTTCGCTTCGACTGGGCCGGTATTCCGAGGCGCTCGAGTATTTCCTGCGCAGCCTCGAGATCACTCGCGGTCTCGGCGATAACGGGACTTTCGAGGAGGCGTACGCGCTCGCCAATGCCGGCGCGGCGTACGAGCTGCTCGGGCGGCGGGCGGATGCCCGGACCCACTACGAGGCATCGCTCGCGTTGTCCCGGCAGCTCGGCTATCCCGGTGGGCAGAGCGACGCGCTGAACGGGTTGGGCCGGTTGTACCTGGCGGATGGACGGGTCGGTTGGGCCGTGCGTTGTCATCGCGAGGCGCTCGAGCTGTGCGACGGGATCGGCAATCGGCCGCTCACGATCGAGGTCCGCAACGATCTCGGCAAGGCCCTGCGGCAGGCGGGCCGACCGGATCTGGCGTTGGAGCAGTTCGAGCTCGCGCTGGATGAGGCGAAGGCGCTGGACGACCGGTTCGAGTTGGCCCGGGCGCACGCGGGTCTTGGCGCCGTACGGGCTCAGGAGTGTGCGTTTGAGGTCGCGGCGCAGTGCTGGCAGCGGGCGTTTGACCTGTTCGAGGCGCTGGACGCGCCGGAGGCGGTTGACGCACGTAAGGCGCTGGACGCTGTGGAGACGACGGCCGAGCTAAAAGGCGCCGAGCTGAACGACGGAAGTGGCCGCCGGGAATCACTCCCGACGGCCGCACCCTGAGTTCGGCTCGATCAGCAGAGGGTGCCGTCCGACACCTTGTGGTACAGCGACCAGCCGGTGAAGTTGCGCTCCACGCCGTCCTTCTCCTCGTACAGACGGAAGCGGACGCACTTGGTCTCGTCGTGGTCGTACTTGCAGACGCCCCAGCCGTCGGCGGCCGGAAGCGAGCCGCAGTACCGGTTCTTGCCGTAGTTCGTCTGCACGTGGACCCAGGCCTGCCAGCCGTTGGCATCCAGGTCGCGGATCCACTGGTCGTCGCTGTTCGGCACGAAACAGGTCTGCGCGAACGCGGAGGTCATGACCGGGTTACAGCCCGTCGGAGCGGCGGCCGTGACGAACTTGCCCGTGCTGGTCGCCGTCGCCTTGGGGGCTTCGTCGACGACCGGCGCGGCCGCTGCCAGGCCGGCACCGCTGATCGTGAGCACCGCGGTGGCGGCGACCATGGTGAACACGCGCCGAGTGGTGCCAAGAATCTTGCTCATACAGGAGGTCCTTCCAGGGCGGGGACTGTCTGACACCCCAAACCCTCGCGGTCCACCCCCTGACCTGACCCACTTCTCGATCAAACTCGACCACTACTCTGTTCGGTATGACAGGTCAGGTTGCAATTCTCGGTGCCGGTGTGATGGGGGAGACGCTGCTCTCCGGGCTGCTGCGGGCTGGGCGGCAACCGGGGGAGCTGCTGATCACCGAGCGCCGGGAGGAACGCGCCGCCGAGCTGCGCGAGCGGTACGGCGTGGACGTGGTGACGAACTCCGAGGCTGCCGCGAAGGCCGAGACCCTGGTGCTGGTGGTCAAGCCGCAGGACATGCCCGAGCTGCTCGCCGAGATCGCGCCCATGGTGCGTCCGGACCAGACCGTGGTGTCCCTGGCGGCGGGTATCACGACCGTCTTCATCGAGTCGCGGCTGCCCGCGGGCGTCGCCGTCGTCCGGGTCATGCCGAACACGCCAGCCCTGGTCGACGAGGGCATGGCCGCGATCTCCCGAGGCGCGCACTGCGATGAGAGCCACCTCGTGCTCGCCGAGGGGCTGCTCGCCGCGACCGGCAAGGTCGTCCGGGTGCCCGAGAAGCAGCAGGACGCCGTCACCGCGGTATCCGGTTCGGGTCCGGCGTACATCTTCTTTGTGGTCGAGGCGATGATCGAGGCGGGCGTGCACATGGGCCTGCCGCGTTCCACCGCGACCGAGTTGGTCGTCCAGACCGTTGTCGGTTCGGCCAAACTGCTGCGCGAGACGGGCGAACACCCGACCGTGCTCCGCGAGCGCGTCACCTCACCGGGCGGTACGACGGCCGCCGCCGTCCGCGAACTCGAGGACCACAAGGTCCGCGCCGCCTTCCTCTCCGCCATCGAAGCCGCCCGCAACCGCTCCCGCGCCCTCGCCGCCGAGTAGTTCCGCCTCCCCGAGCGGCCTGGGTGGCGTTCGCGAGCGGCAGAAGAAAGGGCTTGGGCCGGGCATGACGAAGACGTTGGACGCGGAGGTTGCGCGTCGGTGGGTTGCGGCGGGGGTGCCGAGTTGGGTTTATCGGTATGTGTTGCCCGCGGTCTGGCTGGCGGCGATGGTCGTGTCGGTCGCGTTCGACGACTCGAGGTGTTTGCAGGATGATCCGTGCCTCGCGGATGCGACCTTCTCGATCGCGTTGGTCGCCTGCCTCGGATCACTGGCGTTGTGGTGGTGGATGCCACGCGTGGCGGCAGCACTCGGCATCACTTTCGCCGTACTGGACGTCTGGTTCGACGATATTCCCGAGGCGCAGCTGGCCTGGGCGGCGTACGGCGTGCTCTGTCTGGCGTTATTGGTCTGGCTGACGTTCAGCCGGAATCGCCAGGTCACCCTGACGCGCGATCTAGCCCGCCGGCCGGTCGTACTGCCGCCGGCGGAACCAGTCGGGTTCACCTGGCGACTCGGCGCGATGGGCCTCGCGATCGTGGTGGCGGCCGTCTCGCTCGTCGTCATGAACCGGCAGGACGCCGAGGAGCGGGACCACCTGAGCCGGGCCGTCCAGCACTCCGCGAAGGTCGTCGCCGTACTCGATGAAGGCGAGATCGAGCTGGCCATCCCCGACGGCGCGAACCGGAAGATCACGCCGTACGAGACGTATGTCGTGGGCGAGCGAATCGCCGTACTGGTCGATCCCGACGACTCGAGTTGGTTCCGGCTCGTAGGGGAGCCCGCTGACAACACGTGGTGGTACACGGTCGCAGGTGGTGCCCTGCTGCTCGGCCTGCTGCTGGTCGGGACGGACCTTCGCAGGCGGCGAATCCGGCCGAGGCGGCGCGTTACGACGACCGGCCTACCGGTGCTGATCGCGCCGGACGCGGGGATGAGGTTCGCAGTGTTCGCGGCCGACGACCGGGACTTCGAGCACGTGCTGGCGTTCGTGGACGCGCTGCCCGATGACCCGGACCAGGCGGGCGAGCTGGACGCGGCGTACGACCTCCTCGATAAGGAAGAGGCCGAGTTCGTGCCCGCTACGGTACGGCGGACCTGGGCCGAAGGGTTGCGCAAGTACGAGGGAAACGCCTTGCTGGTAGGCGATCTGGTCGAAGGTTCGTGGGTCACACTGGTCATCGGCGACACCGTCATGCGCGCGTCCAGCCCGTTGCGGGCGGTCCGGGTCAGCCCGCTGGAGTTGCTGCCGGGATCACTCGGCCAGCGCTTCGAGCGGGAGGAGTTCGAGGGCCTCTCGACTGTTGACGAGTCTGAGGAGGAAGAGCCCGAGGCTGCCGAACCGGCTGAGGATGTCCCACCGCTGCCCTGGCACGTCCCGATCGAACCGGCGCCGTGGTGGACAAAGTTGTTGCTGGTGGCACCTTTCGTGATCGCGCCGGCGGTGCTCTGGGCCAATCCCGGTGACTGGTGGTTGGGCGTCCTCGCCCTTGGCGCGGGCGGCGGCGGGATCAACTTCGCGTGCCTCTATCTGTTGCACGGCGTGGTTTTCGAGGCGAACGCGATGGAGATCCGGTCGACCACTCAGGTTCATCGGGTGCCGTGGCAAGGCGTTAAGTCGATCGAGGTGGCGGGCGAGCAGATCACCTTCGAGACCGACGACGACTTCCACGTTGTGGGCGGTCTCGACGAGGAACGAACCACTCCGCAGTACGTCGCATCGGTGGCCGAGGCGCTTCGCGTCCGCTCCCAACCGACCACCTCCCAAACCCGCCTCGCATCCGGTGCCGCGATGATCGCCGCCTACGTCCTGCTTTGCGCTGCGACGTTTTTCCTCCGCTACTAGGATTTGCGGATGGACTTCTCCTTATGGCCGGCGTTGAGGCACGACTGGGACGGCATCCTCGAAGGCGCCGAGTATGCGGAACGCACCGGCTGGCACGGCGTCTGGTTCGCCGACCACTTCATGGACAACAACGACCAGCGGTCCGGGTCGATCCTGGAGTGCTTCTCGGTCCTCTCCGCCCTGGCCGTCCGCACCGAACGCGTCCGCCTGGGCTCGCTGGTCGCGGGCAACACCTACCGCCACCCGGCCGTCGTCGCGAACCAGGCGGCCGCCATCGATCAGCTCAGCCGCGGCCGGTTCGTGCTCGGTATCGGCGCGGGCTGGCAGGTCAACGAGCACGAGGCGTACGGCATCGAGCTGCCGCCGGTGAAGGAACTGCTCGCGCGATTCGACGAGGCCTGCCAGGTCTTCACCGCCTTGCTGACGCAGGAACGCGCCGATTTCGAGGGCAAGTTCTACCAGCTGTCGGACGCGCCGATGCACCCCAAACCGGCGAACCTGCCACTGCTGATCGGCGCCGCGGGGGAGAAGGTCGCCCTCGGCATCGTCGCCCGCTACGCCGACGAGTGGAACCACTGGGGTACGCCGGAAACGGCCGCCCACAAGGGAAAAGTCTTCCGCGAACACTGCGAGCGCATCGGCCGCGACCCCAGCACGGTACGACGCTCGACGCAGGCCTTGATCGAGATCATCGAACCGGGTGATACCGAGGCGAAACAGCGCCGCGACGATCTCCTGGCTCGCGTCCGTCACGTCGTGATGGGCAGCGCCGAGGAGGTCCGCGACGCCGTCGGCCGATACGCCGAAGCCGGCATCGACGAACTCATCATCCCCGACTCCGCCCTCGGCGACGGCCCCCGCCGCTTCGACGCCCTAGAACGCCTCCGCCAAGAAGCCTTCGCCTAACGAACCTTTTCATTCATTCGTCGGAATCCGCCCTCTGCCGTCCGCTGACCTGCACCTGTCCGCTGTGCTGAGAGGGCGGATTCCGACGAATGAATGAAAAGGTTCTGGGGACGGCCTAGTTGCCGGGATCGGGTGTGGTCCAAGCGCCGACGCCGCAGTACTTCTCGTACGGCTTGCCGGGGGCGCACCACTTCTGCCAGTCCTCCATGTTTCGGATGGTCACGGTGGGCGGAGGTGGTGTCGGTTGGATCGTGGTCGCCGTGGCGGTCTTGGTCGGCCGAGGTGTGGGCCGAGTCGACGCGGACGTCTTGGTCGGCGTTGGCTTCGTCGCCCTGATCACCGGTTTGGCCTCGGTACGACGCGGCGTGGTGGTCGCGCTCGGCTTGGCCGGTTTGGGCGCGGGCGTCTTGGCGACTCGCGTCGGCTTGGCCGTTGGCGTCGTACTCGGAGTCTGACTGGTCTCACTGGTGGTGCTGGTGATGGCCTGCGCGTCATTGCCGTCGCCGGTGTTCATCACGGCGACGATCCAGCCTGCGGCGACCAGGGTGAGCCCGACGGTCAACGCCGTTCTGACCACGGCCTTGCGCTCGGCACCGCCGTACAGCCCGACCGGGCCGCGGGTCGGTCGGCCTTCGCCGTCGACCCAGAACTCCCAGTCCGCGGGAGCCGGCGGCCAGCTCGGATGCGGCTGCCAGCCCTTCGGCGGCTCCCAGTTCCGGCGTGGTGGCACGGGCCAGTCAGGTGGGACTCTGAAGACCTTCACATCACTCTCCTCACCACATGTCAACCCGCGACAGCGCATAAGGTTACGTGAGGATCACAGTCAGGTCATATTCAGATCAGCGACCACCGGCCAGTGATCACTGGGCAGCCGCCCGTCGAACCGTTCGTAGGCGATCCGCGCGCCGACACAGCTGAGGCCTTTGCCGATCAGGATGTGGTCGATCCGGTCCCGGTCCTCGGCACCGGTGAACTCATGGTCGGTGCCGCCCGCATCGGCCGGAAGGGTCTGCCGCCAGCCAGCATTCGTCAACGCCTGCAGGGGTTCCGAGTCGGGCGTCGCGTTGAGATCGCCGAGCAGAACCCAGGGCAGATCGGGCTCAGCGGCGAGCCAGCGGTCGAGCAACAACGACGACTCGAGCCGTGCCGTCGCGCCCGCGTGGTCGTAATGCGTGTTCGCGATCCCCAGGGCCTTGCCGCTCTCGCGATGCCGCAATCGGACCAGGGTGGCGATCCGAGTGAGGTCCGCGTCCCATCCGACGGAACCCGGGCGTTCTGGTTCCACGGACAGCCAGCGCGTCGCGTGCGATTCCACTAGCCACTGCGAACGTCGTACCAACACAGTCGCGTGCTCGCCGGCCGCGTCGCCGTCGTCCCGTCCTGCACCGACTAGCTCGTACGCCGGGAGCGCCTCGCGCAAATACGCCAACTGATCCGGCAACACCTCCTGCAACCCGATCACGTCGGCGTCCAGCGCCTCGATCGCCGCGACGGTCGCCCCACGCCGTACCGGCCAAGAGTCGTCACCATCATCGGCCGACGAGTTCCGGATATTGAACGTCCCGACCCGCAATCCCATACCCCGATCCTGCCATCCCCTCCTGTGGTTGCGTTCATTCGTCGGAATCCGCCCTCTTGAGCTCAGCGCAGCTGTACAGGTAAGCGGCGGGCGAGGGCGGATTCCGACGAATGAACGCTAGAGGTGTGCGCCGAAGGACTTCCGGCGCACGGTTCATCCCTTCAACCGTTGAGGCCCATGGCTCGGAGGGCTGCCTGGAGACGGGGCTGGCCGGCCTCGGTGGCGCGGTCGCGGCCGGCGGCGAGGATGGCGTCGAGCCCGGAACGGTCCGAGGCGAGGTCGGCGAACTTCTTCTGCAGGGGCTCGATCACCGCCAGCACAGCCTCGGCGACATCGTTCTTCAACTGCCCGTACGACGAGTACGCGTCCGCCAGCGCGACCGCATCCCCGTCCGTGCAGGCCGCGAGGATCTCCAGCAGGTTCGTCACGCCGGGCTTCGCCTCGTAGTCGTGGCGGACCTCGTCCCCCGAATCCGTGACCGCCCGCATCACCTGACGGCGGATCACGTCCGGCGGATCGAGCAGCCGGATCGTACCGATGGCGTCATCCGGCGCCGACTTGTCCATCTTGGCCGTCGGGGTGGCGAGATCGCGGACGCGGGCGGCCTGTTTCGCCTTCTCCAATTGCGGTACGACGAACGTCTCGCCGTACTCGCGGTTGAACCGGACCGCGATATCCCGCGCGAGTTCGACGTGCTGGTCCTGGTCGCCGCCGACCGGCACCTTCTCCGCGCCGTACAGCAGGATGTCCGCCGCCATCAGACACGGATACGTGAAGAGCGAGGCGCGCGTCATCGGGCGGCCGTTGCCCTTCTCCTTGTACTGGATCATCCGCGACAGCTCACCGACGTACGACGTGCACTCGAGCAGGTACGCCAACTGGGCATGCGCCGGTACCGCCGACTGGACGAAGACCGACCCCGGTGGCAGGCCCGCCGCGAGCATCAGCGTCGCCGTCTCCCGGGTGAGCCGGGCGAGACGGCGTGGATCGTGTTTTGTGGTCATGGCGTGGAGATCCGCCACGAAGTAGAAGTCGTCCTCGACCGTCTCTGCGCCGAACCGCCGCAACGCGCCGAGGTGGTTGCCGAGCGTGAGCCGCCCGGACGGGGTGATGCCGGAGACCGAGACCATGGTGGTGCCTAACCTTTCAGTGGTTTTGTGGTCACCACCGCCGGTGCGGGCACAAAAAACGGCCGCCTCGGCGAGGCGGCCGTTGGATGCGTGTGAACGCAGTGGGTCCGCCCTAAGCGGTCCACCACTGCACGAAAGTCATACGACGTCCGGTATTCACGCCGCCACAATACCTGCATGTCTCACGTCTTTGCATTCATTCGTCGGAATCCGCCCTCCTCCCGCCACTGACCTGCACAGGCACGCGGACATGAGAGGGCGGATTCCGACGAATGAATGCAAAGACGTGAGCCCCGGCCGCGGTTCCGCTTAAGAGGTGGGGGTGGGGGAGAGGTCGATGGCGTCTAGTTCGGTGTAGCAGTCGCCCTTGGTGAACTTGAGGGTGTTGGTGCCGGCTTGGAGCGGTACGTCGACGGCGATGACGGCGAACAGGTCCCAGGAGATACCCGGGTAGACGACCGGTTGGGTCGGGCCGTTGTTGGCGGCGATGAGGTGGCTGCAGGTTTGCCCCATGCCGTTGGCGCCGCGGGCGCGGACCCGGTAGTTGCCTGCGGCCCCTACCTGGACGGTGAAGACGACCGAGCTGGTGGCGAAGTCGATGTACGCGGACTTGGCACCGCCCGACGCCGAAGTGATCTGCGTGATCCGGGCGTCGGTGATCTTGGCGTTGGCGGTCTGCTCGGCCTCGTAGCGCGCAACCGGCAAATCGGTCAGGGCGGCGTACCACTTGGACGCGGCACGGGACGCGGCGCCGTAATACGGGTGCACGTTGTCCATCAGGTCGAAGGGCGCGACGTACGCCGAGCCGGTGTCGACGTACGTGACCTGCTTACCAGCGGCCCGTTTCGCGTCGACCATGCCCGGGATGTAGGCGTTGAAGGCCTGCGTACGGCGTTGGTCGGCCTCGATCCGGGTCGGCGGCAGGCTGGTCACGAAGACCTGGGTATTCGGCGCGGTCGTCGTGATCCGGTCGACCAGGGCGGACAGACGCCCCGGCGCGAGCCCGGCGGACGCGTCGTTGTACATGTCGTTCGTGCCGATCTGCAGCGTCACCACGTCGGGCTGGTAGGTCTGCAGCCAGCCGATCACGCTGTCGTGGATCCCCTGAATGGTCCAGCCGCCATGGCCTTCGTGGTCGTGGTCGCCGAGCGCGGCCGAGCCGGATCGGACCGAGCCGACGAAGTCGATCGGACGGCGGTCGGCGTTCAGCAACTGCCAGAGGTCGGTGCGATATCCGCCCGCGGCCGCGTCGGCGCCGGCCGTATTCGAGTCGCCGATCGGCATGATCTTGGTCGGCGTCGCCCGCACCAGCGGTACGGCGGGCGCGGCATCGGTGGGCGCGGAGGCGGAGATGGGCGGGCTGACGTTGAGGATCAGCGCGGCCGTCGCGGCGGCCACGGGCACGGCTTTGAGCAGGGCACGCATGAGGAATTCCCTTCGGCGGACTACGGGATGTCGCTAGCCGATCCTTCTGGCCAGGCCCGCCGCCGCCAATCGTTTCCACCTCACTGGTAGACCACTTGACAGTCCGTCAGGCGGACCCACCCCAGCCGAGCGGGCTATGGTCAGGGGCATGAGTGGTGAGGCGCTGCTGGTCTTCGACGAGGGATTGACCGCCTACGACTTCGGTCACGGTCATCCGATGAGCCCGATCCGGATCGACCTGACCGTTCGGTTGGCCCGGGCGCTCGGCGTACTCGATCAGCTCAAGGTGGTGCCCGCGCCGGTCGCGGATGACGCGCTGCTCGCGACCGTGCATACGCCGGAGTACATCGCGGCCGTCAAGCGCGCCGGCGACGACCCGAACGTGCCGGATCTCGCGCACGGCCTCGGCACCGACGACACCTATTGCTTTCCGCAGATGCACGAGGCATCGGCCCACGTGGTCGGCGCCTCCGTCGAGGCGGCCCGCGCGGTCTGGTCCGGCGAGGTGCTGCACGCGGCGAACGTGGCCGGCGGTCTGCACCACGCGATGCCGTCGATGGCGAGCGGCTTCTGCGTCTACAACGATCCGGCCGTCGCGATCCAGTGGCTGCTCGACCAAGGCGCCGAGCGGGTCGCGTACGTCGACGTCGACGTCCACCACGGCGACGGCGTACAGGCTGTCTTCTACAACGACCCGCGGGTCCTGACCGTCAGCCTGCACGAGTCGCCGACCACGCTTTTCCCGGGGACGGGCTCGGCGGGGGAGACGGGCGGCCCGGGCGCCGAAGGTACGGCGGTCAACATCCCGCTGCCGCCCGGCACGGGTGATGCCGGTTGGCTGCGGGCCTTCCACGCGATCGTGCCGGACGTGGTGAAGGCCTTCCGCCCGTCGATCCTGGTCACCCAGCACGGCTGCGACTCCCACGTCGAGGATCCACTCGCGCATCTGACCAAGACGGTCGACGGTCAGCGTGCGGCGTACATCGCACTGCATGACCTCGCCCATGAGGTCTGCGACGGCAAATGGGTCGCGACCGGTGGCGGTGGTTACGCGATTGTCGAGGTCGTTCCGCGAGCGTGGACGCACTTGCTCGCGATCGTCGCGGGTCACCCGATCGACCCGGCTACGCCCGTGCCGGAGTCTTGGCGCGACGAGGTCCGGATGCGGCTCGGCCAGGTCGCGCCGTCGCGGATGACCGACGGCCGCGACGCGACGTACACCGACTGGTCGTCCGGCTATAACCCCGACACCTGGCTCGACCGGTCGATCAAGGCGACCCGGGACGTGAGTTTCCCGCTGCTCGGGCTCGACCCGATGTACTGAGCTCCGCCCCACCATTTGGCGCCGCAAGGCTCGATTCGGGGGATTTGTCCGGATTCCGCCAGGTCACAGGGGCACCCCCTTTCCCATTCGCACCACGAGCCACTAGGCTCGACCTACGCGCGAGCGGAGGTGCCGGAGGGGAAGCCGGCGCACGACTCGGGCTGGAAGTGCGGTGCGTTATGGCATCAAAGAAGTCCGGTGGTGAGCAGCCGCTTGCCGAGGTGAAGTTCCTGACCGTGGCCGAGGTGGCCACAGCCATGCGCGTGTCCAAGATGACCGTGTACCGGTTGGTGCATTCCGGCGAGCTGCCCGCGGTGCGGGTCGGCCGGTCCTTCCGGGTCTCCGAGGATGCCGTGCATGACTATCTCAAAGGCGCTTTCTTCCAAGCCGGATAACTACGAGAGCGAAGCGGCCGATCCTCTACCAGGGACCGGCCGCTTCGTCATGCCACTGCTTTGTCTTGCTTTGGCCGTACGTCGTCAGCTGACCGGCGTACGACGTGCGCGGCCGGGCGTCGTGCCGCGTGCGGCGGTCAGTCGCGAGATCTCGCGAAGCGCGCGCGTTGCCTGCTCGACCAGCTCAGGCGGTACGTCGGCCAAGTGGTCCGCGTGTGCGGCGGATGCGGCCCGCACAGCCTTCTCGGCCAGCGCGACGCCTTCGTCGGTGAGACGGATCTGCGTGCCGCGGCCGTCATCCGGATCGGCCTCGCGCACGACCAGGCCACGGTTGGCCAGCTGATTCGTCAGATTACTCGTGCCGCCGGTCGAGAGCAACAGCCCGCGGCTCAACTCACTCGGCTTCAACTGGAACGGCGGCCCACTCCGCCGCAACGTGACCAGCACATCGAACTCGGCGGTCGTGAGCCCCAACTCGGGTAGCAGCTGACGAGTCGATTCCGTCAGCTCGCCGTTCAACGTCATCAGCCGCTTGGCCAGTTCGGTAGTCGGGTGCAGCACATCGGGCAGTTCTACCTGCCACGCCTTCATCAACTGCTCCACCCGATCCATGGTTGACATCCTAGGTCTCTTTGGTGATAGCTTTCAAAAAAGCTTTCTTGTGAAGGGAAATCTCATGCGTCTCCTGCTCCGTGGCGGAACGGTCATCGATACAGATCCCGAGCCGACCGTCCGACCCAACACCGACGTCCTGATCGAAGACGGCCGCATCCTGGCCGTCGGCCCAGGGCTAGACGTCCAGGACGCTGAGGTCATCGACGCGTCGGGTCGCTACGTGTTGCCGGGCTTCGTCGACACTCATCGCCATGTCTGGGAGACGGCCCTGCGCGGTATCGGCGCCGACCTAGACCTCGGCGGTTACCTGTATCGCGTCCTCGGTGAACTCGGCCCGCGCTTCACTCCCGAGGACCTCTACACCGGCAATCTCGCCGGGGCGCTGGAGTGCCTCGACGCGGGCATCACCACCGTGCAGGACTTCTCGCACATCCAGTCGTCCGCCGAGCACACCGACGCCTTGATCGGAGGCCTTCGCGCTTCGGGTATCCGGGCGATCTTCGGTTACGGATATCCACCGCTCGCCGACGTACCTCTCGACCAGGCCGAGGTGGCTCGCGTCCGCGACACGTACTTCCCCGACCAGCCGGGCCTGTTGACGATGGCCCTCGCCGCGATCGGACCGTCGTACGCGTCGGCGGCTTCGGTCGAGTCGGATTGGCGCCTCGCGGCCGACCTCGGGCTGCCGATCGTGGCGCACGTGAGCAGTGGCCCGGTCGCGGAGAAGCCGGTCGAGTTCCTTGCCCAGCGCAACCTTCTTGGACCGCGAACCCTTTATGTACATGGCAATTCGCTGCCCGACAGTGAGCTGAAGCTGATCGCGGAGAGCGGCGGCGCGGTGTCGATCACGCCGGCGATCGAGGAGCAGATGTCGGTTGGTGCTCCGATGGTCGGGCGGCTGCGCGCTCACCGTGTGACGACCGGACTCGGGATCGACGTCGTCGCAGCGGTGGCGGGGGACATGTTCTCGGTGATGCGCGCGACGCTCGCGATCGGCACGCGTGGCACCGGCTCGAAGCCGACGGCTGCCGAGGTGCTCCGGCTGGCCACGCTCGACGGCGCGCGTGCGCTCGGTCTGGCAGACCAGGTCGGCTCGCTCCAGGTCGGCAAGCAGGCCGATATCCAGCTCATCCGGGCCGACGACATCAACCTCGCGGGTGGTTCGCACGACCCGATCGCGACCGTCGTGACCGGTGCTCACCCAGGCAACGTCGACACCGTCCTGGTCGCGGGCGTGCCGGTGAAGCGGCAAGGTCGGCTCCTGCATCCGGCGTTGACTGAGACCCTCAGCGCCCTCAGCGCGACCACTCGCCGCGTCGTCGCTTGACCGTTGGTAAGACTGGAGCCATGACGATCGACGAGCGCGAGCAGGTCCGGCTCGAGGGTGACGGGCTGGTGTTGCGCGAATGGCGGGACTCCGACGTACCGCTGATGGTCGGGCTGTTCGACAATCCGGAGGTGGCGTACTGGACGCCACTGGTCTCGCCGTTCGACTTGGCGGCAGCGCAGGCATACCTGGAAACGGCTCGTCGTACGGCGGAGATCGGTGATCGCGTCCAGCTCGCGATCACGGTGGATGGCGAGGAGCCGCTCGGTGAGGTCTTGCTCAGCCGGTCGCACAACAGCCTCGGCTACGCGATCGGCCCGGCCCATCGCGGTCAGGCGCTGGCCTCCCGTGCGCTGCGGCTGCTGACCGATTACGCCCACCGCGTCGCGGGGATCAAGCAGGTCATCCTCGAGATCGAGGCGGACAACGCGGGCAGTGTCGCGGTCGCGAAGGCCGCTGGTTATGTGCTGACCGAGCGCGATCCGGTCGTCGTCGTCGACAAGGGCCGGACCTGCACGTTGTACGTGTGGGAACACCTCAGCGGCTTCGGGCGGTAGATTTAGCTTCCACATGGGGGATTGCCCGTGCTGCACGTGTTAGTACAACTGTGTTGGTATGAGCCGAGTGGGCGCGACTTAGGTGAGTGGCGGCCCAGCAGGTAGGCTTTGCCGACGCTCTCTTAAGTTTGGAAGGTCCACAGTGGGTTCGGTCATCAAGAAGCGCCGTAAGCGTATGGCGAAGAAGAAGCACCGCAAGTTGCTGAAGAAGACGCGGGTTCAGCGCCGCAAGCTCGGTAAGTAACCGCCGGAGCCGATCGAGCCGGAGGTCTGCGTGGCGCGCGTGGTGATGGTGACGGGTGTCTCGAGAGACGCCGGTGCACGGTGCGCGCGCCGGCTCGCGGCAGATCCGGCGATCGGTGCGGTGATCGGTATCGACGTCGTTCCGCCACGCGCGGAACTCGGTCGTGTCCGGTTCGTGCGGGCCGACATCCGTAATCCCGTGATCGCCAAGGTGATCGCGGGTGAGGACGTCGACACCGTCGTTCATACCGGCGTGGTGGCCACCCCCGGCAGCGCCGGTGGGCGGTCGTCGATGAAAGAGATCAACGTCATCGGCACCATGCAGTTGCTCGCCGCGTGCCAGAAGGCGCCCGGCGTGGCCAAGCTGGTGGTGAAGTCGTCCACCACGGTGTACGGCGCGGGTCCGCGCGACCCCGCCTTGTTCACCGAGGAGATGGCGCCACGGGCGATACCGCAGACGGGGCTGAGCAAGGACGCCGTCGAGGTCGAGGGTTACGTGCGGGGTTTCGCCCGGCGCCGGCCCGACGTCTGCGTCACCACGTTGCGGATGGCCAACTGGATCGGCCCATCGACCGATTCACCGATCACGCGCTACTTCGGCATGCCCGTCATCCCGACCGTGCTCGGGTTCGACGCCCGGCTGCAGTTCCTGCACGAGTCCGATGGCGTCGAGGCGATTCACCACGCCGCGATGAACGATCTACCCGGCACCTTCAACCTTGCCGGTGACGGGATTCTCTCCCTCTCCCAGGCGATCCGACGTCTCGGCCGGCCGGCCTTGCCGCTGCCGTCCTTCACTGCGTCCAGTACGGCGATGCTGGTGCGACGCGCGCGATTGGCCGACTTCTCGCCGGACCAGATGACGTATCTGACGTATGGCCGGGCGGTCGACACCACTCGTATGCGCGCCGAGTTCGGCTTCGAGCCGGGTTACACCACGGCCGCCGCCTTCGAGGACTTCCGCCAGTCGATCGGCACGGGCGCACTCACCAACGCGTCCCGCCTGGTCTCAGCCGGTCTAGGGGCACTGCGTGGCTGACGCGGACATCATCCCGATCGGCTCTGGCGGCCGACCCGGTCGAGGTAGCGGCCGTCGTACGACGCCCTCGGCCGCGGCTCGTTCACTCGCAGGTCCCGCCGCCGCCAAGGCCAAACGCAAACCCGAGCCGGACGCCGAAGAGCCCACCACGCCCTCGGCTACGCCCAAGTCTTCCGCCCGCTCGAGCCGCGCTGCCACTGGGACCGGGCGCGCGAAGTCGACCAACGGCAAGTCCTCGCAGAACGGCGCGGCCCGCGGACGCCGTTCGGCCGGCCCCGTCGACGCTTCAGATGCTGCGGCCGGTACGACGGAACCGAGCGCGTCGATCGGCACACCAGGTGAGCCCGGATCGGGCGCGTCTGGCGAGCCTGGATCGGGTCCGGCGCACGACGTACCAGCGGATGCGGCGGGCGGCGCGTACGACGTACCGGGTGGTGCCGGTGGCGGCGCTGGAATTGGCGTCGAGCAGGCGGAGGCGTTCCTCGGTTTCGAGAAGCTGGTGCGCGAATGGCTCGGGCCGGATGGCGAGCGCAAAGTGGCCGAACTATTGGCCTTCCTGCGGCGCCGGCTCACCGGGCAGTACGAGGTGGACGAATTCGGTTATGACGAGGAGCTCACCGACGAGGTGTTCCTCACGCTGCTGCGTCCCTTGGCGGAGAAGTGGTTCCGCGTCGAGGTGCGCGGTATCGAGAACATCCCCGACACCGGTGGCGCGCTGATCGTGGCCAACCACTCGGGCACGATGCCGGTGGACGGGCTGATCACCCAGCTGATCGTGCGGGACCACGCGCATCGGCCGTTGCGCACCCTCGCCGCGGACCTGGTCTTCCAGACCCCGTTCGTAGGCGAGATGGCCCGCAAGGGTGGCGCGACGCTCGCCGGCAACGACGACGCGGAGCGCCTGCTCGGCCGTGGCGACCTGGTCGGGGTGTGGCCCGAGGGCTTCAAGGGCATCGGCAAACCGTTCAGCGAGCGGTACCGGCTGCAGCGGTTCGGCCGCGGGGGATTCGTCAGCGCCGCCATGCGTACCGGCGTACCGATCGTGCCCTGCTCGATCGTCGGTGCCGAAGAGATCTACCCCTTGGTCGGCAACATCTCGTCCCTCGCCCGACTGCTCGGCGTGCCGTACATCCCGGTCACCCCGTTCTTCCCCCTGCTCGGCCCCCTCGGCCTGATCCCGCTGCCCTCGAAGTGGCTGATCGAATTCGGCGAGCCCATCCGCACCGACGAATTCGCCGAAGGCGCCGCCGACGACCCCATGCTCGTCTTCAACGTCACCGACCAGGTCCGCGAAACGATCCAGCAGACCCTCTACGCCCTCCTAATGCAACGCCGCAGCGTCTTCTTCTAACCCCGGCCACCTACATCCCTTTGCGTTGATTGGTCCGAATCCGCCCGCCTGCGTCTCCTTCCAGCCGACCCGCCGCGGAATGGGCTAGCGGGATGCAGACCAATCAACGCAAAGGGGATGTAGGTGAGCCCAAAAGGTCTGGCCCGGTGCGGGTGCACCGGGCCAGACCGTTTATTCGGGCGCCTGCTTTAGCGGCAGGGCGGTAGGAGGGGGAGGCAGAGCGGGTTCGGGATGCTCAGCGTGGGAAAGGGAAACCTCCACGGTGTCGTCGGCAAGGTCGGCGTCGGCAACGTTGGATGGGTCCCCGTCGGGGGCTTCGTCGTACCCGAGGGTGTTGGGGTCGTGGTCGGGTTCAAGTCCACCGAGGGAATGATCGGCGTCGGGGTCGGGGTGGTCTGGGTGACCACCTCGCCGGACTTGGTCGGCGCGGTGGCCAAGGACACGCCCGGGCTGGTGTTCAGCGATGGAAACGTCGTCGGCATGGACGACGGGCCTCCTGTGCTGGCCTCGCCGCCACCCGGTGCGACCGTCGGCTCCGAACCGCCGCCGTTGACCCGGGTCGGGCCACCGGACTTGACCGGCTTCGGCTTGTCGCAGTCGGTGCAGGCGCCGGCCGCGTGATCGGCCAGCTGACCGATGGTCGCGAGGGCCTGAACCGCTTGCTTCAGCGATTCGGCGGGGAGTCGGGGCGCCAGGTCGGCCAGGGCCTGCCGGGCGTCGGTGATGAACGTGGTGACCGCACCGATCGCGGCCTTGTCCTCGTTCTGCTGGTAGGCCGCGACCAGCCGGGAGACGCCCCGGCGGGCCTGGACGGAGAAGTCGTCCAGGGTGCGGTTGATGGTGTCGACATCGCCACCGTCCTTCAGCAACGCGTCGACCTCGGCGAGCCGGGTCATCGCGTGACCGAGCTCACGCCGGCCGCGGGAGTCATCCCCGACGCTGACGTTGGTGGAGACGTTCTCGATGCCACGCTTCATGCCGTACAGCGCGTCGCCAGGCATAGCCTGCTGGGCTGCCGCTGCGGAACCGATGCCACCACCGAGTAGCACCAATGCCGCCGTACTGGCGACCAAGCTGATCCGCCGACGCTGGCGGTGTCCGATATCTGTCACGGACGCGTCGTCCTCGCGGGGCGGCAATTCATCCGAAGCGTCTGGGCCACTGCGTACCACGGTCGGAGTCGTCGCGGCACGGGCCGCTGCCTGCTCGAGGAGGCGGTGCCTCAGCTCGGCAGTGAACTCTGGTCGCGGTGCAACTGCGCCGGCGGTCCTCAGCCGTCCGACGAGTTCAACAGCGGTCGCAAGCTCGGGGTCATCGCTCAGTCGCGAAGAGTGACGGGGCCCGTGATCGACCGCATGCGCGAATGCCTCCGCGCGCGCTCGAGCCCTGTGCAAGTCACTCATGAGTCCTAGTTCTCCTCAATGGCCAATCGGGGTCACCGACCGGTCCTCACCCAGGGCAACGAGGAAACTCCCTGACGGGTTACGAAAGACATGCGTAGTGATCCACCTCATCGCAAGTCCTTGGGGATAACCTTCGCCAAATGACGCACGGCCCGCAGTTGTAGTTGTTTCACAGCGCCTTCCGATTTTTCCAGCGCCCGCGCCGTCTCGGCGATCGAAAGTCCCGCGAAGAACCTCATCGTGAGGCAGTCGCGCTGTTCGTCCGGCAAGGCGGCCACGGCGTCGCGGAGCACCTCGGCGGTCGCCGCGGCGAGCACGTCGACCTCCGGTCCGTCCGTCTGCCGATCGTGGGTCTCGATTTCGTCCGTGACCACTTCCAGCCGGACCCGGCCGGACTTGTAGTGGTCGGTGATCAGGTTCCTGGCGATGGTGACCAGCCAGGCCCCGAAGTCGCGGCCCTGCCAGCGGAACGAGTCCAGTGCGCGCAACGCCCGCACGAACGTCTCGCTGGTCAGGTCCTCCGCCAGGGCCGACGAGGACACCCGGGCGTAGATATACCGGTACACCGTGAGTGAGTACTCGTCGTACAGCTCTCCGAACGCGCCGACGTCGCCCGCTTGTGCGCGGTCGACCAGTTCGGCGCGTCTCATCGTGTCCGGGCTTGGCTCCGGCGTCGTCACGATCTCTCCCCGTTCAACTGACACGTCTACGACTGGCACGCCTGTGCAAGGCCACGGCGGCTGAGACAGCACCGAGAGTTGTCCCTGTTGCACCGGCTGTCAACAGCCCAAGGCGTGCCGCCTTTCGTCCAGTCCGGTAATCACGGATTCGCCAGCCGGCCGAATTCGCCTGCCGGCGCAGCTTTCCATCGGGGTTGATCGCACAGGGGTGCCCCACCAATTCGAGCATCGGAAGATCGTTCACGGAGTCGGAGTAGGCGGCGCATTGAGCCAGGTCCAGACCCTCGCGGGTGGCCAGGGCGCGAACCGCCTCCGCCTTGGCCGGGCCGTGCAGGATATCGCCGACCAACTCGCCCGTGTAGACCCCGTCCACCTCGGCGGCGACCGTGCCCAGGGCACCGGTCAGACCGAGCCGGCGGGCCAGCAGCCGGGCCACCTCGGCGGGCGCGGCCGTCACCAGCCAGACCCGCTCACCGGCGTCCAGGTGCATCTGGGTGAGCGCCTTCGTACCCGGCCAGATCCGGTCGGCCATGCCCTCGTCGAAGATCTCCTCGACCAGCATCGTCAGCTCCGCCACGCTGTGCCCGGCGATGAACGACAGGGCCGAGGCCCGCGCGTTCGCCACCGATTCCGGCGTCTCACCGGCCAGCCGGAACTTGAGCTGCTGCCAGGCCTTGGCCGCGATCTCGCCCCGGCTGAAGAACTTGCGCCGGTACAGCCCCTTCGCCAGGTAGTACACCGAAGCGCCGCGGAGCAACGTGTTGTCGACGTCGAAGAACGCGGCAGAGTGCACCACAGGCGGTGTCTCCAGGGCGGCTTCGAGTTCCGCGACGGCGGCCGAGGCCTCACCGGCGAGCACCGACCGGGCGCGCAGGTCACGCGTCGGTGGGCGAGTCATGGGAGCGAGCCTAGGGCATCTCTGCGTAACTGGCCGTTCGCTGCGCGTCCTGTCCAAAAGGTGTTTCGGCCCTGCCGGGGTGTCCTGCGACTGACCCCGGCCGTCTTCGTGCCGGCTTCCTGCGACTGCAACCAAACCCCCACTAGCCCCGTAGACGTGTCCCCGCCCCGCAAGGTCTACCCGCAGACTCGCTGCGCAAACCGCCAGGCCACGTCGGTACCTTCGGGACGCGTGACAGACTCGCGTTGTGAACGTGAACTTCACCGAACTGCTCAGTGCCACCGCCAAGCGGCACGGGGATCGTCCCGCCCTCGTGGACGGCGATCGCCGGCTGACCTGGGAAGAGCTCGACGCGGCCGTCGACGCCGCCGCGCAGGGGTTCTCCGCGGCCGGCCTGGTGCCGGGATACCGCGTCGTGCTGCTGCTGGCGAACGGCGTGGGCTTTGTCACGTCGTACCTCGGCTGCCTGCGCGCGGGCCTCGTCGCCGTACCGCTGAACACGGGTCTGACCGCCCACGAGGTGGCCGGCGTGATCGCGCATTCCGGCGCCCGGTTGGTGGTCACGGACGGTGAGCTCGCGCCCAAAGCGGCGGGCTCGGGCGTTCGCGTGGTGCGTCCCGAAGAGCTCAGCGGCGAGGCGCCGGTCGTGCCGCAGTCGGACCCGGAAGCCCTTGCGGTGTTGCTTTACACGTCAGGTACCAGTGGTGATCCGCGGGCGGCGATGCTGACCCACCGGGCCCTCTTGGCGAACGTCGAGCACCTGGTCGCTCTCGGTGAGCACCGGATGGGCCCGGACGACGTCGTACTCGGCGTGCTGCCCTTCTTCCACGCCTTCGGCCTGAACGCGGTGCTCGGCTGGGCCTGCGCGCGTGGTGCCGCCTTGGTGCTGCAGCCGCGGTTCGACTCGGCCCAAACTCTCGAGCTCGTACGGCGTGAGGGGGTGACCCGGTTGCCGCTTGCCCCACCGGCTCTGACGGCGCTGTTGGCCGCGCCCGACCTGCGCAACGCGCTCGCCAAGGTGAAGGTGGTGCTGACCGGCGCCTCCTCGCTGGATCGCGCGATTGCGGACCGCTTCGAGAACGAGACCGGCTTGTTCGTCCACCAGGGATACGGCCTGACCGAGGCTGCGCCCGGCGTGACGACGACGTTGGGCGAGGGCGATCCGACGCCGGGCTCGGTGGGCCGCCCACTTCCCGGGGTCGAGGTGCGGATCGCCGACGAGCACGGTGGCGACGTCGAGGGCGACGACCCGGGCGAGGTGCTGATCCGCGGTGCGAACCTCTTCTCCGGCTACTGGCCCGACGGCGACGGCGGTCCCGACGAGGACGGCTGGTACCGCACCGGCGACGTCGGTTTCCTCGATCCCTCGGGCGACCTGTTCCTGGTGGATCGCCTGCGTGAGTTGATCATCGTGTCTGGTTTCAACGTCTTCCCGGTCGAGGTCGAGGAGGTGCTGGTGGCGGCGCCCGGAGTGCGGGAGGCGGCCGTGATCGGCATCCCGTCCGACGAGACCGGCGAAGCGGTGAAGGCCTTCGTGGTGCCCTCGGTCGGTGCCGATGTGGACAAGGACGAGGTGCTCGCGTTCGCCGCGACCCGGCTGGCCAAGTTCAAGTGCCCGGTCGAGCTCGAGATCGTGGACCACCTGCCGCACTCCGTCACCGGCAAGGTCGCCAAGGGGCAGTTGAGGGGCAAATGAGCGAGCGCGTCACCCTCTACAGCAAGCCCGGCTGTCACCTTTGCGACGACGCCCGGGCGATCATCGAGGCCGTCTGCGCCGAGACCGGTACCGGCTACACCGAGATCGATATCACCGGTGATCCCGCCCTTTTCGAGCAGTACGGCGAGCAGATTCCGGTCACCCTGGTCGACGGCCGGCAGCACGATTTCTGGCGGGTCGACCCAGCTCGCCTGCGCAAGGCGCTCGGCGCCTGAGCGCCACCCACTGCTCACACACAGCGAAGCGGAGCGAGAACACCGTGAGAGTGGTCACGAGATGAGACCAGTGGGCCTTCTCGATTTTGTTCTCACGTTCACAAACTCCTAGAGTGGGGTAGTCGCCAGCCGTGAGGCGGTGGCTCAGAACCACCAGTCCAGGAGAACCGTGACGCCTGCCCGCAGCCGTCGCCCCGGAGCGCCGTCGAGAACAGAGCGCGGCATTCCCGAGGCCACTGTCGCTCGCTTGCCGGTGTACCTGCGGGCCCTGACCGCTTTGTCGGACAGTGGCACCGCCACCGCGTCGAGCGAGGATCTCGCGACCGCTGCGGGGGTCAATTCGGCCAAGCTTCGCAAGGACCTGTCCTACCTCGGGTCGTACGGCACCAGAGGTGTCGGCTACGACGTCGAGTATCTGCGCTACCAGATCGCGCGCGAGATCGGGGTCACCCAAGACTGGTCGGTCGTCATCGTCGGGATCGGAAATCTCGGTCACGCGCTGGCGAACTACTCCGGCTTCGGCACTCGCGGCTTCCGGATCGTGGCCCTGCTGGACGCGGATCCGGCCCTGGTCGGTGAGCGGGTCGGCGACATGGTCGTGCGCGACTTCGCCGAGCTGGACGAGATCGTCGCCACCGAGGACGTCGCGATCGGTGTCATCACCACCCCCGCCGGTCCCGCCCAGGAGGTGTGCGACCGGCTGGTCGCGGCCGGCGTGACCAGCATCCTCAACTTCGCGCCCGTGGTGCTGTCCGTGCCCGCGGGGGTCGACATCCGCAAGGTGGACCTCTCGATCGAGTTGCAGATCCTGGCGTACCACGAACAACGAAAGTCCGGAGAGGCGGCGCTCACCGAGGTGCCCGAACTGCCAGTGATCAACGGTGTTCCCAAGGTCGACGACCTGCCCAAGCGACCGCTGCGAAGCGAGGTCGCCAAGTGAGTTATCTAGTCGTCGGGATCTCCCACCGCAGCGCGGACATCACTGTGCTCGAGCGGGTCGCGCTGGACTCGGATGCGGCCACCAAGCTGGCGATCGCCGTACAGAACAGTGCGGCCGTGACCGAGTCCGCAGTGCTCGCGACCTGTAACCGGACCGAGGTCTACGCCTCCGTCGACCGGTTCCACGCGGGCATGGACGAGGTCACCGCGATCCTGGCCGACATCACGGGGGTGCCGCTGATCGATCTGGCCGAGCACCTTTACGTGCACTTCGAGGAAGGCGCCGTCGCGCACCTCTTCCAGGTCGCGGTCGGGCTCGACTCGATGGTCGTCGGCGAGAGTCAGATCCTCGGCCAGGTCAAGGAGACCCTGCGCGTCGGCCAGGAGCTCGAGACCATCAGCACCGACTTGAACGCGCTGTTCCAGCACGCCCTGCGCGTTGGTAAGCGGGCGCGGGCCGAGACCGGTATCGACTCGGCCGGCCGTTCCGTGGTCAGCGCCGGCCTCGACGCCGTGGCAGGCCCGATCGGTGGTCTGGCCGGGCGACGCGCGCTGGTCGTCGGCGCCGGCTCGATGGCCTCGCTGGCGGCCCAGACCCTCGCGGCCGACGGCGCTACCGAAATCGTGGTGGCCAACCGGAACCTGGACCGCGCGATGATCCTGGCCGAGCGCGTGGGTGGTACGGCGATTCCGCTCGCGAGCGTGCCGGCCGCGATGGCCGAGGCCGACGTGGTCGTCTCCTGCACAGGCGCGCGTGGTGTCGTACTGACAGAAGAGATGGTCAGTACGGCGGCCAACGGCAGGCCTTTCGGAGTGCTGGACGTCGCGCTGCCGCGGGATGTCGCGCCCGAGGCGGCCCGGCTGCCGGGAGTCACCCTGGTCACGCTGGCCGACCTGGTCGGCACCGCGGGTGGCGCTGAAGAAGACATCGAGGACGTACGCCGGATCGTGCACGAGGAGACCGGCGCCTTCGCCGCGACCCGCCGCGCCGTTTCGGTGACGCCGACCGTCGTCGCGCTGCGCACGATGGCGAGCGCGCTCGTCGACACGGAGCTGGCCCGGCTCGACCGGCGGCTGCCCGATCTCGACGACGCCCAGCGGCAAGAGGTCGCCCGGACGATTCGCCGGGTGGTCGACAAGGTGCTGCACACGCCGACCGTGCGGGTGAAGGAACTGGCCGCCGATCCCGGTGGCCCAACGTATGCCGATGCCCTGCGCGAGTTGTTCGCCCTGGACCAGGCCGCGGTGGACGCGGTCTCGGCTCCGCTCGACAAGCCCGCAGGCAAGACCGTCGACAAGACCGGAGGGGAGACCGCATGATCCGGCTCGGAACGCGGCGATCGGCCCTCGCGACAGTCCAGGCGACGATGGTCGCGGACGCCTTGCGCGCCCACGGTCATGAGGTCGAGCTGGTGCTGATCACCACCACCGGCGACGTGAATCGCGCGCCACTGGAGCAGATCGGCGGCACCGGCGTTTTCGTCAGCGCGCTGCGGGATGCCCTGGTGGCCAACGAGATCGACATCGCGGTGCACTCGCTGAAGGATCTGCCGACCGCGCCGGTCGAGGCGCTCACGGTCGCGGCGATCCCGCATCGGGAGGACCCGCGTGACGTGCTGATCGCCCGCGACGGCCTGACGCTCGGCGAGCTGCCGACCGGCTCGATCGTCGGCACGGGAGCGCCCCGGCGGCAGGCACAGCTCGAGGAACTCGGGCTCGGTTTGGAACTCACCGGCATCCGCGGCAATGTGGACAGCCGGATCAAGATGGTGGCCGACGGCAAGCTCGACGCCGTGGTGCTGGCTCGTGCCGGGTTGTCCCGGTTGGGCCGGCTTGCCGAGGTGACCGAGACGATCGACCCGATCCAGGTGCTGCCGGCACCGGGACAGGGCGCACTGGCGATCGAGTGCCGCGCGGACGACGACGCCGTGATCAAGGCCGTCGCGGTATTGGACGACCCGGCCACGCGTGCCGCCGTACAGGCCGAGAGGCAGTTGCTGGCGACGCTCGAGGCCGGATGTACAGCACCAGTCGGCGCGCTCGCCGAAGTAGTCGAGGGCGACGACGGACCTGAGTTGTGGCTCCGGGCCGCGCTTGGCGGCGACAACGGAGTACGCCGCCTGTCGGCGTACGGACCGGTGGACGATCCGGCGGGCCTCGGCCGCTCGCTGGCGAACGAACTGCTGGAGCGGATATGAGCAAAGTCGGCTCCACGACTTCTCCGACGAGAACGACGAAGGCAAAGGCGACAGCAAACGTGAGCAGCGCGAAGACAGCAGCGGCCACCACGGCACCGACTTCGGTGCCGGCGAAGGTCGCGGCCAAGACGACAGCGGCGGCCAAGCCCGCCAAGCCGCTCGGTCACGTCACGTTCGTCGGTGTCGGCCCGGGCGATCCCGCCCTGCTGACGCTGGCCGGCCGCGACGTGCTCGCCGGCGCGGACGCGGTGGTGGTGGAGGGTAACCAGCACGACGCCTTCCTGACCTACTGCCGGCCCGGTGTCGAGATCGTGGACGCCTCCGGCGCGGAGGGCAGCCGTGCGCTGCGCACCGCGGCCCGGGCCCGGCTGGTGGTGAAGACCGCCAAGAACGCGGCGAACGTGGTTCGGCTGCTGACCGGCGACCCGTTCACCTTCTCCAGTGGTGCCGAGGAGGCGACCGCCTGCCGCAAGGCCGGTATCGGCTTCAACGTGGTGCCCGGGGTCAGCGAGGTGACCGCCGTCCCGACGTACGCCGGTATCCCGCTGACGATGAAGAGCGATCGTGACGTCGCCGTACTGGACCTGGCCGAGGCGAAACTCGACTTCAGCCGGTACAACCCGAAGCACACGCTCGTCCTGCTGAACGCGACCGAGGTGCTGCGCGAGACCGTCGCGGCGCTGACCGACGCCGGGTTCGACCCGCAGACCCCGGTGGCGCTGACCACCGGTGGTACGACGACCGCGCAGAACAGCGTGATCGGCACCCTGGGCACGATCGTGGCGGACCTGCGTGCCGCCAAGGTCACCGGCGAGGGCGTCATCGTGGTCGGCTCGGTGGTGGAGCAGCGCGAGACGCTGTCCTGGTTCGAGACCAAGCCGCTGTTCGGCTGGCGCATCCTGGTGCCGCGTACCAAGGACCAGGCCGGCCCGCTGATGGATCGCCTCCGCCGGTACGGCGCGATGCCCGAGGAGGTGCCGACCATCTCGGTCGAGCCGCCGCGGAACCCGCAGCAGATGGACAAGGCCATCCGTGGTCTGGTCGAGGGTCGCTACGAGTGGGTCGCCTTCACCTCGGTGAACGCCGTCCGCGCCGTCCGCGAGAAGTTCGACGAGTACGGCCTGGACGCCCGCGCCTTCTCCGGCCTGAAGATCGCCGCCGTCGGTGACAAGACCGCCGAGGCGATCAGCGACTGGGGGATCAAGCCGGACCTGGTGCCCTCGGGCGAGCAGTCGGCCCGTGGCCTGGTCGAGGACTGGCCGCCGTTCGACGAGGTGCTCGACCCGATCAACCGGGTCTTCCTGCCGCGCGCGGATATCGCCACCGAGACGCTGGTGGCCGGCCTGACCGATCTCGGCTGGGAGGTCGACGACGTCACGGCGTACCGGACCGTGCGGGCCGCCCCGCCGCCCGCGCCGACCCGCGAGGCGATCAAGACCGGCAAGTTCGACGCGGTCGTGTTCACCTCGTCCTCGACCGTGCGCAACCTGGTCGGCATCGCCGGCAAGCCGCACGCGTCGACGGTGATCGCGGTGATCGGCCCGGCGACCCTGAAGACCGCCGAGGAGCACGGCCTGCGCGTTGACGCGATGGCCGACAGCCCGGCGGCCGAGGAGCTCGCGGACGCGCTGGCCCGGTTCGGCGCCGAGCGTCGCGAGACGATGATCGAGGCCGGGGATCCGGTCACCCGCCCGTCCGAGCGCCGCTCGGGATCACGCAGAAAGAGCTGACGACATGAGCGGTTTCCCGGGTGTGCGTCCGCGGCGACTCAGGTCGTCCGGGGCGGTGCGACGACTGGTCTCCGAGACCACTCTGCAGCCGAGGCAGTTGATCCTGCCGATGTTCATCCGGGAAGGCGCGACGGAGCCGATCCCGATCAGCTCCATGCCGGGCGTTTATCAGCACACTCGGGATACGGCGCGTAAGGCCGTGGCCGAGGCGGCCTCGCTGGGACTTGGCGGTGTGATGCTCTTCGGCGTACCGGAGCACAAGGACGCCACCGGCTCCGGTGGGCTGGACCCGAACGGCATTCTGAACGTGGCGATCCGGGACGCCGTCAGCGAGGCCGGTGACGACCTCCTGGTGATGTCCGACCTGTGCCTGGACGAGTTCACCGATCATGGCCACTGCGGCGTGCTCGACTCGTCGGGCCGGGTCGACAACGACGCCACCCTGAAGCTCTACGCCGAGATGGGCGTGGCCCAGGCCGAGGCCGGCGCGCACGTCGTCGGCCCGTCGGGAATGATGGACGGCCAGGTCGCCGCCGTTCGGACGGCGCTCGACGGCGCGGGCCACACCGACACGGTCATCCTCGCCTATGCCGTGAAGTACGCCTCGGCGTTCTTCGGGCCCTTCCGCGAGGCCGTCGGCTCATCCCTGCAAGGGGATCGGAAGACCTACCAGCAGGATCCGGGGAATGCCCGCGAGGCGATCCGCGAGGTTGATCTGGACCTGGCCGAAGGCGCCGACATCGTGATGGTCAAGCCGGCGTTGGCCTATCTCGACATCATCCGCCAGGTGCGCGATCACGTGAACGTCCCGGTCGCGGCGTACAACATCTCCGGCGAATACGCGATGGTCGAAGCCGCCGCCGCCAACGGCTGGATCGACCGCGAACGCGCCATCCTCGAGACCCTCACATCGATCCGCCGCGCCGGCGCCGACATCATCCTCACCTACTGGGCATCGGAAACCGCCCACCTCCTCGACCGAATCCGCTAACCCCCGCTCGCGGTTGGGGTGCCTTCGCGGAAGGCTTGGGGGGAGATGCCGGTGAGTTTGCGGAATGTGCGGCTGAAGTAGGCGCGGTCGCGGAAGCCGACGCGTCGGGCGACTAGTTGGACGCTGTCGTTGGTGTTGCGGAGGCGTTCCTTTGCCTGCTGGATGCGTAGCCGGTTCAGGTAGAGCCAAGGGGACAGGCCGAGCTCTCGGTGGAAGACCCGGCTGAGGTAGTCCTCGCTCATCCCCGCCGCCTCGGCGACCTGACGTCGGCTGATCGGGTGGTGGAACCGCTGGTGCAGGTATGCCACCGCCTGACGGACTCGCGCCTTGCTGCCTTGGGCTGCCGTGTGTCCTGGCGCGAGCAGTCGTACGAGGAGGTCGGTCAGTTCCGCCTCGGAGAGGATGCCTTCGCCGATCAGGACGACGCGCGGATGAGGTTCGGCACGCAGTACGTCGCGTGACGTGATCGGGCCGCTGCTGAGCACCAACGCGGGCACTGGCGAACCCTCGTGCGCAAGGCGGTCCAGGACGTCGAAGGCGCTCATGTCGGGCAGAGTCTTCGTCAAGATCAACAGGCCCGGCAGATCCGGCCCTAGCGACGTCAGCGCCGTCGTACCGTCTGCCGCTGTCAGGACGGGATGTCCCGGCAGTACTTGCTCGACGATCCGTACGAACCTAGACCCGCAAGAGCCGTCTGCGACCACCACTGGTGCCGTGGCGCCGGCGGGACGGGCGGCCGCGAGTAACTCGGTCAAACCTCGGCTGCCCGCGTCGGGACGTCCGTAGACCAGAAACGGCGTACGGCGCAGTGACGGGTGGTCGTGGAGGTGGCGGACCAACGGCCAGTCCTCGGTACGAAGGCCGGCTAGGTCCAGCGCCACCGCTACCGGCCGGGTGAGGTCGCCGATCGCCTCGTTGTCCGTAGCCGTCCGCAGTCGCCGTACGTCGACACCGAGCCGCGTAGCGATTCCCGGAGCCTCAGCCGCCTCGCCCACGCTCAGCAGGGAGGACGTTGGACCGGTGACGCCGCGTCGGCCGCTCGGAGTCGGCAGCGGTAGGTCGACCTGGAAGGTGCCGCCGTCCGGGCCGGGTTCGAACCGCAACGAGCCGTCGTGCAAGGCGATCAACCGCTGCGCGATCGGCAGGGCGAACTCCGGCCCAGCACCGAACGAGTCGGGCGGCAGCCGGTATCCGCACACCACCCGCAGCTGGATCCGGAGCGAGGGCGGCAGTACGTCGACGGTCAGCGCCACCTTGCCGGCGAGGCGGTCCGTGCTGACCCGCAAGGCGATCAGGGCCTGCCGCAAGCGGTCGCGATCGGCCTGGATCAACGGCAACCTGGCCGGTACCGAATCGGCCCGCAGTAGTTGGCCGAAGACCTCGGAGAGTAGTTCGCCGGGGTCGAGCAGGGTGGGGGACAGGTCGACGGCGTCGATCTCGATCCGGGACAGGTCCAGCAGGTTGCCGATCACCCGGAGCTGGATCTCGGCGTCCGCGCGGATCCGGGCCAGGCCGTTCACCAGCTCGACGGGTGGTGCGTCCATCGCCGCGACGGAACGGCGGAGGGTGGCGAGCTGACGGAGTACGCCGACCACGGGTTCGCGTAGTACCTCGCCGACGCTGGCGAGCAAACCGCTCTTGGCCTGGTTCGCCTGTTCGGCCGAGTCGCGTGCGTCCAGGACGTCCTGGAACAGCCGAATCTCCATGAGCGTATGGCTGATCTGCTCGCCGAGTGCGCGATAGACGGCACCGTCTCGCGAACCGACCTCGAACAACCCGAAGCCCAGCAGCTCATCCCGGACGTAAAGCGGTTCGGCCACCATGCTGTACCGCCGGCCGGACGGCAGCACCTCGGCCAGGGAAACTGCTGCCCGAGACTCGAGCGACAGGTGCCAAGCCGGGATGCCGAGCTCGGGGAGATGCCGGTCGAGGACCTTCTCCAGTGCTGCCACGTCGACCGCTGACGACAAGGCATTTCCCAGCTCACGCAGTCGCCGGGCGGCCTGATCGGTCCGCCACCGCTCTGCCTCCAGGTGCCGATGGGCTGCCTCGGCAACGATCAACCTGGCCTGGCCGATCAGTCGCACCACCTCGGGGTCGCCGCGACCATGCAGACCCCCGATGGCCGCGGCCCAGGAGTCGAGCTGGTCCGGAGTGGTGGCCCAGGTTCGAACCAGGCGGTCGATTTCGATCAGGAACGCCGTACTGTCGCCGTCGATGGCCTGATCGAAAGCCGAGAGCAGGAACTCCCGAGGCAAGGGCGGCAACGCGTCGAGCCCACCGAGCTGAGCGTCCGGCTCGGCTACGAGGGAGCCGGGACAACCGCAGGACCGGCGGATCACCAAGTTCGACTGAGGTGGCGGCCGATCCGTCACGGGGATATCGCCCAGCCGCTGCAGCAGCGTTTCGACGGCCAGGTCGCCGAGATCGTCGAACGGCATCGACACCGAGGTAAGCGGCGGATCCGTCAGCCGAGCCTCGGGCGAATCGTTGAACCCGGCAACGGCCACGTCCTGCGGAACCACGACACCCCGCCCCGAAAGCACTCGCAAAGCCTCCGCCGCAAGCAAATCGCTGCAGGCAACAACCGCGTCGAAGTCCCGCCCCGGCTGCAAACCACGAGCGTCCAGCAGCGCATGCATGGCCGAGGCGCCGGCCCCAGTCCGGGAATCCGCCGGCGTCGAGATCAGCTTTCGGTCCAGCCGAAGCCGACGGCGTGCCAACGTGTCGGCGTACGCGCGCAGGCGTTCGGCGGTGGCCGGGTTCGCGGCGGTGCCGGGGATGAACGCGATCCGGGTTCGGCCGTGGACCTCGATCAGGTGCTCGACGACGGCGCACATCCCGCGATAGCTGTCGAGTACGAGCGGGTCCGCCGCGCCGATCGTGCCGTTCAGGCTGACCAGCGGCAGCCGGGCGAACCGTTCGGCCCAGCGATTGGTACGGCGCTCGTCGGCCGGCAGCTCGAGCGCGGACGTCCAGCAGATCAGGCCGTCGAGCAGCTCGGGATCGACCAGGTCGTAGACGGAGTTCGGCGGCCGCTCGGTCGTACGCACCTCGCCGCCGGGGAAGCAGATCAAGTTGACGTCGTGGCGTTCGGCCGCGTCGAGCACGGCAGACCACAACGTCGCGCCGACGCCCACGGAGACGTTGGCGGTGACCAGGCCGATCGTCAACCGGCGAACGGGATCCGGCGGCGCAACGGCATTCGATTCCGTCATCTGTGCCTCACTCGGCCCCGGGCGGACGGGCGTATCCGCAGCCGGGACTTTGCGTAACATAGCGATCGCAGCGAGTGAGAACAAGGTGTCAGGCAACTGAAATCCCCAGAACCCCGCACATATCGGCAAAGCCGCACAAAACGGCAAGGCCCCCGCACACCAGGTGCGGGGGCCACGTGCCGGTGAGATTGGGGTCAGGCGACCTTGCCCGTACCGGCTCCGCTCTGGACCTTCGACTTCACGGTGCTGGCGGTGTCCAGCGAGTAAGAGTACGGAATGGCCTTGACCGTGCCACCCTGCTGGCCGCCGCCCGAGTTGACGAAGTGGTTGTTGCGGGCGACCAGCGAGCCGGCCGGGGAGGAGCCTTCGCCACGGTGGAAGGGGTCCCGGGTGTTCTCGAAGTAGTTGCCCTCGACCAGGACGCCGGCCTCGATGGTGGAGGCGACGCCGTACCCGCTGACCCCGCCGTAGTAGTTGTTGTAGACGTGCACCGGGTTGCCGAAGCGGACCCGGGGGTGCCGCTGGGTGGTGCCGTCGAACCAGTTGTGGTGGTAGCTGACCCGCAGGTGGCCGCGGTCCTGGCTGCCGTTGTCGTCGCTGTGGCCGAGCAGCATGGCCTTGTCGTGGTTGGCGAACTTGTTCCACGAGACGGTGATGAAGTCCGATCCCCGCTTGATATCGACCGCGCCGTCGTACCCGTTGGAGAAGCTGTTGTGGTCGATCCAGATCTTCATGGAGCTGTCCTGGACGTTGATCGCGTCGTCGGACCAGTTGCGGAAGTTGAGGTTCTGGATGATCACGTTGGTGGCGCCGTCCACGTCCAGGCCGCCGCCGGTGATCCCTGAGCCGGAGCCGACACCGATGACCGTCTTGTTCGACGTGACGTCGTTCATGCCGCTGACCGCGATCATGCCGCTGACCCGGATCACCTTGGCGCCGCTGGCCTTCAGCGCCGAGGTCAGGGCTGACGCGGTGGTCACGGTGACCGCCGAGGCGCTGCCGCCGCCAGTGGTGCCCGCGCCGTACCCGGTCGGCGTTCCGACCGCTACCGCCGTACCGGCCGAGCTGACCAGTAGGGCCGATGCCGAGAGCACCGCAAGGGTGATCGCCAGGCTCTGTCGCTTCGCTGATCTGCGCATGTCGCTTCTCCATTCGCCGCGGACTTGATCGTGGCCTCACGCTAGGGACGGCCGGATGGACTATCGCGACCAAGCTGTGGACTTTGATGGAAAGCGGTTGCCCGGCCAGGCTCGGGCTGTGCCCGGCAGCGGCTAGGCCTTGTAGCGGCTGAGGGTGCGGGAAGTGGCGGCCTGTACGGCGACCGCGAGCGCGCAGGCGACGCCGCCCGAGATGATACTGACGACCGGATCGGTCAGACCGGCCACGGCACCGGCGCGCGCGTCGCCGACCCGTGGACCGCCCGCGCCGATCACGAAGTCGAGGCTGTTGAGCCGCCCGCGGAGCTCGTCCGGGGTGTTGACCTGCAGGATCGTCGCGCGGAACACGGTGGTGACGATGTCGCTCGCTCCCGCCAGGATCAGCAGCGCGATCGCCAGCCAAAGCGTGGACGTGAACCCGACGGCGCCAATGGAGAGACCCCACACCGCGACGGCGGCCAGCATCGCGCGGCCCTGGTAGCGCAGATGGCTCAACGGCCCTGAGAAGACTGCCGCGACCAGACCTCCGATGCCGATCGACGAGTAGAGCAGGCCGACGGTCTCGGGTCCGCCGTGGAAGTGGGTGGTGGCGAGCGCGGGGAAGAGCGCTGACGGCATGGCCAGGCCGGTCGCGAAGAGGTCGGTCAGGAAGATCGAGGCGATCAACCGGTTGCGTTTGGCGTACGCGAGTCCGTCGGCGACCGCGCGGAAGCTGACCGTCGTACCGCCGCCGTGGGGAGGCATGGGCGCGAGTTGGTAGACGCCGTACAGGACGGCCAGGAAGGTCACCACGTCGGCGACGTAGACGGCGCCCGGTCCGGCGGCGGCAGTCAGTACGCCTGCCAGCAGTGGCGCGAGGATGAGCGTCACCTGGAAGTTCAGCTGGTGCAACGCTGCTGCCGCTGCCAGTCGCTCCGGCGGTAGCAGGCGGGCCGTGATCGTACGCCGCGCGGGCATGTCCACGGCGGCGAAGCCCGCGCCGATCGCGGCGAGCACGTAGAGCAGCCAGACCTGTCGCAGATCGAGGAACGCCTGCAGCGTAAGCGCAATGGCGACGGCCATCAGGCCCAAGCTCGTGATCAGGACCAGCTTGCGGCGGTCGACCGCGTCCACGATCGACCCGCCCAGCAGGCCGAGTACGACGGTCGGCAGGAAGGTGGCGAGGCCGACCGCGCCTACGGCGAACGACGAGCCGGTGAGGTCGTACACCTGGATCGCGACGGCAACACCGGTCATGAAGCTACCGACGGAGGAGAGCGACTGCCCGATCCAGAGCCGCCGGTAGGCCGGATACTCCCTCAGCGGCCGGATATCGGCTAACAAGCGTCGGGGATCAGGCACAACCGGCGATTCTCGTCCTCCGATCGCCCGACCGCAAAGGGATTAACCCTTGAGGCCGGTATGGGCTAGGCCTTCGATGAATTGGCGTTGGGCCAGGATGAAGATGATGAGGACGGGGAGGGCGCTCATGGTGGCGGCGGCGAGTTGGACGTTCCACATTGAGCCGCCATAGGCATCGACGTACTGTGTGAGGGCTTGCGGCAGGGTGAATTTCTCCTTGGTGGACAGGAAGACGATGGGCTCGAGGTAGAGGTTCCAGCTGTGCAGGAAGGTGAAGATCGAGACGGCGCCGATCGCGGGTTTGGCCAGCGGTAGCGCCACCTGCCAGAACAGGCCGAACCTGCCGAGGCCGTCGACGCGTCCGGCCTCCTCCAGTTCGTTCGGCAGGCTGATGAAGAACTGCCGCATGATGAACGTCGCCAGCACACTCGGCGCCCCGAGCATCGGCACCAGGATCAGCGGCCAGTGCGTATCGACGAGTCCGGCGGAATCGAACATCCGGAACAGCGGCACGATGGTGACCTCGTTCGGCACCAGCAGTCCGGCCAGGACGATCATGAAGACCACCCCCGAACCGCGGAACTTGATTCGGGCGAAGGCGTATCCGGCCAGTGACGACACCACCAGGGTGCCGGCGGTGACGATCAACGCGATGTAGAGGCTGTTGAAGTACTGCCGCTCGAAGGGCTGCAACTCGAACACCCGGCGATAGGCGTCGAGCGTCGGGTCCGACGGCCAGAGCCGGGGCGGAAACGCGAAGATCTCGTTGATGGGTTTCAGCGAGGACGTCGCCATCCACCAGGTCGGGAAGACGAAGGGCACGCAGAAGATCAGCAACAACCCGTAGACGACGAGTTTCAGCCTATGACTCATGGAAGACCCACCTCTTGCGCATCCGCCATTGCAGTACGGTCAACGCCAGCACGATGGCGAAGAGCAGTAGCGAAATGGTCGCGCCATAGCCGAAATGATGGAACTGGAAGGCCTGCTGGTACAGGTAATAGACGAGCACCGTGGTCGACGTACCAGGGCCGCCTTGAGTCAGTACGGCGATCTGCGCGAAAACCTGGAGTGATCCGACAATGGTGAGGATCGACGTCAGCAGAATGGTCGGACTGATCAACGGCACGGTCACCCGGCGGAATCGCGCCCAGGCACTCGCGCCGTCGATCCGGGCCGCTTCGTAAAGCTCGGCCGGCACGCCCTGTAAAGCGGCCAGGAACAACACCATGTTCAACCCGACGCCTTTGAACAATTGCACGACGATGACCGAGATCATCGCGGTGGTCTCACCACGCAACCAGTTCGGGCCGTCGATTCCGATCGAGTCGAGCAGGCCGTTGATACCGCCGTTGTCCTGCAAGAGGAATCCCCACACGATCGTCCAGGCCACCAACGTCACGACGACTGGCGAGAAGAACAACGTGCGGAAGAAGACCGTGCCACGGAGTTTCTGGTTCAACAGCACCGCCAGGAACAACGCCAGCGAAAGGTTCAGCACCACCAGCCCGACCGAGAAGAGCCCGGTCGCACGCAAGGCGGGCCACAACCGCGGGTCGTCCGCCAGCGCCTGGTAGTTGCCTGCGCCAACGAATTCGAAGGTGCCGGCCAGGACGCTCCACTCGTGCAGGCTGTACCAGACGACGAGCACCAGCGGCACCAGGACGAAGGCGATGATGCCGGCCAGCTGCGGCGCGACGAACAGCCAGCCGGCCAGTTCGTCGCGCCTGCGCAGCGTCCAGTAGGAAGGCCGCTCCGGTGCCGGGGCGGCTTCCTCGCGAACGCGTGGAGAGAGCAGGACCATCACTTACTCAACAGTGGATTGATCTTGGCGCAGACGTCCGTCATGATCGCCTTCACGTCCGCACCGGGCTTCCACAACGGGTCGAGGGCCGCGCGCACGGTCTGCTGCAGCTCGGCGTACCCGACGTGACTGGTCTTGATGTCACCGCGCTCGATCCCGTCGATCACGACAGCCTGCAGTTGCTCCGGCTTGAGCAGCGGGTTGGCCTTGGCCAGCGTGGTGGTGTTGAGCTGCGACTTGCGCGGCGGCGGGAAGAACTGCGCCAGCTTGGCCGAGTTCGCCTGATTGCTGAAGTACGTAAGGAAGTCCTCAGCAGCCTGGACGTTCTTGCCACGCTTGAGTACGCCGATACCGGCCTGGCCGACGACCGAGTACTCACCCTTTGGACCGGTCGGCAACGGCACCAGGTCCCACTTGAACTTCGCCTTCTCCAGCAAGGCCGCGCGGCTGATCTGGGTGATGATCATCGCCGAGTCCCCGGCGTACATATCGGCCGTCGTACCCGGCCCAGGCATGCCCTTGTCGGTGAAGATCAGCTTGTGGATGAAGGTCATCGCGCCGACCATCTCGGGCTGGTCGAACCCGCAGGTCTTGCCGTCCTCGCTCCACGGCCGCGCACCCCAGGCGCTCCAGATCGAGTTCAGCGCGTCCCAGCCCTTGAAGTCGAAGTCGCCGACAACGATCCCGCCCTTGCCGGACTTGGCATGGACGGCGGCGGCCGTCGCGGCAGCCTCCTCCCAGGTCCACTTGCCCGCGGCAATCAATTGTGCCGGGGTCTGCCGTCCGGCCGCCGTCACCAGGTCGGTGTTGACGAAGACGCCCAAAGGCGAAGTAGAGAAGGGATATGCGAGCAGTTCACCATCCTTCTCCCACAAGGCGGTTGTGCTGGGCAACAAGTCGGGATCCTTGTCGATCGGCTCCAGCGCTCCGGACGAGACGAAGTCCGGCGCGGTGCTCTCCAGGATCCAGGCCAGGTCCGGCACATTGCCGCCACCGATCTGGGTGGTGAGCGCCGTCGTATAGGTGTCGAAGGGAATCGACTCGAAGGTGACCTTGCCGATCTCGGGATGATCCTTCTTGTAGTCCGCGGCGATCTGGTCGAACAGCGCCAGGTGTTTCGCGTTCGCGGTCCACACGGTCATCCGCAGATCGGCAGGGCCTTTGGCGGCTTCACCCGAGGAGCCACCACACGCGGTCAGGGCGAGCACAGCTGCTGCTGCGAGTGCGGTCAGTCGGAGTTTCATGGTCATTTCTCCCATCAGTAGCCGGTCACGTCCGGCCAGCTCAGTTCGACGCCCTGGTCCGACAACCGGGACTGGAACTCAACGAGCAGGGCAGGGGAATTGCGGACCGCGCGCGGCGTTGTGCCACGGTCCAGGCAGAAAGCTGCGAGCAGTCCGGCGGCCTCGCCGACGTTCCACTCCACCGGGTGCAACCGGTAACAGCCGTTGGTGATGTGCGTGGTGCCCAGGTTCTTGCTCGCGGGCAGCAGGTTCTCCACTCGCTGCGGGATCAACGCCCCGAGCGGGATCCGGAACGGGCTGCTCGCCACGTCGATGTAGTTGTCGCCACCCGTCGAAGGATGCAGGTCGATCCGGTACATCCCGACGCCCACGCTGTCGACGTACTCGACCGCGCCCCGCGAACCGCGCACGGCGACCGACAGGTCCTGCTCGACGATCGTGTACTCCGCCGCGATCCGGCGCGACTCCCGGATGTACGGCGCTTGCGCGAGGCCGTCCGAACTCCCGAGGAGATCCCCGCGCATGCGCAGACCCCGGAAGCCGGCGCCACCGTCGGGCCGCGGCGCCTCGGTCTGCAACCAGTAGAACACCGCCTGCGACAACTCCTTGGCGCCCTGGAGATGCTTCAAAGCGTCGGGTACGTCGAAGACCGGGCCTTCCAGGTAGTCGATCATCGGCCAGTTCACCAGGCAGATGTCGCTCGCGTACGCGCCGGGCTCGAAGTGCTGCCGCGCCGCGATCCGTCGGAACGTCCACAAGTTGGTATCGCCACCGGCCTTGCGTTGATCCGCGACCACCGACAGCGGGTCGTCATCCGGGTTCGGCGTGAAGCTGCGCAGGGACGGCTTGAGGGTGCGCGGGTCCGGCGCGTGCCAGGACAGCATGCGATCACCCCAGAACGGCGGCTGGTAGTTCCGCCAGAAAGCGTAGTTCGCCGGCTTGTCGCCCACGTGGTCACCGTCGACATGGTCCACCGCGAAGCAGAACGAGACGGCCTGCATGTTCAGCGGTTGCGCCTCCACCGGAGCACTCGGCTCGCCCGTCATCGCCTGCGACTCGAAGCCGGTGACGTACTCCGTGCCGGTCAACGGCAACAGCTCGCCGGTCTCGGTCGCGTCCAGGATGTACGGCGCGGTCAGCGTGCGTTCTTCGCCGGTATCGCGATGGCACACCGTCACGGAGGTGACCCGATCGCCGTCGGTCGTCGCGTTGACCGGCCGATAGGGCTGGAGGACTTGGAGCTTTAGGTTGGCCCGGTACGGCGCGAGCATCGAGTCGATCACCGCGACGGCGACGCGTGGTTCGTGGCACAACTTCGACACGTAACCGGCGCCCGGGTTGAGCTCCTTGGCGGCACGCGATCGCGCGGTCAGCGGGTAGTGGCGTCGGTAGTAGTCGCGGATGCCGTCCCGCAGCGCCCGGTACGACGCGGTCACGCCGAACTGCTCCACCCAGGTGTGCTCGTCCGGCGGCACTCCCTGGCTGGTCAGTTGCCCGCCGAGCCAGTCGAACTCCTCGGTCAGGATCACCGAGCGGCCCGCGCGCAGGGCGGCAAGGGCAGCCGCCACCCCGCCAAGCCCGCCGCCGACGACCAGTACATCCGTGTGCATCTACTTTCCTCCAGGGGCGGCGAGGGTTTTGCCCTCAACCGGTTCGCAGGGCAGCAGCCGTTGGGTTTCGGCCGTCGTACCGGACAAGATCGTTTCGAGCAGTTCGACCGCCTGGCGGCCCATCTGCTTGCGTGGAATATGGAACCCGCTGTACTCCGCATCACCCGGAACTGGCCGACTGGCATCGCCGAGCGCCACCAGCGACAAGTCGCCCGGCACGCTCAGGCCCTTTGCGGCGGCCGCCTCGGCCAACGCGGCCGCGTCCGCGAGGTCTTCGGTGAACGCCACAGTGATGCCGCGCTCGAGGAGTTCGCTCAGTACGTCGCCTTCGGCCTGCAAGTGCGGGCCGTCGGTGACACTGCGGAACCCCTTCAACCGATCGGCCGACGACTCGGCACCGGCGCCCGGGCCGATGAACGCCATCCGGCGATGACCGAGGGCGAGCGCTTGGTCGGCGACGGCGGCCGTGGCGGTGACGTAGTCGGCACCGACGTACGGGACTGGGCCGTCGGCGTCGTCGCGTCGGCCGACCGAGACGAACGGATAGCCCTCGCGGACCAGCCGGCTCAACTCCTCGGCGGGAATGCGGCGACCGAGTAGCAGGCAACCGTCGGCCAGTCGGAGCCGGTTGTTCTCGTGGAAGACGCGGCGGCGACCGCCGGTGACGGGCGCGCTTGTGAACAGCAGTAGGTCGCAGCCGACTTCCTCCGCGCATTCCTCGATACCGCCGAGGAACGGGTGGTAGAAGTCGGCGCTGGTGCTGGGGAAGACCGACTCGTAGGTGAAGACGCCGAGGATCTTGTTCCGCTGTTGCTGCATCCGCCGCGCGAGGGGATCGGCGACATAGCCGGTCTCGCGGATCACCTTCAGGACTCGCGCCCTGGTTTGGGCGGGGATGCGGGCGGACGCGGCGGTCCGGTTGTTCAGCACCAGGGAGACGGTGGTCTGACTGACATTCGCCAGCCTGGCGATATCCCGCTGCGTCAATCGCACCGCCCACCTCCTTTGAGTAATACGTATTGCCTCTGCCGTTGATCGGGACGTTAGACCGGTCGCTTTCATCCCGTCAAGACCTGATCGCTGTAGTAATACGGATTAGCAGCCACATCCTCTTGACCCACGCATCGCCGAGGTCGGAGACTCCAGCGACGGCCCGGGCGCTACCTCACTTGCGTTCATTCGTCGGAATCCGCCCTCTCAGCTCAGCGGACCGGTGCAGGTCAGCAGCGGGCAGAGGGCGGATTCCGACGAATGAACGCAAACCAGAAGACCGCCCCAGCCATAGGTGATTGTCTCGATGGGAGTGGGAGTGATGGGGACTTTGAAGCGCAGGACCTTGCTTGCGGGGACGGCGGCTGCGGCGGTGTTCGGGCCTACGGTGACCGCGCGCGCGGAGGGGATTCCGCTCGTGGCGAGCCTCCCGCCGGGATCGCCGGATCGCGGGTTGTTCACGCCGGCCGAGCAGCGGTTCGCGGGATACCTGGCGATTCTCGCGCCGATGGCCAATGACATCGAGCTGACCGATCCCGCGACGTACGGGTTCATGCGCGGCGGTTGGTGGCGCACCCCCGCGCAGCCGTACAACTCGCGGGTGCAGGAGCACGTCTACACCCTCAGCTGGCACTACGCGAACCGCCGCCCGTGGAACCCGTACGCCGGCGACCAGGCGCTTTTGGCAAGGCTCGATGCCGCCATCCAGCACTACCTCAAGCTCCAGAACGCCGACGGCTCCTGGCCCGAATACGCACCCGGCGAACGTGGCAAGGCGTCGAGCGGATTCGGCCTCGGCTATCTCGCGAAGACGCTCGCGAATCTTCGGCAGGCTCGCGCGCTGCCAGCACGTCGTACGGAGCTCGAAGCCGCTCTCCACAAGGGCGTGACGTGGTATCTCGACCCGGCCAACAAGGTGGTCTGGGATGAGCCGTTCCAATACAGCAACCAGGCCGTCGCGGGTCTGGCCGGTGCCGCGCTCACGTTGAAGTTGTTGCCGGACGCAACGTTGTCCCGGCAGTTGCGCGAGCGGATCCTCTGGGTGGGGCGTTGGGGGCAGAGCCCGGCCGGGTTCTTCTATGACCCACGCGGGATGGACATCAACTACAACTTCGAGGTGATGCTGCCGGAGATGGCCGAGATCTACGCGCTCACCGGTAGTCGCACGATGGTCTCGATGACGCGGAAGTTCACCGACTGGTTCGGCTACAACCTGCTCCGTGAGCCGGACGGTTCGGGCTGGCTGACGTACTACGCGGTCTCCGACCGAACGGCCAGCGCGGCGTACGACGACGTGATCCCCGATCCCGATCGCAGCAATCTCGGCTCGCTCTTCGTGCCGGAAGTCCCCGAGCTGGGCGCGTTCTTCACCACTCGCGAGGATCGCGCCGCCACCCGCTCGGCCTGGGCCGCCGATCCCGCACCCGTCAAGCCGCTGGCGAAGCAGGACACCTCGCCGCGGATCATCGCGCACGTCTCCTATGGCGAACGTCTGCCGAGTCGCGATGCAAAGGCCCGGGCGATCGCACGTCTGCCGTACTTGCGTAAACAGGACTTCGCTGAGCTGCGACGTGATGCCGTCGAGGACCAGGACTACCTGTACGTACGGAAGCCCGGGTATTACCTCGGCGCGTTCTTCGGCAAGCGCCCGGGTGGTGTGGTCAAGGCCGGGACGGGATTCCTCTGGCATCCCGAGGCCGGCACGGTCATTCACTCGCAGCAGACGGCGACCGGTTGCTGGTCGACCGTGCTCGCGGGCAAACCCGATGCCGACGGCAACCTTGTCGCGTCGTACGACTTGCCCGGCCGGGTGGACTACCGGACCACCGACTCGTCCGTACTCACGTCATTGCGGTTCGAGCCTTCGACGGTGATCCGGCAGGTGCGGGCGACCTCGGCCGCGGTCGAGCAGGTCCCGCTGGTACTGCAGCCGGAGGACGAGGTCGTCTTCGCGGATGGCACTCGCGTTCCTTACAACGAGAGCCGGACCGTGACCGCGAGCGGCCTCGTGCTGCGCCGGGGTGGCGCGGTCATCACGATCAACTGGGGAGCAGCGCGACCGGCCTCGCTGACCGCGACCACTCGCACATATTTGCGCGATCAGCGACGCCGGGTGCACATGCTGCGCGTGCCGCACGAGGGCACCTTGGAGACGCACATCCACTTGTCTTGAGCCTCGTCAAGGACGGCCGTGCCCAAGCCGCCCGCCTGGGCACGGCCGTCGTTCGGGTGACGCCACCGCGACCCTCTCTATCCTCTCCATCGCGGTGGCGTGAATCGGGTCAGGACGAACAACGCAGTTTCAGGGTGTAGGTCAGTGGCGACCGGCCGGTGATGTAAACCCGCAGGCCGGCCGGGGTGAGACTGCCGCCGAGGTACGTGTAGCGCTCGCCCGGGTCCATCGTGACCCGGGTGGCGCCGTTGCCCGGGCCGAACTCGATCCGGTCATTGCCGACGACGTACGCGCCGGTGCCGCCGGGGAGCTGGTAGTTGCCATTGGCATCGAGTTGCTCAACACCGGTGAGCTGGCCACCCGGGCGGAAGCAAAGCTCGATCGCGAACGGGACTTCGGATTCGCCCAGCTCGATGGCCAGGTCGAAGCCGTTCGCTAGCTCCGTTACGACGACCTCGGTTCGCAACGTCCGGTAGTGCTTGGGCCGGTGCGGGAAGTCCATCTTCGAGTAGAACCGGCCGTCGGGCGTCATCGCGTAATCGCCGTCGGCGCGACGATACCGACGGGGGAGCGGCAGGTGGTACGGCACGTTGACCTCGTCGCCCAGCCGGAAGGCCTTCGGACCAAGCCGGCGCAGACCGTCGCTGCGGAAATGCCCGGTGCTGAAGAACTGTGGCGAGAGCCGGACCGAGTCGAGAATGGCCGCACCTTGGCGCAGCTTGAAGAACGTCGGGTTCGTGGACAGGCCCGACGCGATCAGCGGCAGATCGTGGAAGTCGGTGCCGCCGAACAAGGTGGCAGTCCGCGCGCCCCGGCGGATCCGCGCAAGCCCCTGCTCGGGGTAGACCTGGCTGAAGTCTTCCGGGATGGGCTCGGCTGTTGGCAGTACGGCGGCCAGCTCGGGCCGTTCGAGCACCTCGGCCAGGAAGTCGCCGAGCTCGCCGGTGCCGCGTTGTTCGATGCCCTTGGCAACCGTCGTGAACCGGCCGTTGCCGTCGTGCAGGGCGAGTTCGCGGTATTGGGTGAGGTACCACCAGATCTCGCGGATTCGGTTCTGGTCCTGCCGGCGGGAGGCGGTGGTATCGACGTCGCCGTTGGGCTCCAGCAGGTAGAACGTCATGGCCAGGTTGCGCCGTACGTGCCCGACCAGCTCCGGCCGATCCTTCAACCAGGCGATCGTGAGCAGGCAATGGTTGGTGACCTCGGAGGCGTACGTGGAGCTGCGTTCGCTGTAGACGCCGTCCTGGTCCGCGTCGATGCCCTCGGCGAGCCAGTCATCGATCCGCTCCGTGTAACGCCGATCCGGCCAGAGGTGGTTGATCCGGGCCAACGCGGCGGAGACCTCCCAGCGGTGGTTCGGCGTGTGCACACCACCAGTGGCCAAGGCCGGTCCCGCCAGCTTGATGATGGCCTCGAGGATGTCGCGGTGTTCCTGGGTGGCGGTCTGCCCGTCCGCGTCGAGCAGGGTCCACATCATGCAGATGTCCTGCAGGGCGAAGGAGCTGTCCGGCGGCGAGTGCAGGTTGCCGACGTCGTACGTGCCGTCGTCGTGCTGGCTGTCGCGGAGCCGCACGTACAACGTGTGCAGCGGGCCGAGCAGAGTGCCGTCATGGTGGTACGACGACCGGTTCCAGACGTACGCCGAGACCAGGCGCCGGGCCTTGCGGGCGACACCGCGAACGCTGTCGGCCGGGTTCTGGTGATCGGCCAGGACGAGCGGCACCTGGGCGTTGTTCTTCGTCGTCAGCAGGGTCAGAAAGTCCTCGTCCAGGGCGGCCTCGGCTCCGGCCTGGGCGCCGGCGGTGCTTGCTTGTGCGGCGCTGGCCGACGGCGGCACGAGGGCCGCGGTGGAGATGGTCGTGAGGGTGCCGGCGAGAAAGCTGCGGCGCAGCATTGGGGACCTCCAAGGGCAGGGAAACCGCTTGCTGACGCGTCACTGTCGTCGGCGCACTTTGTCCTGTCAAGGCTTAATCGGGTTAGCGGTAACAAATTTGGCCGATTCCGGACATTCCAGCCTTGGGGGTCTTGGTGGGCGCAGGGCTCTTCGCCTACGGTGAGGCGTGGTGGGCAAGCGTTTTCCGCTGCTTGGGTCGCCGCCGCTGCGCTTCCTCAGAGGACCTCGAGACGGAGATCGCCCTATGACCGTACTGGAATGCAACCACACCGTCGGCCGCTCGATTCAGGTCAGCGCCGGTGAGGTGGAGCTGTTCAGCTACGTCTATCGCCCGACCGACGTACAGCTGGAATCACCGCGGCCGTACGTGCATCCCATTCGCACCCTCGGCGGTGATCTGGTCACCGTCTTCCGCCCGCACGACCACGTCTGGCACAAGGGACTGGTCTGGTCCCTGCCGCACTTCGGGCACGACAACTTCTGGGGCGGTCCGACCTTCTCGCGGGAGCACGGTTACCGGCAGCTCGAGAACAACGGCTCGATGGACCACCGGCGCGTCGTGTCGCTCGAGGCCGACGAGAAGAGCGTTCGTTTTCAGCACGAGCTCGCGTGGCACACCCAGTCCGGCGACGAGGTCGTCACCGAGGACCGCACGCTGACGGCGACGCTGACGCCGGACGGCTGGGCGCTGATCTTCGAGACGACCATGGCCAACGTGTCCGGCGACGTGGTCCAGATCGGCAGCCCGACCACTGCCGGTCGCGAGAACGCGGGCTACGGCGGTCTCTTCTGGCGCGGACCGCGTGCCTTCACCGGCGGCACGATCCTCGCCCCGCAAGGCGCCGGCGGTGACGAACTCCGCGGCCAACGAGCCCCCTGGATGGGCTTCACCGGCCGCCAGGACGAAACCGGCCGAGGCTCCACCGTCCTCCTCGCCGACGCCACCACCAACCCGCGTCATCCCCCGCAGTGGTTCGTGCGCTCCGAAGACTTCGCCGCCGTCTGCCCGGCCCCCTTCTTCTCGGAAGAACTCCCCTTCACCCCGGAAACCCCCCTCACCTTCCGCTACGCCGTCCTCATCGCCGACGACCTCTCCACCAACACCCGCGCCACCGCCCTAGCCATCCAAGCCCAATCCCTCCTCCCTTAACACGCGGACTATTCCCCGACGGTCGGACGCGAAATTCCGCGTCCGACCGTCGCTGGGTTTTCCACAACCCCACACTTCAAGGCACCTCGCGGGAGGGCTGTCCACAATTCGTCGTTCGCGTGTGCAGTCCTCCCGCGAACCGGTAAGCCCGGCGCCGCCGCCAACCTCACGTCCCGCGAACCACGCCTCGCCGTACGACGTACCTGGGCGACGTCATACGAATCACGCCACGCTGTACGTCGTACCTGGGCGACGTCATACGAATCACGCCACGCTGTACGTCGTACCTGGTCGGCGTCGCAGGGAGCACGCGCGTCGTACGTCGTATTCGCGCGATGCGTATCGGCGTCTGTCGCGGTACGAGGTTGAGGTGCTGCGCAAGGGCGGCGGGCGAATTGTGGATAACCATCTCGCGAGGTGCCTCGAAGTGTGGCCTGTGGATGAATTCTCGACGGTCGGACGTGAAATTCCGCGTCCGACCGTCGGTGGGTTTTCCACAGGCCGCACTTCGAGGCACTTCGCGGCGGGGTTTTCCACAAATTGGTCTGCGCGTGTGGGAGGGCGTCAGCATGGTGGTAGGCGTGGTGTTGGCATTCGTCATGGGCGGGGTGGAGTACTGGGGGAGGGGTTTGCGTACTGGGGTGGTTTGAGGTTCGTGGGGAGCGGAATGCTGGGGCGGTGGCAGAGCTTGATCGATCCGTTGTGGGATCCGCTCGATCGTGGGTGGTATTACCGGTAGCCTCATCCAGCGACCTGGGGAGGCAGAGGCATTGATGTCCGGCACCACCTTGCGCGACAGCGCTGGTACCGATGAGATGACGACCGAACGAATCCGGGCCACCCGGCCGCCCAGTGGAACGAACCAGCAGCCGGAAAGCCCAAACCGGTCAGGAGAAGAAGTCTTGCAGGAGGAAAACAAACCGGTGGAACTGAAAGATGTTCCGCTTACCGGTGCGGACAAGGTCGCCTATGCGTTCTACGCGACCGCGGCAACAGCAGCGCTGGTCGGACAGGTCTGGGCCGGCATCACGCATATTCCCTGGCCCGAAGAGGGTTTCCCGATGTGGGCCCGGATCGCGATGGTCACCCCGGCCGTCGGCGTGATCGAGCTCGGTGGTGTCGCGACCGCCGCCTTGGCCGACCTTCGCCGGCGCAAGGGCGAGCAGGCTTACGCGTACCGGGCGATGTCGATGTTCGCCGCCCTGGTCGCGCTTGTGTTCAACGTCGTCGGGCATTGGCGTCCGGAGGAGCGGTTCCTGGCCTTCGGGTTCGGCGGTCTCTCGGCGTTCGCGTATGTGCTCTGGCTGATCCACAGCTCGGCCCGCCGCCGGGACGCGTTGCGCTCCGCGGGCCAAATGGCGAACACGGGTCCGGTGTACGGCCTGGTCCAGTGGTTGCGTGAGCCGAGAGTGACCTGGCTGGCCCGGTCCCTCGCGCTCGAACACGGCTACGGGTTGTACGAGAGCCTGCGGCAGGCCCGCGAGCAGATGCGGAACACCGCCCGCCGGGTCGCGATCGCCGGTACGGTCGCGGAGTTCATTCGTTCGGAGCAGCAGGACGAGCGGCTCGCGAAGATCGCCGAGACGACGTACGACCCGGACCGGCTGGCCGCGATGCTCGAGGAACGTATCGACTACGAGGTCGTCACCAACAAGCTCACCAAGGCCATCGCGCCCGCGCCTGAAGAGGAACCCGCCGAGAGCACCGAGGTCGTGCGCGGCCGGCTGCTCCGGGTCCAGGTCACCGCGACGCCGAACGCCTTCCGCCCGGACGGTACGCCGTTGCGTGGTGCCGACGACCAGTGGCAGGCGAAGGTCGAGGGCGGTCTGCCCGCGGAGTACTTGCCGTACGACCGACGCGAGACCCAGAGCATCGAGGCCGCGCCGGCTGGCCCAATCCAGAGCGAGGCCCCGGCTGCGCACGTTGTGCAGACGCCGGAGGCGCAGGCCGCCGCGGCTACGGTTCAGGCCGCGATGGCGATGGCCCAGCACCCGGCCGAGCCCGTTCAGCCGGTCCTGCCAGTCCAGCCGATTCAGCCGGTGGTGCAGGTTCAGCCGGTGCTGCCGGACATCGAGCCGATCGCGGTCGCGCCGGTTACCCCGGTCACGCCGGAGCCGGTCACCACGTCGACGCCCGCGCCCGCTCCCGCTAAGCCGAAGCGTCGTACGGCGGCTGCCAAGAAGGCTGAGGCCGAAGCGGCACAGCAGCGCAGCAGCGGTGACGAGATGCTGCTCGCCAAGAAGAAGGAGCGGGCCTGGAACCTGCTCGCTGACTGGCCGGAGGACCGTGAGCGCACCCCCGGCCAACTGGCCTCCGCGATCAACACCACCGAGGCGTTCGCCGCCTCGCTGATTCGCCAGTACGACGACGAGTCTTTGGTCGCCACCAACAACTGAAATTCAGCTGCAGGCGCTCCATCCCAACCAAGGGGTGGAGCGCCGATTGCTTTACCGCCCGAGATTGACCGGCAGCTCGGCCAGACCGCTGACCAGCACCCTGCGCCACTCCAATTCCAACGCGGGCTTGGCCAAACTCATCTTCGGGAATTGCCGCAACAACGCGAGCAGCGACTCCTGCAATTCGATCCGCGCCAGCTGTGCGCCAAGGCAGAAGTGTGGTCCGAATCCGAACGACAAATGCTTGTTGTCCTTACGCGCAAGGTCGATCGAGTCGGGATCGTCAAAGGCCCGCGGATCGCGGTTCGCCGAGTTGAGCGCCGCCATCACGCCTTCGCCCGCACGAATGGTGATGCCATGCAGCTCGACGTCTTCCGTTGCCACGCGCAACTGTCCGACCTCGCTGAATCGGTTGTAGCGCAGGAGTTCCTCGACCGCCGAATCCACCAGCGAGTGGTCCGCCACGAGTTTGGCCCAGTTGTCCGGATAGCGCAGCAGTGTCGCGACGCAACTCGAGATCTGGTTGGCCGACGTCTCATGCCCGGCGACCAGCAGGTTCACGCCGAACGCGATCAGCTCCTCCTCGCTGAGCCGATCGCCCTGTTCGCGGGCGCGGACCAGTTCGTCCAGCAGGTCCTCAGCCGGTCCGGACGTGTCGGCCATCTTCACCGCGACCAGCTTCGCGATGTACGCCGTGAGGTCGGTCATCGCCTGCTCGACGCGTTCGGCCTCGGCCATTTGCATCGAGTAGCCGAGTTCGGTCCATTCGCGGAACTGCTCGCGGTCCTCGTACGGCACACCGAGCAGGTGGCAGATCACCTGGATCGGCAACGGCAGCGCCATCAGCTGGCGGATGTCGGCGCCATCCCCGGCGGCCGCGATGTCGTCGGCGAGCGAGGCGGCGAGTTCGGCGACCCACGGCCGGGTCCGCTCGATCCGGCGATGCGCGAACGTCGACGAAACGAGCCGCCGCAACCGGGTGTGCTCGGGCGGATCGGTCGTCGTCAGGCTATTCGGCATCGGCTTCGCCAGGGCCACTCGCGGCGCGCCCTGCCGAACCACCGCGGCCCGGGAGAACCTGGGGTCGGCGAGCACCAGCCGTACGTCGTCGTACCGGGTGACCAGCCAGACCTCCGCGCCCGCGAGCGTACGGACGCGGGCGACCGGGCGGTTTTCGCGTAGTTCCTCAAAGGTCGGCGATGGATCGAACCGGAAGGCGTCAGGGAAAGGGATGTCGAGAACCGGCTGCTCCGTCATGCCAACGACCCTAGGTTCTTAGGCCACCCTTCGCTCACCCCCCAGCGGGTCGGCACCACCTCAGCCCTGCCGCCATCGGGCTAGCCACGCCAACACCGGTACCCCGCCCGCGGGTCGTCGCCACCCAAGCACTGCCGCGTCGTGGGGTTAGCCACGCCAACACCGGGACCCCGCCCGCGGGTCGGCGCCACCTAAGCACTGCGTCGATTGGTCTGGATTCGACCGCTTCCGCGGCGGGTCACTTTGGCCGGCTCGAGTCCGCGGGCGAATCCTGACCAATCGACGCTAATCGCGCACCACGAAACCCTGTAGGCCGGAGTACGACGGTCAAAGGCTCCGGGGGAGGTGATGCGTGGGCCGGGATTAGCGACGATTCGTCAGGATTCGCCCGCACGGCCTTGGTCGGAAAACTGGACGACGTAGCAGCGGGCGAATCCAGACGAATCGACGCAGGGCTTGGGTGGTGACGATCCGTGGGCGGGGTGCCGGTGTTGGCGTGGCGAGCGGCCGGCCTGGTGGGGCAGCGTGGCCAGCGGAGGGGTTAGCTTTTGACCCAGGCGGGGGATGGGGTGAGGCTGCGGGTGGCGCGGGCTCGGTTGGTTAGGTGCTGGATTAGGTTGGTTTTGGCGTAGGTGTAGTCGAAGCCGGTTAGGCCTCGGGCGGCGAGGCGGCGCTTGAGGTCGGCGTATTGGCGGCACGCGTCGGGATTGGTCCGCAGGTAGTCGCGCAGGATTCGCTGGTTGAGGCGGTCCCAGTTCTCGGCGGCGAAGACGTGCAGGTTGTGGGTGAGGACGCCGTCGTCGGTGAGTTTGACGTACGTACGGCGGTCGGGTGGTCCGTCGACCGACCGGAGGAATCCGAGCGAGGCCAGTGCCGGTTCGCACGCCACGATCGCGCTGAGTGCGTCGGCTTTGGCGGCGATATCGATGACGGGTTTCGCGACCAGGCCGGGCACCGCCGTACTGCCGATGTGCTCGAACTCCTCGACCGTGTCGCCGAACGCCGGCCGCAATTCCGCAACCGTCTCCTCGTAGCGGGCAGGCCAGGTCGGGTCGTACTCGGCGAGCGTCGTCATGCGTCGATTCTCTCAACCGGATGGACCAGAGCGGCCACGATCGGCATGGGCACGACGCTTCTTGACACGCCTCTGACATGGCCGTCGGAACGCCGTTGTCGTCCCGTTGCGGGGAGGGTCTCGCCGCCTATCGCCCGAACGTCCGCCGGTAGGCCGTCGGGTTGGTCCCCAACGTCTTCGCGAAGTGCTGCCGCAACACCACCGACGTACCGAACCCGCACGCCGCGGCGACCTGTTCGACGCCGAGATCCGTTGCCTCAAGCAATTCCTGGGCCCGGTGGACGCGCAGCCGGATCAGCCATTGCAACGGGCTTTCGCCAGTCTGGTCGCGGAACTGGCGGCTCAGCGTACGCGTGCTGACCGAGGCCTCGGCGGCGATCGTTGCCAAGGTCAACGGTTCGGCCAAATGCTCTTCCATCCAGTGCATCACCGGTTGCAGAGAGTTGCCCGAGGCAACGATCGGTGTGGTGATGTATTGCGCTTGACCCCCACTCCGATGCGGCGGCATCACCATTCGCCTCGCGACCGTGGACGCGACACCCGAGCCGTGATCGCGACGGACCAGGTACAGGCAGAGGTCCAGCCCGGCTGTCACGCCGGCGGAGGTCAAGACGTCGCCCTGGTCGACGTACAGCTCGCCATGGGTCACGTCGACGGCCGGGAATCGCCTGGCCAGTTCGGCCGCGTGGGCCCAGTGCGTGGTGGCACGGCGTCCGTCGAGTATCCCGGCGGCCGCGAGGATGAAGGCGCCCGTACAGATCGAGGCGATGCGTGCGCCATTCGCATGGGCCTGCTGGACGGTTGCGATGGCATCCGCAGCCTCGATCGAAGGTGCCGGCACGATGACGGTATCGGCGGTGGTCGCGTCCTCGAAGGCGTACGGCAATTGGGCGCGCATGATCTCGCGGCCGCCCGCGGTGACGGCCGAACCACTCGGCGGCCCGCAGATCTGTACGTCGTACAGGCTGTCGCCGGTGCCGGGATCCGTCGCCAACGCAAAGACGTGCGCCGCCGAGGCCAACTCGAGTCCGACGACTCCTTCGATGGCGAGAATCGCGACTCGGTGCATGGCTCGAATTTATCGGATGACGTCATTCCAGCCACTGCTTTTTAGCGTCGCGACGAGCCAGGCTGTGGGGATGCGGATCGACGTGCTGATGTTCGACGGAGTGGCCGAGGTTGATGCTCAGGCGACGTACGCGGTGTTCGCCACGGCCCGGATGCGCGGGCTGCCGGTGGAGCCGTACCTGGTCACGGCCGACGGGGCGACGCGGGTGACTGGTTGTTATGGGACGACGTACGACGGACTGCGCGCGTGGTCGCCGGAGGAGGCGCGCGTGCTCGCGGTGAGCGGCGGCTGGATCCACGAGGAGATCGAGCGCGGGGTGATCCCGAAACAGCTCGCGGAGGCCAAGGCCCGCGGCGGCGACGGGTTGATCCTCGCCGGGATCGACTCGGGCACTCTGTTGCTCGGCGCCGCGGGTCTCCTCGAAGGTCGCCCGGCGACAACCCATGACGTCGACCTCGAGCTCCTCGCCCAATGGGCCGACGTGGTTCCCGGGGCTCGCGTGGTCGATGACGGCGATCTCGTCACCTGCGGCTCCGGCTGGTTCGCCGGCGTCGACCTCGCCCTCCACCTCCTCGAACGCGAACTCCAAACCCCCACCCGCGACCTCTGCGCCTGGATAACCCAAACCCGAACCTGACGCCGAACGCCGGAGGCAGGGGCAGGGGCAGGAGGCAGGTGGGGTGGTTTCGCTGATACGTGGCTGAGATGTGGTTGAGGGGTGGTGGCGGCTCGTGGGGGTTAGCGTTCGGGGGTAGCTGACGTTCGGGGATGGGAAGAGATGTCCACTGGTACGCCGATCGCGACGATCCTGCTGGTCGAGGATGACGAGGTGATCCGGAAGACGGTCGCGATGGCCCTCGAGCGATACGGGTATGCCGTCACGGTCGCCGAGGACGGGTTGACCGGGCTGGAGTTGACCCGGGAGCGGCGGTTCGACCTGTTGCTGCTGGACGTGATGCTGCCAGGGCTGGACGGGATCTCGCTGACCCGGCGGGTTCGGGAGACGAGCCTCGGGCCGATCCTGATGATGTCCGCACGCGGTGATTCGCTCGACGTCGTGCAGGGCCTCGAGGCCGGCGCCGACGACTACGTGGTGAAGCCGGTCGATACGCCCGTCCTGCTGGCGCGGATCCGATCACTGCTGCGCCGCACGGTCTTCCGCCCGGAGGAGCCCGGCCAAGAAGGACACGAAGGCCCGGAAATGCTCGAATTCGGGGACCTGTCGATCGACACCGAGGGCCTGGTGATCCGGTTGGCCGGGGTGCAGCTCGCGCTGGCGCCGACGGAGCTGCGGCTGTTGCTGGAGTTCGCGGCGAACCCCGGCATCGTGCTGAGCCGCGAGACGTTGTTGCGCAAGGTCTGGGACTACGGCTGGGACGGCGACACCCGAGTGGTCGACCTGTGCGTACAGCGGCTGCGGAAGAAGATCGGCGCCGACCGGATCGAGACCGTTCGCGGCTTCGGCTACAAACTACGCAAGTGACCAACCTGCTGAACTGGCGGTCCTTGCGCTGGAAGATCGCCGCCCTGGTCGCGTTCGCCTGCTGCACAGTCGCTTTAGCGATCGGTTTGATGGTCCACGAAGCCACCGAAGACCGCGCCCAGGCCGCGGCGGCCGGCCGGGCCCGTGCCGTATTCGAGGCGGCCATCGTCGAGTACAACGCCGGCGACAAGGACAGCCTGTACGTCGGAACGGACCGCCCACCGGACGAGCTGCTGGCCAAGATGCAGAGCACCAGGGGAATCGTCACCTGGTACCAGTACCGCCCCAAGCGCCCCTCGATGTGGGCCGGCGAGATGCGCGACGGTAAGGCGTACTCGGTCGAGGTCGATATGACCTGGGAGATGCTCAGTGTCTCCGGGCTCGACCTCGACCTGGTCAAGTACTCCGTGCTCGCGCTGGCCATCCTCGTCCCACTCGCGGCCCTCGCCGCCGAACTGCCGAACGGGCGCCTGCGCCGAGGTGCGCGGGTCGCACGCCGGATCGCGGCAGGCGATCTGGAAGCCCGCACCGGTGCGACCGGACGCGGTGACGAGATCGACGAGATGTGCGCGACGCTCGACCAGATGGCGGACAGCCTGCGCGATCGGCTGGTGAGCGAGCAGCGGTTCACGGCGGACGTGGCGCACGAGTTGCGTACGCCGTTGATGGGCCTGATGACCTCGGCCGAGTTGTTGCCCGAGGGCGAGGCGACCGACCTGGTTCGCGGGCGGGTCAAGGTGTTGCGCGGTCTGGTCGAGGATCTGCTCGAGATCTCCCGACTGGACGCGGGCGCCGAACAGGCCGATCCCCGCCCGGTCGCGCTACCCGAACTGGTCGCGGACGCACTCGCTCGCACAGGCCTCGACGCCACGTTGACGATCACCGCGGACGCCCGAGTCGAGACGGACCCGCGCCGCCTCGACCGGATCATCGCGAACCTGGTCGTCAACGCGCATCGGCACGGCCGTCCCCCGGTCGACGTCGTCGTCAACGGCAGCACCATCGTCGTACGCGATCATGGCGACGGATTTCCCGCCGACCTGCTGTCCGACGGCCCGCAGCGCTTTCGGACCGGTGTCACCGAGCGCGGTCGCGGGCACGGGCTCGGTCTCACCATCGCGATGGGCCAGGCGGCGGTGATCGGGGCGGACCTGACGTTCGCGAATGCGGCGGAAGGCGGCGCGGTCGCGACCGTACGGCTGCCTGATGCGGGACTGATGGGTGTTCAAGCGGTAGTGGCGGATCTATCCGGACAAGCTGGAGATGCCGGTCGCGCAGGCTGATCGAGTAACCGATCAGAAGGGGTGACGCGCCATGACGGCACTCATCGACCGCCCGGCCCCGGCCCCTAGCCCTCGCCACCGTCAGCCCACAAGCGCGGTTAAGCCGAACCGGCCCGGCAAGAGGAGCCGGCTGGTCATCGCGTACGGCGTGCTCACGGCCGCCACGATCCTGCTGCACGGCTCGATCCCGAACCGCCCGGGCAATCTCGGCAGTCTGGTCGAGACCTTGTTGCCCTGGTCGATCCTGGCCGTGCCCGTACTGCTGGTGTTCGCGATCGCACGCCGGTCGGTCGCGATCCTGTTGGTCATGGTGATGCCGCTGTCCGCTTGGCTGGCGACGTTCGGCGCGACCTTCGCGGACAAGCAGCAATCCGGTACGGCGGACCTGACCGTGGTGAGCCACAACGTCAGCGCGGTGAACTCGAACCATGCCGGTACGGCGACCGCGCTCGCGGCTTCCGGCGCGGACCTCATCGCGCTGGAAGAGCTGTCCCGCAAGGCGATCCGGGTCTACGAACGCGTGCTCGAACCGTCGTATCGCTATCACGTGGTCGAGGGCACGGTCGGCCTTTGGAGCAAATACCCGATCGCGGATTCCCGGTCCGTCGACATTTACGAACCGGATCGCGCGTTGCGGACGACGGTCGAGACGCCGCGCGGGCCGGTCGCGGTCTTCGTCGCGCATCTCTCGTCGGTCCGGGTCAAACCGGCGATCGGGTTCATGACGAACCGCCGGAACTACGCGGCCAAGCTGCTCGGCGAGGCCATTCGCACGGATCGGGTCCGGCGCACGATCCTCGCGGGCGACTTCAACGGTACGACGCTCGATCGCGCGCTGACGCCGTTGACGGACCGGCTGGTCTCGGTCCAGGACGAAGCGGGCCAGGGTTTCGGCCTCACCTGGCCGGCCATCCTGCCGATCGCCCGAATCGACAACATCCTGGTCCGCAACGTGAAACCCCTCCGCTCCTGGACCCTCCCCGCCACCACCAGCGACCACCTCCCCATCGCCACCACCTTGGCCCTCTGACTTTGCGTTCGCCTCTTCTTTTCGTTCATTCGTCGGAATCCGCCCTCGCAGCACCGCGGACAGGTGCGGCAAAGCAGCGGGGGAGGGCGGATTCCGACGAATGAACGAAAAGTTATGCGTGCTGCCGGAGTAGGTCGGCGATGGTGGTGATGCCGCGTTTGATCGCATCCGCGTTGAGGTCGCCGAAGCCGAACACGATTGCCGGTGAACCCTGGTAGTTCGGTGATGTGTAGCGGCCGAGTCCCTGCAGGCCGACGGAGCGCTGGGCCGCGGCGGCGATGAGCCCTGCCTCGTCGGCTGTCTCGCCGAGTCGCGCAAGGGCGTGGAAGCCGGCGGCGAGGCCGGTCAGCTCAAGGTTGGGCGCATGTTCGCCGATCGCCTCGACCAGTACGCCGCGCCGCGCGCCATAGACGCTCCTCATGCGGTGCAGATGGCGATCGAACCGGCCCGACTCGATCAACCTGGCCAGCGCCAACTGGTCGAGCGCCGGCGAGCCACGGTCGGATCGGTTCTTCTCCTCGGCGATTCGCGCGACCAGACGCCGGGGCGCCAGCACCCACCCCAGTCTGATCGCGGGCGCGAGAGACTTGCTGACCGATCCGATGCTGACGACGTGATCCGCCGCGAGCCCCTGGAGCGATCCGACCGCCTGCTTGTCGTAGCGGAACTCCGAGTCGTAGTCGTCCTCGATCACCACCCCGTTCATCCGCTCGGCCCACCGCAATAGCGCCAGCCGTCGCTCAGGGCTGAGGACCACACCGGTCGGGGTCTGGTGGGCCGGTGTGACGATGACCGCCGTTGCCTTCGTCCGAACGAGCTCATCCACGACCAAGCCTTGGTCGTCAACGGGTACGAAGACCGGGGTCAGGCCGGCTCGTCGGACGAGAGTGTGCATGTCCTGGTGACCGGGATCCTCGACGGCGACCGAGGTGAGGCCTTCGGCTCGCAGCGCGGCCAGGGTCAGCGCGATGCCCTGGGTGAACCCGCTGCAGATCACCAGGTCGTCCGCGCCCGCGAACGCGCCGCGCACACGTTGCAGGTATGCCGCGACGACGCATCGGAGCCGGATCGACCCCTGCGGATCGCCGTACCCCAGGTCCGTGGCAGAGGCCGTGCGGGTGGCTTCCCCGCAGGCCCACAACCAGTCGCGCGTTGGGAAGCTGTTGAGGTCTGGGCGTCCCGGTATGAAGTCGATCTCCATACGGGCGACGGGCGTGGGTTTTGACAATGTTGTGACGGCCGATTGCGGGCTGAACGCGACCCGCGTCGCCGAGCCACCGAAGGCGCGCAGATAGCCCTCGGCCTCCAACTGCTCGTACGTCGCCTGCACCAGACCGCGCGAGACACCGAGGTCCGTCGCGAGTTTCCGGGACGAGGGCAGTCGCTCACCCGTTTGCAGACGACCTTCCCGGACCGCCGTACGTAACGCGTTCTGTAATTGCGAACCCAACGTCTCGGGGCTCTGGCGATCCAGCCGGAGCAGGACGTCAGGGGTCAAACCGGACCACTCAACTGCCATGAAACTGGACCTTACACAGAGCCACCTGGCGAGCCTACGGTCAACTCAACCAACCGGAGGGACCACCATGGAACAGCTGTACGCCGCGATCCGCGCCGCCACCCGGATCCCGGCCGACTGGCAGCTCGTGGTCGACACTGTGGTCACCGACCTGAGCGGAAAGCTCCCCACGGCCGACGACGTCCTGCGGGCGGTCCCGGCCGAGGCGCGCCAAGGGAGTGACCGAAGCCAGGTGCTTCACGTCGAACCCGACGGCAGCTTCTCCGTTGTCGCGCTCATCTCCAGGCCCGGGCAAGCGACCAGCGTGCACGACCACACGACTTGGTGCGTCGTCGCGGTGGTCGCCGGCACCGAGTACGAGGAGCGGTTCAGCCTCGACGAGGGCGAGCGAACCCTGCTGCTGACGGGGACCCGCACCGACCAGGCAGGAGCGGTGAGCGGCTTCGCGCCTCCCGGCGACATCCACCGGGTGACGAACTCGGGCACGACGGTCGCCATCTCCCTGCACGTGTACGGCACCGACATCGCCCGGATCGGCAACAGCGTGCGCCGCACGTACGACCTATCCATCGCCGTCTAGAACAGCGCCGTACCCCGGGACAAAGGGGTACGGCGCTGCCGGTCTAGATGGTGCCGAAGGTGAAAGTGGTGGTGGAGCGGAAGGTTTGGCCGGGGCGGAGCACGGTGGACGGGAAGTTCGGGTGGTTGGGGGAGTCCGGGAAGTGCTGGGTTTCCAGGCAGAACGCGTCGCCTTGGCGGTACGACTTGCCGCCGATGCCCTGGAACGAGCCGTCCAGGAAGTTGCCCGTGTAAACCTGCACGCCGGGCTCGGTGGTGTGCACGGTCACCGAGCGGCCGCTGTCCGGTTCCCAGGCCCGGGCAGCGAGGCGTACGCCGTCCTTACCGGCCTCGCCTAGCACGAAGTTATGGTCGTACCCGCGACCGATCACCAGCTGCGGATGGTCGTCCCGAATGCGCGCGCCGATCGCGGTCGGCCTGCGGAAGTCGAACGGCGTACCCGTGACCGGGGCGATCTGGCCGGTCGGAATCAGCGTCGCGTCGACCGGTGTGTAGGCGGGCGCGTTCAGCTGCAGGATGTGGTCGTCGATCGAGCCCGAACCCTCACCACCGAGGTTGAAGTAGACGTGGTTGGTCAGGTTCAGCACGGTCGCCTTGTCGGTGACCGCGTGGTAGTCGATGTTCAGCCGATTGGCCTTGTCCAGCGTGTACGTCACGGTGCTGGTCAGTTTGCCGGGATAGCCCATCTCGCCGTCCGGGCTGACGTACGTGAAGGTGACACCGATCGCCGTATCGGTGCGCACGACCTTGGCCTGCCAGACCTTCTTGTCGAAGCCGATCGTGCCGCCGTGCAGGCTGTTCGGCCCGTTGTTGATCGGCAGTTGGTACGTCTTGCCGTCCAAGGTGAACTGGCCTTTGGCGATCCGGTTGCCATACCGGCCGACGGTCGAACCGAAGTACGGGCTGAGCGCGGCGTAGTCCTCGAGGTTGTCGAAACCGAGGCTGATGTTCTTCTTCCGGCCGCGCCGGTCCGGCGTCTCGATCCGCTGCAGGGTTGCGCCCCAGGTCAGCATCGAGATCGTCACCCGGCCGTTGGTGAAGGTATAGACGTCGACCTGTTCGCCGGCCGGCGTTCTGCCGAAGACCTTCTTGCTGATCTCGAGCCGGCCGTGACCGATGCCTTCGGATGCTGAAGAGCTGGTGGAGCTGGTGGCGCTGGCGGTTTGCTGCAGAGCCCCGGCGGCTGCGGCACTGAGGCCGATGGCCCCTGCGGTCCGGAGCACCTGGCGGCGGGGCAGATTGTCTGACATGACTTCCCCTCACTCACTTGTCATCTGGCGCTGTGTCGGCTGACGGTTGGTGGGATCGTTTCCACCACCGACCCGGCAGCCTAACCACGCGACTAGAGTGTTTGGAATAGTTGGCAACCGTCCGAATTCGTCCGATCACTGTCTACACCTGTAGATCGTGACCGGATCCGTCCGGTGCCGGGCCTGATGGTGTCTACCTCCGGCCCGATCCGGTCACGCAGACTCGTGCCATGAGCACAGCTTTGATCGTCATCGACGTCCAGGAGTCCTTCCGTCAACGGCCCAACTGGGTCAGCACGAACCGGCCCGACATCGCCGACCGAGTCGGTCGCCTGGTAGACGCCTCGCGCGAGCGTGGTGACGAGGTGGTCTGGATCCTGCACAACGAGCCCGGCGCCGGCGGCGTCTTCGATCCGGCCAGCGGCTTCGTTGAATTGATGGACGGACTCAAGCCGCTAGAGGGCGAGCCCGTTCTCAACAAGACTGCCCACAACGCCTTTACCACAACGAATCTCCAGCAGTACCTCACCCAGCGCGGCGTCCACGAAGTGGTCATCTGCGGCATCCGGACCGAGCAGTGCTGTGAGACCACCGCACGCGTCGCGTCGGACCTCGGCTACGAGGTGGTGTTCGTCACCGAGGCCACCGCGACCACGCCGCTGCCGCATTGGGAGGCGCCGGCCGGACGCAGCCACGCGGAGGAACTGGCCGATCCCAAGACGCTCACACCCGAGGTCGTCACCGAGCGCACGGAGTACGCCCTGGCAGGCCGATTCGCCACCATCCGGTCACTAGATGAGATGACGAATCGCGTTCGCGAAGCCGTGGCATGATGACCGGATCATGACCCGAGTCGTCTTCGTCCTGGTGCCCGGCCTGCACCTCCTGGACCTCGCCGGACCGGCCCAGGTGTTCGCCACCGGCCGGGACTTCGGCCTCGGCTACGACCTGACGTACGTCGCGGAGCAGCCGGAAGTCGGTACGGCACAAGGCCTTCCGGTCAGCGCCGAGACCGAATGGCCGGCGCTGTCCCGCAACGACCTGGTCGTCGTACCGGGCTGGCGTTCGCAGAAGCTCTCGCGAGATGCGCCCTTTGGCGAGGCCTTCGCGCAGCGGGTGCGTGCGCATCACGCGGCGGGCGGTTCGGTGGCCAGCGTGTGTTCGGGCGCGGACGCGCTTGGGCGATGTGGCTTGCTCGATGGCCGGCGCTATACGACGCATCACGACCTGGCCGACGAGATGGCCGCGCGTTATCCGAAGGCCTCGATCGTGCGCGATGTGCTGTACGTCGAGGACGATCGCGTCATCACGTCCGCCGGGATCGCGAGTGGTATCGACCTCGCGCTGCACCTGGTGGCGGTGGCGCATGGCGCGGAAGCCGCGGCCCGGATCGCGCGGGAAATGGTCGTTTACGCGCGGCGTAATGGCGATGAGCAGCAGGCCAGCGCGATGTTGCGGCATCGCGGTCATCTGAGCGATCTGGCCCACCGGGTGCAGGATGTGATCGACCGCCGGTACGCCGATCGCCTGCTGCTGGCAGACCTTGCGGCCGCAGCAGGCGTCAGCGAACGGACCCTGACGCGCATCTTCACGACCGCGACAGGCCTTACGCCGTTGCGCTACCAGCAACTCCTCAGGTTGGAGCGGGCCGAGAACTTGATCGGCCATGGCGACACGGTGGAGGCGGCGGCACGGGCTGTCGGTTTCGAGGACGCCCGCATGCTCCGCCGCCTCCGCGCGCGTTAGCTCCGGTAGGCCGTCGCCAACTTGGTCACGGCACCACTCAGGTCACCCGTCAGCAGCAAGTGCTCCGCGTCAGAGGTGAGCTTCGACCGGACCTCGGTGTGGTTCTGGCCGAGCTTGTTCTGGGCGATCCACCTCGCGGCGGTCACCACCGCGTCCCCATCGGCGTACGAGTCGATCTTCGTTCGCTGCAAGTGCTTCCCGGCCTGTGCGAGCAGTGGGAAGACGGCGGGTGAACTGGCCCAATTCTTCGACCGAAGAGCCAGCTCGATGTACACGACCGCGGCCAGCGCATCGGGGGAGTACCGGCCCTTACGCAGCAGGGAGTTCTTGGCATCGGTCAATGCCTTGCGCGCCGCCGCCTCGGTGGTCAGACCCCAGCCGTACGGGAACTGCGGGTCGTACGACGCGTCGCCCACGTTCATCGCCGCCTGCGCCTCGGACTTCGGCCAGGTGACGGGCAGCCGCCCACTGAACGCACGCTTGCCGAACAGTACGTCGGCCACACCCGCGCCTTCCGTACCAGGCAGCCAGGACGCGACCAGGGCGTCGATCTCGGCGACCTGGTCCGCGATGACCTGCGGACGTCCCGACACCACCAGCACCGCGCACTTGGTCGCGGCGCAGACCTTCGTGATGGCGGCCTTGTCGGCATCCGTCAGCAACAGGTCGTGCCCGTTGCCGACATCGCCGATGCCTTCCGCATAAGGCCGTTCGCCGACCACGACGATACCGACGTCGTGGCCCTCGATCGGTGCCGAGGCGTCCTGGCTGAAGGTGGCATCCGGCACGACCTGCTTGATGCCGTCGAGAATGCTCGTCCCGGTGGTCGTCTTACCGGAACCACCCTGCCAGCTGATCGACCAGCCGCCGAGTTGGTTGCCGAGGTCGTCGGCGTTGCTGCCGGCAACATAAACCTTCGAGGTCGTTGCCAACGGCAACACGTTGCCCTCGTTCTTCAACAACACCTGAGACTTCGCGGCGGCCTCGCGTGCGACGGCCCGGTGGGCGGCCGAACCGATCTCGGCGATGTGGGTGCGATCCGTCGTCGGCTGCTCGAACAGGCCGAGCCGGAACTTCTGCACCAGGATCCGCTTGACCGCGTCGTCGACCCGGCTCTGCGCGACCCGGCCGGCCTTGACCTCGTCGATCAAAGTGGTGACGAACGTCTGGTAGGCGGTCGGCACCATGATCATGTCGAGCCCGGCGTTGATCGACGTACGGACATCACTCGCGTAGTCGCCCGGCAGTTGGTCGATCGCCTGCCAGTCGCTGATGACGAAACCCTCGAAGCCCATCCGGTCTTTGAGCACGCCGTTGATCAGCTCGGTGTTGCCGTGCATCTTCACCGGGCCCTGGTCATCGCCGATGATGTCGACACTCGAGTACGACGGCATCACCGTGCCGACGCCCAGGTCGACCGACGTCTGGAACGGGTCGAGGTGGATCGCCTCCAGCTCCGCGCGAGTCACCTCGGTGATGCCCTGGTCGATCTTGTACGCGCCGGTGGTCGACGAGCCGTACTTCGTGCCGCCGTCACCCGCGAAGTGCTTGGCGCTCGCGAGCACCTTCGTGTTCTGGTTCAGCTGGCTGCCGTTGGCCTTGCCCTGCATCCCCTCGATGACGGTCGCCATCGACTTCACCAGCGCCGGGTCCTCGCCGTACGACTCGTAGACGCGGCCCCAGCGGTCGTCGCGGGTGACACACAGGCAGGGCGCGAAGTTCCACGGAATACCCGTCGCGCGGATCTCCGTTGCTGAGACGACGCCGGTCCGGCGGGACAGCTCGGGATCACGCGTCGCACCCATACCGATGTTGTGCGGCAGGATCGTCGCGCCGATCACGTTGTTGTGCCCATGCACGCCGTCGACGCCGTAGATGATCGGGATCTGCAGGCGAGCGGCCTTCGCGCTCAGCTGGAAGTTGTCGATCATGTTGGCCCACGACTCGGGCGTGTTCGGATTCGGAACCGAGCCGCCGCCGGACAACAACGAGCCGAGTCCGTACGTCGCGAGGTCGCTGCGGGAGCGCAGGGCATTCCGCTCGGCCTGGGTCATCTGGCCGGCCTTCTCCTCCAGCGTCATCCGCTTGAGCAGGTCGTCGACGCGCTTCTTCACCGGGAGCCGCTTGTCCAGGTACGGCAGGTCGTGCGCGTTGATCACCACCTGCGGTGTCGCGGTGGGTGCCTTCGCGCCGGTGACGATCAGCTCGACGGGAATGGTCTCGGCCGTCTCCGCCGACTCGTCCTTCTTGGTCACCACGGTCACGGTCTGCGCCGTACCTGACGCCGTACCGGCCGCGAACGTGATCGTCCCGTTCGTCGCCGAATAGTCGGTCGCGCCCGCCGTACCCGTGCCGGTGTTGTACTCGACCGTCACCGGCTCATCCAGCGGTACGGCGCCCGTGGTGTTGACGGCGATCTTGACCTGCGCCGAGTCGCCCTCCTTGACCGGGTAGACCGACGCGTCGGTCGTGACGCTCGCCTTCAGCGCCGGATCCGCCTTGCCGAACACCTCGACCTGGTCGATCTGGAACTCACCGGGCGAACCTCCCGGCATCGTGAAGGCGTAACCCCACATCTGGGTCAGGTTGAGGATCTGGTCGATGCCACCGACGGGCTGGTAGTCGCTGCGATAGACGAGTTCGCTGAACGGGATCTCGACCAGATGCCAGCCCTGCCAGTCATCGGTGAACGAGGTGTTCCAGAGCTCGGTGGCGTCCGCGTTGGCGCCGCCGTCCTTGACCTCGAAGAAGATCCGCTTGCCGGAACCGGGCGGCAGGGGTGCGGTGTTCTGGCCGTACCACCAGAAGCGGATGCCCTTGTGGCCGGACCAGTTGCCCGGGTTCTCGTTGAACGTGACGTGGTGGCTGAAACCACCCCAGCCGCTGATGTTGTACTTGCCCGCGAGCACCTTCTCGCCCTGCGGCGCATCAGGTCGCGCCTGCAGCTCGAGCGTGGGCGGGTCGTCCGCGTCACTACCCCAGTTGAACAGCCCGATCGGCGGCGTCCCCAGCGGCTCGGCCCCCTCGAACTGCGCCAACGCGATCGGCGCCGGCTCATCCGCACTCACACCTTGCGCACGGACACCTCGCGCGCTCTGGCCTTGCTGCGCGCCTTGGCCGTCGGCGGTCGCTTGAGACGCCACTCCAAGCGGGAGCAACCCGGCCACCAGAGCCGCGCTGGTCACCACCGCCATCCGTGGTCCGGACCTCATCCGGGGCTGCGAACGTTTACCTGGCCACCTGAGCATGGCGACTCCTCATTCCATCGGGCGGTACGCCGGCACGCTCTGTCTGCCCCCGATCCGGCCCGCGCCCACCCTCCCGGGTCATCGCGGCCCACCTGGATCCGTTCGATCGCATGCCAACGGCAGCACGGGCCTCACCCACGCCGCGCCCGATGCTCACCACTGGCGCCACCCCCGGTCAATACCCCACCGGTTCCGGAACTAGAGCGCTCTCACCCCTCGGACCTTCTTTTGTGCGTTCATCGGTCCCAAATCGCCCTCTCCTGCCCGCGGACCTGGCGGTCCGCCCGGCCAACGGCAACCAGCCGACTGCGCGGTCCGTGTGTCCGGGAGACTGCCGCCATGGAGATCGCGTGGCAGTGGCGGGAGATTGAGAAGGCATTGGAGTCGGCGCCGGTGGTTCGGGCGGCACTTGGCGCGCCTGCGACCGAGGCGGAGCTGGACCAGTGGGCGGGGGCGATCGGTCAGCCTTTGCCGGACCAGTTGCGCGAGCTCTACCAGGGGCACAACGGCACGCCGCGCGACGTCCGGGATTCGTCGCGCTTCTCGTTCGTCGGGAACTGGTACCCGATTCCCATCTCGTACGCGATCGAGAAATACGTGTGGCTCGGTTGGCTGACGGAGGCCTACGGCATCCCGCGGGTGATTCCGTTCGCGGAGGACATCTCGGGCTGCTATCTGGCCATCTCGAGCGACACCGGGCGCCGCGAGGTGCTCGACTGTTTCAACGACGGACCTCCTCATCACGGTTTCCACGATGTGGAGGCGTTGATGGCGGAGACGGTGGTCGGGTTGCGGGGCTGGCATCCGGAAGAGCGCGCGGACTTCCCGGATGGCGGACTCCACTGGGTCAGCCGTTTATGGGATGAGGACGACGACTAGGCCGGTGCTCGGAGGGGCCGGTTGGGGCGGATTCCGACGAATGAACGCAAGAAGCCAGAATGCATGTCATGACACGTTTCGGAATCTTCGTACCGCAGGGCTGGAAGATGGATCTCGCCGGGATCGCCGACCCGGTCGAGCAGTGGGAGGCGATGACGGACGTCGCGAAGGCGGCGGATGCCGGGTCGTGGGACTCGATCTGGTTGTTCGACCATTTCCACACGGTGCCGGAGCCGAGTGACAACACCACTTTCGAGTGCTGGACGACCACCGCGGCGCTGGCCCGCGATACCAAGCGGGTGAACATCGGGCAGATGGTCGGCTGCAACGGCTATCGCAACCCCGCGCTCTACGCCAAGATCGCGTCGACGGTCGACGTGGCCAGCCACGGCCGCCTGTACGCCGGTATCGGCGCCGGGTGGTACGAGCACGAGTGGAGGGCGTACGGCTACGAGTGGCCCGAGCTGAAGGACCGGATGGGCGCGTTCCGGGAGGCCACCGAGCTGATCTACCGGATGTGGACCGAGGACGAGGTCGTCTTCAAGGGCAAGTACTACCAGGTCGACAAGCCGATCAACGAGCCGAAGGGTGTGCGCAAGCCGCACCCGTCGTTCTGGATCGGCGGTGGCGGCCCGAACGTCACGCTGAAGCTCGTCGCGCAGTACGCCGATGGCGCGAACATCGGCGGCGGCAACCCCGACGTCATCCGCGAGAAGATCGCGCTGCTGAAGGGGCACTGCGAGAAGGTCGGCCGGAACTACGACGACATCGCCATCTCGACCGGGATCAACGCGTTCCCGATCGACGCCGGCGATGACCCGCAGAAGGCGACCGCCAAGGCCATGGGCCCGCAGAACTGGGAGAAGTTCTCCAAGGACAACCTGATCGGCACCGAGGACGAGATCGCCGACAAGGTCGAGGCCGCGCTGGAGGCCGGGGCGAACTACATCATCTTCTACACCCCTGGTGTCGCCTACGACCTGGACCTGGTCGAGCGCATGGAACGCGTCGCCAAGCGCTTTGCCTGAAAATCTGAAATCTGAGGTCTGACTTGCGGTAACGTCTGTGGGACTTTGCGTCACAACGCAAGGTCCCACCGGCGATTCTGATCAAGAAAATCGCCATCGCGACCCAACCGAAACCGCCCGCCGTACTGCGGAAAGCCCGGCCTCGTGGCTGAATCCGGCCATGGCGGATGTAGGCCAGCCGCCATCGTGGACCGTGGCCCTGGGCAACTGACACTCTCGGCGTGATGGCCTCGCGTCCGTCGGGGCTTCGAAAGGTGTCCCCGTGCGTATGCCTCGCCTCGTCACCAGTCTGCTCGCCTCCGCACTGGCCGTTGCGCTCGCTATCCCCCCGGCGAACGCCACGGCGGCGGTAGGCGCCTCACGGCAGCAGGTGGCGTACCCCAAGGCGAATGGAAACGCGACGGCGTCGGCCACCGCGACGCTGTCCGGGCCGAGAAATGCTGGGGCGGCGGCCATCACTGCTGGTGGTTCCGGTGCTGGATCCGGCACCGGGACCACCGGCGCTCAAGGCACTCCGGGGGCCGTGAGCAAGCGCATCACCCTGATCACCGGGGACGTCGCCGAGCTGACCACTTTCCCCGGCGGCCGGCATTCGGCGCGCCTGCTCGACCCGAAGGCGCCGTACTACATCGGCGAGTACGACGGCGACGTACACCTGGTCCCGGCCGCGGCGTACCCGTATCTCACCGCGAAGCGCCTCGACGAGCGGCTGTTCAACCTCAGCGATTTGGTTGCCCAGGGCTACGACGACGCGCGGATGAAAGTCCTTCCACTGTTGATCTCCGGACCGATGCCATCGGCAACTACTCGCCGGTTCGCCCTAGGCGAGATGGTTGCCGTCAGCACCGAAAAGGCCCGCGCGCGCGAATTCTGGAACTCGCTCAACGACGTCCGCACCCTCAGTGGTGATACCGGCAAGATCTGGCTCGACGGCCGGGTTCGGGCGCTGCTCGACCGGAGTACGGCGCAGATCGGAGCGCCGACCGCGTGGCGCAAGGGGTACGACGGCAAGGGCGTGAAGGTCGCCGTACTCGACACCGGATACGACACGAGTCATCCCGATCTCCAGGGCAAGGTCTCGACGTCGAAGAGTTTCGTCCCGGGTGAGACCGTCAAGGACGGCCAGGGCCACGGGACGCACGTCGCCACCATCGTCGCCGGGACCGGTAAGGGCTCGGCCGGACGGCGCAAGGGCGTTGCTCCCGGTGCGAACCTGCTGGTCGGCAAGGTGCTCGACAATTGGGGCTCGGGGTTCGACTCCTGGATCATCGCCGGCATGGAATGGGCCGTCGCCCAAGGCGCGAAGGTGGTGAGCATCAGCCTCGGCAGTATGCCGACGGACGGCACCGACCCGATGAGCGAGACGGTCAACCAGCTCTCATCAAAGTCCGGAGCGCTCTTTGTCATCGCCGCAGGCAACTCGGGCGCCGACGAGACGGTCAGCTCGCCCGCCGCCGCGACCGCCGCGCTGGCCGTTGGCGCGGTCGATCGGGACGACCGGCTGGCCTCGTTCTCCAGTCGCGGCCCTCGTCTCGTCGATGGCGCGGTCAAGCCCGAGGTCACCGCGCCGGGTGTCGACATCGTCGCGGGCCGCGCGGCCGGGACCAACCTCGGCCATGACGTCGGACCGCACTACACCGCAATGAGTGGTACGTCGATGGCGACGCCGCACGTCGCGGGAGCGGCCGCCATCCTCGCGCAGCATCACCCGGACTGGTCGGGCGCACAGCTCAAGGCCGTTCTCGCCGGCACCGCCAAGCCGTCCAAGGGGACATCGGTCACCGGGCAGGGCGTGGGCCGGATCGACCTGGCCGCTGCGCTCGATCCGCAGGTGGTACCGGATCAGGCCGCGCTCTCGTTCGACGCGAACCACTTGAGCAAGACGATTGCCTACCGCAACAACTCCCGCACGACGGTGAACCTCGACCTGCGAGTCGACGTACGGTCGCCCAGTGGAGTGAAGGCCGCCGTCACCGTCTCGCCCACCAGGCTCACCATCAAGCCTGGCGCGATCGGCAAGGCCATGGTCAAACTAAGCGCGAACACCCCAGCTGGGAATTACAGCGGACTATTGGTTGCCGGAGGCAAGGTTCGAACCGGCATCGGCTTCGTTGCGTCGGGCAAGCTGCACGAGATCACCGTGAGCGGGACGGATCGGCTCGGGCGACCGGCGAAGGCCGTCAGCGGCGTCCAGCTCTGGAACACCGCCACCGGCCAGGTCGAAGCGATCGCCTTCGACGAGACCGGCAGCCGTACGGTCCAGGTCCCGACCGGGCGTTATGCGGTGATGGCCTTCGTGATGACGCAGGACGCGGCCGGCTGGGACCAGTCGATCGCGTTGATGGGCCGTCCGGACGTCTGGGTGTCGTCGTCGATGCGTCTGCACTTCGATGCGCGCCAGGCCGAGCGGGTCTCGATCACCACGCCACGTCGTGCCGATCCGGACGGGTTCGTCCTGGCCTGGTACCGCGCACTCGGCGAGCGGACGGCGTTGTCCGGATGGTCGATGAACCCGCGGATCACGTCTGAGGTTTACGTCCAGCGGTTCGACCGGGTGCGTAAGGGCAAGTTCGAGGTGACCCAACGCTGGGATCTGGCCGAGCCGCAGCTCACCGTGGACGTCCTTGGTCCGAACGGATTCCGCTTGCCGTCGCCGGACCATTCCGGTTTCGAGAAGAAGTACGTCGGCAACGAACGACTCGGCCTGGTGGACGCGGGTGGCGCGACGTCCGCCGAGCTCGCGAAGATCGATGCCAAGGGCAAGGTTGTGCTCGTGCGCTGGCGCGATTACGACCAGACCGTCGCGCAGGTCGAGGCGGTCGCCAAGGCCGGCGGCAAGGTCGTACTGATGTACAAGGACGAGCCGGGCTTCTGGAGCGATGGCGGGGTCGCGCCGATCCCGGTCTACGCGTTGCGCCAAGCCGAGGGCCTCCGGTTGAAGGCCTTGCGAGGTGCGTCGATCCAGCTGACCGGAATCGCCGAACCGACGTACCGCTATGACCTCGCGCTCAGCGAAGACCAGGTCCGCGGGCCCTTGCGGTACGACGCCGCCCGCCTCGCCACGGCGGTCGTGCGTACGGCGTTCCACCACCACAACGGCTGGCAGGAGCTGCACGCGGATACCCGCACGGCCTTCCTGCCCGGCATCAGCGTCGGCTTCCCCTCCACTCGACTCGTCACGGCGCCAGTCGAACGCACGGATTACGTGACGACTGGCGGGAGCGAGTGGACCGACAAGACGTCCGCGGGCGAGTGGAACGAGTACGGCCACGAGTACGCCGTACCGAAGGTCTATCGCCCCCACCAGCAAGTACGTCGTACCTGGTGGGCCGCCATCGCCCGCCCCGCCATCCCGGCCATCGGTGGAGCCGAAGCGGACGGCCTACCGGTCGCGCGGTTCGAGGACGCGATCCGGGTGGCGATCCCGCAACACGTGAACGGCGATCGCACGGTTTACGGCTGGAGCGACCAACGAGGCGACAGTACGACGATGGTGCTGCGCCGCGACGGGCGTGAAGTCGGGAAGTCGAACTGGTCCGTCGCCCAATTCGGCGTCGACCCGACCTCCAGCTGGTACGAGCTCGACCTAGCGGTAAAGCGTGCCCCCAACACCTGGGCCACAACCTCCACTTCCACCCGTACGACGTGGCGCTTCCGCTCGGGCCGTTCGACCAAGGCGCGAGTGGTGCTGCCGCTGGTCCAGCTCGACTATCGCCTCGAGACGGACGCCGAGAACCGCGTCCCAGCCCAAGGTGGCGCCCGCCTCGAAGTCCGCCCGACCTACCAACCCGGCGCAACCGGCCCAGGGCTCTTCCGCACGGTGATCGAGATCTCCCACAACGGCGGCAAGACCTGGACCAAGCTGCACGGCTACCGCCTCCCCGCAGCCCCGCCCGGCGCCAAATCCGCCGACCTCCGCGTAACCGCCACCGACCTAGCCGGCAACTCCACCACCCAATCCATCACCACCGCCTGGCACCTCCGCTAACACTCCGAGCGCCCACGGCGCCCTTTGCATTCATTCGTCGGAATCCGCCCTCTTCCGTCCGCCGACCTGTACTTGTCCGCGGTGGTTGAGAGGGCGGATTCCGACGAATGAATGCAAAGGGAAGGCGGCGGTATTGGATAGGGACATGGACGAACAGAGTGGTTCTGATGTCGAGTTGGCGATCGCGGCGGCCGAGGCGGGCGCCGCGGTCGTGCGGGCCAAGTACGGCACTTCGATCGGCCGGCACGACAAGTCGGCGACGGACTTCGCGACAGATGCGGACCTCGAGGCGGAGCAGGCAATTCTTGACCTGATCCAGAGCGGTAGACCCGGGGATGCTTTCGTCGGTGAGGAGTACGGCGCCCGCGGTGACGCCGATTCGCCAAGGCGCTGGCTGGTGGATCCGTTATGCGGGACGCTCAACTTCGCCGCCCAGACTCCGCTCTTCTCCGTCAACGTCGCACTGCAAACCGGTGGTGAGACCATCGCCGCCGCGGTCGCGGATCCTGTTTCCGGCGAGACCTTCTGGACCGACGGAGACGCCGTCGGCATCCGTCGCGAGGATGCCGACCTTCCGATGGTCGCCACGGCGGACTCGCGGCTCGTGGACGTCAATGTGGACCCGATAACCGACGGGACCTTCCTCGGATCCCGGCTGCTGACCGATCACGATTTCCGGGCTGCCTTCGGCCAGCGAGTCTTGTCGACGACGCTGGCCGTTGCCTGGGTGGCCGCGGGCAGGCGCGCGGCGTACGTGACCGACGGCGATCTCCGCGACAGCGTCCACTTCACGGCCGGGCTCGCGCTGTGCCAAGCGGCCGGCTGCATCGTCACCGACCTCCGCGGCCGCCCCCTCCACACCGGCCTCGGCGTCATCGCCGCCGCCGACGCCAAAACCCACGCCACCCTGCTGGAAATCACCGCCCGCCACCTTCCGGCGGAATGAACAAGTCTGGTCACAAGGGACCGATGAACGGCGACACGCCTGGTCACAAGGGACCGATGGACAGAAGAATGGGCGACGCCACGAAGCTGGGGGGAGGGGCTCCGTGGCGTCGCCAGAGGCGCGCCAACTTGGGAGGGGTGGGGGCAGGCGCGCCAGTTCGGGGGTCAGCTGCCGGCGATACCTCCGCCGAGGATGCCGAGTAGACCGAGCAGCGAAAGCAGATTGCGGATGACCTGGTCGACGGCTTTGGTGCCGCCGGTCTGGAAGGCGGTCACGCACTTCTGCAGTTGCTCCTGCGACGGGTTCTTGATGGTGACCTTCGCCATCTCGGCCTGGCAGTAGTTCGCGGCCCGGGTCAGCTCCGTGACCGTGCTACCGACCGTGCCGACGATGGTGCCCGCGGCCGTCTCGATCACCGCGGCTCCCGGGATGACCGGGGGTTTCGGCGTGACCGTCGGCGTGCTCGGCGGCTTCGTCGAAGTAGACGTCGAAGTGGTCGGCGACGCCGTCGGCTTGCGGGTCGGCGTGGTGGTCGGCCGGGTGGACGGCTTCGTCGTACGACTTGCGGATGCGGTCGGACGCGACGTCGTCGGCTTGGTCGTGGTGCCGGTCGTGGCCACTGGCGGCGTCGGGATCACGATCGCCTTGTCCCACTCTTCGGTGGGCGGGTTGATGTCGACGTTGTCGATCTCGTCACCGGCGCGGTCGATGCCGTCGCCCTCGCGGCCGCCGTTGTCGACCGCGACCCAGCTGCCACCGGCGTAGGCCTTGGCGATACTCGTGACGAGATCCACGTAGGCCTGCGAGTGGTTGTAGCGCAGCAGGGCGGCGTTGAGGTCGCCCGCCTTGGTCAGGTTGACGTCACCCGAGCACAGGTAGACGGCTGTCGACATGGCCGCGTCGTCGACGTCCTGCGGGTTCTTCAGGCCGTCGCCGTCACCGTCGACACCCATCAGCTTCCAGGTGCCGGGGATGAACTGCATCGGGCCGACAGCTCGATCGAAGATCTGGTCGCCGTCATACCGGCCGTCGTCGGTGTCCAAGATCCGGGCCGTCGTCACGCCGTCGAGGCGGGGGCCGAAGATGCCGGGCTGGGCCAGGCCTTGGGGGTTCAGCGCGTTACCGCCGTGGCGGCCGTGGTTGGACTCGACCCGGCCGATCGCCGCGACCAGGGTCCACGGCAGCTGGCAGCTCCGGTCCGCGGTCGACATCACCTGCTGGGCGCGCGAATAGGCCTTCAGCGCGGCCTGCGGAATGCCGTTGCGGGACAGGCCGGACACGACCTGCGTCGGCTGCTCGCCCGGATCCACGCCGATGCCGGTCCCGCCGGGAATCGGGTAGTTGGCCGGATCCGCGAACGGTTTGGCCGGTACGACGACTGGGTCACCGCCCTTGCCACCGGACAGCAGCGAGGCGCTGGCGACGGCAGGATCGTCGGTGGCGGACACGGTGAAGGCGCTCGCGAAAAGGGCGAGCGGTATCAGCGGAGCCACCTGGGCCCAGCTTCTAGTGGTGGCGCGGCGGTTGCCCTTCGCCATCGCGAATCCCCTCCGTGGTTTGCCGGGTCACCCACGCGGGCCCGGCTCCTGGACTGCACTGCTCTTCCCGTTCGTCCAGGTGTCCGTCGTACAGGTCTAACGGTTCGCCCCGGCGTGGGTTACGGGACGGCATCAGCCATGCACGAACGATCACCGGATTACATACTGGCGCGTAACAACGGGTCTGTGAAGGCCTTCGCCGCAGCGTGAACCGTCCCCGCCCACTCAGCGGACTGGTCTGTCGGGGAGAATGGCCGCCGTGTCTGACGAACGTGCACGCCCGCATCGGTCCGAAGAGTTGTTCGCCCGCGCCTCCGCGGTCACGCCGGGTGGGGTGAACTCCCCGGTCCGCGCCTTCCGCGCTGTCGGCGGCACCCCTCGGTTCATGACCCAGGGTGACGGATCTCACATTACCGATGCGGACGGTAATCGGTATGTCGACCTGGTCGCGTCCTGGGGCCCGATGTTGCTCGGCCACGCACACCCCGAGGTGATCGCGGCCGTCCAAGCAGCGGTCAGCCGCGGTACGTCGTACGGGACGCCGACCGAGCCCGAGGTCGAGCTGGCCGAGGAGATCGTCGCGCGGACGCCGGTCGACAAGGTGCGCCTGGTCTCGTCCGGTACCGAGGCCACGATGTCCGCGCTACGCCTGGCCCGCGGGGTCACTGGCCGGGCCAAGATCATCAAGTTCGCCGGCTGCTACCACGGCCACGTGGACGCTCTACTGGCTCAGGCCGGCTCAGGCGTCGTGACGCTCGGCCTGCCCGGCACACCCGGTGTTACCGAGGCCACGACGGCCGACACGATCGTCCTGCCGTACAACGACAAG